>PDPE01000030.1 GCA_002747395.1 Pseudomonadota bacterium
GTATGTTTTCATAATAACCTATGCCATTATGTATCTGTTGAAGATATACCTGAACTTTCTGATATAGCAACGGCTGATTGGGATTCTTGCAAAGCGCTACTACATCGGGATTTTCAGCGATGATTTTTGCCGTTTTAATCTGATGTTCCAGCCAGCTTTCCAGGGCATGGGCAATTTCCCTGCTCGTCGTTATGCCCAGTTCTTTTGCCTGTTTTACACTGTAATCTTTCTCGATTTGATAGATAACCACACAAAAACTTAAAGTGAACAATGCAATGATCGGGAAAATTGACAAGATATACTTGGCTGTAATGCTTTTCCTAAGTGTAAACATGACAAATTCTCCAATAGTTTCGGACCGGGAATTGGTCACTTTTGAAATTGATCGCCTTTAAAATTAATCACTTTCAAAACAGTGGCAGTCCGTATTAAGCCAACATTTCCCGGTACAGGGATATGGGGGGTATAGTAATAGCGTAGTACAAAGGGCCGCACTTTCGTAAACTTTTACTCAACCTTTATCTGAATTTATGTATCAGCCAATCACTGCGAGAAACCCGTAGTGATGCCGTCAATGTAAAACGGGTTTTTTTATGACTGTCGATAAACTGGCTGCCGCCTTTGCCACTCTGGAACCCATTCATCCCCGCTGCCAGGCTGAAGTTGGCCAACCTGACTCGGCAGGCTGGGTAGATGGCGATGCCCTGCGCGATGCCGAAAGTGGCGAATTCAATCGGCTGTTAAAAACCATTGGCATCAATTTGAACACTGAACGAAGAAAAGTGATTGCAGCCTGCTTTGCGTTGCGTTTCGGCTGGTTATCAGGTATTGCATTCGGGCCGTTTCTGATTAATGAGACTGTCCCCGATGTCCGGCTTTGTAATTTATCTCTAAAATTCAGTAAAAAAGCACTGTTTGAAAAAGCGGCACTGCACCGCCTGCAAGTGTTTGACAAAGGTGAACCGTGGCAACCTCCGATCCATCAGCTCCAGGCGGCACTGATTATGCAAGCACAACCCGTAGTAAATGCACTGCAGCGATGGTCAGAATTTCCCCGGCAGGCAATCTGGGCACAGATCGCTTCTTCCTGGAGCGCACAATGCGCACAATTACTACAGGCGCTTGGCCGCGTCGACGAGACCATGCCTTTGCTCAACTCGTTTTTTGCAGAATCGTCTCTACCGACAAAAAGCCTCCCGCGAATCTACCCCGTAACCTTTGAAGGACACCGCCGCTATTTTCACGAAAGCGCCAGTTGTTGCCTTTATTACAAGGTATCCGGGGGCTATTGTGAAAGCTGCCCATTGATCGATGAAGATGAACGACTACGCAAAAATAAAGAGTGCTTGCGAAAAACTGTTTTTTAATTTTTGTATAAAGAGGTCTCCACAACAACAGAAACAAACCCGGGCGGGAAGCACTAAATCTGACCAAATCTGAGTGTGTTATTTTAAGAAGTCGAAAGAACTGTTACACCACAAAAAATTTGGTGCTGCACCGACCAGTATCAGCTTTGTTTCATCATTTCATCTTCCTGAAAGCAGGGACGAAGCAAGTCCTGAAACTCATCTGTACTCGGCTTTTTCATGCGCTCAAAGATGATATTTTGAACGGCAGCGACATCATTCAGGTTATGATGCAAAGAAAAGGCTGATGGTATAACGTCTCGATCAAGTGTCCGGTTTGATCAGATTGCAATACTGGTGTGTGGTCTGGTTATGTATTTTTACGGGCAACCATGTGCCCACCCAGAATTGCAACAAGCATGACAGTAATATAACCTGGAATGACGTACCACAATGGATGAGGTTTCGCGAAAATAAGGCTAAATGCAATACTAATAACACCGAAAATAAAAGAGTTTTTGTATGGAGCCAACTTTCCGTATCTGGCACTGATGTAGCTCCCAACAAATGTTGCAAACAAACTAACTACCAAACCATAGAGAAAGAAATTTGTTTGTTTTTCGGCGTTTAACATAACTCCTCCTGTCATGGCTTCGGCAAAAAGTGGAACAGCTGCGATACCGCCAATAACATCCAGTATCAATGCAACGACTATTGCGATGACAAGACCTCTAATACTCACCATTTACATAATTCTCCAATTGGACGCACAAAGTCTCGGATCAGTGGATATCGTGATCCCCGAAATCGAGACCAAGAGTTAAAACAGCAACGCTGTTGAAAGGTGAGAGCATGAAACGCAACTCATTTAAATCAGAGTTTAAAACAAAAATAGCCGTTGAAACTATCAAGGGCAAGCGAACGGTGAATGAAATTGCCACAGAGTTTGAGGCATACCCCGGCCAGGTCAATACCTGGAAGAATCAACTATTGGAGTCTTCTACAGTTGTATTCGGCAGTTGCAAAAGTAGTTGCAAGAGTAGTTACAAGAAAAGACAGCAATACGATTTTGAGAAGGGAAAGTTGTGCAAGGTTATCGTAAGCTCACAGCAGGTCAGAGAAAACAGGTCTTGACAAAAGGATTCACTGAGATTATTTAATCACGAGAGTACATTTGTCTGGATCACCAATATGAATCTTTTAATGCTGTTAGCCATCTGCCTGTTAATTCTCTTTACCATCATCGGTGTGAGAGTCTACGTTAACCAGAGGCGCTCATGGAGGGAAATTGAAATAAAAGCAGGCCAATCAGGCATCAGAGGACTTGACGAGTAAAGTTACTACAAAAAATTACTACAACCTGACGGCCTCAAATCGAGGTCTTTTTCTTATTGGGCGGCTATGGCGATCCGTGAAATATGAGGAAATCTACCCGGAGAGAAATACGCCAAACACCCAACCTTTAAATCTGAAATTACGCTACTACCGGAAATCTCACCATGCCATCGCCACTACAAACCAAAGCAAACATTGCCAGATACCTGTCACTTTTCGGTTATGCCCTGCTGATACTGTTCCTTGTTTTTACCACTTTCGATGGCAGTGTCCCTCCAGGTGCATCAAAAGGAGTTGTACTTGGCGTCAAGCTGATACCACTACTGATACTGCTGCCGGGGCTCATTAAACACAGCACACGCGCTCACATCTGGCTGTGCTTTATTGTCCTGCTTTATTTTACCCAGGCATCCGTCCAATTCTACCTGACAGAGTGGTCTGTACAGCCTATGCTATATTCATTCTTGACCGCTACGATATTCATTTGCTCAATGCTCTATGTAAACTGGCAAAACAAGGCCAGGCGAGACAAGGCACCCAAAGGTTAAACCGTAAACGGCAAGCACCCGAACCCCGCATCAGGAGCCGACACGATAATGAAGCAAGCTGTTGACCGGCAAAACTCCAAACTCTCGGTTGCAGATATCGCCCGCCGCCTGGAAGAGGATGGTGTAATCAGCGCGAATGACAAAACCGGGCTGCTTATCACCGACAGTGTCGGGGGCAAACAACACCCGTTGATCACTATTGCCCGAAAACAGCTCAAACACAAGGCAAGCGGAAAAACTGTCAATATGGACATGCTGGTGGACTGGCTTTCAGGCTGGGCCCGTCAACCTGTCTATCGTATTGACCCACTCAAAGTTGACGCTCACCAGGTTGCAGAAGTCATGTCCTTTGCCTTTGCGCAGCGTCACGATATTCTGGCAGTGGAAGTTCGACCGGATTACGTCACCATCGTCAGCGCCCAGCCTTTTTACACGGCATGGGAAGAAGACCTGCATCATGTATTGAAGAAGGAAATTCGGCGCGCCATCGCAGACCCGGAGGAAATCAGCCGTTTTACCGTTGAGTTCTACCAACTGGCCAGGTCTGTCAACCAGGCGGCAATCAGCGAAAAATCGAACAGGGGGCAAAACTTTGAACAGATGATGGAGCTGGGTGCCAGCGGCAACCATGATGCCAATGATCAGCACATTGTCAAAATTGTCGACTGGTTACTCCAGTATGCTTACGAACAAAGAGCCAGCGACATTCATATAGAGCCCCGGAGGGAGATATCCCAGGTCAGATTCCGCATCGACGGTCATTTGCATAACGTGTACGAGCTCCCCTTCAGTGTCGGGCTGGCCGTTGTGAGTCGTCTGAAAATCCTTGGCCGCCTGAACATTGCAGAAAAAAGAAAACCCCAGGATGGCCGGATAAAAACCAGAAACCCGAACTCCCAGGAAGTAGAGCTTCGCCTGTCAACCCTGCCAACAGTGTTTGGCGAAAAGCTGGTCATGCGAATCTTCGACCCCGAAGTACTGTGCCGAAGTTTTAAAGACCTCGGATTCAGTCACGAAGATGAAAACAAATGGAATCATATCGTCCAGGCGCCACACGGAATTGTACTCGTCACCGGGCCAACAGGATCAGGCAAAACCACGACGCTCTATTCATCGCTGAAGCAACTGGCCAGCCCGGAAGTCAATATCTGCACCATCGAAGACCCGATAGAAATGGTTGAACCCGCATTCAATCAAATGCAGGTACAAAGCAATATTGATGTAACTTTCGCATCCGGTGTCAAAGCCCTGCTGCGCCAGGACCCTGACATCATTATGGTCGGCGAAATCAGAGACCTGGAAACCGCCGAGATGGCGACACAGGCCGCCCTGACCGGGCATCTGGTTTTCTCCACACTGCATACCAACGATACCGCAAGCGCACTCACCCGGCTTGTTGAACTGGGCGTCGCACCCTACATTATCCGAGCCACCCTGCGCGGTATTATGGCTCAACGACTGGTCAGAAAACTATGCCCGTCCTGCAAACAGGAAACCACCCTGTCTGAAGACAACTGGTTAAGCCTGACCTACCCCTGGAAAGCATCGCCACCAAAAAATCCGTGCAAGGCCACAGGCTGCCTTGAATGCAGAAATACAGGGTTCAAGGGCAGACTGGGCCTGTATGAAATTCTGACCATCGACGATAGCCTGAAAGAAATGCTGTCTGAAAACATGAACCTGAAAGAGATACGAAAATTTGCGGTTCAAAATGGTATGCGCAGCCTCAGACTCAGCGGCGCACAGAAAATATCCAGCGGGCTCACCACAACAGAAGAAGTAATCAGGGTCACAGCATCCGGATGGTAACAAGAAGGTAACCCTGGTAACATTGAGCCAACAGCAGCAATCCTGCTATATTGCACATCGGGCTGGAAGAAGCCTGCCAAGCTGAATACAACACATGTAACGGAGTCCGTTTATGATAGTGCAACGCCAGATAGCCCAATACCAGGCAGCACGATGCCAGATAAAAAAAATGCTTGTCTCTCTTGTCGCATTTTTTACCCTCTTTTCCGGCTCTGTGATGGCTCAGTCTGCCACGGAAAAAGGACTCGCCATTGCCAGAGAGGCTGACAAAAGAGATTCCGGCTGGAAAGACAGCTCTGCCGACATGAAAATGATTCTGCGAAATAAACGTGGTGACAAAAGTGTTCGCATTCTTCGCATCAAGGGTTTTGAAATGCAGGATGACGGAAACAAAAGCATGACTATTTTCGACCAGCCTGCCGATGTGAGAGGCACAGCCCTGTTAACCTACGCTCACAAGGTGGATGATGATGACCAATGGCTGTACCTGCCCGCATTGAAACGGGTAAAACGCATCGCCTCAAAAAATAAATCCGGCCCCTTTATGGGAAGCGAGTTTTCGTTTGAGGATCTGGCCGGAGCCGAAGTGGAAAAGTACACCTACAAGTATTTGCGAGATGAAAAATGCGGCGACCTGATGTGCTTTGTGGTGGAAAGCTATCCGGTCGATAAAAACTCGGGGTATACCCGCCAGGTGGCCTGGATAGACCAAAAAGAATACCGCACCCATAAAGTCGAGTTTTATGATCGCAAAAAATCGCTATTAAAAACCCTGAAGATGTATATGTACAAGAAATACAAAAACAAATTCTGGCGAGCCCACAAAAACGTCATGGTCAATCACCAGACAGGCAAAAGTACGGATCTGATCATGGCCAACTTTAGATTTATGACCGGATTAGAGGAGAAAGACTTCAGCAAAAACAGCCTGAAGCGGGCAAGATAAAGGCTGCTACCATTCTCTGCCCAAACAAAAAGGCGTACTTCCCGCCTTTTTGTGCTCTTTATGCTCTTTGTGCTCTCTGTATTCTGATTACCTCTTTGCCTCTCTGCGAACTCCCAACACCCCCGCCAACATTTTTGTGACTGTTTGCGCAGGAACCCGACCACCATTTATCGGCAACCCCACCACTATTTATACAGAAAATACCGGGAATACCTTTAACATATTTATTTGTCTATCCAATTCATATAAAATGCTGCGCATCCTAGATACTACACGCCAGTCAGGTTCTTTTGACTGGCACTATCCAAATGCTATACGCGAGGATTCAACATCATGTCACAATACCAATCAGACATCGAAGCAATTGCCAGTTTAAAAAAAGCTGCAGGTGCGCCATGGGATGCGATCAACCCCGAGTCAGCGGCACGTATGCGTGCCCAGAACAAGTTTAAAACCGGTCTCGACATCGCCAGGTACACTGCAGACATTATGCGAGCAGACATGGCTGCCTTTGACAAAGACAAGACCAAATACACTCAATCTCTGGGTTGCTGGCATGGTTTCGTAGGTCAGCAAAAGCTGATTTCTATCAAGAAGCACTTCGGTAGCACCGAGCGTCGTTACCTGTACCTTTCCGGCTGGATGGTAGCTGCATTGCGTTCCGATTTCGGCCCTCTGCCTGATCAGTCCATGCATGAAAAGACAGCCGTTGCCTCACTGGTTGAAGAACTGTATACCTTCCTGCGTCAGGCTGACGCTCGTGAACTGGGCGGCCTGTTCCGTGAACTGGACAAGGCCCGTGAAGCTGGCGATGCAGCCAAAGAAGCCGAGATCCAGTCTCAGATCGACAACCACGAAACTCATGTTGTACCTATCATTGCCGACATCGACGCCGGTTTTGGTAACGCAGAAGCCACTTACCTGATGGCCAAGCAAATGATCGAAGCCGGTGCATGCTGCCTGCAGATCGAAAACCAGGTTGCTGATGAAAAGCAATGTGGTCACCAGGACGGTAAAGTCACGGTTCCACACGCTGATTTCCACAGCAAGCTGCGCGCCCTCCGTTACGCTTTCCTTGAACTGGGTGTTGATAACGGCCTTATCGTTGCTCGTACCGACTCTGAAGGTGCCGGCCTGACCAAAGAAATCGCTGTTGTCAAAGAGCCAGGCGACCAGGGTGACGTGTACAATTCTTACCTGGACGTTGAAGAAATCGACGTCGCTGACATGGCTGAAGGCGATGTATGCTTCAACCGTAACGGCAAGCTGGTACGACCCAAGCGTCTGCCTTCCGGTCTGTACCAGTTCCGTCCGGGCACAGGGCATGAGCGTTGCGTATTCGATTGTATCGAAGCGATCAATGCCGGTGCTGACCTGCTCTGGATTGAAACTGCAGTTCCGACTGTACATGAAATCAAGGGTATGATGGACGAAGTTCGCAAGGTTCACCCTGATGCGAAACTGGTTTACAACAACTCTCCATCGTTCAACTGGACATTGAACTTCCGTCAGCAAACCTACGATGCATGGAAAGCAGAAGGCAAGGACGTTTCTGGCTATGACCGCGACAACCTGATGTCTGCCGAATACGATGATTCGGAACTGTCAGCAGCGGCTGATGCCCGTGTCAGAACCTTCCAGGCTGATACTTCACGTGAAGCGAACGTATTCCACCACCTGATCACTCTGCCTACTTATCACACAACTGCATTGTCTGTTGATAATCTGGCGAAAGAGTACTTCGGTGACCAGGGTATGCTGGGTTATGTTGCTGGCGTTCAGCGTAAGGAAATCCGTCAGGGTATCGCTTGCGTCAAGCACCAGAACATGGCCGGTTCCGACCTTGGTGACGACCACAAAGAGTACTATGCCGGTGAAATGGCGCTTAAGGCCGGTGGAGCCAAGAACACTTCCAACCAGTTCTGACCGGTTGCAAGGCCACCCGTCACCCTTGAAGGATGGCCGAAGTGCAATTTTAAAAAGCGACCTCTAACCGGGTCGCTTTTTTTGTTCTGCAACACAATTAAACCACTCCTGCATTCAGGTCTGATTTACACCATCATTGATTACACAGACATAAGAGTAAAACATTGAGCAATATTCCCGGTTACCTGCAAGACGCCCAAACCCTGCTGACCAAACACGGTTTTACAACCAGCGATGTCTGGTATCACGGCACCTCATCTGCACTGGTTCACTCCATAAAAGAACAGGGGCTGAAACGATCAGGCGACAGGGCCATTAAACAGGCTGCCAAAAAAACCATGGCAACCATAGGCAATCACTACACGGAATCCATAGAACCCGTTTTTCTGACCCAGAGCAAGGAACTTGCCTGGTATTGGGCGCAACAGACCGTACGAAACAGAATGGTACGATTTGAAGAAACAGAAACACCTGTGGTTCTGGCGGTCAAATTACCCGAAGAACTGCTATCCGAGGTAAAACCGGACGTAGGAGCAAGAAGCCTGTTGCTGCTCCCGGAGGGCGAACACTACCTCGCCCGATTGGCCATCATCGCAGAACGATGCGGCATCGAACCGCCCGCAATAGATTTAATGAAAGCAGACAGAATGGAGTTTCTGAATACGCTGGGCATGGCCTATATTGACCGGGATATTCCGGCTGAATGCATTGAAGAAATCAAGGCATAAGGGGACTGGTTGCTCTCCGGCGCAGGCCTTCATGGGGGCAGCCTGCTGCAGATAGATAGCGTGAATGGATGCGCATCGGCAAGCAAAAGTTAAAAAGCGGGGTATTTCACAATGTTGATGATGCCAGGCAAAGAAGCCTGACGAGCTCAAGAAACAGACACGGAGCGACATTTTAACCTGTCTTCACAAACTTATTGCAACCGAAAAACCCCACCGCCGTTTCGGCAAGCGACTTCCGGTCACCTCGCAGGTTTGTGGCGGTTCAGACTTTTTTTCTACCAAGACCAACAATCCCGATTAACCCGCCAAACAATAAAAACAAGGTAGCAGGTTCAGGAACAGAATTAGAACCGCCCCCCGTTACTGTTAACACCCCGCCACTGTTGGTTACCGGGAGGATACTGTAAGCGAGGGAATCTGATAAAACTACATCAGTCAGATTTAGCAAACTCGTACCAGCGGCCAAAGTATCAAATGAAATCGTCGCCAGTACGGTGGGAGTGGTTACATCCAAACCAGACAAGGCAAAAGTCATTTCAGAAAAAGAAACAGAACCTGCAGAGATTGTGTCATCAATTAAAAACGTATCCAGGCCAAAGATATCACCACTGGTAACCGAATTGGCGCTCAATACTGCACTATCAAAATTCAAATCAAACTCAAACCCGGCCAGATCAGTAGCGTCATCTATCAAGATATCCACATCAAAAGATGTACCTTCGGTTAAAGACAACGAGTTATTGATCGTTCCACCTGGAACCATATCGACCGAGATTGCTGCCGCATTGGCAACGCCGCAAGTCAGTGCTGCCATTAGTGTTACTATTCTGAGCATTCCATTTTTCATTTGGTACATTCCTGTTATTGAACTCAAGCATACTCTCCTTTACGGCAGAGAATTGCGGTTAGGAGTAGTTGTATATTTTACAAATACCCTTGTACATTTAAAAACAGCCGGGAACAATAGTGCCCGGCTTACTATTTATCGAGTTGCACAACGGGGGCGAGTACATAGACGGGCAGCCTGCCTGAAGTCCAGCACGTTTATAACACCATCCCCATTAATATCGGCGGGATCATCCGGGCCATTGGCTGCCTGGCCGAAAGCGGGTTTCATGAGATTCAAATCATCTCTGTCTACATCGCCGTCCGAGTCCAGGTCACCAGGTATTGCCGACGCCTTAATAAATGCCTCATTTCCAGCTTCTAAAGCATCTATTTGGCCATCCTTATCAAAGTCGACCGGTAAGCTGTCAGCCCGTGGCACAAACGCCTCCAGTCCATCATTGATACCATCACCATCGGAGTCTGGCTGATAGGGATCCAGCCCCAAGGCTACTTCCTGTTCGTCACCAATACCATCATCGTCAGTATCTAACGGGTTGATATCATCCCCATCCAGTGCATCCATAATTCCATTATTATTACGGTCTGACGGAGCTGAGGGATCGAGAACTTCTATACCATCGTTAACACCGTCGGCATCTGTGTCAGGATTGTAGGGGTCAAGACCTAACGCTATCTCATGATCATCAGACAAGCTGTCACCATCAGAATCTACATCAATTAAGTCTGTAATGTGCACAAAGAAAGTATTATCGAGGGAAAGCAATTGATCACCCAAGCTATGCGCGGTGATGACGACTTCTTCCTCCAGGTTGATAGCAGCCCCATAAGGAATGCTTACCACAACATTAAATATTTGACGGTGTCCTGACTTAACTGTAACACGCGAACTAACTTGCACATCCCAACCACTCTCTGTTTTAGCCGCCAAAGAATATACGTCATCCTTTCTACCCATATTAACTAAAATTGCCGTGAAAGTGATTTGTTGGCCAGCCGAACCTTTCTGACTCAATATATCCTGATCAAAAGGAATAATTGAGAAGTCAAAAGGAGCGTAGGTTCGCTGAGTATCTTGAGTCTCTGCAATCAAAGAAGGACTCATTTTTGCCGGGTCTTTCACGGTTACCTCTTGGCCCCCTTTATCTGCGCACATCAAACTGACATCAGTATCTTCACACCCAATCTTAAAACCACCAAATACCAATTTATCCCAATCGGAAGTTGTCATTAAAATTTCAGATTTTTCGCTACCGATAAATGAGGTATTAATATCTACGCTCACATTATCTTCTATTTTTGAATCAGTATTCCAGTCAATACCATTTACACTATTTACAGTATTATTTTTTTGTAGTGTATTCAATCCGCCGCTCTTATAAAAATAAACAGCATATTTTTCTATCCCCTTGTCATAAGGCAGAAAATACAGTTTATCCAAATCATTATTTCCTGAAAGGGCACTCCCCCTAACACCATCAGATTCATCCAGGCTGGTTTCATCGAGTGTATTTAAGTTAAAGATTGAATAATCTAAAAGACCTGACCTCAAACTATCCTCATCCTCACCATTTCTAACTGGCACTCCGCCTAGACCTTCATGATGATATATATAATTCATAATACTTAAATAATTTGGCCTTTTATTAATGGCTCGTTGCTCAAACAAATCAACAGGCGTACCTGTAAGGTCTTTGCTTACGCCAAAATAACATGAGGCTAAAGTCTCAACACCCAAAAAGCAAAATTCAGTTACAGGTACCGGATTTGCAATCAGGCCCCAACATTCTTCATCTGATTTTCCTTTGCATATTCTCTCATATGCTTTGTTATTCAGCTTAATCTCATTTAAACAAGCAACCATTGAATCTCCTTCTGAACAGAGATCCACCTTAAGTAATCCCATTATCGATCCACCATGGGTTAAGCCCAATGAATGACCAAATTCATGCATAATAAGAGATTTTATCTTAACAGAGGACTTATCAAAACCTGTAACCACACCCCAGGAATTATTAGCGTCCATGGTTATTGGGTACTCCATCATCCCTTTAAATTGTCCATCATCTATGCTTTCGGCACTTAACATGTAACGATAAACACGCTCTTTCGCCGTAGTAAAATCATCAGCTCTCCCTCTACTGGAACTGCTTCTACCCTCGGCTTTCCTTTTATACTCCACTAAATCATTGTCGATTTCTGCGTTGGTAACCACACTGGAATAATCCACTCTATGTTTCTGTCCACCATAATCAACGTGTAGCGCTATACCCCGGCGAGCAAATGCCAGCAATAATGATTCACCACCACTATTATCCGACAGTGGGTCAAAAAACTCGTCCATGTTTTGCCCTAGCGTATTGTAACAATCCATGGTCAGAGAGTTATTTGCATAGTGATTATTTTCGTTTAACCCCTTTTTAAAACAAGCTTCAACACGCTCTTTGTTCCCAATAACCGCTTCAGTTGGTGAATAATCTATTGTTACCTTCCAGTTACCATGCCAGTCAAACTTTCCTTTATACATATGATCTATCCACAAAAACAAATCCCTTTGCCCCACTAATGCCCCTTCAGCTTTTAAATCAATACAATCGCCATCCAGACAAAAGCCATAGGTTTCCCAGGCATCCGGCAATGCGTCTAAATCCGTGTCAATTGGTAAATATAAAACATAGTCATCACTGGACTTGGAAACATCAAATTCGGTTTTGATATCACATGAAGCTTTATAACGGCCACGTTCTTTAAACTCATGTTTGATTGTCGAATTTGAAGCACAGTCATCCCCACAGGAAACTGTTTCACTTGTGCCATCACCAAAATCCCAAGTGTATTGTATAATCTTGATTGGCTTATCATCCAGAGATTGCGTTTTACAATTCAAGTCAACCAATAATGAATTACTGCTCCCCAACACATTCTGATTTCCCACTATCCCTGCTGGCGCATTTGGTTTTTCCGTTAATTCAGCCGTTACACTTATTCGCCGAATAACCACAGTAACAGTTTTTGTAGTGGCAGCCCCACTGGCATCGGTGACTGTATAGGTAAACTCCGACTGACCGGTTTGATCATTTCCGGGAGTGAAGACAATATTTCCATCCTGATTGATTACTGCAGAGGCATCATTTAATCCACTATCATCGACTGTCAGGCTGAGAATTTCATTTTCAGGGTCTGTGACATCCTGCAACACATTGATGACCACAGGTTGATTGTATAATGTTTCAACATCCCAGTCCCTGGCAATCGGCTCGTTGTTCTCATAGCCTCTTACCGCAAACGAGGTCGTTGCTGAATTATTCCAAATGTCAGCGTCTCCCTGTTCCGCATTTGGAATGACATCAACCAGTACAGCGTAATAGGGTGCCGCAGCAATAAAGCTTTCGCTTGCCTCCAGATGAATACTTTGTCCCGGCAACAAGGGCGAATTGTGGACAATCGTCTCACCGACTTTTTGTAACCCGATGAACGAATCAACATAGAAATTAACAGCGAAATCACTGGCGGGGGTGGTTTGGCTCAAATTGCGAAGCGCTGTACCAAGGAGAACCGATTCGTTCTGGTTGACATGGATTTTGTCTATATCTTGTGACAACACCTGCAAATCAGGCATCGGCACCGTAACAGCTGCAATATAAATGGTATATTTCGCCACCAGCCCATTGCTCTGCAATTGCGCATACAAGGTGGTTGCACCCGTATAGCTGGGTGTCTGCCATGCCAAATCAGCTGTAAACGATGCACCACCGGCCAATTCGGGCACCGCAATTTCACCTATTAACAGACCACCATTATCCGGATCAGCATTATAAAAACGAACGCTGTCAGCAGACGATCCCAAACCACATCGGTTCGATACCTTTGCCATTAACCTGATGTTTTCCCCCATACCAGGATAGTCCCTGGTGGCTCGCAGACCAAGACTCTGGTTCAGCTGTGCCGGACAAACGTACAGATTTCCCCGGACGATATTATTGTATTCCGCATCTTCATCCACAGCGGCACCTGCGTCGATAAGGGCGTGAATATCAACATATCCCTCTACCTGAGTCTGCAGCGTGAATGTTGAGCGCACTACCTCCCCTTTAGCCAGATTGCCGCTAACGGTATCACTGCCGAGAAAAACACCACCTTCAAAAGGGTGTCCATCATAATAATCAACCGAGAACGACTGATCTGAATCGGCAGGCCCACGATTCAAAACATCCAGCAAAATATCAACACTGTCTCCGGCAATCGGCTGATTTGAGAACCGGAGCCCCCGAACACCCCGCAGGTCAGGACGATTTTTTCGCACCTCAATGTGTTGGCCAGCATGATTATTGCTCAGGTTCTTTTCGCCCGGAACACTGGAGACGTAGACATGAACCCGTTTGGTTCCCAGCATATCAAGCGTTATTGGCTCACTGGATGTGATGCCGACAGAACCGCCAGGAGCCACATCACCCGTATACACAATCTCCTCGCCAATTTGCTCTCCTGAAATTTCATCGGTAAAGCGAACAGTAAAGCCTCCGGCAGCGACCAGGTTACCATTATTTTCAATTTGCGCAACCAGACTCACTGTTGAATTTAACACCGCTGCACGCTGCCCGCTATCGGTAGTGAACAGCCCCTCCGAACCGGTGAAATTAAAATAGCGAGACTGAACGAGCAGGTCAGGCACAGGTACATACTCCCTTACAGGCCATTCAAAGCAGAAGTAAATCTCGCAAAGGGGAGGTGGCGGAGGAGTAGCGGGCGCATCAATTACCGTTATCAGCAATTTCGTTTCAGCATACAGATTATTGTCATACACCCTGATCTTCGCCTCATAAGTCCCCAGTTCATCCGGGGCTCGTGCTGCTATGTTGAAGCGTCCATTGGGGCTGATGGTGTAGCTGTGGTTTTGCTTTCCATTGAAGTCGAGAGTAACGAGCCCTCCCATCACGGGTAAATGAGACCCCCACATATAATGAGCATCGCCATTGAACGTCACCTCCCGACCTCTGACCACGGTCACAGGCGAAACCGCGGTCATTTCCATTCCATAGGAACCGGGAGGTGGTGTACCCACAATAATAAATGCGGAGGCCAGGTTATTTTGTCGATTGGATTCGAGTTTTGCCCCTTCCCCTGTGGCCGCATTGCCGTCAATCACGCCTCTGAATACGAGCGACTGATAGCCCTGGGTCATTGGTACTGTCCACGGAATTTCAATGGTTTCAGTTTCACCGGCAGCCAGGTCTCTCCCCGAGACAAGACCGATAAACTGACCAACATCGGGCATATCGTCAAAGGCTGCAACAGAATACGAGCCAGAGAAAGATGCTATTCCGACATTACGTACTGTCAGCTCAATCGTGACTTTATCGCCCGGATTGGCCTGAATAACGGATTTACCATTCTCGTCTTTAAAGCGTATTCCTGTTCTGTCAATGGCCAGATCAGCCAGACCCTCTGCGCCAAGCACTGTCAAGTCAAGCACGACAGGCTCTGAAGAAAGCCCCTGGTCGTCCAGAACCCGATAAACAAAGCGCCAGTCACCTGCTGCCAGTTCCGAGGTACTCAAAACTGCGGTAGAACCCATGTGAATTTCATCACCCGCAGCGACACCGTTAACCAACGGTATTGCGCCCCAGTAGTGCTCAACGATGGTGTGCCCATCAGCACCACTTGTTCCGGTTAAGGTCAGCAATTCACCCTCAATTGGCAATAAGGGCTCATGCTTGCTGATTTCTGCGAGCGGGAATTCTATGGATGGCTCGTCATAGGTGAATGTTGCCGTTGCAGATGAAGCAATAGAGGTACCGGCATAGCCCACATGGAAGCGCCAGTCATCAGCCTGATTCAGCCCGGCAGGAATGGTCACCAGCTCCGTTCCATCGTTTGGCGTATCAATGGTAAATTGATACCAGTCTTTATCATCCGCCAGGGGTTCATTCCGGGTTGCAGGCACGCTATCCCGCTTCATCGACAACACAACCTGCTTGTCGCCAGCCCCGTTGCCAGCCCAGACGAGAGTGACTTTTTGACCGGCCTCGTAGGTTGTCACCTCATTGGGAGACAGATAACTGATCGCCAGGGTTTCAACGTTGAAATTGACCTGTGCTACCGGGTCAAGCCCCAGTTCTACCGTTCTGCTGACGGGATTAAAGCCGTAAAGTGGCAATACTGTTGCCGGGTAAATTCGATAAGTAGCCGGTGCCAGACTGTTGTCTTCGCCAAACACATAATGGCCATTACTATCTGTTGTTACACTGCAGTCGGTTGTGGTGACATTCAGTTCAATACACAGATTGATACCGGCCAGACCATTACCCTGTGCGCCGTAAACAAACCCGGAAATGGTTTGCACTCCATCGGCATCTTTTACCAGAGGGTCGGTGCCATTGGCAAATTCCCGGGCGTTGCTAAAGCCGTCCGCGTCGGGGTCATCATTGGCTGAAAACCCTGTGCCACCCAAATGGGCAATTTCCCAGGCATCGGGCAATCCGTCCCAATCCTGATCGTTTGGTGTTGCATCGGATATGGTGGCACCACTGCTGTTTCGACCCAGACTATCATTAAAACGTACTTTTACACTGTGAGGTACGGCAGGGTTCAGCGGCACCCAAATATCGACCAGTTCGACCATACCACCGAAAGCACCATCCGCTGCGGGCGCTGGCTGAAACACGCCATCATCGATGGCATAATCTGCACTTACAATCGGTGCCTGCCCTTCACCAGCCTCACTGCTGACTGAGTGCCGCGAAGTAATATAGACTGACTGTGCATGGGGCAGCGACCATTTGCCGGATTTGTTCTGATAGCGAACATGCAAAGTATGTATGCCAGGGGACAACGCAGCAAGGTTAGCCAACCCTCTGAGTTCATCACCATTCAAATCTGCGCTTCCCGTTTTTGTATCACTCAGAGGTAACCCGTTACCCTGACCGGGGTCGACATCAAAAAATGCCTCCGCCGCTGCAAATCCGAAATCACCACCTGCAGAAATACCACCACTGGAACCGCCTTTTTTATCCAGGTAAAAAGTTTGTGCCAATGGTATTGACCAGTTCCCGTTCTCATCCTGAAAACGCAGGTGAAGGGTATGTGTTCCCTTGTCCAGCCCTTGCAATAAACTGGAGTGCCTCAGGCGCTCGAAGGTTTCATCAAACACGCCATCTTTTGGTACCAATGCGAGCAAACCATTGCCTTCTCCCGGGTTGGAGTCGACAAACATTTCCGCCAGCACCAGTTTATTGCTGCCACCCTGCCCGTTAGACTTGCCATCGGTGTACATATAGAAACTTTGCCCGACCGCTTGTGACCACTGCCCCTGATCATCCTGAAAACGCAGGTAAACGGTATGCTGCCCTTCGCCGACACCACTGACGTCCAGGCTCTCCAGGGCAAATGAAAAACCGTGATCAATCGCACTATCCACATTTAAGGCTGTCACAAGCTGGTGATCATTTATATAGGCTTCAGCCGCAACAACCTGAGTCTTACCATCAGCAGCCACTACCCGGGAAGGTGATAACAGTAACGATAAAACAACGACAAACAGGCGTAAAAAGGTGGGTAAGCCGTTTTTCATTTGCAACTCCGGATAATGATTGTTGAGCACGGTGTAATACTGTGATTTTGTAGCGGAACAAGAGGCAGCCAGTCAGGTGGTTGGTAATTACTGACCTGACTGACAAGGAGTGACCTGTCTGGTTTAACGCAAACGTGCAACGCCTAAAGCCCGCACCTGCAACTTGCCATCAACAAAACCGGAGTTGGCTTCAAACAGAGGATAGACAAAAGGCCCAAGATACAGAGGGTCTCGCTGAGCATCGTATTGAGATATATCCCACGATCCACCATGGGCACCAATATCATTGCGGCTGCGATCAAGGTCAGCCAGCAGAGGGTTGGTCGACCCGGCATCAATTGCGGGGGAGTCACTTGCGAGTTGGTAATTGATACGGTCTATTAATTTGGGGTCAACCGTGATCGCGGCAGAACCGCAAGAATTATGAGTATTCGCAAAACAAAGGTTATTTTTCACACCTTCCACACTGCTGCCAGCTATGCCTTTAAACCGACCTTGGAGATTAATAACCATATTGCCGGATACTTCACCGTAGGCGAGAATGCCATAGCTTTGACCCCCATATACATAATGAGTAATTGACCCGGCATCGACAACATTGTTAACTACTCTGGCAGCGGCTGCACTATGCACATAGATGCCACGTCGAACATAAGTACTACTATTATGATTAACCTGAACGATATTCCCGGCCACCAATGCGGCACCGGCTTTTATGTCTATTCCGTCATAACGATTATCGTTGACACTCCCCGGCATATAAACCCGATTGGCCAGTACACGAGCAAAGCCGACGGTGTCGATATGAATCACATCGGTGTTATTCGTGCCTCTTATCGAATTCCCCACTATCCATACCGATGCATTGGAAACAATATGCCCGCGATCAAAGGTATTACCGGCAATATAGGCATCTTCACTGTTGATTGTTGTAATCAGGCTGCCTACTGAGAAATGATTGCCAACAATGGTCAAACGCCCGTCATTGTCAGTGGTTTTATACTCGGTAACGTTCGCATCCGCACCTGAAACAAATTTGTTTTCCAGCAATTTGACATCGGCAGCAGCTACAACATTTACATTGAGCGACGAGAAACCAAGACCTTGAAGGGTCACGTCGATATCGGTGCCATCAATGGTTACAGCCCCCCCGACAATAATGGCAGTCAGAGTCTGGGCATTCATGCTGCGTATGGTCAGCGACTTGTCTATAACCAGGTCACCATTACCAACATAGCTACCGTAATCCAGTACCAGGGTATCACCAGAGGAGGCATCAGCGACAGCCTGAGCCAATGTACCATTACCCGGTGAGACAGCAATGTCGGCTGCTCGAGTGATGCCTGACAGGAGGAGAAAACCGGTAAAAAAGACAACCGAGAGATAGCGAGATTTCATTGATATGCTCCAGATACTAAATAATTTTTAATGATCATGTTAAGGGCCAATAAATACACACCCTCAAGTGACCTCTTGTCAATCCCCGAGAAAAGCCTTGCACCTGATTTGCGCCTGTAGCTATTTTGCAAACAGCAAGCAATTGTTATTCAACACAATAAAACAAATTAATGAACACCCGGAAGCATTTCAAATGTGTAAAACCACTGCCACTTTTAACGAGATACAAAAAACCTGTAACCAGTACAGCTTAACGTAACGTAACACTGTCGGCTTGACGTTATAGCATGACCGGTCACAGATGGAAAGAATTAAAATCGTTATTTATCAAAAGGCATGAAAACAAATGAAGAAAGGATATCCCATCAAGCACCGACTCATGATCAGCCCGGGATCAAATTGGCTCGGGCACAGGACCGGGTATGCGATAAAGCCGCGTCCGTTCAAGCGACACTTCGATTGGCAGCGGCTGAATAAAAATATCTCCCAGATTCAATGCCTCTATCAGGCTATCTGCACCGCCCCTGGCTTTGACTTTGTCTCTGATCCTCTGAATCATCCAGTAACTGTAGGTCAGGTTATAACGCGTTTCCGTGACTCCCTTTATGGAAATACTTGCCTGACCGAGTCTGGAAGGCAGCTTCCCGATATCCGGGTTTTTCTGATCCCATTCTCTGATGCCGGCAATGGTTTGCTGTAACAGAGGCGAATGAAGTTCCGAAATATAGTGCAAAACGGCAAGTAATGAATCCGGAATCTCATCGTTTGGCAGCAAATCACCCGCCCCGTTCGCCACGCTGTTATCGAAGTTTCCGTGCATCACCATCAGCCATCGATACAGGTGGTCATACTTCCTGATCAGATTTCGAGGCTCGGGGTCTCGATCCATATGAGCATACAAAGGGCCATACAAGGCAAAATCGCCTATCGTGGGCTGGCCACCCAGCAAGAAAGGATGCTCTTTGAAATGATGATCAAGCAACCCCAGAAGTTCTTCAGCAGCCGCTTCCAGGGCAGGCTCCATGTTTTTGGTAACCCCCAGTATCGGCAAATACCCTGACAATTTCCGGGCGAACTTCCTGACGGCTGCCCGCTGTATGAATCCCGGAAAACCGGGTAATGCATTCTTGCCAAACTCTCCGAGAATAAAATCATAATTGCCCGGGTAATTCCAGCGATAATGCAACGCAGCCAGAGGCATCCACTCATCGGCAAACAATTCCACCAGCAGGCTGGCAAAGGCCTGATCGGGCGTTTCCGGTATCACCGCAGGTTCTTTGCAGTCTGCCTCATAGACATCGATAATAACACTGGAATCCTGCACCATTGTTCCATTGGCTCGAAATACAGTCGGCATAATGATTTTGCCTGCAGCAGGCTGAACCTTTCTTGATAGTGTATAAACATTGGGCGGCTTGTAATCATAGGGGATTTTTTTGAAATTAAAGTAGCTTTTCACTTTCACAGTGTAGGGAGATACATCCCAGCCGAGCAACTGATCTTTGGCAGCCATTGTCTTGTCTCCTGTTTGTGTGCACCTGTGCTTTGGTAAACCGATGCCTGGATAAACCAATACCTCGATAAACCAACGCTTGCAGCTTTATTTGCGTTACATTTGCGCCTTACAGTACCACTCCATCGCAAAATGTGAAAAACGGAAAAATGAAAAAATGAAAAAAGTGGTCGGTGAATGAATATCAGCGATTGAATAATCGGTTGATGGATATACTTTTTACAGGCAAGACAGCATAATCACTACTACCATTAATACTAGCACTGAGTTGTTTGTGGGCAAATATCCAAAAGACTTTGCCCGGACCACCAAATAACGCCAGACAAGACCTCAGGAGTAAAGGAATGAAAATTACGATTAAAATACCTCTGGTAGCCTCTGCTATAATTCTCGCCTTTTTTTTCGTATTCAATTCAATTCAATATACAGTGATGCGTGACGCCATTTATGCAACATGGCTGAACAACGTCACGGAGACATCAAATTCCGTTTCCAACTATATTGGTGAATGGCTTAACGGAAAGCTGAACATAATTAACATGATGGAGCACTATATCGCCGAAGACTACAGTGCTGAACAAATACAATCCGTCATGGACAACCCTCTCCTGAAAAAAGAGTTCGTCCTCATTTTTGGTGCATTGGAGACAAACGGAAAACCCGTTTCCAATACACCAGGCTGGAACCCCGGTGCCACCTGGGACGGGCGCAAGCGTGACTGGTATACCCAGGCCCGTTCTGCCAACAAGGCAGTTTTTACCCCTCCATATAACGACTCTGCAACCGGCCGACTTCTCATTTCAGCAGTAGCGAGAATAATGGATCACAAAAAATTCAAGGGTGCTTTCGGTGGCGATATTGAATTGCAGACCATAGCCGACATCATCAATGAGGTCAATTTCAACAAAAAAGGGTATGCCTTTCTTCTCAAACAAAACGGGCTGATCGTCAGCCATCCTGACAAAACGTTTAATGGGAAAACCATCGATAATTTATTCGCCATCAGTGTTCCGGAAGTCAGAGACGGGTTCATCGAAACAACCGGTAATGAAGAAAATATCCTCCTCAAGTTCACTCCACTGCAGCTTGATAACAAAGAATCGGATTTGATGATCGGAGTAGCCCTTGATCCGGAAAAAATTATGGAAGAATCAGAACAACTCAAGTCACTTTCTATCAGTTTGTTCCTGCTTGGAGCTTTGATCACTTCGCTCACCCTGTTTTTGGTTATGAGGCAACTGCTACTTAAGCCTCTGGTAGCGCTGTCAAAATCTGCCGAGGAAATCAGCCATGGAAATCTTGATATCAGTATCGAGGGAGTAGAGCGTGAAGATGAAATCGGTTTGATGGCAAAGGCGATTCACCGAATGAGTATGAGCATTAAATTCGCTATCGAAAGACTCAAAAGCAGCAGCTAAAAAATGAGAAGGGTAGCCAGCCCTGAATAACCGCTTCCTCCGGTTATTCAGGCAGGTTGCCCGGCACAACCCTTTCATAAACATAACCGGCTTTACCGGAGTAATTTCTTTAAACGACGAAAATTCACACGACCAGATTAAGACGGTTTTCAGGCTATAGTGCAGACGCAAGGTTTTACCATGTTGAATTTGAAATATAGCAACAACTTATTGACGAATCACAAGAGTGATTAGTTATAATTGGCTATAATAAAGTACCTTCCTGAGGAGAAATCGGGTTATGCCCCCAACTGTATTGATTGTCAATAACGACTTATCGTTTCTCGATAGCGCTACGAAGCTGGTACGTCAGGAATCTCTTGGTATAGAGATTGTGTCGGCGACGAATCGTCTGAACGCGATGGATATACTCAAGGGAGGCGCTTCTGTCGACTATCTTCTCATGACGTTCGCAATTCCTCGCCTGTCGGATGGATACCTCCTGTTTGCCAAAGTCGCCGAGAAGCTCATTCCCACAAAGAACATCTTCGTTTTTGTTAATGAACTGACGGCTCAGATATCCTACTCTGCCAGGATGCATGGTGTTGAACGTCTCTATGAAATCGGCGAGTTTGACAGAATCCTGAAAGAGTTAAGCGACACCACAGCACCTGAAAAGTTAGTGAACGAGCCTGCCTCGTACACAAATGATCCGGAGAAAATTCAGGCTGCGTTGAATGAGGTGATGGGGCCAATTGGCTCATTTATTTTCGAACAATGCTCCGGGGCAGGGAAACACACGGATGACACATCGCTGCTTATAGCCAACATCGCGAAAGAACTGGGCAGCAGGGATCTGGTTGAGCAATTTCAGAAACTGTTGCGCACATAGCAGGCTGGCGTTTACTTCACTCTTTCCTTTCCGGGAAGCGCCTGTTACGCGAGCTTCTTTTCACGGAAGCTGCTGTTTTGAAGCCTCTATTTTGAAGCCCCTGTTTTGATGCTACTGCGGGGTGCCATCTTCAAGCCGGACAGATTGTCCGGCCTGTTATTCAGTTCAGCTTCTCAGCCATCGGCTGCGCAGCTGAATCTCGGTCTCATCAACCTCAGCCAAACCAGCGCCGTGCGTTCTGGAATAACCTGAACCAGGGGCCATATTTCCCCCAATCATCAGGATGCCATGAGTTCTGACTGGTTAAATAAACCCGTTCCGGATGAGGCATCATAATAGTGAACCTGCCGTCCGAGTTCGTCAGCCCGGTGATACCCCGGGGGGAGCCATTCGGGTTGGCAGGGTAAATTTCAGTGCATTCTCCCGAGTTCCTGACATAGTTCAGGGTAACGCCGTTTTGCTCAATCGCCTCTGCCAGCAAGGCATCTGACCTGAACTCCGCCCTGCCCTCTCCGTGTGCCACAGCCACCGGAATCCGCGCTCCGGCCATTCCGGCGAAAAGAGCTGAACGACTCTCTTTAATTTCAACCAGAGAGAAACGTGCCTCAAACTGTTCCGACCTGTTTCTTACAAAATGAGGCCAGTAATCTGTGCCGGGAATCAGCTCCCGAAGATTCGACAACATCTGGCACCCGTTACATACACCCAGCGCCAGAGTATCATCACGGTTAAAAAAGCCCTCAAACTCGTCTCTGGCGCGAGGGTTAAATAAAATGGATTTGGCCCAGCCCTCCCCGGCTCCCAGAACATCACCATAAGAAAAACCGCCGCAGGCAACCAGTGCCTTGAAGTCTGAAAGGGAGGTTCGACCGGAAATAATGTCACTCATATGGACGTCAACCGATTCAAATCCGGCTTCGGTAAAGGCCGCAGCCATTTCAACCTGCCCATTCACTCCCTGTTCTCTCAAGACTGCGATCCCGGGTTTCGCCCCGACATTGACGAAAGGTGCAGCGGCTTCTGCACTCAAATCAAACGGAACCCGTACGTTTAATCCGGGATCATCATTATCCAAAAGCGAGTCAAATTCTTCCCGCGCGCATTCGGCATTGTCTCTCAACGACTGAACCTCGTAAGCGGTTTTTGCCCACATTCGGTGTAATTCAGTACGGGAATACGTGAAAGCACTCTCCCCTTCAAACCTGTAGACGATTTCATCACCTTCTTTGGGTGAACCAATCACCAGGGTATGCTCTCCCAAACCGGATGCACTGAACTGTTGAAGAACGAACTCTGTATCGCTTTTGGCGACCTGAATCACGGCACCCAATTCTTCGTTAAACAACTCACGTGCAAAATGACCCTGATTTTCAGCCAGATAATCCAGTCGAATATCAAGCCCGCACCGACCGGCAAAGGCCATTTCTGCCAGGGTCACAAACAGTCCGCCATCGGAGCGATCGTGATAGGCAATCAGCCTGTCATCAGAAATAAGCCCCTGTATAACGGCAAAAAAGGCTTTCAGGTCTTCGGGGTCATCCAGATCCGGGGGAACCGCCCCCAATTCGTTGTACACCTGAGCTAACGCAGATGCTCCCAACCGGTTCTGACCGTTTGCCAAATCGACCAGAATCAAGTCCGTTTCACCCTTGTCCATCCGCAATTGTGGCGTGCAGGTTTTTGAAACATCGGTCACCGGTGCAAATGCACTGATGATTAAAGACAGCGGAGCCGACATGGTGACGGTGTCTTCGCCTTCGTCCCACACGGTTTTCATGGACATGGAGTCTTTACCAACCGGAATGGAAATTCCCAACCCGGGACAAAGCTCCATCCCGACTGCCTTCACGGTATCGTACAGCTTTTCGTCTTCCCCGGCATGCCCGGCAGCCGCCATCCAGTTGGCAGACAGCCTGATATCTGCCATTTTCTCAATGGGAGCCGCAGCAATGTTGGTTATCGCTTCGCCCACAGCCATTCGGCCAGATGCCGGCGCATCAAGAATGGCAATCGGCGTGCGCTCCCCCATGGCCATGGCCTCACCGGTTCGCGTTCCGAATGAAGAAGATGTCACCGCAACATCAGCCACAGGTACCTGCCAGGGGCCTACCATCTGATCTCTGGCCACCATACCGGTGATCGAGCGATCCCCGATGGTGATCAGAAAGCTTTTGCTTGCTACACAAGGCAATTGCATAACACGCCTCACCGCCTCATTGATATCAACGTCAGACGAGTGAAAAATCGGTTTGATAAATGACTGGCGTTCGACGGTGCGCTCCATTTTCGGTGGTTTGCCAAACAAAATACTCATTGGCAAGTCAACAGGGCTGGCATTAAAGTGCTGGTCAGAAAGCGTCAGTACCGGCTCGTTCGTCGCCTCGCCTATCACCGCGTACGGACACCTTTCCCGCTGACACAGGGCGTCAAAGGTGTCCAGATCCTCACCTGCTATCGCAAGCACATAACGCTCCTGAGACTCGTTACACCATATTTCGAGTGGCGACATGCCGGGTTCATCATTGGGGATATCGCGTATTTCGAAACTGCCGCCACATTCACCATCCTTGACCAACTCCGGCATTGCATTGGACAGGCCACCGGCGCCCACATCATGGATGAACAATATGGGGTTGTTGCTTCCCATCTGCCAGCAACGGTCAATCACTTCCTGACAACGCCGTTCCATTTCGGGGTTGCCGCGCTGAACCGAAGCAAAATCCAGACTTTCCGAACTGGAACCGGCTCCCATTGAAGAGGCCGCGCCACCACCCAGACCAATCAACATGGCCGGGCCGCCAAGCACAACCAGTTTGGAGCCGGCAGGGAAAGCTCCCTTGTCCACATGATCAGCCCGAATATTGCCCAGACCACCTGCAATCATAACGGGCTTGTGGTAGCCACTCAGCGCTTCACCTTCGGGGCCGGGCACAGTGTCTTCCCAGGTTCTGAAATACCCGGCAAGGTTGGGTCTCCCGAATTCATTGTTAAAGGAAGCAGCGCCAACAGGCCCGTCAATCATAATATCCAGCGCAGAGGCGATACGGTCCGGCTTGCCATTGTCTTTCTCCCAGGGCTGGATATATCCCGGAATCTTCAGGTTTGACACCGAAAAACCGGTCAGTCCGGCTTTGGGTTTTGCTCCCTTGCCTGTTGCTCCTTCGTCCCGAATCTCTCCGCCAGAGCCTGTTGCAGCACCGGCAAAGGGCGAGATGGCAGTTGGGTGATTGTGGGTTTCCACTTTCATCAATATATGGATATCTTCCTCGGACGCCCCGTATACTCTGGAGTCGGGTGCCGGGTAGAAACGACCTGCACGCGAACCGCGAATGACTGCCGCATTGTCAACATAGGCAGAAAGCACGTTCTCACCGCTCACCTGATTGGTGTTTTTAATCATCTGGAACAGGGACTTGTCCTGCAGCTCACCGTCGATCAGCCAGGAAGCATTGAATATTTTGTGTCTGCAATGCTCCGAGTTCGCCTGGGCGAACATCATCAACTCAACGTCGGTGGGGTTGCGCCCTTCATTCTGAAAAGAGGAAACCAGATAGTCTATTTCATCTTCTGCCAATGCGAGCCCCATCACCGTATTCGCGTGTTGAAGTGCTGCCTTGCCGTTGGCCAGAATGTCAACGGTGGAAAATTCTCTCGGCCGATGATGGCTGAACAGCAACTCTGCTCCACCCATTTCATAAAACACCGTCTCCGTCATTCTGTCATGTAACAAAGACGCTATTGCTTCCCGCTCTTTGGCTGAAAGCTTGCCCTCTGCGCTAACATAATAGGCAACCCCTCTTTCCAGGCGACGGATTTTGGTCAAACCGCAGTTATGCGCGATATCCGTCGCCTTGCTTGACCAGGGAGAGATGGTTCCGGGTCTGGGGACAACCAGAAACAGCAGGCCTTCGACTTTTTCAGTCCGGGAAAAAGGGCCATAGGTGAGCAACCTGTCCAGTGTAGTCGCTTCTTCAGGGGTCAGCTCATCTGAATCGACAAAGTGCATAAACTCGGCATAAATCGAATGAATCGACAGTTCACCTTGTTGAAACTGATTCAGGATTTTTTGTTTTCGAAAATCTGATAATGCGGGTGCTCCACGGAGTTCCAACATCGTAGTGTGCTTCCTCAGGCTGTCAGACTGCACCAAATGATATAGTGACCCGGTCGAGGGTATAATTACACGGTCGAATGGTATAGTTATATGGCATTGGTATGACCGGTTAATTTCGGATTTTTTGTACATTTAACATACAGGTTTCAAGACCGTGGTGCAGCCTGTGTGATTGACAGCGGCTATGATACTTTAATTTGCCCTGCACTTACAGTGAGGCTCATAATTGATTGAAAACCGTACATCATTGATTGAAAACCGTACATCGTAATCGTGTATCCTGCATTACACCTCAAAATTACATTTGGAGCGGTTCAACGCAAGGACCGTACAATCGGCAATTTCAGTGTCGCCAAACGGCGACAGGCTCACATTTTGCTCACCGGGGTGTTGACTCACAGCCGGGAAACTGAAACCATACAACTCTGTATTTTTATACAGTAAAGAGACTTTTTTACTATAGACATGCATTCACACTGCAAACAGACTATGCGAAAGTATATACCGGCGAACACACAAGCGGCCCGAGAAAATGTTTGTTCCACTTGTTGTCCTGCAACACTGGCCGTTTATTCACCATAAGTGCAAACGCGACGTGCATTTTTCAGAGGGTTACCTGTGAGTCATTTACAGAAAAAGCCACTACCGGTAATTTTTTTTGCGCTGTTACTATGGCTTGCCTGTGCCTGCACGCCGCAGTCCACCCTGGAAAAAATCCAACAGGAAAAGACCCTCCACGTACTCACCCGAAACACACCGACAACCTACTATATAGACAGAGACGGCCCGGCAGGTTTCGAGTATGAGCTTGTAAAAAAATTCGCAGACTATCTGGGTGTGGATTTACGGCTCAGGTTTGTCAATGACCTGGGCGAAACACAAAAAATTATCGAGAACGGCTTTGCTCACTTCGCCACAGCGGGTATCGCCATATCCCCGGACAAGCTCTCCAGGTTCAGGTTTTCAGAACCCTACCTCGAAGTAAAACCAACAATTATTTACCGCAAGGGGAGCCTTCGCCCACGGAAAGTCGCAGACATTCTCAACAGCCCGGTTCATGTGCTTACCAACAGTCATCATGTGGAAAAATTCAACGCACTGAAATCAGAATATAACAGCCTCGACTGGATTGAGCATGAGGACATGGAAACATCAGACCTGCTCAATCTGATAGAGCAGGGCAAAATCAGGTACGCCATTGTTGACTCAAATGAACTGAAACTCTATCAGGCACTCTTCCCTCACGCAAAAGCCGGGTTTGAGCTGTCTGAAACGGATCAGCACGCATGGCTGTTCCCTGCTTCTGACGATGACAGTTTGCTGAATGTCGCCAATGCATTTTTTTCCAGAATCAAGGAAGACGGTACTCTCGCAAAGCTCTACTACCAGTATTATGGTCACGTCAACCAGCTGAACTATGTAGGCGCGCGATCCTTTATTCGTGATATAGAATCCCGGCTTCCCAAATATAGAGGTATGTTTGAGTCAGCAGCACAGAAATTCGGCATGGACTGGAAGCTGCTTGCAGCTATCGGCTATCAGGAGTCTCACTGGAAGCCACGGGCAAAATCCCCCACCGGTGTAAGAGGTCTGATGATGCTGACCCGGACAACGGCAAAGGAAATGGGCATCAGGAATCGACTTGACCCGGCATCGAGTATTATTGGTGGAGCCAAATATTTCACCAAAATCCACAAACGTGTTCCTTCCCGTGTTCCCGAACCGGATCGCTCCTGGTTCGCACTTGCCGCCTACAATGTCGGATTTGGTCATCTTGAAGACGCCAGGATTCTGACTCAGAGAGGCGGGAAAAACCCCGATTTATGGATGGATGTAAAAAAATTTCTTCCGCTTTTGGCAAAAAAACGGTGGTATCGGCAAACCAGGCATGGATTTGCTCGCGGCAACGAGCCTGTTTCCTATGTCCAGAATATCCGCCGATACTACGATGTACTTGTGTGGATGGAAGACGCAGCTCTTAACAAAAAAATGCATGCCGGGGAAAAACAGACAACACAGGAAACAACCGATAAAACCACCAAACCTTCCCCGGGCCCGGCTCATGCGGATGCTCGTTTGCCGATGTCAGAAATCCCGCCGACCCTGTAAGCAGACGACAGAAACACCTTGCATACAGCCCTCAACTGCTGTCGATCATCTTCCAGCTACTGTCAATCATCTTCGTGCAGTTCCAGGGCTGACCGAATCTGCCCCTGGGTGAAGCCCCGTCGAGCCAGATATCCGAACACTTTACTTTTGGTTTTATAGTCTTTCACCGGGACACCGGCAAACTTTTTATTCCTGAGCCTGGTCAAAACCGGCAACCAGTCATTTTCATGGTTTCGTAAAACTTCTTCGACTATCCCTGAATCAATGCCCCGACCCAACAAGTCAGCCCGAATATAATTTGGCCCATACCCTTTTTCAATTCGGGCACGCACGAAGCTTTCGGTAAAGCGCCGGTCACTCAGATACCCGGCATCTTCGAGGCTCTCCAGTGTTTTTTGAATCCTGTCCAGCCGGGCGTCATCCTCGGTCTTGAACTTCTGTTTCAGCCGCACAAACAACTCATACCGGCCATATTCACGCATGGCCAGAAATTTGATCGCCGCCTCCCGTATATCCTTATCTGAAAAGACCAACACTGCCCCCAACAACCATGTCCACAATTAAATCACCGGAATAATTTAATAACATCTTCACTCACCAACAAAAAAGAGTTACATTTCAACTCTCGGCTCATCCGGCATCGCTGCCGGGCAGTTCGATCAATAGCCTGCAAACCACCATCCCGACTCAGTGTAAAACAGGCTGATTTGATTGTCTTGCATCAAGACAATTCAGCTTGATACAGGTATGGCCCTATACTCATCCCTGCATCATCCCGATGTTGATATCTTCCTTCAGGACACGATAGAAAAACGGGATTCTGTGCCGATTCGACCGGGCATCAACTATAACAAGAGAGATACAAAAACCAGGAACTAACGAATATGTCTACTTTTTTGCAACGCTTTTTTCGACCCAAATGGCAACATGACGATCCGGCAACTCGCATACAGGCAATACAAAAGCTTGATTCAGGAAACCCGCAAGAGCTGGAAATAATTTTGTCGCTTGGTGCCGACGACCCCTCGGATGACGTAAAAGCGGAGGCATTATCCCTGATTGATGATTTAAAGCTGCTCGCTCCACTTACCTGCAATCAGCAGCCAGAGCATAACACACCATTAAAAAAACGCCTTAACACAATCATTCAAGACAAGTCCGCAAGCTCGATAGCCCTCCTCGAAAAGGCAGAACAGGTCAACCTGATTCCCTGGCTCGAATCAACCGAAGTAATTGAGCATATTATCAGCACCCTGGGGGATGAAAGCATACTTTCCAATCTTGCCGTTTCGGCAAAAAGCAGCCGATTGAGGCAAATTGCCGCTGCCCGGATACATAATCAGGATACGCTGAAAAAAATTCAGCACGATATAAAGGGCAAGGACAAAACTGTCTTGCAAATCGTAAAAGACAAACTCCATAAAATTCGCCAGGCAGAAGAGCAAAGAGCTGCGGAAAACAAAAGCATCGATGAGCTTGAAGAACAACTGCAACATATTGCCTGTAGCGAAGTAACCAGCCTGACTGAGCCCAAGTTTCGAGCACTGCTGGCAAAATGGGAAAAACTGCAACCTCTGGCCGATACCGAAAAATCCGAAAGCATTAACAGGGCGGCGGAGACGGCCAGGCACCGAATCAATGAATTTATTGCCCAAAAGGCCCGACAAAAACAGGAAGAGGCCACAACGGCCGAGCAGACGGCTGAACGCCAGGCAACACTTGCTACGCTCGAACAAACAAAAAACGAAATCAACACCATGCATGAAGTTGACAGCGGCAGGCTTGCCGCCCTTGATGCGGTTCTGAAAACACAAGAAACACGCTGGATCGAGGCCAACAGAAACATTCCGATTAACAAGAAGGAACAAAAACAGTATCAAGGATTGATGACAGAGATACGGGCTTTTCTCACTGCCAGCAGAAAACTCGCAGGTTATCAGGAAGAAATATGCAAACTGCTGGATACGGACAGGCAAAAAGAGGCCGATGTAAAAGCGGCCAGCCAACGCCTCAAGACCCTGCTTGCCGATATCAATTGGCCCAGGGAGCTTCAGGAAGCGAAGCTGCTCAAACGCATTAACGACTACCTGGGAATCATATCCGAGATCCGCCTGCAAAAAGAAGAAGACATAAAGGCCGCCAGGCGTCAAATAGAGTCAAAGCTGGCCGCTCTTGAAACTGAAATCGAAGAAAAAAACCTTAAAAAATCCCAGTCACTTCAGCGGGAAATTCACAAACGAATCAACCAGCTCCCTCAAAAAGCCGCGCAACAGTATACTGCCCGCTTCTCATTGCTGCACAATCAGGTAAAAGAACTCGAAGACTGGCACGGTTTTGCAACCACACCAAAACAGATCGACCTGTGCAAGAAAATGGAAGAACTCGCAGACAAATCATTGGACCCTCAATACAAGGCCGATAAAATCAAAGCGCTTCAGGAGCAGTGGAAGCGTTTTGGTGGCACATCAGACCAGGAACTGTGGCAACGATTCAAAAGCGCATCGGACAAGGCATTTGAGCCATGCAAAAGCTTTTTTAACGAACAAAACGAACTGAAAAAAGCCAATTTGAACAAGCGTCTTGGCATTTGCCAGGAACTGGAAACACTGCTTGATTCGATTAATTGGGACAATGTGGACTGGAGGGGCCTTGACAAAATATGCAAAGCCGCGAAAAGAGAATGGAGAGAAGCATTTCCGATCGATTTCAAACAAAACAAAAAGCCTCAGAAACGGTTTAATGATCTGCTGAACAAAATGGAAAGAAGGCTGAACCAGGAAAAAGCCGAAAACCGCAGCAAGAAAGAGGAAATAGTAAAAAAAGCCGAGGCCCTGACGGTACTGGATTCAATTCAGGAAGCGGTAAATGGAGCCAAAAAACTGCAGCAGGAATGGTCTTCGGTCGGCATCACCGAGTTCAGTGAAGACCGACGGCTCTGGAAGTCCTTCAGAGGGCATTGTGACAGCATCTTCGCCATGCGTGAAAAACAAAATCAGGCTACCAGGCAAGAAACAGAAGAAGCTATCACTGAAGCGAACAGCATAATGGAAAAAGCCGAAATTATCGCTGACATACTTCCGGGCGACTCGCCATTGAATGAACTGAACACCCTGACAGCGCAACTGGGCGCTCTGGCTTTGGATGGAAAAACCAGATCCCGCTACCTGCGCTCCCTGGAGCACTGTCAGAAGGAGGCAGAGCGCAAACTGGAAGAGCGGTCAATATCCAACTATAAAGCACTTTGGCAAAGCGCTGTTCAGGCAACAATCACCTCTCTTGGCGGGCAATCGGATGACAGCTTTCAGAACGATATCGATCGCATTGACCAGGCAGGAAAAAGCATTGCAGAAGTTTCAGGCATAAAGGACGCCTTGCAAGGGCTTGCCCAAAACCGGCCCGTCACGCCTTCAGCCACCCGGTTTCATTCCACCGACCCGCAAGATGCCTGTATTTTAATTGAAATTGCCACCGAGAACGAAACTCCGGCTCACTTGCAAGAGCGCAGAATGGAGTTACAGATAGCGCGACTTAACGCCGGATTGAAAGGTGACAACAGCAACAGTACAGGCAAGCTGCAGGAAATAACCGAACTCTGCGTCAACTGGATTCACCATGTCTCGGCTGATCGAAAAGACGAAGAAACAATAAAAGATCAGGCGCGACGCCTGGAAAAGGCATTTGCAGACTTTGAGCTATCCTGATCAGGAGTCTTTTTATTGAGTCTTTATTATTAAACAGGAGGCTGAATTACTTCAGCCTCCTTGTCACGCTACTTTTATGCCACTTGCATGCTACTTGCAAACCCGGGTGACTAACCGCACGAAAACCGGACGTTAGCTTGCCAAAGGCCGGAAGGAAGTGAAAAAGGGTCTTTTTACCCTCTGCTGTGCTCGTGTTTTTCAACGTAAGCTATCGCTTCCTTCACCGCTTTGCGAACCTTGTTTTTCATCTCGTCGTATTCTACCGGAGACAAATAAAACGCCATATCCACCTCATGGCGAATATACCTTGGGGGCAAATGATTCAAGGCAACACATACTATGTCTGTCAGGCGATCCATCCCGAACCGCCCCTCCTGGACCTGCACCTCAAGTTCTTCCACTACCCGGTTTTCATAATAGTTTCTAATGTTATCCAATAAAGACATAGTCACTCCACTAAAAGAACCATACCGTTAACATATCCCGTTAACATATAAAGTAAAGGCCAACACCAGGGATAGCCAGTCAATATCAGTATAGTCACAAATAGCCACCCGGTGGCCAGTTAAAATGCAACCTGACCACCTCCTTCCCTGCCGCTTGTTGCCACAGGTTCGGAGGTCGGCTGGATTTCGTGGCTTACAGGAAGCCGGCAAGGCGCTCTTTAATCAGAACTTCCGCATCTCGCATGATACCACTGATCAATTCGTCACAGGTCGGAATGTCGTGAATCAGGCCGGCTACCATTCCGCAGGACCAGGCGCCAGCGTCCATTGTGCCCTCTCTCATAATCTTGGGATAAACACCCGCCACTTCCGCAATAATGTCAGAAAACTGAAGCTTGTCGCCCAACTGTTTCTCTTTTTCCATAAGGCGCTCAACAGCCGCGTTATTCATAACACGCTCGGTGTTTTTCAGGGAACGCATAACCAGGCGCGTATCCAGCTCTGAAGCAGCGACGATAGCGTCTTTGACATTCTGGTGAACCGGTGCCTCTTTGGTGGCAATAAACCGGGTTCCCATATTCATTCCTTCTGCACCCATCGCCAGAGAGGCAACCAGGGAACGCGCATCGGCCATACCGCCCGAAGCGACAAATGGAATACTGAGTTCTTCAGCCGCACGAGGGAGCAGGATCATATTTGGAATATCATCTTCACCAGGGTGCCCCCCACACTCAAAACCATCAACAGAAACGGCATCACAGCCAATTTTTTCAGCCTTCAGTGCGTGGCGGACGGATGTACATTTGTGAATGACCTTGATGCCGGCTTCTTTCAGGGCGGGCATATACTGTTCCGGACTACGACCGGCGGTTTCCACTATTTTCACACCACCTTCTGCGATGGCCTCGATGTAGCCCGGGTAGTTGGGTGTGGTGACTATGGGTAAAAAGGTAAGGTTCACGCCAAAAGGCTTATCTGTCATGTCTTTACAACGGGCAATTTCAGCAGCCAGGTCTTTGGGTGATTTCTGCGTCAGCCCCGTGATCATGCCCAGTCCGCCTGCGTTGGATACCGCTGCAGCAAGCTCGGCAAAACCAACAAAGTGCATGCCACCCTGAATAATCGGGTGTTCAATTCCAAACAGTTCAGTGATACGTGTTTTCATAGTGTTACCTTATCGATTGTTTTCCAAATTCGGGATATTGTTGTTGAAGTTCTGCATTACCAATACAGACCTGATTTTCATCAAAATCAGGCGCCGTTCATCCGATTTTCCGTAGATACTGCCTATGAAACAGATAAATTGCAAATCCTACCTGATAATACTCGCAATCACCTGATTTCATTGTGGAAATAGACGCTCATTATGAGTTTGTCAGAAAAGTGGTTGTTCGTGCCTGTCGATATTGGACAAGGGTATGGTAATAAACGGCAAACCCAATGCGTCTGTTTTCACCACCGCCTGCATTGTTTTGCCCCGGTGCTGCCGGCCCTGCTTTCCCAGGTAGTAATACATTTCCGCTATACCATGAAACTTCTCCAGAGTTAACAGATTAAGCCTGGTGCCATCACCCGTGCCCGGCACATAGCTGACGGGGATGGCAATACCAAAGTTATCTATATCCGTCGCCAACGAAGTATAAAACACAGTCAATACTTCATCCGCTTCGGCAAGATCAGTGACCACCGTCGCCTTGTATTTGTTTTCCAGTTCAAACACCAATCGTTGATCAGCGTATTTTTTCACCCCGGAATCATAAAGAAAATGAGGGTTCACATAGACTGTTTTTCCCGATAATCTGGAAAATTCGCTTTCCGGTAACCCCGCGATCAGGTCATCAATGCTGTGAGACAACAATCTTTGGGCCGTAGAGCCGGCCAGATTGCCCTGAATTTCCCGAGAGGAGCACCCCGCAAACAGTGTCGCGAGGAAAACAAGTACAATAATTGGTCGATTCATCACTTGAGTCAATCCCTTTTTGTGCCGGTGTGTACTGTCAGATACGCACCTGAATTTTATGTTTGTCAAAGCCGTCAGCCTGACAACAGCCCGTGCTCACAATTTCCGTTTACCCGGGGTGCTTTGCCTGAGGTGTCTTACTTACGATGCCTTACTAAATATGTTTGCACCTGGCAATTCTACAGACGACCTTTTGATTTATCCAGTCGCATCCGGGTTTTCCAACTGTATCAAGGAGCTCCGAATCACCCGGATTCGACCGGTTGACCCTGGCCACCATCCTGATGGTATTGTGCTGTTGGTATTGTGGCACCTAGTAGCGCCGCACCTTATACGTCCGCCCTTTTATTTTGCCATTTTGAAGGCCTTGCAATGCCTGCCTGGCCACCCCTCTTTTTACTGCCACATAAGACACGAAAGGGAAAATGGATATTTTCCCCACGTCATCTCCTGAAAGCCCGATGGTTCCGGTCAGTGCCCCCAATATATCGGTTGGACGAAGTTTTTGTTTTTTCCCCGCATCAATACCAATGGTCACCATCGCCGGAGCGGCAGGAGAGTATCGGTTCCCCGACAACTGCCCGGCATCAAGAACAACCGGATTCATCTCCCTGATAATACCTTCGTATCGCCAATTGTCCCGTTCGGTCATCAGATTGATGGCCATGCCTTGCCTGCCTGCACGACCGGTTCTGCCAATTCGATGAGTGTACACATCCGTGTCTTTGGGAAGATCATAATTCACCACTGCATCCAGGTCTTTGATGTCGATTCCCCGTGCTGCCACATCCGTCGCAACCAGCATTGAGACACTTCGATGAGAGAATCTGACCAGTGTTCGGTCACGGTCTCTCTGTTCCATATCCCCCTGGAGCAACAGTGCCCGGCAACCCGAATCCCCGAGGTGTTGCTGAACCTCGGCACAGGTGGCTTTGGTATTGCAGAATACAACGGCATGCCCGGGTCTGTGCCTTGCCAGCACACCGGTTAGCGCATCAGTTTTTTTCCCCTGCTCACAACGATAGAAATACTGTTCAATACGGTGACTCGCATGCAAACTCTCGACTTCAACCATGACCGGGTCGACCTGAAACCGTGCGCTCAGCACCTTGATATCATCCGGGTAGGTAGCAGAAAAAAGCAGTGTTTGCCGGTTGGCAGGAATTTGACTGGCGATGGTTTTGATATCATCAATAAACCCCATATCAAGCATCCGGTCTGCTTCATCCAGCACGAATGTGTTTACCTGGTCAATTTTCAGGGTTTGTTTCCTGAGATGATCTTTCAGGCGACCGGGAGTGCCCACAACCACATGGGCACCGAACTCCAGTGAACCGATTTGCGGCCCGATGGGCTGCCCTCCACACAGGGTCAACACCTTGATGTTGGGTATTTGCCGTGCGAGACGCCGGGTTTCTTCGGCAACCTGGGCGCCGAGTTCCCGGGTAGGGCAAATAACCAATGCCTGAACAGCAAAGTTTTTGGGGTTTATCTTGTTGAGGAAAACCAGGGAAAACGCCGCAGTTTTGCCACTTCCGGTTTTTGCCTTTGCAATAATATCCCGCCCGGCCAGTGTGTGAGGCAGGCTTTCAGCCTGAATATCGGTCATTGACCGGTAGCCCATTGACTCCAGGTTATCAAGCAAGGAAGAAGAAAGGGGTAACTGACTGAAAGGTTTTGTTGTCACAAGGGGCCTGCTTGAGAAAAGAGTGAGCGAATATTGGATTTATGGGATAGAAGTGTCATTATAGCAAGTGACACTGTGATTGCAGTGAATAAATATGTTGCCAACCCGGAGCACAACAGATGTCAGGGATTCGTGCAGCAGCACCAACAACAAGCGCCAACAACGTCCCAAAATTCATCAGGAGTGAATTATGTCCCTCAGCCAGGAAATTGTAGACGAAATCAACATACTTATGCAGTTCAGGTCGGTCACCACACTGGACGGAATAAAGGTTCACTCCACGGCACCACAGTCAACCAGAGAGGCGGCCAAACGACTTTACGCCAAAGGCCTGATCACCCAGGCTGATGGAGGCTATCTGACATTCGCCGGAATCGAAACGGCCGAACACGCACAACTGTTATACAACATGTTGACTCTGGGTGACGCCGGGCGTTCACAACCTGAAACCGCAAACTGAAACCTGCAAATTGAAAACAACGCCCAGGGCCCAGGCCGGGCAACCGGTTACTCGACCTGTTGTGGTCAACTCGTGAATCACCCTGTCACTGCCGGAGGCACCTTGCCGGAAAGCCTTGACGGGCGGGGCTGGCTGAGCACCACACCAAGGATCACCAGGGCAATCGCCCCCCATTGCAGCAACGCAATCTGCTCCCCGAGCAGCCACATTGAAAAAACAAGGGTAATAACCGGTAGCAGGTTGGTATAACTCGCCGATGTAGTTGCGGACAGATGGGTCAGGCCATAATTAAAAAGACCATAGGCGCCGAGAGTAACAACCAGCCCCAGATAGACCAGGGTAGCGATCAGGTCCGTCGATATCGAGCCAGGCCAGTCTGCGCCCAACGCAAAGGGGAAGAAGAATATCACCCCGACAAAACTCTGTAACGCAGTGAGCAGGAAGGCAGAATAGCGTTGCACCAGGTATTTCACCATCAGGGTATATCCGACCGCGCTGCACATGGCCAGAAACTCGAGAAAATTGCCCAGTACCGGATTGGGTGCCTGCTCGTCATCTTCACCGGTAACTGTCATTGTCACGACACCCAAAACCGCAATCAGGAAACCGAACCATTGTTCCCTCGTGCTGGTTTCTCTCAAAAACAGGTAGGCAGAAAGCGCCACCATCAGCGGCAGCATCGCCGTCACCATCCCGGCCTGGCCGGCACTGGTGTACTGCAGTGCCCGGGCTTCAAAAACAAAATAAAGGCAAGGCTCAAACAGGGTCATACCAAGCAAATACTTCCAGTCACCCTTTTTGTAATCAAACTGCGGCCTGATCCAGAGCCAGACCACCAGAAAGGCAGTTGCTCCAACCAGAAACCGACTGAAAACCACAATCATGGGTGCCAGTTCACTAACGGCAAACTTTAATGCAATAAACGAGCTTCCCCATATCACCATGGCAACCAGCAGTGCGATATGTGCTCGAACCACACTGGATTCGTTCTTCAATACCGTGCCCGCCACCTGATTACGATCTCTTGACACGATCAACACTATCGAGCCAGCCGTCATACAGCTTCTTTCTTGTTTCAGAATTCATGGTTGGCTCAAAACGCTTTTCACATGCCCACAGTTCAGCAATTTCATCAAGATCCTTATACCAGCCCGCCTTGAGTCCGACAAGATAAGCGACGCCCAACGCGGTGGTTTCTGTTACTTTGGGACGATCTACCGGCACATTCAAAATATCTGACAGAAACTGAACCACCCAGTCATTTACCACCATGCCACCATCGACACGAAAGGTTGAATACATGGCCCCGTCATTTTGCATTGCCCTGACCAGGTCTTTGGTTTGATAACACACCGACTGCAAACCCGCAGTTACAATCTCGGCGATACCGGTATCCCGGGTAATACCCAGAATCGCTCCTCTGGCATGAGGATCCCAAAAAGGCGCACCCAGCCCGGTGAAAGCGGGCACCAGATAGACCGAATTGGACACTCCAACCGCTTCTGCGTGGGTCAGGGTTTCCGATGCATCAGAAATCAGCCTGATGCCGTCTCGCAGCCACTGGATGGCTGCCCCGGCAATAAAAATGCTACCCTCTATGGCATAACAGGTTTTGCCATTCAGGCGGTACCCTACTGTTGACAACAATCTGTTTTCAGACCTGACCAGCTCGGTACCTGTATTGAGAATGAGAAAACAGCCTGTGCCATAAGTGCTTTTTGCCATACCGGGTTCAAAGCAGGCCTGGCCGATTAACGCAGACTGTTGATCCCCCGCGATGCCATACACCGGCAATGACATTCCGAAAAGGCTTTTTACCGTATCACCAAATTCATCACTGCAATCCATCACTTCCGGCAGCAACTGTTTCGGCACGTTAAATAACCTGAGCAGATCATCACTCCAGCGCTGGGATTTAATGTCGAAGAGCGAGGTTCTTGAGGCATTGGTCGCATCGGTTTTATGGCTGGCACCTCCGGTCAGGCGCCACAACAGAAAAGTATCTATTGTCCCGAATGCCAACTCGCCGTTTTCAGCACTCTCCCTGGCACCGGGCACATTGTCCAGTATCCAGGGCACCTTTGTCGCTGAAAAATAAGGGTCAATCAATAACCCGGTTTTTTCGGTAATCACTGACTCGTGCCCTGATTTTTTAAGCTGCTCACAAAAATCAGCGGTACGACGATCCTGCCAGACGATGGCGTTGTATACCGGCCTGCCTGTCAACCTGTCCCAGATGACCGTGGTTTCTCTCTGATTGGTAATACCAATTCCGACAATCTCGGACACATGAATGTTCGCACTTGAGATAGCCTGCCTGCATGTTTGCAAGGTGGTGTCCCATATTTCTTCGGGATCATGTTCTACCCAGCCGTCTTGCGGGAAGTACTGTTCGAACTCCATTTGTGCAACAGCCACCACTTCTCCCCTTCGATTAATAATCATGGATCGTGAGCTGGTAGTACCCTGGTCTATTGCCAATATGTAGTCCTTCATCGCCTGTCTCCTTTGTTCTTTAGTCAGATTTCCGAATAGAAAACCATCTGAATACCCTGATTTTTGATCATCATAGGTGGATTTTTTCTTTTTACAACCAGCCGCTGAAAAACATGTTAAATTAGACATCACGCCGATTAGAAAACGAACCTTGAAAGGGTCTGACACACCGGTATCAGACATAAAAGTCACGTATTGGACTAAAACACGCTTTCGCTACTGGAAAGATGCAAATGACACCAATCAACCGTCACAGCCAGATTATTGAACTGGTCAGAAAAAAGGGCTTTGTCACCATAGAGGAGCTCGCAGAACAATTCGACGTCACCCCCCAAACCATTCGACGGGATATCAACATTCTCGACCAGGACAGCCAACTCCGAAGATATCACGGGGGAGCCGGAATCCCCTCCAGCACATTCAATGCTGCCTATTCTGACCGAAAAATCCAGCATCTCGAAGAAAAACAGTGCATTGCCGATGCCATCGCGGAGCGTATACCCAACCACTCTTCCATGTTTATCAATATTGGCACTACCACCGAGACAATCGCAAAAGCACTGTTGAAGCATGAAGGCCTTACCGTCATCACAAACAATTTGCACGTAGCAAGCACCTTGTCCGCAAAGGAAGATTTCAACCTGATTATTGCCGGAGGTGAAGTACGTTCCCGAGACGGGGGGATCATTGGCGAAGCCACCGTTGACTTTGTCAAACAGTTTAAAGTCGATTTTGCACTGATCGGCATCAGCGGTATCGACAACGAGGGGGAATTACTGGATTTTGACTACCAGGAGGTGCGTGTTGCCCAGGCAATTATCGAACACTCCCGATCCGTTTATCTGGCGGCAGATCACTCGAAATTTGGCAGAAATGCGATGGTCAGGCTGGGCAATATCTCACAGGCCCACCACTTGTTTACAGATCGTTGCCCGCCAGATTCCATAGTAGAGCTAATGAAAGACGAGGGGGTTCAACTCACCGTGACGGGTAACCGATCAGAAGAAACGGCCTTTCTGTAACCTGATTTTCTGAAAAAAAGGCTCCGGACATGGAGCCATAATAACCAGAGAAACCAAAACAGGGAACGTTCGACAGAACCATTACCCCAACAAGCCATCCCTGCCGATGGAGCGTCCCTCATACCTGAAATATATTCCGTTTGACTTGTGTCATTTTATGTTACGGGTGACATCAGGTTGGTAACAATATGTTACCAACCAAATAATCTCCCTGGCACTCCAGGCTGACGGAGCGACTTATGACCTGATTGAATTCTTGCTCTTTTCCGATGTTTGCTGTGTTCTTGGCCAAACCAGACTGAATTTCGCTCCTCCCAGTACACTTCTGCCGAGCATGGCCTGACCACCATGCCAGTAAAGTATTCGCCGCACAATGGACAACCCCAGACCATAGCCTCCCGAGGTTCGGGTACGGCTGTCATCCAGACGCGCAAAGGGGGTAAACACCGTGTCCCAGTCACTTTCCGGAATGCCTGCGCCATCATCCTCCACATCTACGCGGCAAGTATCATTATCGAAGTGACAGTTCACCTGAACGGTTGATTTACAATAACGCGTAGCATTACCAACCAGATTTTGTATCGCTCTATGTATATAACGCGGTTCGATTTCAGACAATCGCCATTTTTTTGAATTACCGACAAAGTCTGCCGAAATCTTCAAATCCGGCCTGACTCCCCCCTGCTCGGACACGACCTGGGTTACGATGTTCACAATATCTGATTCCTGGAAATCAAAAATCGGACCTCCCTGTTCAAGTCGGGCATAGGTCAATATTTCATCGATCAATTCATCCAGTTCCTGAATATCGTTGTCGATACCCTTTAGCTGTTTTTCCATGGTCACGGGATCGGGACAGTCCTCGATCATCTGCACCCCGAAGCGGATGCGTGCCACCGGCGTCCGCAGCTCATGGGAGACCGCGTGTATCATTTCCCGCTGAACCAGCACGAGGCGCTGAATATGATCAGCCATACTGTTAAACGACTCCCCCAACCTGCCAAGCGCATCCAGTTTTTGCGTTTTCACCCTGGCTTCAAGCTCACCCCTCGCAATGCGACTCGCCACGGTTTCAAGGTTTCTGAGCCGACCACTCAATGCCTGCAATAACCAGTACACTGTCGCTGCCAACATGCCGATGGAAGCAATAGCAAGAAAAAGCATGATCGGCCAGGCCACAGGTGAAAACGGTTTCACAAACTCAAGCCTGACCAGCTCACCGGATTCAGAAACAAGATAAAAAACAGCCGGTTCACTCTTGTCAGGACGATACCAGGCTCTCTGGAAATCGGCCAGATCGGACAATAATTCTTCACCGGGCAGGTCAGCGATATCCTGCAACACTTCGACTTTCAACCCGGTCGTTTTCCGAATCTCGGAAATGACTTCATGTAGTGACCGCCCGGACAGATTATTGAGTTCATAGCTGACCATATTGAATGCACTTTCTGCCATATCGGAATACAAATCGGGGAAAAAACCGACTATCCATTTTTCCTGATTGTACATCTTGAAAACGTGACTGCCGTACAACCCCGGGCGAGTAAGAACAAGCGTCTGCCCCCAGGTCAACCGCTCCATCAAGACAGAAGACAATCGGGTTTCGTCAATGGGCGCCAGGCCAAGTTGAACATTATTCGGGGTAATGACAGAAAACCGGTAAGGCAGCCGGTTTTCAGGTATGCGAACCATCCAGTCAAGAACCGGAGATGCCACTTCAATCGCATGATGTTCCAGCCGGACCTTATTGAGAGAGGAAAACAGCAAGCAACAAAAAAGGCCTACTACTATCAGTGATAGAAGCAGGCCGCCAAATACGCGCACAAACAAATTGTTCACAGACAAACCCTGCACAAAGCTCATATAAAGCTCATAGATAAACAAAGAGTTATCGACTACACCTCTTTCACAAACAGGTACCCTTTACTGCGCACGGTTTTTATTCTTCTCGGATGTACAGGGTCATCGCCAATTTTTGGTCTGATTCGGGAAACACGAACATCGATCGAGCGATCCTGCCCGTCGTATTCAATTCCACGCAACGAGGTAAATATTTCTTCACGACTCAGTACATTACCCGCATTGCTTGCCAGCAACCACAAAAGATCAAACTCGGCGCTGGTCAGATCGATGCTTTCTTCGTTTAACCAGGCCTCCCTCATGGCCTTGTCCACAACAAGATCATTGAATACCAGACGAGTCAGCTCTGAATCGGTTGAATCCCGTGACGGGTTATCACCACTCACTTCGGATTGTTCCTTAACCCGGCGAAGCAGTGCTCGAATATGGGCCAGTAACACCCTGGGCCGAACCGGTTTTGACATGTAGTCATCCGCGCCCATCTCCAGGCCAAGAACCTGATCCAGGTCATCGGTTCGGGCGGTCAACATCAATATCGGCCCGTGATAGGTCGGGCGCACTTTCCGGCAGATTGAAAGGCCATCTTCTCCCGGCAACATCAGATCAAGCACAACCAGATCAGGTATTTCATTTTTAATTCTTTCAACCGCATTGGCTCCGTTTGGCTCAACCGAGACAATAAGACCATTGCTTTCAAGATACTCTTTGGTTAAATCAGCCAATCTCTCATCGTCTTCAACAATAAGAATCCGCCACGCTTCGCTATTATCCAGACTGTCCATTCAACACTCGCCATTCTCAGAGTTATTATTACCGGGTTAATAACAACCGGTTTTTCACCGGGCTCGCTCAACTCCGTCAAACCGGGCAAACTGGCAAAACCGACCACCAGCCCGCAGACATCCTCACCTGCGATTTTATCAGGGCAGGTTTGCATCTTTATCTAACAAATCCGCGTACTGCTTCCACGCTTTAACCTAAGTATATATGCTGTTTGTGATTTTACACACTGAATCGGCCAATAATCTGATTGTTAATCAAAACCGGGGGTTATTCAAAACCTGGAGGTACGCCACTTGCCTGTTTTACCGGTACAAACTGCAGATACCTTACTCTATAATCCAGCTGTATTCGTTGTAGTGTTGAACCAGGCAAGGATGCATCAGAGTATTGATACAGGGGGCGGAAGAATGCAGTTCGCCTTTGCCGAAAGCAAGTGATGCGACCATCAGTTCCGGCGTGATAAATGTCGTTTCAACATCGAAATGGTCAACCTCTTTTATTGCCTGAACCCTTGTTTTTTCAGTCACCTCACTGCGCCAGGCGAGAAAAAAGCCCCAATCACCAAAACTGGGAATGTTCTGTCGATAGGGGATCACCTTGTATTCTGCGGCTCTCAGCGTTGCACCTATGGCCAAAAAGGCTTCTTTTGCATGGTAGGGGGAAGTCGATTGAATCGCGACCAGGGCGTCGGGCGAAAGGTGGCGGGCCAGTTTCCGATAGAACTGTTTGCTATACAACTTGCTCAACTCAACCGACGAGGGGTCAGGAAAATCGACAATTACCACATCCCATTTGCGACCTGACACGCCATCCAGAAACCTGTCGGCATCCACGTTAATCACGTGAATACTGGCTACCCATTCCGAATCGGCGTGTTCCGTACCAGGGTGTCCGGCATTGAAGCTGTTATCACCAGCAAGCAACACAGGCCTGATATCCGCCGGGGTTACACCCTCACCGGCGATAAACCTGACCCTCTCATCCCGGAAGGCATTGTCATTGAGCATTGCCAGATTGGGCTCTGTCGCTGCCAGTTTTACCATATCGGGATCGAGGTCTACCAGGCTGATGTGTTCTACGTCGGCATACTTGTTAAGTTCACGAAGAGCCAAACCATCCCCTCCTCCGAGCAGGAGTACATTGCTTTTTCTCTTTGCCAGCGCCATGACAGGATGAACCAGAAAATCGTGATAGCGATTTTCATCCAGTGAGCTGAATTGCGTATTGCCATTGATATACAGGCGGACATCCCCGGTGCCCGGGTTTTTCGTCACCACCAAATGCTGATATCTGGTTGTCTCCCGATGCACGATAGGGTCATCATAGAAGCGTTGCTCCATCAGGTCACTCAGTTCTCTGTTGTGAATGTAGCCATAGAGCAAGGCACAGGCAGTCAGTATTATGACCGAGAAAACCAATATGTTGTGTTTTTGATCTTTGCGCATGATGTAATAAAACACAGCGAAGACCGCCACAATAAAATTGAAACCGGCAACGATAAAACTGATTTCAGTCAACGGATAATGTTTCAGCAACCAGGTGACCCAGACAACAGCGCCGACAAATGCGCCGATGTAATCCATTGCGTACACAATAACCAGATTGGCTTTCAGCCTGATCCTGTTCTGCTCGATAATCCTCATCACGACAGGGATTTCAAAGCCGATCAGAAAGCCGACCATAAGCACAAAAAAGTAGTGCACAAACAGAAAATGGTGATGCAAATAACCATAGGCAGCGTAAATTGCCAGGGGAGCAAAGCCCCCCAGAAGAGCCACAAGCACTTCGATACCGATGAACCTGTAAACAAGCGCATCGTCGGACATCCTGTTTTGAACCAGCCCGGACACTCCCATCATCAGCATCATTGACGCGATGACAAGGGAAAACTGTTCGATGGAATTGCCCAGGATATAAGTTGTAATGGTGGCGAGCACATATTCATTGACCAGGCCACTGGCACCGGTCGAGAACATACAGAAGCCTAACAGGAAGGCAAAAAAACGGTCGGGCCGGGGCTGCGGCTGCATCGAGCCATCGATATCGGGTGCCTTGCCGGTTTCAACCACTAGAGAATTGCCACTCCGAGAATCAGTGCCACTCCGATCCTGGACAGGGCCAATTGTATCGACTGCACCACCTGATCCCTTTCCAGGATGTCCTTCACCGTACTGGTGGTTACTATGACCAAATCCATAATATATTCAAAAAGATAGAGCAAAATCATGCCTGACAGGGCAGTAACGGCAAACTCCATCACTGCACTGCCAAATGATTCGGGAATCTCCCCCCCGGATATCGCACTTTGCAAAATCAGGCCGTAGGCGATTACCTTTCCTCCAAGATATATTCCCGCAGCAACATTGCCTTCCTGGATTTTTTGTACCAGGTTCAACCTGGCCAGAAACAGCTTCTGGTAGACCATCACCAGAAGGATCAGCATAACCTGCCCTGCCACAAAGTAGGCGACCGCTTCCAGAAACCCACCCTGATCCCCATGGATACTGGCGTAAGCAAGTATCCCGGTCATCACCAGGGTACCAAACTCAACGCAACCGATGGCAAGATTCCCCTTACCAATTTCTTCTGAATTATTGACACCGGGCAAAACCAGACGATCAGTCACTATCAATGAGAAAAACATAAAACAGGCGGCAACCAGACCATAGAAGATGGTTGCGAGAAGGTCTGCCTTGAAACTTTCCTCACTTTGCCCGCTCAACACGCCAACCATGGCTATCGCCAACCCGAATTGAATACCACCTCGCCGAATGGCCAACGCCAGGTTACCATTGGAGATTTCATGCTCTGCGTTGAAATATCGCCTGTTTTTAAAACCGAGAAAATGTTTGACGCCAACTGCTATGGAGAGATAAACCAGCGTAAACACAATGTAATAGCCGTAGTTTTCGATATTCATACCATTCATTTCCAGTTATGTGCTATTTACCGCCACCGGCCGGGCCCCTGCTGCGAACGGAAGGCCCGGCACCACGTATACTTGAAGCCTTTCCCCGGTTGCCTCTGCTGCGGTGAGTTCTTTTTACCTGCCCCGGATAGCGCCTGGCATACTCCGAACTGCCGTACCCTCCTTTCCCCCTGGAATAGGTATGGGAACCGTAAGTGCCGTATTCCCGATTTTCACCATAATAAGGTTTGCCGCGCTGACGACGATGATACACATCCCAGTCGTGATAGGAGTAACCGCGCCCCCCGGGCATCAAGGCATTCAAAAATGCATACATGCCGTAGTAATGCCAAAAACTCGTACCCGAGCTGTCTGTTTTCCACTCGCCGTATTGATTCATTCCGGTTGGATGTCCATTCACCATTTTCGGTGATGCAACCATTGCCAGGCCGACAGGTTCAGCCCTGGTGAGGGAATCCTCCTTGAAATAGCCATAGGGCTTGGTAAAAATTGCCATACCCAGGTTATCCAGTTGTTGCCAAAAAGCCTCCTCTTTGACTTCCACCCAGCCAGACCGGGTCTGTTTTTCGTTAGCGATATCCAGGTATTTGTGGAAGCTTCGGGTAAAGGTCTTTTCCACCCAGTAATCTGCTTCGGTGTGAGAACGGCTCATGCTGGTACGTTTACCAATATTCAGGCCGTTCCAGTATTTATCGGGAATTTGCAACCTGAATACCGGACGCCCCCAATGGCTTCTCAAGGTGGCGATGAGGTCTCCGGTATAGCTGTCAAAGAACTCAAAGAGTTGCCCATCAACCCTTTTGGCAGCGTAGCCATACCTTGAGCCTTCTCCACAGGTTTCACGTTCACACCAGGATGCCCGGCTTATTTGTATATAGTAATCAATTTTTTGATCCGTCAAAATTCGGGTGTAACTGGTGTACAGCTCATCCAGTTTTGCTCTGGTCGTTGCTTCATACTTCCTGATATCATCCAGAATCCTGAGCATGGCATCTCTGGCATCACCCAGAATCGAGTAGTCGGCACTGCTGTTATTTTTATGCTTGTCAAACTGGGTCTGAACCGCTTTATGCTGCTTTTCTGCGCGATTGACATAGTCGTCCATCTTCGCCATACGCTTGTCCAGGTCTTCACTTTTGTGGCTGTAGTCCTTTTTCACTTTCTGACCACGAGCCTTCAACTTCTTCTGGAGTTCATGGGCTTCTGACAGGGCGTCACTGGCAGTTCGATGATAAAGCGGCGCGTTTTTCCTGACCTGGACAAGATGATCCCAGCGACTGTTCGGATAGTTGGCATCCGCCAGCGACCGGGCCAGCAAGGCATCAAATGCCGCAAGCTGACGAGAAAAGGCCGTGGTATCCTCCGGTTTATCCCTTTCGTATAGCTGTTTCAGCTCTTTTTCGTACATTGCCCTGGCCCTGGTCAGGCTGTTTCGGGCCAACTGGAACCGGCCTTCCCATTTGCCCCTGTTCGCATAGGGTTCTGCAAAACCCCAGTCGTCAGACTTTTTGCGTTGGTCGTACGCTTGCCGAATACCTTTCAGTTTTTCCTCATGCTCTTTCAGTTGCCGGGGAATTTTTTCATATCGAAGTACCAAATTGTCGGGCAATCCGGAGCAGGCCACCAATACACTGGAAAACAGTGCAACAATAAGCCACCGGAGCCATAGCTTGTTCAGGGCTGGCAAACCATCGTCCTCCTTATGTAACACAAGCCAACTGCAGTATTTCCATGTCGGTCGGTCTTATCTGTTTGCTGAGAAATGCCTCTCGTTCCGGTCGTTCATCGCCATCTTCATGCCATGCTTCAATGGTAAGATAGCGGCCCCTGCTCCCTTCGAACTCATAGGCCCTCATTGGCAGGCCATCCTTGCGTTTGTCTTTGGAATATCGTCCGGCCCAGGTGTCATCTTCAACATAGTGAAATGACGAACCATTCACAGTGACTTCGCCGGCTTCTTCATCTGCAATTTCTTCCAACGCAGCATGAGTCAGCGAGTTTCCGTGATAGTGAATTTCACGTATTGTCACCAGAGATTCAGTGAGGCTGATTTCCAGCCCGTCATCAACCTCCCATTCCAGCCAGGCTCTTTCCCCGGTATGCAAGTTAAACAATTCCAGCTCGGTAACCCAGTAATCTGTTTTTCTTGTCGAGAAATCTTTCCACCTGACATCAAGGTAATAGCCAACGGATTTGACCTGATAGGTCTTGCCTTCGATAGTGACAAAGCCCCCCGCCACCAGATCCTCTATCCTGTTCTGGCGACGTTTTTCCGGTGCCGTCGGGTGGAGTTGCCGTATCGCATCAATGCGCGCCTGTATATCCATTATTCCTTAACCACCTCACCATCAATAACCGGAGACTCTCCATCTCTGGCATCTTTCAACCCCTGGGCAACCGGTGACAATTCCCGAGTCATCGATTCGAGCTTCGCACTGGCTTCCCTGGCCTTGATGGTGCTCGTTGCCATGGTTTCGTTGGCCTTGTTCACAGCCTGAACCAGTTGGTCAAAACCCTGCTCCAGCTTTTCCAGCGCGATCACAGGATTGTTGTAAAGATCACCAATCTCATCCGCAGCCTTATTGACGGCCTCAGCATTCTGCTGCATGAGATCCCCCAGACCTTCCTGAAAGCTTGCCACCGCTTGCTGCACGGTAGCCTGTTTGGCCAATGCTGCCTGGATTCTCAATGCATTGGTCATAACCATGGGGCCGACGGTCAGGGCACTGTCAATTTGCTCACCTAACAACTCGTTGGACTGAATGGTTTGGTCGATGCTGATAAAAAACTGAACCGCCGCCTGCTCCATGGTTCTGAGGTCTCGAACCCGGCGCGCCGCCTTGTTCAGCACACTTGCGAGCTTCTGCTCTTCTTGCACATCCGGTTGGGCACCCGGATCCCTGGCTTTTTGCATCTCTTCTATTTTTTTGATGAACAACTCACCAACATGAATCTCGCCCTGAATCTCTCTTTGCGCCTCGGCGATCTGGTCATACTGATGCTCCAGCTCGATACTGGTTTGCAGCAGATCATCTTTACCTTCTCTCAGGCCGTTAAGAATCTGATTCACATGCTTCTGCATCGGCTCGTACTTGTGGACAAAGCTCGACACGGCCTTGCGTTTAATGCTTTTTGGCATCCAGGAGAACCACCAGGAATTGTGCAGCGAATGCGGATTCAGCTCATCCATGGCACTTCGCAATTCAAGCAATTTTTCACCGGAAGGTGATTTCCCGTCCAGACTTTGCAAAAGGCTGCCTACACTGCCGGCCATCAATGTATTCGCCTTTGTCATCTTGTCTTGAGAGGAGGCACCCAGAGCATCCATCGCACGCATCAGAGCCGGCCCGGCTTTTTCTTTGACCTGCTCTACCAATTGCATGCTCTTCTCTTTCATTTTCGAGATATCGTCACTCTTCGCCCATTTTGGTGCTTTCACCACATCGGTTATGGCCGTATCGGTTTTGGTTGTATCGGTTTTGGTTGTATCAGTCATCGCTTTCGCTTTCCTTGTTAAATAGTAAACCTGTGTTTGATAAAAGTGGCCTTGGCCTGAAATTCGTTGCTCTTTTTCTGGCTTAACAAATCACCAACTTCTTTTAATTCATTACACATCGCCTGCTGGCCGGAGACAAGGTCTGCCACTACATTCTCGTCAGATTGCGACTCCCTGCCGAGAGCCAAGTAAGGCGATACAGCACGATTTGGCAGATAGTCCGTCGCGATACGATACACTACCCACTTGAGTTCACCGTCTTCGAGCTCGCGATCCACTCTTGGCAACAGCGCAATCAATGCATCGATTGTTTCTTCGACAGCATTTCTCGCTGCCTCTACCGGGCAGGATAAACGCAGTTTCAAATTCAATTCCGCAATATCATTCAACACGCTATCCAGTGTTTGTGCGGTTTCAACATCGGCTGCAGCCGGGGCAGTGTTTCCTTTCTTGTAAAACAGGTAATAACTGACTACGGCTGCAACAACGCCAATCAATAAACCGATTACTGCCCCCATTAAAAAAAAGCCTGCCAACCCGACAAAGCCACCCACCATTATTGCGATAAGCAAAGCATTATTCGATTTCTTATCATCCATACGAAAAAAATCCTGTTTTTAACAAACATCCTTTTGCCTTTCCTGCATATTTATGAAAAAGCAAAGCTTCGCGCATTATCTACGAAATCACCCGGGGTCTGTCCAGACTTTTTTTCATATTTGACGGCCGGGTCTGGATGAATCGGGCAATACCGCTTCCTGGTGAACAGGAACATCGGGAAGGAAATCAATTGGCTCTGAAGGGAAAGCCGTCGGGGTACGGATCAGGGCAGGGAAGTTGACGATACGAACAGAGTATATCTGATCAGAAAACATGCTACCTGACCGGAAAACACGGCAAACCCAAGCTGTGTTTTCCGGAGTGAAGCTCTTTCTGTTGATGTAGTCAGTTCACACCGACAATAACACCGGTTGATTTTTAAAAACGGACTATTTTGCTGCAACCAGCTTTTGGTACAACATGTCTTTCAATTCGGCTCGCTGGTGCTTCAGTTGATGCATTTCAGTATCATCAATGGGTGCGCTATTCAATTCCAGTTCCCGAATTTCCTCATCAATAGCGTTATAACGTTTGCATTCGCTGGCAAATGTTTCATCGGAATCTATCAGCCGGGCGATGGTGCTCTTGTACTCTGGAAAGTCATGCGTTAAAGAATGGTCTTCTCCTAACATGTTTTGCTCCTTGTTTTAATCAAAAAATAGTATTCAAACTGCAAACACTGTATTCAGCCATCAACATATCTAAAAGCCGTTTTGAATTTCCTGTTTATTGCAGGCCTGGACCTTGTTGGGCAGCTTATGCCGGATTATAAAGCAAGAGACCCGGTCTTTTCCAGATTCAACCGCTCAGATAGTGCATGCCGAAGCCGATTTCCTGTTCACACCCGGGAGCAAGGCATCTGCTGTTTTGCCTGTAACAGCGCGGATCAGTAACAGGTGCTTTTCAGGATTTGATATCAAGGTAACCCCGCTGAATGGATATCTCGAAAGATTTCGCCCCATCCGCCAATTCGACAAACCGTTTGCGATAAGCTCTTAACCGCTTGAATTCTTCCGCAGAAGGCAGGTCATCGGAGCCATAATACTTGTTGCACAAATCATGCAGGTGTTTCAGATAACTGGCTCTGGTTCGGGCGACCAGGTCGATAATAGGCTTGAGGTCGTCTATTGCCAACTCTTCGATCAGGGGGTTTATTCGCTCCCGATTTCCCTGTCTCATAATATGCTCAAACTGCATAAGGATCCGGTTGATGTCTTTATCTTTGTCTGACATTGGCTACTCCGCACTTTTTTGTATCGCTGCCTTTGGCAATTTCCAGACCTTTGGCAATTTCCAATGAGAAGGGATGAAACAGCAAACACTTGCACCTGATTCCAAACAATCGAACGCTTTCAAAAAATCGAGTGCTTTTAAAAAAACGAAAATCCAGCCCGGTTAACCGTTTTCATCTACCCTGTTCATCTACAAGCATAGTAAAAGAATCTCTCGTCAACCAGAGCGAAAAAACCATGAACCCAAGACCCGGCTATCCTGTTTACAACAGACTGTTTGATCTCATCTGACCGGTTTGCCATAACGCCCCCTGTCTGCCAGACTTATTGGCGACATGTGGTATCGAGTTTATCGCCATGCAGCTGCCAATACCCAAAAAACTGACACAAAAGCGTATTGCCGTAATGGAGAACCAGGGCACCATGCGGAGTGTTTTTCAGACTTGCCTGAAGAAAATGGGATTCACCTCGGTTGACTGTGTAATGGACGGTTCAGAGGGCCTGCTGTTTCTGCAGAATAATGCTGTTGATCTGGTTATTTGTGACTGGGACATGCCCAAAACGGGTGGACTGGAAGTGTTGCAGGTTATTCGGTCTTGTGAAAACACGCGCAATCTGCCATTCATCATGGTTTCCTCCTCCTCGGAGCAGGGGCGGATCAAAAGCGCTATCGACAGTGGCGTTTCCGACTTCCTTATCAAACCATTTCAACCTGTTCACCTTGCCCAAAAGGTGGTTCACCTTCTTACTCATTCTGTTCACAGGCCCGAACGGCTTAAAAACCGGCAATCCGAACAGGCACAGGCTGTCAGCAAAAAGGAAAGCGTCAACAACCAGGAACAAACAGACACTGACGACCTGATGATAGAGACATTGACAAATAAACCCAAAACAGCGAACAGGCCAAAAACCGGCTAGCAACGCGGCACAAAAACCGGAAAAAGGTAGAGAAACAGACTCGCAGTCAAAAGTAATCTGCAGGAATCACTGCCTGCCTGTTTCCTCGGGAAAACTGTTCGCCTTGTTCTCTGCCTCCCCCAAACGATCCAGGGTTCCAACATCCAACACAGGGGAAGCATCAATATGCTGTGCATCCATCATTTGGGCAACGCGCTGAAGTGCAGAGATAATCATTGTTTGCTCCCACTCCTGCAGGTCGGCATACTGCCGGGCAAACTGGTCCTGAAGCGGAATCGGCGCACTTTTCAATACTTCCAGCGCGTTATCAGTGAGGTAGGCATGTACCTTTCTCTTGTCTTCTCTGGATCGCTCCCTGTAGACCAGTTTACGCTTTTCAAGACGATCAAGAATTGTCGTCACTGTTGCCTGGCTGAGGCTCATATCATTGGCAATTTCACCAATGGTCACTTCACCTCTGCTACGAATAGTCTGCAAAAGGAGAATCTGGGGAGCGGTCAACCCGGTGGTTTTGGCAAGATGTTTTGAATGCAGATCGGTCGCTCTGATCACTCGCCGCAAGGCAACCAGCACTTCTTCAATACGATTCAAGGCAGCACTCTCACTAATGGGTAAAAACCGCATTATATCCAGACAAGTCCAAATGGGTAGCGTTTTGATCGGTCTTTTTTCCCGGGTGCAAATCGAATCTGACCAGGGGTTATCGCGGCGGATCAACCCGCGAGTCGGAAGAAGTATTGATTCGAAACCAGCCTGCGATCGAATATCGCTCGCGGTCTGCCGGCAATACTTCGTGAGGAAACTCCTCACTTAAAAACACAACAACGGTTCCCATTTCCGGAGTCACCCTTATTCCAGTGGTGTCACTCTCACCCTGATACAGAACAAGCTGTCCACCATCATCGGGTGACCAGTCTTTGTTCAGGTAAACGACCATAGACAGCACCCGGTTGGCCTGCCCCCTGAAGGAATCCAGATGGCGCTGATAAAAATCACCCGGCTGGTAACGGGCAAAATGGCTTTCAAACGAGAACAATCCCAAAAACAGTCGGCGGTTCAGATGAGTCTGCAACCCGGATGCCCACTCAAGCCATTGTTTCCCTGCCGGTGAATCATTGGTAATCCAGCAAATATCATCAGTACGCACCTGTTCATCCTGCTGGTGAGCCTGGCCACGCCCTACTCCCGCCGAAGAATAAGACTGCTCCTCCATCCGATCAAGACATTCCCTGAGTGCCGAAGCGAGAGAAACAGGCAGAGCCTGCGGATTGATGCTATACCCCTTTTCCATAAGATCCCGGGCAATGGACTCGAACAGCACAGCATTCGGCTCATTTTCCGTATTACACGTCATACCATAATACCCCCTCTTGATGTATTTCCCATGTTTTCACGCTCCAACTGCCCCATTCAGGCCCTTGCACAGAGACCAGGGGCCAGTCGAAGCGACTTGTGCGAGAAGGCCAAAGGTATCAACCTGGTAACATTTACAGCTTCTTGACATATAAACTATCAACATACATGACCTCACAGGCTCCACTACCCGTATCATTCCGGGTTAGCGAGCTGACCCAGTGCCAGCCATCTTCGGCTTCCACTTTCACCAATTTGCCCCTTAACTCGACGATATCCCCTTTGCGCACGGCTTTAAGCAGTGTTTCCACCGCCCCGTCAGCAGGAATAATATGCGTATTTGCACTGTTCCTTTCCACTACGGAACGGGGAACAGGAAGGTTGTCTGACCGCCATCGATACCAGCGGCCGGATTGGGTTATTTCAATGCGGGCCAAATTGCTCTCGTCTGACATTTCCCGCCAGCCCAGTGCCAGATCGACGGGAGCCAGATCGGATTCGCGATCATGGCTGTAGCTCTCTTTTGACAACACCTTTGCTGTCAAATGATAATCTGCCAATGGTGTGAGAGTATAACCTTTGAAGGAAAAACTCTCACCATTCACTGATTTTGTCTGTATCGGCACTTCCGGTGCGAGCACACCAGGCCCATAACTCACGCTGTCTTCCCTGATAAAAACGTACCAGAAAATCAGAGCGGCAATTAAGAAAAGGGCAACGTTTTTCATACTTCATCTCCAACCTGTGTTATCCGCCCCCCGGTTTCAGGACGAAACAGGCAGCAGAACAAAAAAGTCCAACTCATTCCGGTCGCATTCCATACAAAGCTTGGTACAGGATTAAAATCACACTCATTGTTCATCTACACAGCACACACTTGAGAATGCTATTATTACAGCCAGCCCCCTGATGGCATCTACTGTAAAAAATGACTCACCCACAATTCAAAATGACTTTTTCCCAAATCCCCATCGGGATTCGCTACATGATTCTCAGTGCCTTTGGTTTTGCCATCATGGCAGCCTGTGTGAAGTGGGCCAGCAAGAGCGGCATTCCGGTTCTTGAAATTGTCGCTGCCCGTGCGCTGGTGTCACTGGTGTTGAGTTTTCTTGATGTCAAACGAAAACGCCTGCCACTTTTTGGCCACCGCAAACACCTGCTTGTTGCAAGGGGAGTGGTGGGCGCCTTTGCTCTCATGTGTGTGTACTACTCCGTTACAACTCTCCCCCTGGCCGAAGCAACTGTTTTACAGTATCTCCACCCGGTCTTTACCGCAATTCTCGCCCTGTTTCTTTTAAAGGAAAGGCTGCATCTGCCTACCCTGGTCTGTATTGCTTTCAGTTTTATCGGCTTGCTTGTCATCGCCAGGCCAGCCTTTTTATTTGGCGATTCAGTTCAGGATTTTTCGATGATCGCGGTCGGCGCAGGTATTTGCGGCGCATTTGGCAGCGCCATTGCCTATGTTCTGGTCAGAAAACTGAATGAAACCGAAGATCCTTCTGTCATCATTTTCTATTTCCCGATGATCGCCTTGCCCATTTCAGTTCTTTTGCCGGGAGATGATTTTATCATGCCAACAGGGTGGCAATGGTTCGCCCTGCTATGTGTCGGGATATTTACCCAGATAGGACAAATCGGACTGACCAGATCCATGCAAACGGAAACAGCAGGCAGAGCGACGGCCTTTTCCTACTTGCAAGTGGTGTTTTCCGTGTTTCTGGGCTGGTTCTTTTTTGGCGAGATACCCGTGGTGTTTACCTGGGTTGGTGGTGGCTTTATCCTGTTTGGTGCACTGATTAATATCTTCTGGAGAAAAAGCCCGGTGAACAAGCAGTAAAAAACCGGCTTTCTTGCTCGCACCACCATTAAAACCTTACAATCAGACCACGAAAGCTTTTTTCGCTATCAGGCATGACGCATCGTCATTGCCAGGCACAAACCGCACTGACAGGCTACACCAATTTTGATGTCGAATGGGCTAATACCGGGGAGACCAGGATAATGACCACCACCAATGTTCGCTGGAACGCTACCATGATTCGCCGCTACGATCTGGCCGGCCCCAGATACACCTCCTACCCGACCGCACCCCGGTTTCAGGATAACTACCCGGCATCGGAAGTAGCTGCCGCAGTGGCTCGCAGCAATGCATCCGGTCGCCCCCTGTCACTGTACTTCCACATCCCGTTTTGCGATACCATCTGCTATTACTGCGGTTGCAACAAGATCGTCACCGCCAACCATCAACATGCGCAACCCTATCTGGATACGCTATACAGGGAAATTGCCATGCGTGCGCAGCAGATCAGCCACGACCGACCGGTGCAACAACTCCATTGGGGCGGTGGCACTCCTACCTACATCAGTGATAAACAGAAAACACAATTGATGAAAGAAACCCGCCGCCATTTCAATCTGGTTGACGACGACAGCGGTGAATACTCCATCGAGGTACACCCCGGCAGAATGGCAACGGATACCATCAGCGTTTTACGGGAACTCGGCTTTAATCGGCTCAGCATGGGAGTGCAGGATTTCAACCCGGATGTACAGAAAGCGGTCAACCGCTACAACAGCTACCAGGAAGTCGCTACCCTGGTGAATCGCGCCAGACAGGAAAAATACCACTCTATCAGTATGGACCTGATTTACGGACTGCCGCACCAGACTGTAGAAAGCATTGATCGCACTCTGAACCAGATAATCGACCTGAGTCCTGAGCGACTCAGCCTGTTTAACTATGCACACATGCCGCACCTGTTTAAAACCCAGCGCCAGATTGACGAAAGCACCCTCCCCGCCCCCCGGGAAAAGCTGGCGATTCTGGAGAACAGTATCAACAAGTTACAAAACGCTGGCTATGTTTATATCGGCATGGATCACTTTGCCAAACCCGACGACGCTCTGGCCATCGCACAGCAAAACGGCGAACTGCAGCGCAATTTCCAGGGTTATGCAACCCACGGCAACTGCGACCTGTTGGCTTTCGGCGTGTCGTCCATCAGCTCCATAGACACTATTTATGTGCAAAATCACAAGACTATTCCCGACTATACAGATGCCATAGACAAGAAGAAGCAATTACCTGTTTTTAAAGGTTTGACTCTGACCGCTGACGATCTGCTACGCCGGGCGGTAATTAACCAGCTGATCTGCCATTTTGAACTGGATTTCGAGATGTTCAATCAGGCATATCAGTTGGATTTCTGTGATTATTTCAGCGAAGCACTGGAAGAACTGCAACCCATGATTGACGACAAACTGGTTGCACGTAACGAAACCGGGTTGCAGGTTTCCAATGATGGACGCCTGCTGATACGCCGGATTTGCATGGCATTTGATGCCTATCTGAAAAGCCCGCAGCCGAATGGCTATTCGCGAATTATTTGAGAAAAGACCCGCAATAAAGACATCAAATTGGCAGTTAAACGACTGGCAGGATTGAGGGCAAAAAAATGACAGAACAACAATGATTCAATAGTATTTGGGATGCTATTTCAGACACACCACAAGAATCACTTAGCCTGAAACTCCGGTCACAGTTCATTGCAATACGTGAACGAACGAAACACCAAAGCACCTGAAATACCGCTTACATCCAGTATTTTCAAGGTATCAGACAGGTTATGGAATGTTAAAAAATGTGGAAATGGTCGGGACGGGAGGATTTGAACCTCCGACCACATGCACCCCATGCATGTACGCTACCAGACTGCGCTACGCCCCGAAAGGAAACGCCTGAAGACAAAAAGCCTTGTTCCTCAAGCGGGTGAGGATAATACCTCAACTACAGTAAAAAATAAACAGGTTAAACAAGAAATACACGGGCTGAACCGGAAGTGGAGAGGCCGGAAAGCAGCCTTAAATCCAAACCACCCTTTCATCAAGGGTGATTCAACACCTCCAGAACCTGCTCCAATTCGGCGATCATTTGACGAATCAGCTGCTTATACTGGCTGGAATCGTCTTTTGCCTCACTACCATTCAGCTTCTGTTTGGCTCCACCTATGGTATATCCCTGTTCATACAACAGGCTTCTTATCTGACGAATGGTTAACACATCCTGTTGCTGATAATAGCGACGGTTACCTCGTCGCTTTACCGGCGCCAATTGCGGAAACTCCTGTTCCCAATATCTGAGAACATGAGCTTTCACACTACATAGATCACTTACTTCACCTATTGTGAAATAACGTTTGCCCGGTATCGGCGGCAATTCATCATTGTGACTGGGTTCCAGCATACGCTTCTACTTTCGCTTTTAGTTTTTGTCCTGGTCGAAAAGTAACAACTCTTCGCGCTGATATTGGAATTTCCTCACCCGTTTTCGGATTACGGCCCGGTCGCTGTTTCTTATCGCGGAGGTCAAAGTTTCCAAAGCCGGACAGTTTTACCTGTTCATTATGGCTCAGAGCATTTCTGATTTCATCAAAGAAAGCCTCAACCAGCTCCTTTGCCTCCCGTTTGTTCAAGCCGACCTCTTCGTACAGACATTCTGCCATATCTGCTTTTGTTAACGCCCCCGTACCTTCCACTGTTATGAACCTCCAATTGGCCAAATTACCTATCACAAGGCCAAAGTCCGTCAACTCCTCAAAGTTGCATTGAATCTGGTTTCCAACGCAACGATAACACCGTTAAACAAGTCCAGCACTTCTTCGTCATTCAAGGTGCGCTTCGGGTGTTGCCAGGTAATACCAATGGCCAAACTTTTTTGATCCGGTTCAATTCCCTCCCCCTGGTAATTATCAAAAACCAGAATATCCGATAACCAATCTCCGGCAGTTTGCTTGATTACGGACTCGACTTCGGAATACTGAACCTGCCTATCTACAATGATAGCCAAATCTCGGCGAACTTCCGGAAATTTTGAAAATTCTTTAAATATTGGCAGCTTACCATTGTCTAACAGATCCAAGTCTAGCTCAAAAATGAACACAGAACCATTTAATTGCAATTTTTTATACAAACCGGGATGAAGCGCACCCACATAGCCAAAGATCGTGCCCCCCTTTGAAATGGCAGCACACTGGCCGGGGTGCATCGCTTCATGGGCGGCTTTCTCGAAGGAGAAGCCTCCACCCAGCAGGGTTAATAGCGATTCCAGGTCTGCTTTCGCATCATAAAAGTCGAAGTTTACCTTATCCAGGTTCCAGGCTTCCTTGTATCTGCGACCTGCCAGAATGCCACCCAACGCCGGTTTCTGGGTAATTTCACCTTTCTCGCTGTGAAAAGTCAGGCCGGTTTCAATAAACTTGAGCCGCGTTTGTTGCCGGTTTTGATTATAGGACACCGCTTTGGCAAGCCCTGGCCACAGGGAAGTTCTCATCACCGACATATCAGCAGAAATGGGATTGGCCAACGCTATGCCCTCAAAACCGGGATTAAGCGCCTCCTGGGATTCGGGTTCGACAAAACTGTAGGTCACAACCTCCTGATAGCCTCTTGAGATCAGATGGTCTACCACTCGCTCAACCGGCGTGCTCGTCTCAACGGTTTCGGTAAGCGACAAGCTGCCCACCGGCTCTGTCACCGGCAGGTTGTTATAACCAAAGATACGTCCGACCTCCTCAATCAGATCCGCTTCTATGGAAATATCGAACCGGTGCGCCGGAACGGTCACTTCAATCCCGTCTTTAATCAACTTGCTTGCGACCAGGCCAAGCCGGGCAAGAATTTCCTCAATTTCGGTTTTATCTATTTCAACACCCAGCAGAGAGTGCACCTTTTCATAGCGCAACCTGACTACTCTTTTTCCGGGGAGATGATCCTTGTCTGATTTGACAATGACAGGTCCCGGCTTGCCCCCCACTATATCCAGCAAAAGCTGTGTCGCCCTCTCTATGGCAATGGCCTGCAGTTTATGGTTCACACCACGCTCAAAGCGGTGTGAAGAATCAGTGTGCAAACCGTAGCTCCGCGCCTTTCCGGCAATCACCAAAGGATTAAAAAACGCACTCTCCAGGAAAATATCCTGAGTCTTTTCATTTACGCCGGTACTGCTGCCGCCCATGATACCCGCTATCGCAATGGCCTGTTTTTCATCGGCAATCACCAGAGTGTCATCACGCAACTCAACTTCCTGACCGTCCAGCAACTCCAGTTTTTCATTCGGCTTTGCCATCCTCACATCTATGCCGCCAGAAAGCAGACTCAGATCGAAAGCATGCATGGGCTGACCCAATTCCATCATAATAAAATTCGTCACGTCGACGACGGGATCAATACTTCGAACACCACAGCGACGAAGTTTTTCTTTCATCCACAACGGGGTTTTGGCAGAAACATTGACCCCCTTTATGACCCGCCCGACATACTTTGGGCAAGCCTGAGGAGCAGACAGGATCACACCAAAGGTATCATCAACTTCAGAGGCAACTGGCGGGAAAGGCTCAAGCGCCAATGTTTGCTTGTTGAGCACGGCCACTTCACGAGCCAAACCAACGAGAGACAGGCAGTCACTTCTGTTGGGAGTCAAATCCACTTCAATCACAGAATCATCCAGGTTCATGTATTCCCTGAAGTCTTTGCCTGAAGGCGCATCAGAGGATAATTCCATAATCCCGTCCGAGCTGTCCGACAGGCCAAGCTCTGATTCGGCACAGAGCATCCCGGCCGATTCCACACCTCTGATTTTGGCTTTTTTGATTGTAAAATCACCTGGCAATACAGCTCCCACCATGGCAAAGGGGACTTTTAACCCGGCTCGAACATTTGGTGCCCCGCAAACCACCTGATACCCGGTTTGCCCATCAGACACCTGACAAACACTCAGTTTATCCGCATCCGGATGCTTTTCAGCCGATAACACCTCCCCGACAATAACCCCGTGAAACGGCCCGGCAACAGGTTCAACACCATCGACTTCCAGACCGGCCATAGTAATCTGCTGCACTAACTCCTGTGTATCCAGCTCCGGATTAACCCACTCTCTTAGCCACTGTTCGCTAAATTTCATTGTTCTTCCGCTATATTCAAAAAATTAATTAACCGATATTCTGCCATCAAGGCAAATACACCCCTGTGCGATTACTTAAACTGGCTTAAAAAGCGCACATCGTTTTCAAAGAACAATCGAAGATCATTCACACCATACCTCAGCATGGCCAGGCGCTCGACACCAAGACCAAAGGCAAAACCGGAGTATTTTTCCGAATCAACGCCAGCGGATTCAAACACCTTGGGGTGAACCATTCCACAGCCCATGACTTCCAGCCACCTGATAGTGCCATCTTCATCTCGTCCCCACTCAATATCGACTTCCGCAGATGGCTCGGTAAACGGGAAATAGGAAGGACGGAAACGAACGGCCAAATCTCTCTCGAAATAAACGCGCAGAAATTCCTCAACAGTACTCTTCAAGTCGGCAAAGCTCACTTTTTCTTCGACCAGCAAGCCTTCTACCTGATGAAACATCGGTGTATGTGTCTGATCAGAGTCACATCGATAAACCCGACCGGGGCAGATCATTCTGAATGGCGGCTGCCCCTTTTTCATAGTGCGAATTTGAACGGGAGAAGTGTGGGTTCTCAACAGGGTGTTTGCGTTGAAGTAAAATGTGTCGTGCATGGCTCGCGCCGGATGGTGAGATGGAATATTCAACGCTTCGAAGTTATGGTAGTCGTCCTCGATTTCAGGCCCTTCTTCAATGCTATAGCCTGCTTTCGCAAAAAACTGCTCTATCCGTCTGAGAGTGCGGGTGACCGGGTGAAGCCCACCCAGATCCGATGCCCGGCCAGGAAGTGTCACATCAATGGCCTCTCTTTCCAGCCTGCTATTCAGCTCGGCCTTTTCAAGGCCGGTCTTCTTTTCTGCCATCAGCGCCTGAACCCGCCCCTTGGCTTCATTTATTTTTGCCCCGGCTGCGGGCCGTTCTTCAGCCGACAACTTGCCAAGCCCTTTCAGCAGATCAGTCAGCTTACCCTTTTTGCCAAGATAACCCACTCGAATCTGATCCAGATCCTGAACAGAGCTCGCCGACTCCACAGCGCTCAACGCTTCCTGAACCAGGTTTTCCAAGTTTTCCATCCCATCACTCCAGATAAATCGAAATGCCGATGATGAAGCAGGCATTTCATTTGAAAATTCACTTCAGTTTTACTTTATACGCAGGCCTGAAAGGCAGCCCCTGAAAAAAACACCCTGAAAAAACCGTCCTGAAAAAAATAGGGGAAGAGCTTTCGCCCTCCCCCTATTCAGATATATCCCAAAGAAAATATCTGTCGCATAATCGACCGGTACAGGGCTCCGCTTTAGGCCAAAGCGGCTTTTGCCTGTTCTACGATCGCTGCAAATGCCTGCTTTTCGTTCATCGCCAGATCAGCGAGAACCTTTCGGTCAATCTCGACATTCGATTTTTTCAGACCTGCAATCAAACGGCTGTACGACAGGCCATTCAATCTCGCACCGGCATTGATTCGGGCAATCCAGAGCGCTCTGAACTGACGCTTGCGCTGACGACGGTCACGATACGCATATTGGCCTGCTTTGATTACCGCCTGTTTCGCTACTCGAAACACCCGGCTACGCGCACCGTAATAACCTTTTGCTTGTTTAAGAATTTTCTTGTGACGGGCACGAGCCACGACACCACGTTTTACTCTAGGCATAAATAATCCTTCCTGACAAATCTTGTTTAACTAGGAACCTGTTTACCAACCGGTGTGTTACTTGCGAAGCATGCGATTGACCGATGGCACATCCGCCGCCGCAATCTGCTTGCATCCCCTGAGTTGACGCTTACGCTTGGTGGGCTTCTTGGTCAAAATATGACTGGTGAAGGACTGTTTGTGCTTGTAACCATTTGCTGTTTTTTTAAAGCGTTTTGCAGCACCGCTTTTGGTTTTCATCTTGGGCATACTGATCCACTCCGCATTTTCAGTTTTATATAGTGACAAACCATCGTTACCTGCGACAAATCTGTTACACCGGCTTTCCGTGTACAAATTTGCACCAGGCAAAGAGTCACTACTTCTTCTTTTTAGGGGCTATTACCATCATGGCCTGCCGACCTTCCATCTTCGGCTTCTGCTCGATAGTGCCGTACTCTTCCAGGTCTTTTTCGACCCTTTCAAGCAACCCGATACCGAGCTCCTGATGTGCCATTTCCCGACCGCGAAAGCGAATCGTTACCTTGGCCTTATCCCCCTGTTCAAGGAAACGTATCAGGTTGCGTAGTTTTACCTGATAATCCCCTTCTTCCGTCCCTGGTCGCAACTTGATTTCCTTAACCTGAGACTGCTTTTGCTTTTTTCTGGCCGCCGCCTTTTGCTTCTTCTCTTCAAAGATTTTCTTGCCGTAATCCATGACCTTGCAAACCACCGGATCAGAATCCGCGATTTGCACCAGGTCAAGTGATTCCTTAGACGCCATTTCAAGGGCTTCAGACAACGGGACTATTCCGACCTGCCCCCCGTCACTGGAAATCAACCTGACTTCCTGAGCGGTAATTGCTTCGTTTACCGGGTTTCTACCACCTTTGCCTGCTTGGTTATTGCGCTTAATTTTTATATCTCCGATTCAATACGGCCTTTTTTCGAGCATTCTTTGGCTAGAAACTCCCTCAACGCATCTAACGACATAGTGCCGAGGTCTTCGCCACGCCGGGTTCGAACGGCCACAGTTCCATTTTCAACTTCCTTGTCGCCAACCACGACAAGAAAAGGTATTTTGTTTATTGTGTGCTCGCGAATTTTAAAGCCGATCTTCTCGTTTCTCAAGTCCGTATTGACTCTATATCCGTCATTTTGCAATATTTCTGCGATTTTTTGACAATATTCACTCTGTTTGTCAGTAATATTGAGGACAGCAACCTGTTTGGGAGCCAGCCAGAAAGGAAATGCACCTTCATAGTTTTCAATCAGGATTCCGACAAATCGCTCAAAAGAACCCAGTATCGCTCTGTGTAGCATGACAGGGGTCTGCCGACTCTGATCATCAGACACATATTGCGCATTCAACCTGCCAGGCATCGAGAAATCCACCTGAATCGTGCCACACTGCCATACCCGGCCGATACAGTCTTTAAGTGAAAACTCGATTTTAGGGCCATAAAAAGCGCCTTCGCCCGGCAACAATTCCCAATCAAGCCCCTTGTTGTTCAGCGCCTCTTCCAGAGCCGCCTCGGACCGATCCCATATATCATCACTACCCACTCTTTTCTCCGGGCGGGTAGACAGTTTCAGCAGGATATCCTCAAAGCCGAAGTCTTTATAGACCTCAAAAAGCAAGTCGATAAACACGGAAACCTCTTCCTGCATCTGGGCTTCTGTACAGAAAATATGGGCATCATCCTGAGTAAAGTTTCTGACCCTCATTAATCCATGCAGTGTTCCCGAAGGCTCATTTCGGTGGCAGGAACCAAATTCAGCCAGTCGCAACGGCAGGTCTTTGTGGCTTTTCAACCCCTGGTTGAAAATTTGAATATGACAGGGGCAATTCATAGGCTTGATCGCATAGTCACGGCTCTCGGAAAAAGTGGTAAACATCATATCACCAAACTTGTCCCAGTGACCTGACCTTTCCCAGAGAGACCGGTCAACCATCTGCGGTGTATTCACCTCCTGGTAACCATTGCGATTCAGAACATCGCGCATATAGTTCTCAAGCACCTTATAGATCGTCCAACCGTTTGCATGCCAGAAAACCATTCCCGGAGCTTCTTCTTGTGTATGAAAGAGGTCCAGCTTTTTGGCGAGTTTGCGATGATCCCTTTTTTCGGCCTCGGCCAACCGGTTTAGATAGGCCTTGAGGTTTTTCCTGTTTTCCCAGGCGGTTCCATATATTCGCTGCAACATTTCATTGTTGGAGTCACCGCGCCAATAGGCGCCCGCTACCTTCATCAGCTTGAACGCCTTGAGTTTGCCGGTTGCAGGCACGTGTGGCCCACGACACAGATCCATCCAGTCACCTTGTCGGTATACCGATATTTCCTCCGAATCGGGCAGGTCTTTGATAATTTCGACCTTGTACTTTTCACCCATCGAAGAAAATTGCTCTACCGCTTCCTCGCGAGACATCACCAATCGCTCAATGGGATAGTTCTGCTGACTCAACTCGCTCATTTTCTTTTCGATGGTTTCCAGGTCTTCCGGCGTGAAGGGGCGCTCTAAGGCAAAGTCATAATAAAAACCATCCTCGATAACCGGGCCTATCGTCACCTGAGCTTCGGGAAAAACAGCTTGCGTTGCCATCGCCAACAGGTGAGCCGTGGAGTGCCGAATAACTTCCAGACCCTCCGGATCACGATCCGTGATAATCGCCAGCTCTGCATCCTCATTAACAATGTAAGAGGTATCGACCAGTTTACCGTCGACCTTGCCAGCGATCGCCGCTTTTAACAAACCGGGGCCAATATCACCGGCTACGTCAGCAATGGAAACCGGATTCTCGAATTGACGCTGACTTCCATCCGGAAGAGTAATAGTTGGCATATCCGCTCCTTTCTCTCAGTGGTGACCCCTACCAAAGACCACATGCTATAAAATGGGCGGCAATTCTAACAAGATCGGGAAAACAATTCTATCTGCGAGTGGTCAAATCTTGTTACCCCCCCAAGACTTGCATTACCGGCAATTTATCTCTATGTTGGTTCGATATTTTAATAACGATAACGTAATTTTAATAACAATACCGTATCTGCTCACGCCTGCGCGGGGTGAGTGGTTGCACAATACCGGGGTATTCATTTCAATCTTATGAAATCCATCGCTTTTTACAATTTAAAGGGCGGCGTAGGGAAAACAGCCGCTGCCGTAAACATAGCCTACCTGGCCGCGAAAGACGGCATTCCCACATTGCTTTGGGATATGGATCCTCAAGGTTCTACCAGTTGGTATTTCAGGCACACACCAGACAGGAACTTCAAGCTTTCACACCTGCTGAAAAAGAAATACAAGCTCGGAAAGATGATCGAAAAAACAGATTTCCCACGCCTCGACATAATTCCATCCGGCTTGAGCATTCGAAATGCCGACATTGATTTTGATAGCCACGGAAAATCCCGCACATTGCAATTCTGGCTGGATTCCCTGAGCAAAACCTACGGTCTGGTTGTCTTCGACTGCGCACCAAATATTTCAAACTTTTCGGAAAGCCTGTTTAACGCCATAGACCTGCTCTATGTCCCGATGATTCCTTCACATCTTTCCATGCAAACCTATGAAAAAATCAGCTGTTTTTTTGATGAAAGCGGCATCAAAGCGAAAAAGCTCAGGCCGTTTTTCTCCCTTGTCGATCGTCGCAAGAGTCTTCACCGGGAGTTTCTTGCCAACCCGCCAATAAAGCTCAGGAAACAATTATCCGGTTTTATTCCCTACGCTTCTCACATTGAACAAATGGGCACTCACCGCAAACCCGTATTTGAATTCGCACCACGCTCTGCCGGCGCACTGGCTTACCGACTGCTGTGGCACGAAGAAATCAAAAACCAGTTAAAGCTTTAATTTAAAGTACAGATTGACGTGAAGCGTACAGAAAGATACCAAAAGGACACAAAAAACCGGGCAAAGACGGAAAACCGTTCCGCTCTGCCCCCGGAGTTTATCGAGAGCGCGTAAAACCCCGTACTTTCTGGAGGGTGTCAATTCAGCTACCCGGCAAAACCGCCCAACTGTTTCTCCCTGCGTTTTTGCAATTTTGCCATTACCAAAAGCAACAGGAAAACAGGCAAATAGACCCACTGCTTTGCCGGCCTCTCTGAATCAGTCTGGATAGTGACGACTTCCCAATCAAAATCTATCTTTGCTTTTTCGGCCTGACTTCCAAAAACCAGATTGTCAACATAGCCCTTGTCTCCCTCAAACCTGAGTTCAAGACCTATGTCAGCCAGTTTTTCTTCCGGAGTCTGATTCTCATTTTCGATATCAAACAACACATGTTTGGAAACCACATCCCCTTCCAGGGTTTCCCCAAGCATAATCAGGTGCAATTTTTCACCTTTCCCAAGGGAGGATAAATGATCGTAGATTTCAACCGGTGGCAGGTTGTGATGTGCCGGATAGATTTCATCCCACCAGTATCCCGGCCTGAAGAAACTGAATGCCACAAGCAACAGCAAAATGGTTTCCCACCATTTGTTTTTGACAAACCAATAGCCCTGGGTGGCTGCTGAAAACACCAGCATCCCCGACACTGCTCCAACTATGGTCCACAACAGGTTCAGCCAGTTCTCGATTCCGATAAGCAAAAGCTGGGTATTGAAAATAAACATAAATGGCAAAATGGCGGTTCTGATATCATAGGTAAAGCCCTGAATCCCGGTTCTGATCGGGTCGGCACCCGAGATAGCCGACGCTGCGTATGCAGCCAGCCCGACTGGCGGCGTGTCATCAGCCAGAATACCGAAATAGAAGACAAACAGATGCACGGCAACAAGAGGAACGACCAGTCCGTGTTGTGCCCCGAGAGTGACAATGACGGGGGCCATCAGGGTAGATACCACGATATAATTGGCGGTTGTCGGCAGGCCCATCCCCAGAATCAGACTGATCCCCGCGGTAAAAATCAGCATAAGCAACATACTGCCACCAGAGATAAACTCGACAAATTCAGTCATCACCAGGCCAACTCCGGTCAGGGTCACAGTTCCTACGACAATTCCCGCAGTGGCAGTGGCCACACCAATGCCAACCATATTCCGGGCACCATTCACCATCGCTTCAAAACAATCGGCACCTCCGTCTTTCAGGGCCACAACCAACGAACCCTTTTTTCGAAAAAAGGCAAACAGGGGGCGCTGTGTCAACACAATAAAAATCATGGAAACTGTGGCCCAGAATGCCGACAGCGCGGGCGAGAAACGCTCCACGGCAAGCATCCAGACCAGTACAACGACAGGCAGAAGAAAATGCAGGCCCGAGCGCACGGTCGGCCCGACTTCCGGAAGTTCGGTGATATCGGCTTTCGGATCGTCTACTTTAAGTTGCGGCACAGTGGATGCCAGCCTGACGAGGAACAGATAGGCAAGACAAAACAGGGCGGAAGCAACCAGCCAGGTGGAATCTCCTGCAACACCCTTGATCCAGCCCAGGCCGAAATATACCACTACCGTCAGGAGCATCATGCCGATAAAGACTGTCAGAAACGACAGCATTTTTTGCGCCACGGTAGCAGTTACCTTCCGCTCTATTCCCTGCATACCAAGTTTGACGGCTTCCAGATGCACAATGTAAACCAGTGCCACATAGGAAATAAGTGCGGGAAGTGCTGCGTGTTTTATCACATCGAGATAGGAAATTCCCACGTACTCGACCATCAGAAAAGCTGCCGCGCCCATAATAGGTGGAGTAAGCTGGCCATTTGTGGATGCCGCCACCTCCACTGCTCCGGCCTTGACTGGTGGAAAGCCAACCCGTTTCATCAGGGGAATGGTGAAAGTGCCGGTGGTGACGACATTGGCAATGGATGAGCCGGATATCAAACCGCTCAATCCGCTTGAGACCACCGCCGCCTTTGCCGGCCCGCCTCGCATATGGCCAAGCAGGGAATAGGCAACCTTGATAAAGTAGTTACCCGCACCCGCCTTCTCCAGCAAGGCACCAAACAGAACAAACAAAAAAACAAAACTGGTCGAGACACCAAGAGCAATACCAAACACCCCTTCGGTTGTCAGCCACTGGTGTGACATTACCTTGCTCAGACTGGCACCTTTGTGTGCAATAACGTCCGGCATATAGGGGCCACCAAAGGTGTACACCAAAAAGAAAATCGCCACTATCATCAATGGCAAGCCCAATACTCTCCTGGTTGCCTCCAAAAGCAAAAGCATTCCGATAACGGCGACTACAATGTCCACTGTTGTTGGTGCACCGGCCCGCTCGGCCAGATCATTACGAAATACAAGAAGATACAAAACACTGCAGGCGGCAAGAAGCGCCAAAACCCAATCCAGGACGGGCACCCCTTTTCCCATTCTGCCTTTCAGGGCGGGAAAGGCGGCAAAGGCTAAAAACAGGGCAAAGGCAAGATGAATAAATTTGGCTTCGTCTTCGTTAAATACGAAGACATTAAATTCAAACGGAAGCGGAGAGGCAATCCAGACCTGAAACAGGGACCAGCAAAAAGGCACGGCGGTAAGAATCATTCCGGCCAGCCCGGTGTTCATCCGCCCTCCGGTTTCAGATGCCAGCAAGTCATCAATGGTGCCTGTTTTTGCCTGAACTCCGGTACTGGCAGCATGAGATGGGGAGGGGTTATCTTTTAACTCATTTTTATCTAAATCGTTTTTTTCTCCAGGCGTCAAGGTGCTCATCACTGAATCCTTTTTCTATACAAAAGAAGACACACACCCCCGGGAAAACGGGGGCGTGCCAGAGCCGTGATACTTGTTGTGCCGGTTATTTCAACAGGCCGGCTTCCTTGTAATACTTTTTGGCTCCCGGATGCAAGGGTGCAGACAAGCCATCAGCAACCATCGATTTCTTGTCAAGATGCGCGAAGGCTGGATGCAGGCGTTTGAAACTGTCAAAGTTTTCGAATACCGCCTTAACAACCTGATAGATCAATTCATCCGGCACATCCGCCGATGACACAAAGGTTGCACCTACACCAAAGGTGGGTACGTCCTTCTCATTCCCGCGGTACATTCCACCTGGAACTGTTGCTGTCCGGTAATAGGGCGTATTTTCTACCAACTCACCTACAGCCTTGCCATCAACGGCCACCAGAACACTGTCGCAGGAGGTAGTGGCCTCCTTGATAGCGCCGGAGGGGTGCCCCACAACATAAACCATTGCGTCGATTTTGTTATCACACAGGGCCTTGGATTGCTCGGATGCCTTCAATTCGGAAGCAAGCTTGAAGTCTCCTTTGGTCCATCCCATTTTATCCATCAACACCTCCATGGTGCCGCGCTGACCCGACCCGGGATTACCAATATTAACCCGTTTGCCTTTCAGTTGGGAAAAATCGGTCACCCCTGAATCCTTGCGAGCCACAACAGTAAAGGGTTCCGGATGTAAGGAGAAAACAGCGCGGAGCTTCTTGTTCGGCCCCTTGCCTTCGAATTTGCTCGTTCCATTGTAAGCATGATATTGCCAATCGGATTGAGCAACCCCCATGTCCAGTTCGCCTTCCCGAATGGTGTTCAGGTTATATATTGAACCACCGGTACTTTCGACAGAACAGCGAATCCCGTGTTCCCTTCTCGACTTGTTGACCAGTCGGCAAATTGCCCCGCCTGCAGGATAGTAAACGCCGGTAACACCACCTGTTCCAATAGTGATAAATTGTTGCTCTTTAGAAGCCGCCTGAGCGCCAATCGCAGCAGTCATGCCAACCGTACCGGCGATCATCAGGGTTACGAGTTTTTTGGTTAGTGCCATACTTCAATCCTTCCTTAATTTTCAATTATTAGAGTTTTATTTTTAACAAATCAGGGAGTCACTCATTATCCGGATTTCAAAATCTATACTACTATACCAGCAAAAAAAGTAACAATAGAAAAAAACCGGCATCAGGAAACGGATTGCCACCAGGGTGTTGGTCGGATGGACTTGCAAATACAAAAAAACCGCGGGCTCACTTCGCGGTTTTTTTGTATTACCAGCGAGACACTGCTTGCCTGCCAGCCTACGAGGCAGCTGCCCTGGCCGCTTTTGCCCTGGCGATCATTTTCTCCGGGTTTAAAAGAAACCTGGCCAAAGCAGGCAACAACCAGAGCGAGCCAACCATGTTCCAGATAAACATGAAGAACAGGAGTATTCCCATATCCGCCTGGAATTTGATCGGCGAGAAAATCCAGGTACACACGCCCACACCCAGAGTCAAGCCGGTAAAGCTGACGGCTTTGCCCGTCGTCCGGAGCGTTTCATAGTAAGCCTCCTGCAAGGACCTGCCTTCCAGAATCATTTTTTCCAGCCTGGAGTAGATATAAATACCATAATCGACACCAATCCCGACACCCAGGGCAATAACGGGCAAAGTCGCGACCTTGATACCTATGCCCATTTTAGCCATCAGTGCCTCGCACAATACCGAGGTCAGACCAAGCGGGATGACAATACAAAGCACGGCACGCAGGCTTCGGAAAGTGATAAAGCACAGCGTGCTGACTACTGCATAAACGAAGAACAGCATCATATTCTTCGCTTTCATAATCACTTCATTGGTGGCCGCTTCAATGCCGCCATTACCCGCTGCCAACAGAAAACGAAAATTCTCGAACGGGTTATCATCGACAAATGCCTTTACCACATTGACGACCCGCTCAAGTGTTTCGGCTTTGTGATCCGTCAAATACACGATCAGGGGAGTCAGGCTGCAGTCCGTATTAATCATACCGCTGGGAGCACGCCGAAGCGATGAGTTGATGATCGACTGATTTCTGGACAGCTCATACCACTTCCAGCTGCCTTCGTTCAGTGCCTTGGTTACAATTTTGGACACCGTCACCAGAGAGGCAGTTGTCTGCACCCCATCCGTATTTTCGAGCACCCATTGCAGCCTGTCCATCGCATCCAGAACCGGATAGGTCGCACATTTTTCCGGCTCGGTTTCAACCATAATCACCATCACATCCGAACTGGTGCTGTAATTACTGATGATATATTCATTGTCCAGGTTGTAACGTGAATCCGGCCTCAACTCCGGGGCCCCCTTGTCCAGATCACCAATTTTCAGGTCTGTCTGGTAATAGAAGCCCAGACCAAAGCCAAGAATGGCAATCAGTACCGAAATCGGTGCCACACCCGGGTGCGAGAAGTAAGACAGAACCCGCCATTTTCTATCCGCTTTTTCACCATGATTTTGAATATAAGCAATGCCGGATTTATTGATGCCGACATAAGACATGATAATCGGCAGCAAAACCAGGTTGGTGACAATGATAATCGCCACCCCCACACCGGCAGCAACCGCCAGATCCTTGATCACATCGATAGTGATGAACAGCAAGGTCAAAAAACCGATGGCGTCACTCACCAGTGCCAGCATACCGGGAATATAAAGCTGGCGAAATGCAAGCCTGGCTGAAGTCAGGGAGTCCAGCCCCTTTGCGGCTTCCACGGCCATCGCATTGACTACCTGAACGCCGTGACTGATGCCGATTGCAAACACCAGGAAGGGCACCAATACCGAGTATGGATCCATGCCATAACCAAGCAATCTCAATATGCCCAACTGCCAGAACACTGCGACCAGTGATGCAAACAGCGGCACCAGGGTACTGGAAAGACACCTCGAATAGATGAGAAGGAAGATGAAAGTAAGAGTGAGCGTCACCACCGCAAACAGCGTGATCGATTTGATTCCTTCGATCAAATCGCCCACCTTCTTGGCGAAACCGATAATGTGAATATCAATGTTCGGATTCAATTCCTGGTATTTTTGGCGGACTTTTTCCTCAAGGTCCCGCGAAAAAGCCTTGTAATCGAGTTTCTTGCCAGTTTCAGGATGGACTTCAGACAGGGGGGCAAAAATTATGGCAGATTTAAAGTTATCTGCTACCAGACGACCGACCTGACCGGACTTTAGTATATTCTGTCGCAACTCCTCCAGGCTTTCAGAGGATCCGTCATACCCGTCAGGGATGACAGGCCCGCCCTGGAACCCCTCTTCGGTGACTTCCACCCACCGCACATTCGGAGTCCACAGTGACTTCAGTCCGGATCGATCGACCCCCGGCAGATAGAACACTTCGTCAGTAATTTGCTGCAGGGCTTGCATATACTCTTCACTGAAGATATCTCCTTCCCTGACTGAAACGGCAATTCTGACGGAGTTGCCAAGATTCTCCAAATCCTCTCGATGATTGAGCATATTCTGGATAAACGGATGATCAAGAGGTATCAAACGTTCCAGGCTGGCATCCGGCTTTATCTTCGTTGCGTTATAACCGAAAAAAGCGGTGAGCAACAAAAACAGAACCAGTATGAGAAAGCGGTTATTAAATATCATCCGCTCCAAAAAAGGCTCTGCTTGCGGGTGGAGTATAAAGTGCTCACCTTTGTCATGTTTTGGGTTAGACATCCATTATTCCTCTGAAAACCGTTGCTGCCATCATAGATTTTTGCCTTTGCTATCCGAGTTCACAACACCATTTTCGCCAAATAGCAGCAGGGTTTGATCGGTTTTTTGTATTACCGCTGAAAGAGCCTGCCTGTCCTTTCTTTCAATGGAAATAAAGCTCTCTCCGCTGTCATTACTCACTGCGACAACACCTCGAAGCCCGACCAGGGTGACGTTATTGTTTTTCCCGTAGGAACCCCCGGTCAATGAGGCATCCGTCCCGGAGTCAATGCGTTTCCAGCTTTGCCCCAGGTCAACGGAACGAAAAACGTGACCACGCAGACCAAAAACAAGCAACTCATTGACGTTGCCCGTTCCCGTCAAGCCGAAAAATGACCCGTCATAGGGCACATCCAGCGATTGCCATGTTTCACCAAAATCCATTGACACATAGGCAATCCCGGCCTCTCCGACCATAAACAGTGCGTCACCGGCAATCTTGTCAATGGCATTCAGATGAAAGCGATCCGGGTTTTTTATCTGGTGCGCCCGGTTTTCCCAGGTTTTGCCGCCATCAGAAGTTTTAAAGAAGAAACCGTAAGCACCGACTGCAAAGCCGTTATTGACGTCTTTGAACCACACATCCAGCAGCGGTTTGCTGGCCCCCGTTTCAGCATCCGCAATTGCATCTTCCAGGTTATATTGCGCTTCTTCAAGTTCATATTCAATATCCACCTTGCCCTCTTCCGGTGCCGCATCAAGCCTTGCTTCGAGTTTTTCAACCTGAAGTCTGGCCGCCTGAATAACCATCTGATTTGCCAAATGGCCGTCGAGCTGCTTTATCCAGGTTTTACCCGCGTCACTTGTGTGCAGCACTATGCCGCCATGCCCCACTGCCCAGCCATGCCTGCTATCGACGAAGTAAACTGCTGTCAACGTAGTAGACACGGGAACCACTCCCTGAGCCCAGGTTTTACCACCGTCTTCTGAATAAATGATATGGCCCCGCTCTCCCACTGCGACATAGGTAGTACCCGCAAGGGTTATATCCAGCAGTAACGATTGTGTCGCAAGATCGGTTTCCATCGCCGGCGTTTCCAGCACATCCTCCAGTGCCGTGGCAGGATGCGTAAAAAACACCAGCACGCTTGCAGAAAAAGCGATAAACCGCAATCGGTGGACAATAGTCCAAACGCTTCCCCGGCATACCGCAGACAAGACTCTGCGGAACAATTTTTTCTTCATAAAATTCGCCTTCTACCTGGTTTTAATCATTATGTTTGCATACTGCATATTTTATGGGCCATACATTCCAATGCCATATATTCCAAAACCATATATTCCGGTGCCATACAGTTACCACTACGACCAGGTGAAACAGATAAAAGCGACAACCCCGCGCATTTATCTGCCACGCCGCCTTAGTTCCCTCGGTTTGAAGTATCTGGAATCGGGCACCTTGTTCTCAAACACGCGAGTATCCCGTTCTTCACTATCCAGACCCTGAACGTGATAGCGACGAGCCTGCAAATCGTAAAAAACATCAATTGCAGTCCACACACCGGGAAGCTCGTAAAAGTTTTTCAGAAAGGCCATACTCACTCGCCACAACTCTCCACGAGAATCAAACTGGTCTGCCAATGCAACATTCCAACTATCTTCATCAATATAGAACACACGTTTTTTATAGATATGGCGTGATCCGGCTTTCAAATTTGCTTCCACCACATGTGTCCGATGCAACTCCCAACGGGTATACTCGGGATTGATGTGAGAAATACTGAGCAAATCCTTATACTTGACGGTTGACTGGCTCACCTTGTAACTGTTATAGGGGATGTAATACTCTTTCAGCCCCTTGTATGTCCAGTTATACAAATCAGGGGAGCCATTGTATAAATCCGTATCATCAGCAGTTCTCAGATTGTCCGCAGCGGCGATGGGAGAATCATACGCCAGATTCGGAGCACGCCGAACCCTTCGCTGCCCCTTGCTATACCCCCAGGCTTTGCGGGGTTCCCTTAGCTGATCTATCGTTTCATGCACAAGAATCGCTCCACCTGCCAACCGCGCAGGCGATTTGGTAAAGGACAGGTAGTAGGACAGGATATTGTCAAGGTCTTCGACCGAGCCTTCCGGGTTATAAAAATTCCAGAAAACCTCCTGTTGGGAGCTGACAAGCGTATAGTCACCATTACGCTGAACAGCAACCTCGGAAGAACGTCGGGTAACGAAAACTCCACGCCACCGGGTCATATGATTCCAAATCGCCTGTAGCGCCTTTTCGCTGTCCGAACCCGAGAGAATCGGAAACGGAATCCCCCCGTAGGCATTTTCAACACCATTCCCCCCACCCGCCAAAGTGGCAGTTAACGCATTTTTGGCTGTATTTTTTATTACCCAGTCGGGAGCAGTATGGGTTCTGCGTGACGTGTAAACCGGCAGTTTAAAAGAAGTCGGATAGGTTTTTATCAGTGCCCTGACTCCGGGAGACAGCCTTGCTGCATATTTATTTACATTTTGAGCGGTTATCGTAAAGAGAGGCTTGTCTTTGGGGAAGGGATCCGGGTGATGTTGACCAGGGCGTTTATACCTTGGGGGCGGGGTCGTCAAGCCGCCAGTCCACGCCGGAATCGTGCCTGCCCGATTGCCCTTTTTTATCGCTCCGAAGGGGGTGAGTTCCTTACCCAGCCTGTCAGCTTCCTGTTTTGATACTTTCGCACCCGCCGGGATACCAAAACAAAACAACAACAAAAAGCCTGCGACGAACGTTTTTTTATTATACATTATTTTCCCTGCTACATAGCCAATTGAAATTTATGGTAATTCAATGGCGCCACCCGATGACGCCGCAATACTGGCTGACTATTAACCCCTCCAGCTGCCTGCTAGTTATTTTTGCCCTTGGATGCAATTTCATACACATCTTTGGATAATTGTGGCTGCCTCAGTATTCGCTCGAGCTCAGCTTTGAGCAAGGTCTGGCGGTCAACGCTGTACTTTTTCCACCGGGTCAATGGAATGGCAAGTCGTGCGGCAATCTGTGAGTTTTGTTTATCCAGCTCAATCACCCGATCTGCAAGAAACCGGTAACCCTCTCCAGACAAGTCGTGGAAGTTTACCAGACTCTGGCCGGCGAACGTACCGATAACGGAACGAACCTTGTTCGGATTCCTGATTTCAAACGCGGGATGCCTCATCAAGTCCTTGACCCGTTTGAGTGTTCCTGTTCGGGCATGGCCACACTGAAGCGCAAACCACATTTCAACCACCTGCGCGTCCTCTTTCCACGCCTGATAAAAAGCACCCAATGCGGCATCCCGCTCAGGCATAAATGATGACTCCATCAACGCAACCAAAGCACCTGACCGGTCAGTCATATTGGTAGCATTGGAATACTGCTGCAATGCCCACTCCAGCGCCTCTTCATCATCTATTTTAAGCAGCCAGGACAGCGCCGAATTCTTGAGAGAGCGCTGTGCGACCGATATTGGATCAAATCGATATGCAACAGCATTGTTATGGGAAAGATAGAGATCCTTTAACTCCAGGCGCAGCTGATGTGCAATGGTTTCCGACACAAGGTTTCTTGCAGCATGAATTTCATCCACATGGGCAGTCACAGATATCTCGGTGAGAAACTGCTCTGTGGGTAACAGCATCATTTTGGCCAATAACGCCAACTCCTCGGCAGATCGCTCCGTTTTGGGGCCAAGCGATATCCGGTATGCTTCAATCAAACGATGATCTACCATCGAGCCATCGACACTCACCCCTTCCACCTGCCTGGCTATCAATTCCTGAATGACACTGGTAGCGAGTTTTTGCCCGGCATCCCAACGGTTAAAACCGTCCGAGTCGTGGCTCATCAAAAACATCAACTCATCCCGGCTGTAATCGTAGTTGAGTCTTACCGGTGCTGAAAACCCCCTGAGGAAGGATGGGTGCGGCTTTGCGGTCAGGCCGGAAAAGCACCATTTCCGGGAAGTATCACGCAGTTCCAGCATTTCGGTATGATTGCCTCCTCCACCGTTTTCCGGCTGACAGGAAAAATTGCCATCGGGCTGAGCGCCAACCCTGATATCCTGGCCATGATCGTCCATCAGGCCGATCGCAAAGGGGATGTGAAATGGCAATTTTTCCGGCTGCCCCGGGGTTGCCGGGCAACTCTGCGTCACGGTGATGCGATATTCACCCTCGGCCTGGTCAAACTCATCCGAGACATCCAGAACCGGCGTGCCAGCCTGATCGTACCATCGTCTGAACAGGGAAAGATCCACGCCACTTGCTTCCTCCATGGCAACAACAAAATCCTCTGTCGTTACTGCCTGGCCATCGTGCCTGGCAAAATAATGATCACTGCCCTTGCGGAATGCCTCCGCCCCCAGCAGCCTGTGGATCATTCTTACCACTTCTGCGCCTTTCTCGTAGACTGTCAGGGTATAAAAGTTGGATATTTCAATATAGGAAGAAGGTCTGACAGGATGTGCCATCGGGCCTGCGTCTTCAGCAAACTGGGCCGTTCTGAGCAAGTTGACATCTTCTATCCGCTTTATCGTCCGCGCACCCATATCGGCGGAAAATTCTGAATCCCTGAATACCGTAAAACCCTCTTTCAGGCTCAACTGAAACCAGTCTCGACACGTCACGCGGTTGCCAGACCAGTTATGAAAATACTCATGGGCGACTATGCCTTCAATTCTCTGGTAAGCGCCGTCTGTAGAGGCATCAGGCCTGGCCAGCACACAGGATGAATTAAATATGTTCAGCCCCTTGTTTTCCATGGCCCCCATATTGAAATCGTCAACTGCGACTATCATAAATACATCCAGATCATACTCGAGCCCATACACCTGCTCATCCCATTCCATGGCTTTTTTCAGGGAAGTCATCGCAAAGTCACATTTATCAGAATTATGCGACTCGACATACATGCGCAGATCAATTTCCCTGCCCGAACAGGTCATAAACCGATCCTGGTGAAGGTGGAGGTCTCCGGCCACCAGGGCAAACAGATAGCAGGGTTTTTTAAAAGGATCGTGCCAAGTAGCAAAATGCCTGCCATCAGCCAGATCCCCACTTTTTATTTTGTTTCCGTTTGACAACAACACCGGGTAGCGCTTTTTGTCAGCAACTATGGTGGTGCAAAACCTGGACATAACATCGGGCCGATCCAGATAAAAGGTAATACGCCTGAAGCCTTCCGCTTCACACTGGGAGCAAAACATACCCGAGCTTTTGTAAAGCCCTTCAAGGCAGGTGTTTTCCCCGGGTTTAATCCTGTTGACACAGGTCAACTCGAAGCTGTCTGGCACCGAGTGAATAATCAGCTCCTCCTCGTTCAGGCTGTAATCACCCTTTGACAGGGGGGCGCCATCTACCGCCAGGGATACCAGCTCCAGTTCAATACCCGACAAGACCAGGCTACGGGATAGATCACTATTCCTTGCGGGGTTTTTCTGAACAGATAAACGCGCCGTGACCACCGCAGACTCTTCAAACAAATCGAAGTGCAAATCCGTCTCATTGATCAGAAACAATGGAGGCTGGTACTCACTCAGGTATATCGTTCCTGGTTGTGCATCTTTCATAATTAATCGGTATCCGAGATTGGGTTGATTGTTTTTTATTGGAGTTTTTTCGAAAGCAAATCCGGCTTCATACAGTCCCGGTTTGCGAGTCGGAGGTATACCCGGTACAAAATCGGTCAGTGCAGTTTCATTGCAGGGTCAAACTGCTCGACCCGGGCAATGCTGCCTGTCTCGGTATCGGTCACACCATGCGGGTTTTCCGGTGCGGAGGCACAGGGTGTTTTTTTGTCCTTGCCCCCAATGTAACCGGTTCTCTCATGCTCTGGCATATTGTGGTAGTCTTCATACATGATAATCATGTCCATGCAGTGTTGCTTTTGATCCGGCGTCAGCCTGCTACCATCTCCCCACTTGCCCAGTTCAAGAGATTTTTTAAGGTTTTTGTATGTCTCGTCAGTCAGTGAGCCGACCAGATCCTTCATATTCATAGTACTACCTCATTCACAGCACCACCTCATTCACAGCACCACCTCATTTTTGATGAATGACTATAACACAGGAAATAAAGTGATGGGAGGTGCCTCATTGACGGAACACGGGAAGGTGAGGAAAACGTTCGATGACCGTCAGGGCAATCGGCTTTTGCGTACAACACCGGCGGCAAGCAAGCCTGCTGCCAACCCCGCCAAATGAGCAATATTTGCCATCTTTCCCACTCCCAGCATATCAGTGACATCGGCAAAACCAAGCACCAGCCAAAACAGAATAAAGCCGAACAATACGGGGGAAACTCCGTAAACCGGCTGTTTCCTTCCCATATCAAACAGCCAGCAATATCCGAACAACCCGTAAACCACCCCGGACATGCCACCAAAAAAAGGCCCGGACACCAGAAACTGGGCGACATTGGATACCACAGCGGTCATCACCACCAGCCCGAATATCCGCCAACTTCCTTCCCTGAACTCTACCCTGGCTCCCAGGTACCACAACCATGTCATGTTAAAGATCAGATGCAAGGCATTAAAATGAAGCAGGGCGGGAGAAAAGAGTCGCCACCACTGCCCCCCTGACAGGTTGTGCAAAACGGCGTTTATCCTCTGCGCCAGGGTGTCATCCATTACCTGAAACGGGTCGGAAAAAACCATTGCACGTAACAGTGGGCCGCTCTCGCCAAATCCGGTAACAAGTGCGACCACGACCGATGCGATCACACACACAAACACAACAGGCACCCTGAGCGGTCGCGCAAGAACATGCCAGTTCAGCAGATTCCCGGAAGAAGGTGACCATACGCTCCGGTCTATGCGTTCTTTCACCCTGGAGTTGCTTATATAGGCTGACAGCGCCTGCTGCACCTCTATGGCTCTCTCTGCGGTGACATACAATGCAACCCTGCCCCCCTCTTCCACGAACTGGTGGGGAACACGATGCTCACTCAGCCATTGAGCGAAAGAAGCACAATCTGCATCCAGGGGTAACTCTGCCACTTTTTTCACTCAAGACAACTCCGCATGCAGCCACAGCTTGCCGATTTTTTTCATCGCCCGGTAATCTCCCTGGTACACAGTTCCCTGTCCACCTCGATCCAGACAAATTTGTCTGCAGAAAGGACTCGTTCTTCATCCATACGATAGGCGGCAAGTTTGCCATATTTAACGGCACTGTAATCCAGACAGGCAACATTCGGCTTTAGCGGCCCGGGCGTACCGGACATCCAGTAGTGCCCGACAAAAACAGGTAACTGCCCAGGCGGATAAGCCAGCAGACACTTGCGATCCTGCTCGCTGATAGGCCTTTGTGCAACGCTTTCCGGCAACGGGTCCGGCTGAAAGACCACATCATTGTAGGTCTGGGGGTTATCGGCCCAGAACCTGGTACGAAACACCGAGCGCTCGATACCGTCCTGCCCCATTATTTTTTCTCCGTCAGGCAATCTGAGATCCGTTCCGCGCAAAAGGCGATTCATAACCAGGCCCGCGAAGCTGCCGTTGACCACGGAAGCGTGAAGAAAGTCTTCATCTATCGTATTGCGCCGAAATTGCGACTTGTATCGGGAGATCAGTGTTTCATCCCAGCAGGCATGCACGATACGAAAACAGTCAAACTCCAGAAAAAGGGGCAATGTATAAAACCAGCATATAAAATCCTGCCAATCAACCGGATGATGTTCGAATTGATCCAGCGTCTCTTTCAGCATCCTGGCGTGCCGGTCGGTATGCTCTCTCAAATAGGTTCTCTCACTGCCTGGCCGTGCCCGGGTACAATACCCCAACGCGTTATATTCATGGTTTCCCATGATAACCTGAGCCGAACCACGCTCAACCATATCGCGAACAAGGTGCAGGGCTTCCCGTATCCTCGGCCCGCGATCAATAATATCCCCGACAAATACTGCCCGCCGATGAGGATGCTCGAATACGCCGTTCTTTTTGCTGTAGCCCAACCTGTCCAGCAACCGTATCAGGCTGTTGGCGCACCCGTGTACGTCACCGATCAGATCATATCCCCGTTTTTTCAAACCTTACCTCGCAAACTCTTCGCCCAGCCCAGTTTTTCACGGCAAGTCTCGTAAAAATCATGGTTCGTCGGATGAATCAGGCGAATCTTCTGTGGCTTTTTATGAATCGTAATCACATCCCCCGGTGCAGCCGTTATGTGTTTCTGACCATCACAGCTTACATGAGGATAGATTTCACTATCTTCATCAATAATTATTTTTATTTCTGCCTGCCCGTCTACAACAATAGGCCGACTGCTCAAAGTATGGGGAAACATGGGCACCAGGACAATCGCATCCAGCCTGGGGTGCATGATCGGCCCGCCTGCAGATAGCGAATAGGCCGTCGATCCGGTGGGAGTGGCAACAATCAAACCGTCTGATTTCTGGCTGTAAACAAACTGCCCCTCGATATAAAGTTCAAACTCTATCATTCGTGTAGACTGGCCCGGATGCAATACCACGTCATTCAGGGCGGCTCCCGTGCCAATGGGCTCACCCCGCCGCCTGACCAGGGTATCCATCAGAAAACGCTCTTCCTCGACGTACGCGCCACCGAGCACCTCGCCCACGCCTTTTTCAAGCTCATCAGGTCGTATATCTGTCAGAAAGCCCAGTTGCCCCCGGTTAACACCCAACAAGGGGACATCGAACCTGGCAAGCTCCCTGGCAGCCCCCAACAGGCTGCCATCACCACCAACCACAATGACAAGATCAGCTATTTCACCCATCATTCTGATACTGCACACCTGAACACCATGTCCGGGCAAAACGGTTGCTGTCGTTTGCTCAAGCACAACATCGTAATCGGCTTTAACCAGAAACCGTTTTAGTCTGCGAAGGGTCTCAACAACCCTCACGCTCCCCATTCTGCCTATAATACCTATAGTTCTGAACTGTTCCGCACGCAATGTAAACCAACCTTGACAATAAAGAAAATGCCACCACTAAAAATGCCACTACTACAGGATATTCGTGTGCCGATATCCTGTAAAATAAATCTGTGCGCCCGTGCCGCCGCTTTCAGGGCCATCGTTTTAAAACAAGCAACAGAGCATACAACAATGTCGGATATACCCTGCCCGGTAACTTTGAATCCAACGGGTTCGCCTGCAACGAGTCCAGAAGCCACTCCAGAACAGGCGCCAGAAGGATTGAAGGCGCAACAGCCGGATAAAAACCGGCGCGATCTGGAATGGGCGATTTCCAGCCAGGCACTGTTTGACACAAATTATCTCACACACTATCTCGGGGATGATACCTCAGAGAAACAGGCAATTGAACTTTGGCCACACCCCCGACTTGCAGAACAGAACATATTCGACTATCGACAAAATCCTTTATCACAGGCTGTCGAGCACCACTTGAAACAGACCGCATCCCACTTTTTAGGCCCAAGATTTGAGGCACTCTGGGATTTTTTCTTTCAACAACATCCGGGCTATGATGTTATCGCTCGTAACCTGCAGGTACACGAAAAACCGGACACCAAAGCTGGCAAAAAGTCAGGCTGCCAAGGGAAAACGCTGGGAGAATTCGATTTTATTGTTCAGGATCTGGCACAAAAAACCTGCTGGCACCTGGAAACCACTGTAAAATTCTATCTGGGAATGCCGGTATCAATGGTGCAAGGCCGACTCCACAACCATTTTCAGCCCCGTGAACTGACCTCTGTCTGGCTTGGGCCAAATTGTATCGATCGGCTGGACAAAAAGCTGAATACGGCACTTCACCGGCAGCTGACCCTTTCCCGACACCCGGCAGCCTCTGCACTGCTGCGAAGCATGGGGGTCACGACAGTAAAACCGGGGCTACTGACACGGGGCTACCTGTTCAGCCCCTGCCAGGTGAAAGAAGCGGTGCATTTTTTCGCTGACGACGGACTTGCCCTGAGGCCGGACACTTCGCTCTGGACACGCCTGAGGCAACTGCCTGACGCTCTTGCTTCCCTTACCCGAAAAAACCGGATTGAAAGCTGGTTACTCCTGCCCAAACAGGAGTGGCTGTCACCTGCGCGATTGAAAAACAGCCAATCAGACAGACTGATGGCGACAGACGATACCGTGGCCCGGGTCAGTCAGATCGTCACCAGAGAAAACAGGCCCTGGCTGGTCGCCGGAATGATGCAACAACCGGATCACAGCCACATGGAGTCGCTCAGACTATTCGTGACTCCCGATGCCTGGCCATTTCTCTAGCTCTCCTGACTGGCTCTCCTGTCTGGCTGTTCTGTTTCCTTGCAATCCTCCGGTATGCAGAACCAGAATACGCGAACCTGATGGAAATTCTTGCCGGTCAAGCAATTTGCTCACCGCATACATCATCTTGGCGGTATAGACCAGATCCAACTCGATTCCAAAACGAGCCTGAAAACTGTCCTTAAAGGAGATTAAAGGCCGGGAAACCTTGCCAAAGCCACCACAATGGAAGTCATGCAGAACTCGCCAGCTCCCGGCACCGGCTGGCACCTGTCCCGCTTCACACGCATACTCATCGAGCAAGCCTGCAACGGTTTTTTCCAGCTTGCCTTCCAACCCTTTCAGGGCAGAGATACCCAGGGCCTTCACTTTTTTATCGACATAACCGGCCTGTGACCCAGGCTCGGCAATGGCCGAGGCGACCCCGGCGAGGGTGCCGCCAGAACCCGTCGGGCACACCACATAGTCGTAATCATGCAAACCAACGGTGTGCAGCATCTCGACAACCCCCTTGACACCAGCCGGGTTCGAACCGCCTTCGGGAATCAGAAAATAATCCGGGTACTTCGCACTCAGAGCCGAACAGAACGCAGGAGAATAACGAAGCCGGTATTGACTCCAGGTTAAGGGTTTCAGCACCATCCCCCAACGTTGGCAATCAATCAGGGTTTCACTGAGTGGATCAGCAAGCCGGCCACCCTGACAGCGAACAAAGCCCATAACCGGGAGACCGAACCGTTTGCCGACACCAGCGAGCGCATGAAGATGATTGGAATGCGCACCGCCAAATGACATGACGCCAGAATAGCCCTGACTCAATGCCTCATGCAGATTGTATTTCAGTTTGAACCACTTGTTGCCCGAGACAATCGAATCGATCAGATCCAGGCGCAACATATCAACCTGGCAGCCACCATGAGTAAACAGCGGGGTGACAGTCACAGGGTCAAAACCGTGCAACGGGGGAACGGTATTATTGCTCATAACCGGCCATTACCCATAAACAACCCATACTCATAAACAAGCCATACTCATAAACAGCGGTTCAATGGCGCCTCCTGTGCACGGCGCAGTGATCACTCATTCCCGGTCTGAACTCATTGGGAGCCTGCACCACACTCAAGGGTTGACCACATTTTTTACCGTTTTCGTTGACGAACTGACAAACCGGCTTGTCATAGTGCTCCAGCCAAAGCCTGTAGTCCTCCTCCTTGACAAAGCACTTGGCAGCCACATAGCCAATCGGGTTGCCAGCATACCGCCTGATATCGACAAATGGTACGGTCACATGCCCGGCACCCGGGTGATAAGACATAAATACCACATCAAGATCATGCAGCCTCTGAAACAAACTGTCTTCGTTCTTCATCTCATCAATCTGTCGTTTCAATACTGCAATCTGTTCCGTGAGTTCAGCTTCCTGTTCTTCTTTTAGCTCAAGCCTGTGCTGCAAGTCTGCCAGAACACCCCTGGTCGAGACCAGCTCGGCACGCACCTGCAGAGCTTCGGCGCGCTCCTCTTCTATATTCTCGTTACCCCTGAGCTTGCGTTGCAACTCGGAAACCAGATTGGATTGCTCCATCACCCGATCCTGCAGCACCATGTACTGCTCATTGCGTTCAAACAGTTTTTTGTTAAGCTGTTCATTCAAAACCTGTAACCGGGCATTGGTTTGCTTCAGTTCCTGCAAATCATTCCTGAATCGCTGAGCATCGAGTCTGTGCTCATGCTCCATCTGTTCAAGCTGTTCCTGCCTTATGCCTTCCAATGTACGAATCTTCAAGCGCTGGGTACGAATCATGCCCGCCAGTCTGGCGCGCTGTCCTGATTCCCCCTCAGACAGTGCGAGCAAATCGTCCTCGAAGTCGGCCAGGGTCTGGGCGTCCATATCTGCCACATAATCGTCGGCTGCCTGCAGAACAGGAATATCATCCGTGTCCTCCTCTGCTTCCTCTCCTGGCCGACCAGGAGCCTCTGAGAGCAGCTCGAACCCCAGCCGGTTTTCCCTGACAGCCTGGTTGATGGCAACAATATCATTCGCGCCGGATTTCATTACGGGATCCCACAACTCTCCCTGGTACCACTGTATCGGGCACTGGCTTCGACATGCCAGCCGAACAGGCCCGCATCCCAGATCCGGCCCTGGCCCGCCTTCATGCGCGAGCTCCTCGATCTTTACACTCCACTCGGGGTCGGCGCGACCCTCATCATCAAAATACAGCAGAAAAAACACCATAGCCTGAATACATAGCTGCCGATCCATTACCACATAAACTATGTGGGCCTCAGTATCGACCATATCCGAAAAACCCACATAACCATCAAGCAAAGCTTCAAATTCGGATTTCAGCATTTGCCGATAGACCTGGTGGTCTTTCAAAAAGAATACAGCTTCGTAGCTCTGTTCAAACCTTTTTCTTGCCATGAAGTACCTTTGGAATACGAGAGTGGATAAAAGCGGCAACGGGGCACCCCGAACAATAAACAAGTTTAGGCCAGGATAAGAAAGGGCGCAGGTCAAAAACCCGACATATTTGCTGAACAAGGCAGGAGGTCACACTTGAAAGCGTAACAGTTCCACAAACCCGGCTCACAACTCAAACAGAACAAATTGGAAATAAAAAAGAAGGGGCTGAAAAAAGGAATACCAAAAAAGGAGTACCAGAAGAGAGGGTGCCGAAAAAAGAAACGAACAATACACCACCAGGGTAAAACCCGGCGGACGAAAGAACCAAAGACCCGACTGTCAGTCTCTACATTTCTTCTGCATCATCGAAACGTTCATCGTCATCGAACTCATAGTCAAATTCACAGTCAAACCCGTAGTCCTCACCCATTTTTATATCGGTTAATTCATCACTGTATGCCAGCATTATTTATTCTCCACATTATCAATCAGTTAAAATCCCGGACTCGATCATATAAAGTCTCAAGTACCGTCCTCCCCGACCATTTTTTTACCGGGCAACAAAAAGCATAGCCAAAAACACCCGGTCTCCAGGGGACAAACGAATACTGACAAAGAAGCATGACAATTGATTGACAAAAAAACGAAAAATCAAAGTCAAACCGGGCGTCATCGGCATTGACGCCAAATACCGGGGTTCAATCAGGGAACGAACGGAAAAGCAGCAGGCAATCGGGACGCAAGGTCACGAAAAGGAAAAACTGATCGGGAAACTCGGGAAATAAGAAAGGAATACTCGGGGTCAGGAGACAAAGTGGCGGACTGGACGGGACTCGAACCCGCGACCCCCGGCGTGACAGGCCGGTATTCTAACCAACTGAACTACCAGTCCACTTTTTATTTCTGTTTCTGCAATTCTTCTGTTTCATCGCCGCCATTGACATAGCTGCCACGGCCTTTGTAACAGCTTTTCATATAGCAACTGCAACCGTGGAACTTATATAGTCAGCTGCAACGCTTGTACCTGTTCAGGTTAATCTGTAGCAAAGACATCAAAACCGGAATCTATCCACACTACCCCGGGTGTAAATATCCGGAGGGAAGAATGGTGGGTGGTGCAGGGATCGAACCTGCGACCCTCGCCTTGTAAGGGCGATGCTCTCCCAGCTGAGCTAACCACCCAACACAGGTACCAACAATACAATAAGAGTGGCGGACTGGACGGGACTCGAACCCGCGACCCCCGGCGTGACAGGCCGGTATTCTAACCAACTGAACTACCAGTCCACATTAATACTCTGATACCAACACTTTGACACTTTTCAGCAAGAGCTTGAGCGTCATACTGCCTTTCTGCCGTACGTCCTGTTGCCGTACATCTCTTTCAGGGTTGCGAATTATACTCGCTATTCATGCACTTGCAAGCAAGAACAGGAATTGGTGGGTGGTGCAGGGATCGAACCTGCGACCCTCGCCTTGTAAGGGCGATGCTCTCCCAGCTGAGCTAACCACCCCAGCCCTGAACGAGATGCGCATTTTAAACATTTCCAGACGCATGTCAAACCAAAAATAGAACTTTTTTCACTTTCTGACTCAAAAATGTTCTCCCATTTTCCCGATCACGCATGGAACCCGATAATAATTCTGGGTAATTCAGCCTGTTGCTCTATACTTTTTGGTGAAAACTGTTTCAACCGGCACGTTGAACCCCCCCTTGCCAACACTTGCTGACAACCGGCTCTCCAGCAAGTAATCTGTGAGTGACAACCATGGCCATGAGTGATAACCATGCTGTGCAAACCGTTGCGGCAGCGCGAATTGCCTCCGATCTCGACAAGGCGCGACAAATAGCCCGACAACTGGCGATTTCCTCAAAAAATGCCAGAGCGATCGTGCTCAGAGTCGGAAACAGGGCTGCCGGCCTGGCGGTCATAGCCAATTATTACGATGAACTGGCAAACAAAACGATTTCCCTGGCCCGATCAATCAACAAAACGGCTCTTGATATTTCCTCCCATTCGGTTACCAGGTGGCGAAACAGCTCGGTTCTGGCCCAACTGATTATTGCCGGCGATCTGGACGTGGATGCACAACATCATTCCGATATCGACGCCCTTGCCCACAATATCAGATTTAATAAAAATTTGAGGACCTGGATGCAGGGGCTGCTATGTCGGAGTGATCTGCCAGGCACTCCATACCTTTTCTTCGCGCCGCTCTCTTGCTGACCGCGCAACTTTCAATACAGCGATATCTCGCGTGATCCGCTGCGCCTGCTCCTCATGTTCGGTGGCCACACCCGCCAATATACCCGGCAGGGCAAGCGCCAACTGCCTGGTCAACCAGCCATACACCACCACAGCGCTGCCACCGGCACCGGACACTTCTCCAAGCGAAGAATCGGGCACACCTCCAAGCGAAGAGATGCCGTTAAACAGCCCGAGCGACAACGCAACCAGGTCCCGACTCTGCCAATAGCGACCCACCGAATGGAGAAAGCCCGACAGCGCAGCCAGCACATGGGTGTCTTCCAGCCATCGAAAACGCCGCACATACTTATCATACCCCTCACCAGGCAACACCTGGCCGGAATGCACGGGCAAGTGATCAAACCGGATAGCACAATGGGGAATCTCCGGCACAACGGGGAGTGCGGGCAGTGTCGATATTTTCATTTTCTCCCTCGACACAGTGGCAAGTGGCAGGTCTACCAGACTGAAAGCCTTTCTCCCTTCCGGAAGATACTCGTCAACCGCCAATACCAGCAACCGGTCAACCAGTTCACCACCGGTAACAAAGGTCTTGGTTCCATGCAGCAGACGCCGTTGCGCGTCCTCCCCGACGCCCGCTGCGCCAGCGCCGGGCAATAACTGTGTTTCTATCACCGCCGGACTGTTGCCCGAAGACTCGGTCACACACAAGGCGTAAAGCGCGTCTGCGCAGTAATGTACGCCCAGCAAGCGGGATATCGCTGATTGATAGCCGGCAAAAAAGGCATAGCCCATGGCAGGAGCCCGCAACCCGGCAGCAAAGCTTTGTTGCAGAGAGGAAGTTTCACCCCCTGCAAGCTCAAGATGCTCACGCTGCATCGCAACCCATCTCTGCAACGGTGGCGGCTGAGCACAAAACAATTGCTGGAGTTCAAGGTGTTCCGGTTGGATTTTTTCGAGAAGTTGGTCCACAAGTTTACCTCTTTCCTGCCCCGTCAAGGTGTCACGTTCAAAGCACGAAGAGTCAGCTTCATTTCATTTACCCTTCGCTCCAGCCTGATTACCCTGTCGTTGGAGGTTCGACGAAAGCCGTCTATCGAATTTATGGCGGACTCGATGGACTTTATCCTGGCTTCGAGCCTCGCCAACTCTGCGCTCCTGGCCGACTGTTGCGACTGCATCTGCGCCTGCCGGATCTTTTGTTTAACATCACCTTGCACCGCGCCCAACTGAGACTGAAGAGCCCCCAGTTGCGATTGCATCGCAGACAGGTCAGCCAGATCCCTGACCATTTTATCCATGTTTTTTTCAAGCGAGCGATCCACTTTGGCAAGGGATGCGACTTCTTTTCGTATCGCCCGGGTCGATTTGTCCATGCCGGACAGTTGATTCACCGTTTTGTCAATGCGCTTGTTGGTAGCGTCCAGCTCTGTTGACACTGACGCAAGCTGCTTGCCGGTCTGACTCAATTCGGCAGCAAACCTGTCAAGTTCACCAGTCAAAGTGGCCACCTCCTGCCTGAGCAGACTGGCGGCATCGCCATTCGCCTTGATCGCTTTTTTGTTCCGATCGTACGCAACCCCCCAAAGTTTACGAATTTCGGAGTCAAAAAATGCAATTTTCTTCTCTACCTGAGAACCGCTAGCTTCAAGCTCGGAATCATTTTCATATACGCGCCCCTCCAGCCGTGCCATAAGCAACTTGCTTTGTTTCATATAGTTTGAGGCATCACCGAGACTCTCCTGCAGCGCATCTATGGTTCTGGACTGATTCCACACATGAAAGCCAAGAAAACCGACCGCGCAGACCAAACACAGAAACAATAGCACAATCATTACTGTTCCCCCGGGCTTCGGGGTGTCGGAAATCGACCCGGGAGGAGTGAAGGCCGCCTCTTCTGACATTGCCGAGCCCTGCTGAACGGAACCCGCAGCCCCCTGTTCCAGGGTCTGCCCCGAGGCACTGGAGGCAGCCCGGGACTGCTTGCCTGACCGCTGGGACTGAAACCGATCCACTTCGTCTTTTTCTGGTCTTAAGTCATCCATCGTCCTACTCTTACGCCTATTTGAAAACACCTGGTTAAAAACACCTGATTAAAAACACCTGATTAAAAACACCTGATTAAAAACAATCATGCGGGGTAATTTACCAGACAACAACAGGTCAGGACAGTAGACGTAAAAAATTCACATACCGCTATCAGCCTGATTACTCTGCTGTTGGTCTGTCAAGCTGATTGAAACTTGTACAGACTGGCCTGATATCCATATAATTTGCAACCATGCCAGCGCTCAACTAGAATACTGCGCTCTTTTTATTATCCAACTCCCGAACAAGGTGAAACAATGCAGCCTCTGGTAGGTTTAATAATGGGTTCCAGGTCTGACTGGCCCACCATGGAAAATGCGGCAAAAATGCTCGAACAGCTCGGTGTCCCCTTTGAAACACGCGTTGTGTCCGCGCACAGAACTCCCGACCTGTTGATCAGCTACGCCGAGGAGGCTTCCGACAGGGGAATCAGGGTTATTGTCGCCGGCGCGGGAGGGGCTGCCCACCTGCCCGGCATGGTTGCCGCCAAAACCCACCTGCCAGTGCTCGGTGTACCGGTTCAGTCAAAAGCGCTTAACGGGCTGGATTCACTGCTGTCCATTGCCCAGATGCCCGGTGGCATAGCGGTGGGGACTCTGGCTATCGGCCACTCCGGTGCAAAGAATGCCGGCCTTCTTGCCGCACAAATTGTTGCTCTGGGTAACGCCGATATCGAAAAAAATATCCGGCAATTCAGACAGGAGCAAACCGAGGCCGTACTTTCCTGCCCGGATCCGTCCGTCTGAACCTGTACATCTGAATAGAAGCATTTCTGACTTGTTCCATTTCTGATCCAATCCGGGGGAGACACGATGAAAGTTGGCATACTGGGCGCAGGACAGTTAGGTCGCATGTTGGCTTTGGCCGGGTTTCCGCTCGATATGACGTTTACCTTTTATGACACATCCGGCTCTCCAACGGCAAACATAGGTAAAACCTATATAGATACCGATGCCAACTTCCCTTTACTCGACGATTTTTTATCTGAAGTGGATCTGGTCACCTATGAGTTCGAAAATATTCCTTCCAGACTGACTCGTGCGGTCGAACAGAAAAAACCTCTTTTCCCTTCAACCGAATCCATTCTGGTTTGCCAGAACCGCGAATATGAAAAAGCATTGTTCACCAGGCTCGGCATCCCCACGGCCCGTTACTTCGTGGTTGAAAGCGCAGAACAACTGAAACAGGCCGCCGGGGAGCTGGGCTGCCCTGTTGTTGCCAAATCAGTGACAGACGGTTATGACGGCAAGGGCCAGGCTGTGCTGAAATCACCGGTCGAAGCCGACGCCGCCTGGCAGGCTATCGGCCACAAAAAGCTTGTCGTCGAATCATTCGTCGAATTCAAAAGAGAGTTGTCGATCATCGCCGTGCGGGGAAGAACAGGCCAGATAGAGTATTACCCTCTCACGGAAAACACCCACCACCAGGGTATTCTCAGGTACTCTATCGCCCCTGCACCGGAGTTAAACCCGCAAATTGAATCATTGGCCCAACAATTGGTTAAAAGCCTTGTTGATGAACTCGACCACACGGGTGTACTCACGCTCGAGCTGTTCGAAACAGAAACCGGTCTGATTGCCAACGAAATGGCTCCCCGTGTTCACAACTCCGGGCATTGGACAATCAACAGTGACCTGTGCAGCCAATTCGAAAACCATTTAAGAGCAATAGCAGGCCTGCCACTCGGCAACACCCGGTCAATCCGCCCGGCATGTATGATCAACCTGATCGGTAAAACAGGAGACTTGAGCAAAATCCTGCAATTTCCCTACGCCAATTTGCACCTGTACGGAAAAGCAGAAAGGGCAGGAAGAAAAATTGGCCATATCACTATCAACGCAGACACTTACAACGAGCTGATATGGCGAGTAAAAAACATTCAATCGATACTCCCGGACTGTGCCGGGTTCTCTTGCAGCCTGATCGACTAGCCCTGCAATTACACCAGTATCCATACCGATACCCCCTCTGCCCCTCTGCTCCCCTGGCCGGGATCAACCCGGCTAACACTTTCTCCCCGTTTGATCTACGCTATACATAACAAGCAGTCCTCATCAGCAAAAGGAAAGAACAATGGATACGAACACGATCGTCGGCCTCGTCGTAATCGCAGGCTTCGTGCTGTATATCATCAGTATTTACAATAAGCTGGTCAGTTTGAAAAACCGGTTCAAGAATGCCTTTGCCCAGATAGATGTTCAACTTCAAAGGCGGCACGACCTCATACCCAACCTGGTCGAGACGGCCAAAGCGTATATGAAACACGAGCAAAGCACACTGGACAGTGTTATGCAGGCGCGAGCCTCTGCCGTTCAGGCCACATCCAATGCAGCAAAAAATCCGGACAACGGTCAACTGGTGCAAAAACTGTCGGGAGCCGAGTCAAAGCTCGACAGGGCACTGGCAAATTTTTACGCTGTTTCAGAGAATTATCCCGATTTAAAGGCCAACGAAACCATCATCCGGTTGATGGAAGAGTTGACTGCCACCGAGAACAAGGTGTCATTCTCACGCCAGAGCTACAATGATTCCGTTATGGCCTATCATACCTATCGAGAGCAGTTTCCCGGTAACCTGATTGCGGGCTTTTTTGCATTCAGGGAGACTTCCCTGTTTGAAGTTGAAAATGCCGAAGCAAAACAGGCCGTAAAAGTATCGTTTAACTAGCGCCCGGGTTTAACTGGCGCCTGGTTTGTTATTTCAGGTTCGCTGTATCACTGCAACCAGGTCACTGTCACCCGGGGTAGTAGAGATCATTCAGACATCAAATGAATTTTTTCGAGCATCAAGAGCTGGCAAGAAAAAAAACAGGCCTCCTGACGGGCCTGCTTATTGTGGCAACGGCCTTTATCGTGCTTTCCGTCAACGCGGTAATCTTTCTGTTTTTTTATCAGGTCAAGCCCCCGAGCTTTAACCTGCTGAACTGGTGGCTGGGTAAACCGGCCATCTACACTTCACTGATCACGATCGCTGTCATTCTGTGGGGCTCCCTGTGCCGCTTCTATCAATTGAAATCAGGGGGGGAGGCCGTAGCAAGAATGGCAGGTGCAACGGCAGTGGATCTGTCTGATCAATCACTGGCAATCAGAAAGTATATCAATGTGGTAGAGGAAATGGCTATCGCATCCGGTGTTCCCGTGCCGCAGGCGTACATTATGGAGGACGAATCATCCATCAATGCATTTGTCGCCGGTTATGAGCCGGGAGAATCCATCGTCGCAGTCACCCGTGGAGCACTCGACACATTGAACAGAGATGAATTGCAAGGTGTCATAGGCCACGAGTTCAGCCACATACTGAACGGAGATACCCGAATCAACTTGCGACTGATCTCTCTTCTTGCCGGCATTACGGCGATTGGCAAGATTGGCAGGTTTATGGTGCTTTCAGGCTCACCCAAACGTCGAAGTTTTGGTCTGGATCGCTCTCACCGGGTCGGATCATCAAGGCGGGACGGCACAGTCGTTATTGCAGGCCTGCTCCTGATCATCATTGGTTACATCGGCGTGCTGTGCGGCAGAATGATCAAATCAGCCGTCTCCCGACAGCGCGAGTTTCTCGCGGATGCCAGTGCGGTTCAATTCACTCGAAACACAGACGGCATAGCAACGGCCCTGTTCAAAATTGGTATGCTTCCCCAAACATCCCTGCTGACCTCGACCATTCATGCAGAAGAACTCAGCCACCTGTGCTTCAGCGAGTCCGTCTCCATATCGTTCAAAACACTCATGGCATCCCACCCCCCTGTTGTTGACCGGATTCAGGCTCTGGACAAGGGATTGTTACCAAGACTCAGGTCGAGGGCAAAGACCGGAAAAATACGACTGACCGACACCAGCATCAACCAGAGCGCCATTTCTGCGCCATCAATGGAAAACAGCCTGATCGATGAGCAGATCCTGTCACTGGCAGGAAGTGAAATAACGCCAGAAAGACCCGTTGACCATGCACCGCCTCCCCCGCCAAAGGATGCGGAGCCAAAGGAGAAAAATCTGCGTTCAGCCATCATCAAGACAGTAGGAACAGCCAGTGAGGATAACCTGGACCATGCAAAAAAACTGCTGGCCAGGGTGCCCGACGATGTCAGGCAGGCACTTCGCACTCTCGATGGCGCAACGTACTGTATCGAGTCTCTGATCCTGGCCGGCCAGAAAGGGAAAACAGGGGAAATACCTGCGCCACACCGGGAAAACCCGACAATCAGGCCGCTGCTTACCTGGATGAAAACCCTGCCCCGGGAATTGCAATTTCCTGTTATCGAACTCTGTCTTCCCGTACTGAAATCACAACCTCGATCGTTCAGGCTGAAGTTTTTACAAACCCTGACGGGCCACGCCAGATCAGATGGGAAAATTTCGCTGTTTGAATTTCTGCTACTCACCTTTCTCGATCGACATATCGGAAAGAAAAGCAGTGCGCCTGTCACTACCCGATACCGGTCCCTCAGTGCCGTTCAGGCTGAACTGGTCATTCTGGTTCGGGTGCTTGTGCAGGCATCATCCAGTGATTCAAACGAGCGAAAAAGGCTTTTTTGTCAGGCTGGCAACACCCTTTGGAATAACAGGGGCATATCAAACAGCGATCTCTTTACGGGAATGGAACACATCTCTATCCAGGAATTCAATCGGGCCATAAACAGGATCAAGCAGTTATCGCCCTTGCTGAAACAGCCCGTTCTGGAAACCTGTACAGATATAGTGATGGCTGACCGGAAAGTCACCAGCCGGGAATACGAAGTACTGCGTGTTCTGGCGGACAGCCTGGACTGCCCGCTACCGCCACTTACTCCTCAACAGTCAACACGTTTTTCTTGAACAGGCTTTCCAGTTGTGGTTTCTCGACGTATTCCGGTACCTTTTTATCTGCCACTCTTTCAAGGTTTAACTCCCACAGACCATCATAAAGCTGTTCGGAAACCACACGGCTCTGATCCTTGTCGCGCAAGATGGTGGGCCGCAAAAAGACAATCAGATTTCGTTTGGATTTTTTAACTTCGGTGCTCCTGAAAAGCTCCCCCAGGTAGGGAATATCACCCAAAAGTGGCACCTTGTTAATGGAGCTTCGAACATCGTCGGCAATCAAACCGCCCAACACTATAATTTCCTTGTCATCCGCCAAAACAGCGGTACTGATTTCTCTGGTGTTGGTGACGATATCAGAGGCAGACTCCACACTGTCATCTACGCTCGATATCTCCTGGTTAATCTCGAGCCGCACAGTGTCACCCTCGCTCACACTGGGCGTGACGGTAAGTTTCACACCTACATCTTCACGTGAAATGGTTTTAAAAGGGTTCGACAGGCCATCTTTGGTATTGGTAGACTCACCGGTAACAAAGGGTACATTCTGGCCTACCACTATTCTGGATTCCTGATTGTCCATTGTGATTACCGAAGGAGTGGACAGCAGATTGGTATCCGTATTGGTAGACAACGCCTGAATCAGACCACCCCAGGAAATCCCCCCCTTGTCGATATTGCCAAACCCGATAGATCCACCTCCTTTGGCAGGCGCTGTCAGATTTTTGGTTGCAATCGCTGTCAATACATCAGTGGCACTCACACCCACATTGCCAAAGTTCGTCAAGGCTCCGGGAACCGCACCTCCCTGGTCTCCCAGGGCCCATTGAATACCAAAACCATTGTTGGCCTCATCACTGACTTCAACAATCGCCGCTTCGATCAAAACCTGGGCACGCCTTATATCCAGCTGTGCGATAACCAGTTCCACCTCCCGCATGATCGATGGTTCAGCGCGAATCACCAATGCATTCAAGCCTTCATCAGCATAAATGCTGGCAGGAAGGGGTTTGGTTTTACCCGGCCCCTTTTCTTTCGTTTCCTGCCGGACATCCCCCATCAGCCCTTTGAGCAGCTCGGCAAGCCCTTTTGCATCAGCATGCTGAAGCTTGACCACTTTCGTTGTACCTGCTGTCGCCGCCGGCTGGTCAAGTTTGCCAATCAGCTCCTTGATTTTACTTCTGAAGTTTTCATCACCACGCAGGATCAGACGATTGCTCCGTTCATCAGCCACGACACTGTATTTTTTCGATCTGGCTTTGGATCCTTTCCTGCCCAACTCATTAGGTGCCAACTGCTCCAGCAACTTGACCAGGTCTCCCACCCAGGCTTCTTCAAGCTGAATCACTTCCAATTCGTATTTGGACGGGCTATCCAGTTCTTCAACAATTTTGGAGATACGTCGAATATTCGAGATGTGATCACTGATGATCAGTGCATTGGCAGCAGAGACACCTGCCAAATGACCATACTTGGCAACCATTGGCCTGAGAATGGGTACCATTTCAAGCGCATTGGCGTTATTCACCTGAATCACCCTGGTTACAATCTGTTCATTGGGAACCTGGCGAAGCAGTTTCAAATTATCTGCCGTTTGTTTAGCCTCGTTTTGCTGGACAATTTTAATGATATCCTCAGCAGGAATAGCCGTGAATCCGTGCACCTGCAGAACAGACAGAAACATTTCGTACACTTCGTTTCGTGTCATGGAAGCATTGGAAATGACCGTGACCTTGCCTTTGACCCGAGGGTCGATAACAAAACTGTAGCCTGTGATATCGGCGACCTGGCTGACAAATGCCCTTATATCGGCGTCCTTCAGGTTTACCTTCCAGGTTTGATCATTCTGAGCCGCAAAAGACGGCACTGACAGCAGTAGAGCACTGAAAACCAGATAGCAATGCAAAAGTCGCCTGACGACTGCACTTTGTAAATTTACCGCTTTCATCTCTTTTGCCTCATCTGTTTTTTCAGTATTCCCCAGCAGACACCTGGCCGACGTTTTACCTGCATTCATTATCAAACCAATGATTCTCATCTGTTTTTGCTTTTTTATTGCTTCACCCGGATAAACGCACTTGCCAGATGTTGGCAACCATTACCTCAGTGGATAGTTCACCGAGAAAAAGGTACCGTCCCTTTCTACTTCGACCAACAGGTTTCCCTGCTGATAGAGTTCCCGAATCAGCCCCTTGTCCTTTTGCACCACTCCCAGCGGGTGCCCGTTTACAGAGCGGATGATATCACCTTTTTTAAGGTTTAGTCTGGTCAGCATCGGGTTTTTGCCATTAAACACATACCCGTCGGCCTGCCCTTGCCTGACCGCCGATAAACCAACGGAAGACAATGCCATCACCGGGTTTTGGCCTACGCGACGCACCGCCTCTTCAACAAAGTCTTCCGGTGACCGGATTGACTTTTTGGTGTTTTGCCGACCAGTTGACACCCGGCGCTGCACGGAGGGGCGAGCCCGGCCCCTTGTGGCAGGATCCTCAAACCTGAGCACCTCTTTCCTGCCCGATCGCCTGAGCAGAATACGGTCATCAAATACAGCAACAAGCTCGGCATTGCCCGGAAGTGTTTCACCGACCTTGTAGTAGGATGATTTCCTGTTTCCTTCTTCAACGATAGCACCGGATTGCTCAGACACATCAGAGATAACCACTCCCCTGAGCTTGAGCTTCAATCTGGTTTCCGGTGCCCTGGGTGGTTCCTTTTCCGTTTTTACAGGCTGGTTTTTGGCAACGGAACCAAAAAGATGAAGTGGTGGCCTGGCAACCATGCCATTCGAACGAGAATCAGGTTCCTGGCTGGCAATGAATTGCATCTTTTTTTTCTCTGGCGAATAACCACTCATCATCCAGGTAAGAGCGGCCGCCTGCCAGGCGATACAGACCACCAGCAAACAGGCAAGTAACCGTGATAACCACAGGGGCAACCTGCTCAATTGTTGTTCAGCCACAAATACTCCTTACTGCGAACTGCCCGGCTGTCACTCGCCACCGCGTGATACACTCCCCCTGACCGTTTTGATAACCCACGGATTTTGTCATATCAATACAGCTTTCTTTTCACACTAGCTATCACCTGGTCTTCGGGAACGTTTTTTTTCCAATGCTCTCCCGCCAAATCAACCAGACGCCTTCGAACTTCTGCCTTGAACCAGCCATCGGAACTCAAAATGCCAGTGATGCTGTCAAAAGGGGCGCCCTGATCTTTGATTCCGATTGTCACCGAGCCATCTTCAAAACCGATCAACCCTGAAAACGGTGGAAAATCACCGGATCGAACCTGCCTTCCAACAGGGTAGGTCACCCTTCCTCCCGGCCAGTAGAGTTGACCGCGAGACCCCGTAATCACGCCGTTTTCAGCACTTAACTCTGTATTTTTCATTGATACTGTGCCGACAAGCCTGACCCTTTGCCTTTGTAATGCCGGATTCAAACGCTCAAGCTGCAAACTTGCCGAATTGACCAGCAGGTTTAGCGCATCTGGCGAGACGGAAACCTCGCCCTGCAGATTCCCGATATCCGATTCAAGCTGAACCACTCCCGCTGCCCGCCCCTGCAGCCAGGCGGCCGGTTTGATTTGCCAATTTAACAGGCCCGATGAATGCAGGTCTAACGGTGAAAGGCGGATTGAAAGCCTGGCATTCCCCGACCAGACCGTGCCGCCAACCTGTTCGATTGACAGAGCTTCAGGCACCAAGGTTTCTGATTCCACCAGGCGCCATGCCAGAGAAGCAGGAAAAGTAACAACGAGAAACGCGGAGTAACACAGACCAAACAACAATATATATAAAAGAACAGATTTAAGCCTCACCCTGCCGGTCGCCTCCACAGCCAGTCATATAACAACCACTTATACAACAACTAGTTATATAACAGCTACTCATATCATAACCCCCATACCAAACAACGCTTCACATCTTTTCTTCGGGGGCAAAGTCGTCCCGCCTGAAACTCGCTGTTTCCCTAATAGAATAGCCTGCAACTAAAACCTGTAACCTTTTTGTCAGCACAATGTATCAATTTGAACCGGAGATTATAAATTACGATAGTGTAATACCCCGACGCAGACACAACCCGGCAAAAAACGGACAGAAACGAAAAAACCCCGTATTGAATCGGGGTTTTTTCGCTCATTTACGAGAGATCAAATTATCGTACAGGATTTATGAAAGCGGTCACATCATACCGCCCATGCCACCCATACCGCCCATGCCGCCCATATCAGGCATACCACCGGCAGCACCGCCATCTTCGTCAACATGATCAGTAACCATACACTCGGTAGTCACCATCAGGCCTGCGACGGAACCGGCAGACTGTAACGCCGTACGAGCCACTTTGGCGGGATCAAGAATACCCATTTCCAGCATGTCGCCATACTCGCCAGTGGCTGCATTGTAGCCGTAAGAACCTTCGCCCTGCTTGACCTTGTCAATCACGACAGAGCCTTCGCCGCCTGCATTTTGAACGATTTGACGCAAAGGTGCTTCCATAGCACGACGCAGCAGGTTGATACCCATATCCTGGTCGTCATTGTCGCCTTTCAAATCGGCAATTGCCTGCAGGGCACGTACCAAAGCCACACCACCACCGGCAACGACACCTTCTTCAACCGCCGCCCGGGTAGAATGCAACGCATCTTCCACGCGTGCTTTCTTTTCTTTCATTTCAACTTCAGAACCGGCACCTACCTTGATCACTGCCACACCGCCAGCCAGTTTGGCTACACGCTCTTGCAGCTTTTCGCGATCATAGTCAGAAGTGCTTTCTTCGATCTGTCGACGAATCTGAGAAACGCGGGATTCAATATCACCGGTCACACCGGCACCATCAATGACAGTCGTGTTTTCCTTGGTGATGTTCACACGCTTGGCAGTACCCAGATCATCCAATGTTGCATTTTCCAGTGTCAGACCCACTTCTTCGGAAATAACCGTACCACCGGTCAATACCGCAATATCCTGCAGCATTTCCTTGCGACGATCACCGAAACCGGGAGCCTTGACGGCAGCAACCTTGACAATGCCGCGCATATTGTTGACAACCAGTGTCGCCAGGGCTTCACCTTCAACGTCTTCAGCAATGATCAACAAAGGCTTGCTGGCTTTTGCCACACTTTCCAGAACCGGCAACAACTCACGGATATTGGAGATTTTTTTATCCACCAGCAAGATGAAAGGCGCTTCAAGCTCGGCTGACATGCTATCCTGATTGTTGATGAAGTAAGGAGACAGGTAACCGCGATCAAACTGCATACCTTCAACCACGTCCAGCTCGTCTTCCAGACCACTGCCTTCTTCTACAGTGATAACGCCTTCCTTACCTACCTTGTCCATTGCTTCCGCGATGATCTTGCCTACACGCTCATCGCTGTTGGCAGAAATGGTACCTACCTGTGCGATTGCTGTTGAATCTTCACAAGGACGGGAGAAGCCTTTAATTTCTTCAACTGCAACCTGAACACCTTTATCGATACCACGCTTCAGATCCATCGGGTTCATTCCGGCGGCAACCGCTTTCAACCCTTCATTAACAATGGATTGCGCCAAAACGGTAGCCGTAGTAGTTCCGTCACCGGCTGCATCATTGGTCTGGGAAGCCACTTCCTTGACCATCTGTGCGCCCATGTTTTCAAACTTGTCTTTCAACTCGATTTCTTTCGCAACTGACACACCGTCCTTGGTCACTGTAGGAGCACCAAACGACTTGTCCAAAACCACGTTTCTACCCTTTGGCCCCAGTGTCACTTTCACTGCGTCTGCCAGGACATTTACACCCGCCAACATACCCTTACGAGCTGAATCACCAAATTTTACATCTTTAGAAGCCATATTCTCTTTTTCCTTTCCAAATTCTGTTGTCTATAAAGTATTTTGATAACCAGACTTATGATTCAAGCACACCAAAGATTTCAGTCTCGCTCATAATCATCAGTTCTTCACCATCTACCTTCACGGCGTTACCTGCATATTGGCCAAATACAACGGTGTCTCCGACCTTGACACCAACAGGGCGCACATCACCGTTATCAAGAATACGGCCTTCACCAACCGCCAGAACTTCGCCTTGAGAAGGTTTCTCTGCGGCGTTACCTGGTAGCACGATACCGCCAGCTGTTTTGGTCTCTTCTTCCTTACGACGCACGACAACTCGATCGTGTAACGGACGGATTTTCATCTTTTCAATTCTCCCGATAAATAACTGGATAGTGATAATTCAATTTTATTTTTCAACCTGGCTTTAGCTGTTGATTGCCGATTCACTGATCGTTATACACTTGCCAATCACCGTAAACTCGACAAAGGTAAAGCTCCAGGCAAAATCCAACACCGTTGCCAACATTCTTATCAAGGGAGAATGTCGCAACTGCAATTGTGATGTGGGTTTATAAATGGGGTTATAAAAACGGTTTTCAACACCAGAGCCGTAAAATTTTTATTTTTTATCGGATTCTATGCGCCCGGAAGGATTATCCTGTCTGGAAGGATTATCTTCTTTCGTGGTCATTTCCTGAAACTCACCCTCAATGACATCGGAGCCGGAAGTTGACCATTCGGGAGAGTCCTGTTCTGCCTGACCAAACCCCTGGCCGGATCGGTAGTAGAAACCCCGGGACTGCGCCCCTCCCCCCATCTTTCCGTTGACAACGATTTTTTTCGCCAGATAGCCAACCAATACCGAGCGAATTTGCGGGATAACCAGACTGAAGCCAATGGCATCGGTGATGAATCCGGGCGTGAGAAGAAAGGCTCCGCCGAGCGCCAGAAGGAAACCTTCAAACATTTCTTTCGCCGGAATTTCACCCGAGTTGAGTTTTTGGTGCGCTCTTAGCAGTGTTGCCACTCCCTGCCGTTTTAGCAATGAGGCGCCAATCACCGCCGTCAGGAATATCAGCAGAATCGTATACCAGGCACCGATCACCTTGCCAACATGAATCAACACGGCCATCTCGGCAACCGGAATGACGATAAAAAAAATAAAAAATACGGGCATTTGTCTATTGCACCTTTTGTTGCATTCTTACATGGATCAATCTATGTGAATCACACGCTGCATCAGCATTATAATAAATAACACAGGTACACCGATCAACGCAGTCATTATAAAGAAATGGTAATAGCCCATTTCCAATGACATCGTCCCGGAGTAGCCGGCAAGCAGTTTTGGGAAAAACGTCATCAACGAGCTGAATATGGCATATTGCACAGCAGTGAACCGAATGTTCGTCAAGGCAGACAAAAAGGCAATAAAGGCGGCTGTGGCAATACCACCCGACAGGTTATCCGCCGCAATCACGCCATACAACATTGTTATTTGAGGCTCCTGTACACTCCCCAGCCATGCAAACAGTACATTGGTGATCGCCGACAGGAATGCGCCCAGCCACAGCACACGAATCACCCCGTAACGTACACTCAAAATGCCACCCAGAAAACCACCCGCCAGGGTCATAAACAAGCCGAAGGTCTTTGACGCTATCGCGATTTCTTCCTTGGTAAAACCGATGTCTACATAAAAAACACCGGCAATCGCACCCATAACGATGTCGGAAATACGATACAACCCGATAAAGACAAGAATCAGCAACGCCACCTGCCAACCGTACCGTTTGAAAAAATCAACCACAGGCGATACATAGGAGTTTTTAACCATAACCCGACAGGCCACCCCCGCTGCAATACTGAGATAAAACAGAATGCCCATCACAGCCAGGGCGGCAAACAGCCTCAAGCCGGCCAGCCCGGTATAGCGCAAACGCAAGTCACCCTTGTCTATTTCTTTCAGCTGGTATGCGCTCCGCCATGCTTCTTTCAGCTCCCCGGCCCAATCCGAGGTAAGGTAAAACACCAGAATAAAGGCGGCCACAGAGTACACAAACACCAGGAAGAAGCGGACGTAATCAGAGCCGGGATAATCATACCGATTACCACTGTTGCGTTCCGGCTCCTTGATAATCAATGTGGTCAGCACACCCACTCCCATACACAGGGCCATGATGAAATAGGTGGACTGCCACGCAGAATAGTTATAAAACTCTTTGGTCGAACCCAGATAGCCTGCCAAAAACAGGGCTCCCGCTCCTGACACCAACATGCCAACGCGGTAACCGGCAATATAGGAAGAAGACATCATGGCCTGTAACTCGGAACCGGCAGATTCAATGCGGTAGGCATCAATGGCAATATCCTGGGTCGCCGAGGTAAAACCCAACATCACAGCAAAGCACGCCATCCATATCGAACCACTGGCAGGGTCGGTCATGGCCATGCCGATAATGGATGCAATTACGCCGATTTGTGCGAACAAAAGCCAGCTTCTGCGCCGCCCCATTGCAGCATGCAAAAACGGCAGGGGCAGTGTATCCACGATCGGGGCCCACAAGAACTTGAAGGAATAGCCCAACCCCGCCCACGCAAAATAGGTAATGGCGCTGCGCTCGACACCGGCTTCCTGCAACCAGAGTGACAGGGTGCCAAAAATCAGAATAATCGGCAAACCTGCGGCGAAGCCATAGGCGAACATGGTAATCACTCGCCGATGGAGGATGCTTTTCAAACCGGATAGCCAGGGGTTCTCTTGCGTCGGAGACTCCGGTGTACTTGCCATTGATCAGTCTCTGAAATTGTTGAACTGAATGGGAATGTCAATATCGGACTCTTTTACCAGTGCCATTACCTGCTGCAGGTCATCCCTTTTCTTGCCATTGACTCTGACCTTTTCACCCTGAATCGAAACCTGCACCTTGAGTTTTTGTTCCTTTACCATTTTTACAATTTTTCTGGCTGTCGGCTGATCAATCCCTTGCTGAATGGAAAAATCCTGACGAACCTGTTTACCCGCTTTGGATTCTTCTGCCTTTACCAGTGATCGACTATCCAGTTTTCGTTTGGCAAAAGCCATACGCAACATATCTTCCATTTGCTCCAGTTGAAAATCCTGTTCCGCAGCAAGCCGGACTTTCTTGTCAACCAGTTCGAAACCGGCATCGACGTTCTTGAAATCCCAGCGTGTATTCAAATCACGCCTGGCCTGATCACACGCATTGGTGACTTCATGCATGTCAACTTCAGATACCATATCAAATGAGGGCATAATGACTCCCGGACAGTAAATTTATAAAGCACAGGCGTGCACCCGAATCCCGGGCGCAGCCTTTCTGCTCAACAGGTCTATTGTTTCAGCTTCCCATGCGAGGCAGCATTTTCGGCGAGATAATACTGACTTGCAAGAAAATTTAAAACAGGAGAAGGCAACAGGCCGAACCCGGATATGCCCATATTGGTTGTCTACGATGCAAAATTCATCAGCAGGTGATTGGCAGGAGGCTTGAACAGGCTGGCTACAGGGGCATTCGCTTTGCCAATAGCGCATCATCCGGCCTGGCCATGATTGAACAACGCGCCGTCAGCGTCACGGGGAACACGGATGTTATTGTATTCAGTTAACAGGCCTTTAAGCTCGGCGTCTGCCTCTCTGGCATACTTCGCTTTTGTGATGAGATCAAAAACAGAAGCCAGCACGCCCCTCCCCACATAGCGAGCCATTTTTTCTTCCTGTGTGGCTGGGCGTTTTTCAGAGGTGATCTACTTCATAGTGCGGATCGCCTCAAGGTTCCCGCTAACTCTTTGCTGTGGTGTCCCGCTGGCTACATCCGGTATGGCGTCTAGGGAGAAGCCTGATATTTCAACATAATCTGTATCGCTTCACTTTCGGCTTCCGCTTGGCTACTCCCTACCATCATCAACATTTTCATTTCTGTTTGCGCCATTTCCGCCAGCGCTGCTGTCTCTTTCTCGAACTCCTCCGGTGTCATCTCCCCGAATCTGCCCTGCCCCTTCAGGCTCTTTTTCATCACTTTTTGAATTGATTGTATCGACATTTTCTTGCTCCTCTTTTTCTGAGCTTTCAGTTTCCACAACATCCTGCATATCTTCCGTTGCGGCATTATTGGCCCCCTCAATTGTATTATCTGAAGTTGTTTCTTTGTTTGACTCAGATTTATTTTCTTCCCGTTATCAGATGGTTGAGACATGTCCTCTTGCGTTACGCTTCCAGGTTTATACCCGTACCCGTCTTCAACTTCTTCAATCGAAAAGTCTCCAATCTTTCCTGATTTTTGCTTGATATTGGCCGCTGCTCTGGCCGCCCCTTTTTATTTAAAGTGGGTTCAATTATTTCTCACAACGATATCGCTACGACCCGCATCAGTTTCTGTCTGGACTTTCTCACTTTCCTCTGCCGCTTGCTCGGCAATTGCAGGCGACGTGTCGACGATTTCTATGGTCTCACCGGGGCTGGCTTCGGCTTTCCCTTCTTCCTCCTGAGTTTCGCTTTCAGGATCAAGCAGGCTTTCTTGTTCGTTTGGAGCGGTGTCGATCTTTTGGGCGTTTTCTTCCTCTTGCTGCTCAACATTGGTAGCCACCTCGGTTCATCCCCGTGGGCACGGGGAACACGAGTGTGCTACTATCAGCTCCAAAGGTGATTCCGGTTCATCCCCGTGGGCACGGGGAACACTTGCTTTACTCCACCACCTGTATAGTTAGCGTCGGTTCATCCCCGTGGGCACGGGGAACACCCCCGGCGACTCAACTACACCGCCGTCCGTTTCGGTTCATCCCCGTGGGCACGGGGAACACGGGAACCTGGCCTATCCGTTTCTGCTCTCTCGCGGTTCACCCCCGTGGGCACGGGGAACACTCCGGGGTCGGAATAAGCCTGCCCCCTCGTAACGGTTCATCCCCGTGGGCACGGGGAACACAGATTATCAATCGTTTTCAATAACGCGGAATTCGGTTCATCCCCTTGGGCACGGGGAACACTTGTAAGTCTGGAATTGATGGCTCTCTTATTCCGGTTCATCCCCGTGGGCACGGGGAACACCTTATTGACGCAATTGATGACGCGATGGATGACGGTTCATCCCCGTGGGCACGGGGAACACTTCTATTGTCGAACTGAACTATAAATTTATTGCGGTTCATCCCCGTGGGCACGGGGAACACCAATCAATCCGGGGAAAGAAAAGAACAGACCACGGTTCATCCCCGTGGGCACGGGGAACACAACATTGTTTTTTCCGACAAAAAATCGAATTACGGTTCATCCCCGTGGGCACGGGGAACACTGCCAACGATTATGGCGTTATAGTTTTGACAACGGTTCATCCCCGTGGGCACGGGGAACACAGGAAGTGTTTGTTTGGGGTTTTTATGGGTGACGGTTCATCCCCGTGGGCACGGGGAACACTTTTGCTCCTTATTTCTTTGGATGAGACGTAACGGTTCATCCCCGTGGGCACGGGGAACACAACCCATTTTGCGACGCCAAATGCGTCGAATTCGGTTCATCCCCGTGGGCACGGGGAACACTTCTACATCATCACTTAACAATACTACTATTGCGGTTCATCCCCGTGGGCACGGGGAACACCATTTTTGCCTTAACAGTCGCCCCTCGGCAGTCGGTTCATCCCCGTGGGCACGGGGAACACATTACGAATTAATCCATAATCTAATTAATAAACGGTTCATCCCCGTGGGCACGGGGAACACACTAACTGACTAGCTGACAAGTCTTCTAATAGCGGTTCATCCCCGTGGGCACGGGGAACACACCTTGATTAAAAGAGTTTCTAAATCTAGCCTCGGTTCATCCCCGTGGGCACGGGGAACACATGAGGATTAATGGAGAAGCTTCTCCTGTAGACGGTTCATCCCCGTGGGCACGGGGAACACTTCAGTGCATCTATTCTTTCTTTCTCTGTTAACGGTTCATCCCCGTGGGCACGGGGAACACTTGCTAGAAATGCATGGTTCCGGTCCATGACACGGTTCATCCCCGTGGGCACGGGGAACACCCACATAGTCTTCTTTAGTAAGTACTCCATCACGGTTCATCCCCGTGGGCACGGGGAACACTATGGCATATTCCACATTCTGCCATATTTGTTCGGTTCATCCCCGTGGGCACGGGGAACACATGCAGCCATTTGGTGGTCGCACTACTCGTTCCGGTTCATCCCCGTGGGCACGGGGAACACATGCTCCTGATGCTACAGTAGCCACATTAGACCGGTTCATCCCCGTGGGCACGGGGAACACTCCTAATCCATCAGACATCCACAATTCTACTCCGGTTCATCCCCGTGGGCACGGGGAACACATTACTAAAGCAATAGACTCAGTAAAGAAGTTCGGTTCATCCCCGTGGGCACGGGGAACACAAGATGTAAAAGATTGGGAAGTCTATAGAGGACGGTTCATCCCCGTGGGCACGGGGAACACTTTTCCTGCTCGAACCTGTGAGTGGTCAATGTCGGTTCATCCCCGTGGGCACGGGGAACACATTATGATCTGCACGCCAGTCAAGCAATACATCGGTTCATCCCCGTGGGCACGGGGAACACCTAGCACTCTTTGCCAGTTTAGCTTCAAAGCACGGTTCATCCCCGTGGGCACGGGGAACACTATTTGGATGTAAGAATGGATGTAAGGAAATACGGTTCATCCCCGTGGGCACGGGGAACACTAACCGAATATCCGTAAATCCATTCCTGTATTCGGTTCATCCCCGTGGGCACGGGGAACACCCATTTATTAATATCTCCTGGAGGAAGATCATCGGTTCATCCCCGTGGGCACGGGGAACACAGCTGATATAGATACTCTATAATCCAATTCAGCGGTTCATCCCCGTGGGCACGGGGAACACTATGCTCATCATAGTGTAATTGTTCAAATAACCGGTTCATCCCCGTGGGCACGGGGAACACTGGAAGAAGGATTATGTTAAAGTGTATAACTACGGTTCATCCCCGTGGGCACGGGGAACACCTTAAAGAACTTCTTCTTAGAGAAATAATGTTCGGTTCATCCCCGTGGGCACGGGGAACACTGAATCAATTCATCAGTGAAAGAGTAATCTATCGGTTCATCCCCGTGGGCACGGGGAACACAGCATTTACTGTGTTAGAGTACAATCCATCTTCGGTTCATCCCCGTGGGCACGGGGAACACTTAAACACCAAAGACCTAGTAAGTTAATTAAGCGGTTCATCCCCGTGGGCACGGGGAACACATGCTCATCAGGAGAAATCTTTACACATACTCCGGTTCATCCCCGTGGGCACGGGGAACACGTACCTACTACTATACAAACTGTAGGCAAACCTCGGTTCATCCCCGTGGGCACGGGGAACACGATGTACCAATCTGACATCCACTTTTCTTTTGCGGTTCATCCCCGTGGGCACGGGGAACACGACAAGGAAACTGGAAAAATTGGCAGATTTGACGGTTCATCCCCGTGGGCACGGGGAACACATGTTTGGCGGTCTTTTTATAGGCGGTCAAAACGGTTCATCCCCGTGGGCACGGGGAACACTTGACGACCGCGTTTGATGGTGGTGAAGTCGGCGGTTCATCCCCGTGGGCACGGGGAACACTCTAAATATACACAATTGATTTTATTATGAATAACACCCTTTTCAACAATCCACCGTAAAATATCCAATTTGTTAAAGAGCTTTATCAGGATGAACCTGAACAAATAACGCTGGAAAACATCGGAAGGCAAAATACTCTGGTCAGCTTGAGTACCACTATTTTGATTCGATTTATGAAATCATTAGAACCGGGGATTATTTCGAGTCCATGTTACTGGAACTGCCCCAAGGTTTTTATCTTGCCTGGAGCAAATCATCAATCAGTTTTCTTCTTCCGGTAAAAAACGAACCAATCGAATACCATCAAAATCAATCGGCATACGACGATTATTGCCATAGGTAATAAAATCAAAACCTGATTCTGTATTGGTGGCCCAGGCCATTACGACATTACCCTCTTCTGCAAGAGCATTAACCTGCTCCCAAATCATTTCGCGAATTCTGCGTGACGCATCACCGACATAAACACCCGCACGAACTTCCAGTAACCACACGGCTAATCGCCCACGCAATCTGGGCGGTACAGCCTCGGTTACCACAACAAGCATGGCCATTTATTTACTCCGGTGTCCTTTGTCACCTATTGACTCCGGTTCGGGTATTGCGGGAGGCTGACTATCAACCGGCGCTTTTGGCGGCTCTATGTCACCCGCAGACAACACCTCTTCAATAAGCGGAATCAGACGTTTAAGTACCTTACTTGAGCGAAATACCTCCCGACACGCAATTCGCACCTCTCTGTCGGGCTCTCTGGATTGCTTTGCAGCGATCCTGAAAGCGGTGGGAACCACTGTTTCAAACTTGATCAAATCAGCAATATCGTAAACAAATGAGAGCGGTTTACCTGAATGCAAAAAACCAATGGCAGGCGCATAACCCGCCGCCAGAACAGCTGCTTCAGTCACCCCGTACAAACACGCCGTGGCTGCACTTAAACATTGGTTAACTGTATCTCCTTTCTCCCAGTCTTTCGGATCATACCGACGGCCATGCCATTCAACACCGTATTGTTTCGCCAGTATCTCGTAGGTTTTACGGACTCTCGCACCTTCAATTCCGCGCAATTGATCCACACTACGCCGTTCCGGAGCAGGTTCACCAAACCGGATTTCGAACATTTTACGAACAACTTTCAACCTTAACTGTTCATCCAGAGCCAATTTGGCCTGGTACAATAATCTGTCTGACCGGGCTCCGCCAGGCTGTCCTGATGCGTATAAACGCACCCCCGCTTCTCCTACCCAGATTAACAGGGTGCCGGTTATCGCTGCCAGCTTCACCGCAGCATGGCTGATACGGGTGCCCGGCTCCAGCATGATACAGGCTACACTGCCAACCGGAATGTGCATACGCTCGCCGTTGCAGTCAATCACCACAAACGCACCGTCTTTGATGTCGATTTGTCCCATACCGATAAAGATCATGGAATTACGATCTTTGATGGGAATGGGTTTGAGTGGGATAAAAGTCATACCGCCCTCAACGATAACATGCCACAGCCAAACGACTTTGCAGGCCCTATTCCGTATTTCATTAACTCCAGGAGTGCTTCAGAATCCTCAACGGTCAAAATACCATCAAACAGTATCGGCTGTATTTTGCCGCTACATTTTTCACTTTTCTTACGAAAATTCAAAGGTAATTCCTGCTGCACTACTAACGATTGCAACGAAGCAGAATCTTTCAGTTTTTTTTCTAACCAAGCCTGTTGTTGTGCCTCCAGAATCAAAGGTACACGGACTGTTCGAGTATAAGTCTTACCGTTTTTTATACGCTCACCCTTACGCGGATCTTTAATCGTTTTCACCGGATTTGCTCGCAATCGAAAGCGCAACACCTGTCCCTGATACAGGGAAGGATTGAAATCCCGTGTTGCTACAAGGTTAACATCACCTGTTTCGACAGGAGACTGCAAAGACTGCATCAGTACATCTGCACCCTGACCTTTAACAGTTTGCTCAATCCTGTATAGGAAGCTGCGCTGAGCTTCCGGGGAATTCGGGAATAATTGCCACAACGCCCGATGCTGTTCATACGGATTCCTGGTTTGATTCCAACTGAGCTGCACTTTACTCAGATACATGCTCACCTCCTTGCGCTCCACCTCGGGGTCGGATCATATAAACCCGACGACTGGTAAACTGTCGAGGTCTGTCTATGATCGGGACATCCCGTTTCTTCAATAGAATTGCATCTTTCTCGTATTCATCGGAGTAAATTGTACCGCCCAAAGGCTCGCACAAACCGAAAGCAGCTGATGCAGATTGAGCCGATACGTAACCGTCATATAATGGCCTTGAGAGTGCACAGCTTCGACGCCCCAAAACTGGCGTATAAACCGGTTTTTTTAACGCAGCTTCAATTTCCTTTAAACTTAACACCGCATCATCCGCCAACCAAAGCAACACTGTGTACTTGGCATCCTGCCAATACTCTCGCCAGGTCTGTATAGTCTCATGACTGTTCAAACCACTGTATTCTTTGCGGGCATTCTTGACCGTATGATAGTCAGTCATTTTCTGACCTTGTTGATCCACCCGTACTGCAAAGTGAACACTGGCAGCCAGCGCATACTGTCTCTTCCTGTCCAGCCGATCAATACCTAAACAGGCTCCCAGTAAACCCAGCAATGCACTGCGGCCAGGGTACAACTCCGATGGCCTTAAACCTTCAAAGCTTTCACGCCCCCACGCCTGAAATGGCCCCTGTAATTTTAAAATGAGATAGTCCTTCATAAGACCACCTTATTCGTCATTACTATCATTAGGGCCGTCTTTCCGTACCCAATCTTCTAACTCAGGCAATGTGTCTTTTTTTAATACACCAGTTGGAAATTCAATCGGCTCCAACGAAAATTCGGCACAACATTCATTCAGACCATGACCGCGATGCACTTTATCCCAATACTCATTCAGCGCCTTGGCGGAAGGATCACGGAAACCACCATTACGATCTGGCTTGACGGGCGCTTCAAACGCATTAGCCAAAGAAACGGGTAAATCGGAGAAAGATACCATAGCCTGGTCGGCCAAATTGTGGGCTGCAAAACTTTGCTGTTTGGCACTTGGGACTTCAGTTGCCAGCATATGTAATACATGGGCAGCAATATCTAACGCTTTTTCACGTGGTGCACCACCCAAATTTTTCTGCAGCTGGGCAATATTCAGGCTGGCATAACGATAAAACACACCAGAGGAAAATTCCTGAGTATCCAAATGGCCAGAACCCCACTCCTGTAAATCATCAACAGCTGTAAACCAGTCAATATCAGCATCAACAGAGTGCGTGGTAATAGCTTGGGCAACCGCTAAGGCACCATCAATACTGGTCATTAATCCAGATGTTGCCATACGACCTGAGAGAGCAATATCTGTTGCCTGGCCACATGCTTTCAAAAAAGCCTCAGAATTAGCTTCTAGATGTTTTCTGACTTTATTCATCAAAAACACATCACGCACATCTTCGTCGCTTAGCCTAGGTTTGTTTTTGGTCGCTTTTCTCTTTTTTTCTTTTTCAATAGCTTTATTCAGGGAATCGACTTCCTTTTCAGTTAAATCACTTTGATATACTTTCTTCACCTCCCCACATATAAACTTAAACTCTGAAACTGACCATGGAGCAACCGCAACCCTTTTGTTTTCGACACTATCTTCTATATCTTCATCACTACTAACATTATCTTCATCTTCAATCTTTCGACCAGAAAATACTTCTATACTTTTTTCTATCCACTTTTCTTCCACATCACAATAAGGATCTTCGTCTAAAATACGAACCAACTCATCTTTTAAAATATTGAGCTGTCTGGTTCTGATGGATTTCTCTGGAAAAAAAGATTGATAATAATGCGATGTTCTCATGGTGCGTTTAAGGCTTTGGCTGGAAATACGAACCCGCCGCTTACCACCAAAAATAGCAGACTTTTGCATATTCATATCATCACGATTTAAGCATGACGGACTATGGGAAATTAATACGTGGAAGTTAATAAAATTCTTGCTCATGTTTTTATCCTTAAAATGTCAAGCCACATTCGGGTTAGTTTAATTGTCAGATTTGCTATTTTGATAAAAGAAATAATCTTCCAATATGCTTTGTTTGTTACTTTGCCCCCACCAATAAAGTGATTGTGCTAGCTGCGGCCAGTCCAGATTGGGTTCAGCCATTTTTAGCAAGCGCCGCAATTGAATAATATCGTTGGGAAATTCCGAGCGGATCACCAAAAACAAACGCTTTTCGCTGACCCCTGCTTTAGCCAGTGCCTGCCCCAGGGTTATACCTTCAACATGATTTTTAATGGTCGGCAGACAGAAGATAAGCCGCTTCATTTTCCGATCACCTGCATGGCCGTTTAGCAGATGATAGAAAGCTGGTACATTAGCCAAATCATCTGGCTCAGCCAACCTACGCAATTCAGCTTTTAACCCTGGTTTCAGTTCAGTGTATTGCTGGTACAAGCGCATAAAATCAGGCTTTTTTTGCTGACTCATGATTACCTCCCTGTGCTTCGAGTTCATTAAGATATTTGTGTAGTAGACGACGTGATGAGGCCAATGCTTTAAGCATTTTTGGCTCTTGCTGGTATGATTCAGTTGCCTGATCAAAGAGTCGAATAACGACGGCTTTCAATGCGGCGTAAAGGTTAACCATATCCTCTTGTGGTTGTTCGAGATTAATATGGGCAAGTGCATCATGAATCAGGTTTTCGGTTTGTTGGTAGAACAGACTCTCAAATTTACTAGTTAGGTCAATTCCAATGCCAGGAAAACTAAGCTCCGGTTTTTTCTTATACTTTTTTCCATCTCTAAAATCTTTTAGAGCCTGAACCAGAGCTATCTTATAATCTACAGCACTACTAATTATTTCATTAATTTCACCTGTGTTATTCCCCCAATCATCAGGCAAGGGGTATAGCTCAAAGCAACGTCCTTCAATCATTGCCTTACTACTTCTAAAGCCCCCTATAGCTATTTGTAGCTTTAAACGCGGAAAGTACTTTTTTGCTTGATCAATAACCGGGGCGAGCTGGTACCCAGAAGCACTCTCCAGATTTTTATTAGGGCGTGTTGACGTTTCGCAATAACTTGTTGATTTAAAATAGCAAACTCGCAATATTGTAGTTCTCACACAACTATACAACGAGTTTGCTATG
>PDPE01000006.1 GCA_002747395.1 Pseudomonadota bacterium
GCGGAAAGCTGTGTATAAAGCAGCCAAAGCGAGAAATCCGAACCGCTGGAGTGGTGATACAAGAAACTGGGATTTACCGGAAGTGGTAAGCCTCAATCCGGAAAAGGATCACGAGAAACTAAAAAATGTTGGGTAGTTGACGCGACAGGTGACTTGAAAAACACCGGAAATAAGTGTCTAAAATAGGTTGACATGTTCCGCTCCTTTCGCCATCGTACGCAGGTTGCACTTGTCATAGACACCAAATTGAAGCAAGATTAGTTTTAGCTTCAACCAGAGCTCGTCATTGAGCAATAGTCGGGGCATAGCAAGCTCGTTGTATAGTTGTGTGAGAACTACAATATTGCAAATTTGCTGTTTTAAATCAACAAGTTATTGCGAAGCGTCAACACGCCCTGATAAGATGAGAAAAAAATGAAATTTGAGAAATCAATAAATATATCTGCTGAACCTTCAATAGTTTTTTCGGAATATAAAAAAGTTTCAGATTGGCATAAATGGGATCCAGAAACAGAAGCTGCCTCAATTGAAGGAGATAGAATGTAAATTGCCGTTTTGCAAAATTCACTTCATTCATCTAATGACGCCAATAGCTTCTGGAACAAAGCTTGTTAATCAAGTGGAGTTTGCCGGGGTGCTGTCTCCGCTATTTGGACGGTTGATTGGTAAGAGTATTAGTAAAGGGCTACCGGGCTCCCTTGAAGGCTTGAAAAAATACATTGAAAAATAAGCTAACAAGTTATTTCACCTGTAGAAATAAAAAAATAGTACTTTGTAAGTTATATCGGAAAAGAAAGGCTGTCGCTCAGTAGTTTCCACTTCAACCGAGCGTACAAAACTTTAAAAAGGTGGCATCGGTCGTGGTGGTGGGTGTATCCAGGGTTGTGATCGAGCATTTTTTCATTCTATTTGGTTGGTGCGCGTACGCTCTCTCTAATGGCAATCGTATGTGGAGTTTGGTAGTGTTTGTTCGGGTTGTATTTGGGGGCAAATGCGGGTTTAACCTGACCAAATAATGAAGGCGACGCTTGGCGGCGCGCCTTACTATGAGGTGGCTATTGATGAAGAACAATCAGCCAATTCCGAACTGCTTCACACCACCGAGCTGATCGGGTTCGTGACAATTACTGATCAGGGGTTGATGTGATTGACCGGCAGAGGCCGACATGATCTGCCTGTAGAATTGAAGTGTCTGAACCCAAATAAAACAGCCTTTTTGTATTTTTTGTAACACTGTTCAAAAAGGCTGTTGCTCACCATTTCCGTGCACAGGAGCGTCTTTTTGCTGCGTATTCGAATGCGTCTTCCAAACCGGACTTCCAATTATTCAGGAATTCAGCATCTATCTGGTTGGCAGATCCCAATAGCCTCTTCTGATTTCTTCATGTACGTCACTGCGTGAAAGGCCGATATCCCTGAGTTGATATTCGGTGAGTGTGGCGAGAAGTCTTCTTTCTCTGGCTACCTGGTTGGCGATCAGGATGCGATTGAATATTTCCCTGATTTTTTTCAGTGCCCGTTCAAACAAGGGTTTGATATCTACTGAAACAAGATGTGAAGTGCCAAGAGTATTCGTAGTCATTGCAGTATTCCTTCGAGAAAGTCAGGATTTCTATTTGATGTCATCTATTATAGAAAAAACGGTGAAGCGTAACAGATGCAGGTGATATCTTTATTACGCAGTACAGATTGCCTCTGATATGTGCTGTATCGGCGTGAATTTGACAGTACTGTATTGTTTGTTAGAATCTGTACTGTTTGTATCTCTTTGTTACTCGATAAGTAATGGATAGCATACTGAAATTAATATGAAAAACGTGCTTTTTTACCAAACAATACAGACTATTGCTTTGTGTAAACTGTACTGCTTTAACTACAAGGTGGCGACTGTTTTATGACGGAAAAATCAAGTCATTCTCACGAAAACCGGTTGTACGCAAAACTGGCTGATCAGATACAGGAATACATACGCGAGTCCGTGTATCGTGCCAATGAAAAACTGCCTTCGGTTCGAACCTTGGCGAAAACCCATAACGTAAGTATTTCAACAGCGGTGGCTGCCTATAATCATCTGGAAGATAAAGGTGTAATATTTGCCCGGCCAAAATCCGGGTATTTTGTCAAACAGGCGGAGCAGAGAAATGTCAGGGCACCAAGGATCGGCCAGGAATCGACCTTGCCTGCGGAAGTGTCTTCCATGCAACGTGTCATGGAAATCATGCGTGACTCCAGTGATCCGTCCTTTGTCAATTTTGGCGCAGCCGTTCCCAGCCCGGACTTGCCGGTTATCAGGCAATTAAAAAAAATATTTGCCCAAAAAGTACGCAGTGAACCGTTTTTGGGCATAGGTTATGATTCGCCCAAAGGTAATAATCCGTTAAGAAGGCAACTGGCTCGACGAGCGGTGGATGCTGGCGTACATGTGTCGCCGGAGGAAATTGTTATAACACCCGGTTGTCAGGGCGGTATTGGTTTGTGTTTGAGAATACTGACCAAACCGGGAGACATTATTGCCGTTGAATCACCCTGCTACTATGGATTATTGCAGTTGATCGAGGCGCTGGGCCTGAAAGCGGTTGAAATACCGTCAGATGCGGAAACAGGCATCAGTATTGAAGCGCTCCAGATGGCACTGGAACAATGGCCGATCAAAGCAGTGTTGACGATTCCCTGTTTTAACAACCCGGTGGGAGCGTTAATGCCGGAGAGAAATAAAAAGCGGCTGGCAGACCTCGTCGAACAGCATGGTATTCCACTGATTGAAGACGATATTTACGGTGACCTTTGTTACTCGGATACGCGTCCCAAAGCTGTAAAATCCTACGATACGGAGGGTAATGTACTTTTGTGCTCTTCAGTCTCGAAAACATTGGAGCCACAGTTGGGGGTGGGTTGGGTTTTGCCCGGTCGTTATCAGGATCAAATCGAGTATGAGTTGTTTCTTACCAGTGTAACCAGTTTCAGGCTGCCTCAACTGGCTGTGGCAGAACTATTGGCTCATGGTGGATATGATCGTCACCTCAGGTACGCCAGAGAAGTGTATCGACAACGCCGTGATCACCTTACAGAGCTGGTTGCGGAGCATTTCCCCAAAGGCACAAAAATGTCGCAACCAAAGGGAGGTTTTGTTGCGTGGATTCAATTACCCGGTGCAATCAGTTCTACGAAATTGTATATTCAGGCCAGAGAGCAGGGGGTGTTGATTGCGCCGGGAGAGATTTTTTCATCCAACCCCAAGAAATTTCCCCATTCAATTCGGATCAGTTATGCCTGTGCCTGGACACCGCAGCGTGAGGAAGCGATCAAACTGGTTGGTGAATTGGCCAGAAGTAGTAACGGAGCCTGAAAAATCAAGCCGGTGCAATGCCAAATACTATCACAGCCAGGGGGGGTCTGTTGTGTCACGAGTTATTCGAGCATAATTTGGCAATGGTGAAAATGAGTAAATTGTTGCTATTTCGTGCGTGCAAATCTGTTCAATAACGCCCATAATGGTAGCGTCTGATAACAAAATGGAAGTGCAGCTTCGTTGAATAATAAAAAGGGCAAAGACTCAATCACCGTTGATCAGTTTAAAGAAGGGTTTCAAAACTTCCAACGTGTCTTTCACAACGCTGTTGACCCTGTTCTTTTGATTTCCGGTGAGCGCCTCCTGAACTGTAATGATGCCGCTGTCGCTATGCTGGAAGCGGAGAACAGGGTTGATGTATTGTCCATGCATCCTTCCGAGATTTCGCCCGTAGATCAACCTGATGGTGAAAACTCGTTTGATAAGGCGAATCGAATGATTCATCTCGCACTCAAAAACGGTTTCCACCGTTTCGAATGGGTGCATAAGAAAATGACCGGGGAATTATTCTCCGTTGAGGTGTCGCTGACTGTCATTGAGCTGGGTGGTCAGGAGGTGCTGCATGCGCTTTGGAAAGATTTGACAGTCCAGAAGAATATTGAAGAATCACTCAGAACAGCGTTGCACAAGGCAGAATCTGCCAATCAGGTAAAAAACCGCTTCCTTTCTCAAATGAGCCATGAATTGCGTACACCTTTGAATGCGATTCTTGGTTTTGCCCAGTTGTTGGAAATGGAAAGCGATGACCACTTCAATGACGACCAGAAGGAGTATGTTCAGGAGATTTTGCGTGGCGGCAGGTGCCTGCTTGATATGGTCAACGAGCTGCTGGATCTGTCAGGTCTGGAGACCGACACGGCTGAGCTGCAGCTTGGGGATGTGCCTGTTCAAAAACTGATTTCAGACAGCCTGAAGACAATAGAACAAAGACAAAATTTATCAGATACACTGTCTTTAATCGTTGAGCCGATTGCCGAGGATATTGATTTTATCTATGCTGATTTTAATCGAACCAGGCAAATTCTGGTTAACCTGATTTCCAATGCCATCAAATGTACAGGAGGCAAGGGGGAAATTGTAATAAGCTGCCGTAAAATGCCGGACGGTATGTTGCGAATCAGTATTAAAAATGCAGGTGTGAGTGCTTTATTCTCTCGCCAGAAGGATCTTTTTCAGCCTTCTTATAAAGTCAAATCGAACGATGCTTCTGCGGATGTGGCAGGGGCAGGGTTAGCCATTTCCCGCTCTCTGGTAAAGCTCATGTCCGGGAGAATCGGGCATGTAATCTCTGAAAAATCAGGCAGTACATTCTGGGTTGAATTACCACTGATCGTTACCTCGAACCAACACAAAAAGTTTTCAGGTGAGGGCGGCTCAAAAGCTGCTGATCTCGCGGTAGAGGGAAAAGTGCTCTATATCGAGGATAATCTGGTAAATGCGGCATTGATGAAGAATTTCTTCTCCGGCTCTGACCAGATTACCTATTTATGGGCTGAAGATGCAGAGGATGGTATAGAAATAGCAAGAAGAGAACTGCCGGATCTGATTCTGCTGGATATTCACCTGCCGGGTATTAATGGATGGGAAGCTCTGAAAATACTCAAATCAATGCCCGAAACCACGGATGTGCCCGTGGTCGCAATTAGTGCCGGTTCTGAAGACGAAGATATTGCCAAAGGAAAGGCGGCCGGATTCACCTATTATCTCGGAAAACCTGTTGATTTTGACAAGCTGACTGAAATTATAAACAGTGTTTTTGAACAGGTTTTCAAGGTGTAATCTGTGGCGGCCGTTCTTGAAAACCGTTCTTGAAAACAGATATTGGAAACCATAGCTTCAAGGCAGCTTGTATGGCAATTGACCGGCTTCATTTTCAGGGTGCGAGCCGCCGGATACGCCATTGCTCGGGTTCACAGCCGGTTTGGTCATCCGTTTCCTGGGAGCTGTAGCTGAATCTGTCATGCAAGCGGTTTTCACGTCCTTGCCAAAACTCCATAGTAACAGGTTTTACCCGGTAGCCTCCCCAGAAACCAGGTAAGGGGACGTCACCCTGGTTAAATTTTTCTTTCATTTTGGCGAAACTGGTTTCCAAAAACTGCCGGGATGTAATTTCCTCACTTTGCTGACTGCACCACGCACCCAACTGGCTTCCCCTGGGGCGAGAAGAGAAATACTTGAGTGACTCGGCAGTGCTGATTTTTTCGCTGATTCCTTCAATTTTGATTTGTCGATTTAATTGAAGCCAGGAAAACAACAAGGCAACCTGGTTATTTTGTTTGATGTCTCTGGCCTTTTTGCTGCCATAGTTTGTGAAAAACACAAACCCCCTGTAGTCGAACAGTTTTAATAGTACCGTCCTTGCGGAAGGTCTGCCGTTTGCGTCAGCAGTGGCAAGGGTCATTGCGTTTGGGTCGATGATTTCTGCGTTGCAGGCTTGCCCAAACCAGAGTTCAAACTGGTCAACCGGGTTGGATGCCAGGTCTTCACGGCTTAACCCCTTGCTCATATATTCTCTTCGAATTTCACCAATATCCATGATTATTTATCGCCTTAACACTGATGTGTAACCTGTATCTGAAAAAGTGAGGCTCCGGTATGCCAATGTCGGTATGCCAATGCCGGTATGCCAATGAAAGTTGCATATGGTGGCCGTTGCTGTTTTACGTGGATTGAGCCATTTTTTGTGGATGGTACATAAAGCTGTTGACGAATGCTATGGTATACACGAATAGTATGCAGTAAAAATGTGCGCAGGAAAGATGTATAACTCGGCAGACCAGAGGCTGAATGACGAATCAATTTTTTGAAACAATCCGGTTAACCCGGCAAGACAATACACGTTTTCTGGTTGTTGTAGAAGGCAATCGAGCCTGTTCGGTTCGTGCAGTGAGAAGATTGCTGGACGAGACAAAGCTGGAGTACCAGTGGGTGTCCGGTCGTGGATGGGAACCTGATAACGGGGGTGATGAGCGTTGGCATGAGATGCAGTTGACCAGGTCGCAACGACTTGGCGCCGCAGACATCAAACAATTACTTGGTTCAGAGACAGCCACACTGGTTTACGATTTGTATGACGAATTTGACCCGGATGTGCTGGGTATTATTTCAGGCCTCATATCGGGCGGCCGGGGTTTGTTTCTGCTTGTGCCTCCGCGCAGGCAGTGGGGTGAACTGAAAAACCGTTGTCATCAGAGAATAGCCAGTTACCCTTACACCAGTGAACAGGGGAGACCGAATACTTTTTTGCGCATGCTTGCCCGTTTGTCAGTGAAGTCTGGCATTTTTTGGGGCCATGCGACCGAAAAGGGCATCGATTGGGCTGAAATTGCCGGGAATAGTGGTTCTGCAAACCCGGAGGTGACACCAGGTATCCTTTGCGACTCTTCGGAATTGGACGTTAGCCGACCATTCAGCCAATTCGCGATAAATCGCGAGCAAGATACTGTGGTCAAAACAGTGGTGAACCAGGTTGTCGCCAAAAAACGCGACCCTGTTATTCTCACTGCAAACAGGGGGCGGGGCAAAAGCTATGCGATGGGTATAGCAGCCTCGTTGTTATGCCAGGGCGGGGCGTATAGAATTGTTGTCTGCTCCTCTCGCCCTGCCAGTGTTGCCACCGTTTTCAACAGTTTTATCTGTTGCGCAAAAACAGGGCGATACCAGAGAAAATCCGAAACCGAATTACGCCATATCAACTCAGATGGACAGAAAAGTTCCCTCGAATACTGGTCACCGGACAGGTTGCTGAATGAAAGGCCGACTCTGGATCTGTTGATTGTTGACGAGGCTGCGACCCTTCCGGTGTTTATACTGAAACAGCTTCTGGACGGCTTCTATCCCGTTGTGTTTTCCACCACAGTGCATGGTTACGAAGGTGCGGGCAAAGGGTTTGCCATCAATTTTAAAAAACACCTGTTCGAAACCTGCGCACACTGGCATGAGCTGACCCTTTCTACTCCGGTGAGATGGGCTGCAAATGACACACTCGAATCAATTTTGTTTGATGCCCTGCTGCTGGATGCCGAGGCAGCGGAAATAACGCCGGATAAACTCCGCCTCGTTAACAATGGCGAAGAGAAAACTGGCAGCATAATTAGCGACAAAATCAGCTACCGGGAGTGGCGGGTACCGGATATGGCCGGTATCTGTACCAGCACTCCGGCGGGGTCGCTTCCGAAGATGAGTGCAGCATGGGATGATAATGAATTACGGCAGATATTCGGTCTGCTGATCCAGGCTCACTATCAAACCCGGCCCCTGGATTTGATGAGGTTGCTCGATATTCCCGGTCAACGACTGGTTATTGCGACTTTTTGTGGCATGGTGGTCGGTGTGCTCTGGGCAGTGGAGGAGGGGGGGTATCAGGGTGCTGATCAGCTGGAAGAGCAAATCTGGTCAGGCAAGCGAAGACCGGCCGGACACCTGGTTCCACATTCTCTGGTTTGCCATGAAGGGTTCCGATCGGTGGTTTCCCTGTCCAGCTTGCGTATTACCCGTATTGTAGTGCATCCGGCGCTGCAGGGCCGTGGTATTGGCTCGGCAATGGTCGACCGGCTCCATGATTTGGCAAAATGTGACTATGACTACCTGTCAACCAGCTATGCCTTAACCTCTGATGTCCTTTCTTTCTGGCATAAAAACAGATTTCAATTGCTCAGAATCGGTGTACAGCCGGATAATATATCGGGCCTGCATTCCTGCATGATGGGGATGACGACAAGCAAGCGAGCGACCGACCTTTTTCAGCGAGTCAGCCGAAAACTCGGCTGGCAGCTCCCACTCAACCTGTTAACCGGTTTGGCGAATTTGGAACCGGCCGTTGTGATTCATTTTTTTTTGACACTGCCAGCCAGGCCGCTGGAAGAAGTCGTCAAGCCGGAGGTGATCAGTGATGTCAGGGCCTTTGCCTTTGGAAACCGGAGCTACGAAACCTGTCAGCAATCGCTCTGGTTATACAGTTGGAGCAACCTGTTCAGGCCGGTGGCCGTTAAAAGTGGCGAGGTTAAAGGTGGCAAGATTAAAAGTGGCAAGAATGATATGAACGATGATGCCTTTGGTCAGAATGGGCCTGCTATCAAACCGGGTGCCATAGAACTGAGCATGATTCAGTTGAACTTGCTCGTAGCACGGGTGGTGATGGGCAGGCCTTGGGCCCGGGTCGTGGAGCTAACCGGGCTTGATGGAAAAAAACAGTGTGTGAATATACTGCGCGACCTGTTTAAAAAATCCCCGACCGGTTAGCTGAAAAATAGCCGTAACGAGTGCTACAGTAATGATTTCAAGCTGTCCAGGTTGAGAATTTTCTTGCTTAACAGTTTGATTTGCAGCCGGGTTTCAACGGCCAGTGCAGCCTTGTCTGACACAGTTCTTGTCGTGTTGAAAAGCTGTTTGGCATAGCCAATGGCATCGGGTGAGCGCTCTTCAAGCGTTTTGAAAAATGCAAGCGCATCATCGTAGGGGGTTTCGCTAACCCTGGTGACCAGCCCCAGCTCTTTGGCTTCCGTCGCATCAAAAACTCTGGCTGTCATGGTCAGTTCCTTGGCCACATCCGCAGGCACCAGCTCGCGCAGGGTAACGGAACCGGACATATCAGGAATCAACCCCCATTTGCCTTCCATAATTGAAAACTCACAGTCCGGTGTCGAATATCTGAAATCAGCGCCCAATGCAATCTGGAAGGCACCGCCGTAACACATACCGTGAGTAACTGCGATCACAGGTACAGGCAACTGACGCCAGATATAGCCCACATCCTGAGCGAGATTGGAGATTTTTCTGCCTGGCTTGACCAGCAGCCGGGTAATGGAAACCGGGCTTTTGGTCACTTTTTTTACATCCAGCCCGGAACTGAACACCTTGCCCTCACCACGTAAAATCACACCCCTAATGGCTTTGTTTTTCTTTATTTTCCTGGCTGTCTTGACAATGCTGTCGAACATTTCGATATCAAGGCCATTGTACTTGTCAGGCCGGTTAAGAGAGACAACTGCGATTGAACCATCAATAATTTCAAGAGTGGTGCGCCTGGACATAAAAACTCCTTATGTTTCCTGATAAAAAGCGGCCGATGCGTGTGGGTAACGGCCCGCATAAAGCACTCAGTGTGAAAAGTGCTGTGAAATCGGTATGGGACCGGGGCAATTCTCTTATATGTGAGGGGATAACTCAAGGTGTGGAGTGAGGGAGAAGGCGGCAACCGTGGCCTACCGGTTTCCTCATCGCAAAGCCTGTGTGGTAAACCTGTGCACCGGACTGTGTTTCGTAACACTGCCCGCAAGCCATCGCTTGCCATAATCTGTTTTTGTGTATAGGATGCGCTGACAGTTTATCAATGCGACAGGTACACTCGCCAGGTATAGCCAGCCCGAGTGATAATTGGGAAGTGGGTGAAAGACCCACACTGCCCCCGCAACGGTAAGTGCAGCCATTGCTGCAACAAGTCCGAAACCAGCCTGCCACATTACCCGTTAAAAGATCGCGGTGGGCGACCAGGGGAGCAATAGCGAGTCCGCCTCTACTCCACGCTTGCCCCTTGACCATGCTCATCCTGAACCCGGAATATGGTACTGATGGTCGAAATTTCAGACGCATTATTTTTTCGTAGTCGGGCATGGCTGCCATGACAGCACCAATACTCAGGGTGCAGAATCTGACGCTGACTGTGGAAGGTGGCCATGAGCTGCTCAGCAATGTCAGTTTCGATATTAACGAAAAGGAAATTGTCGGGCTTCTGGGGCCCAATGGTTCAGGCAAGACATCCTTGCTACGTTGCCTTTACGGAGGACAACCTCACTACCAGGGCGAGATTTACCTCAACGGGAAACTTCTGTCACAGTTATCACCCAGAAAACGGGCACAGCAGATTGCCGCCGTTACCCAGGAATCCCCTGCCGATTTTCAGCTCACAGTGGAAGCGGTCATTCGTACAGGACGCACACCACACCAGCACTGGCTGACAGGGCTGGATGCGCGTGCCGAGTCGGTAATTGACAGGAATATCGAACGATTCCAGTTACAGGACTATTTGCATCGTGACATTGGTGAACTCTCCGGCGGGGAGCGAAAGCGGGTGTTGCTGTGCCGGGCATTAGTGCAAGAACCCGAGCTTTTGCTGCTTGATGAACCCTGTAACCATCTTGATATATCAAACCAGCTCGGTCTGCTACAACAACTCCGTGACCTGCAGACAGGTTGCCTGATTTCTTTACATGACTTTACCCATGCGGTGCGCTTTTGCGATCGTCTGTTGGTACTTGATCAGGGTCGTCTTGTCAGATCAGACAGTACCCGGGCCGGTATTTCTGATGAAATGTTTGCCGAAGTTTTTTCAATTCATGCCAATACCTACACCAACCCGTGGCAGGAGTGGTCTTTCTACCCCTTGCCGTTGAATAACCCTCTTGCATCATCACCTGTTTCCAAGGAATAAAAAATGCTGAACAGAAAACTGCTTATTTCAACCATGACGTTTGCCGCGCTGAGTTTCAATAGTGTTGCATCTGATTTTCCCGTAACAGTAAAAAGCTGTGATCGCGACGTGACTTTTGAACAGTCGCCAAAGGCGGCAGTGATCCATGACCAGAATATGAGTCAAATGGTATTCGCTCTGGATTTACAGGACAAAATTGCCGGATTGACAGGTATTTCCGGATGGTACAAAATCAGTCCGGAGTTTAAAAAGGCACAAGGCAACATACCGGAATTGGCTCCCAAATACCCCACCGTTGAGAATATACTCAGCGTGGATGCCGACTTGTTCTTTGCCGGCTGGAACTATGGAATGCGTGTGGATGGTGACCTGACACCGCAAAGTCTGGGCAAACTGGGCGTACCGGTTCTTGAGCTTACCGAATCCTGTGTGCATCTGAGCAAATCCGGCCCGGATGCGTCCATGAATTTGCTTTATGATGATATGCTGCGGCTTGGTGCAGTTTTTGGCGTAAGGGAAAAAGCGGAAAAACTGGTCGGACAATGGAAACAAAGGCTGCAAAAGGTCGCTGATAAGGTTGCCGGAAAAAAGCCGGTCAAAGTGTTCCTGTATGACTCTGGCGAAGACAAAATTTTCACCTCGGGCCGCTTCGGTATGCCAACAGCGCTTATTCGGGCAGCTGGCGGAAAAAATGTGATGGATAACATTGATTCCAGCTGGGGGAAAGTGGGTATAGAAGCTGTCATGGAAGCCGAACCGGAGTTTATTATTCTGGTTGACTATCAAAAGGGTGGCTGGGAAGCCTCCTGGAATTTCCTCAAGAATCACCCGGTGCTATCTACACTGGAAGCGGTTCGCAATGAGCGTTTCATTCCGCTTGAATATGGTGAAATCACCCCCGGCCCGATGAATATAGCGGCGATTGAAAAGCTTGCGGCCAAAATGCACTCTGAGAAATAAGCCGCTCAATGAAAGCTTACCATAACCATTCTGAACATAAACATTCCAAAAAGACGAGCCTGACTGGTAAACGGCACCTTGCTTTGGCTGTTTTTCTTTTGTTGATGATCGGGTTATTGGCTTTGGTCGGCATTATGATCGGGGTGAGTGACATTAGCCCCGGTCAGGTATTGCGTATATTGCTGCACAGTTTCGGCCCGGACGCGATTGCACACGAAATGGTTGTCGATTGGCGCAGTTCCCAGGAGGTGATTGTCACCGAACTCAGGTCGCCAAGGATGGTGCTGGCAATGCTGACCGGCATCGGTTTGGCGGTATCAGGGGCAGCCCTCCAGGCTGCAACCCGTAACCCGCTTACCGATCCGTTTTTGCTTGGTGTTTCTTCCGGTGCTTCAATGGGAGCCGTGCTGGTTATATCGCATACAGGTATGTTGGTTGGCAGCTATACCATCCCCGTATTCAGCTTTATCGGTGCACTGATATCGTTTTTTCTACTGCTTGTTTTACTGAGAAGGCCGAAAAACCAGACGCCGGAGCGATTGGTTCTGTCAGGTGTCGCTATCTCGTTCCTGTTGATGGCGGCTACAAATGCATTGATTTTTCTTGGTGATCAGCGAGCGGCGCAGTCCGTTGTTTTCTGGATGTTAGGTGGCCTGGGGCGGGCGACATGGGATTTATTGTTATTGCCAAGTATTTGCGTTTGCCTTGGTGTGCTGGCATTGTTCTGGAACGCTCGCAACCTCAATGCATTGATGATGGGGCAGGAAACCGCTTCGGCACTGGGTATTTCCGTGCGAAGAACACAAGTAATAATACTCTTGCTTGCCACACTGGTGACCAGTCTGATCGTTTCATTGACCGGTACCATAGGTTTCGTTGGCCTGGTTATTCCGCATATCATGCGCACCTATGTCGGTGGTGATAATCGGGTACTCCTGTTTTTCAGTGCGCTGGCTGGTGCGGCCTTTATGCTGGGTGTGGATATCATTTCCAGACAGTTACTGGCACCCCAGGAGTTACCAATAGGTATTATCACCGGAGCAGTGGGTGGAACCTATTTTTGTTATTTGCTTGCCCGTCGGTGATTTTCCCGGAGCCGGAAATTCGGCAATTGCCATCATCCGCCGTAGGCACAGTCATACACCTCATCCAGCAACTTTCGCATAAAGTCGGTATACCCTTGTGCTGTGTTTTCGGTGTCGTTTGCCAGGATATCAATGCGGGTCTTCTTTATTTCTACGTCACCGGATATGCCGTCCAGGTATTTGTCACTGCCGGTCGAGTCAATGAGGTAACAAATTGTTTCGGCGTTGGTGATTTGCCTGTTTAGTCGGGAAAGGTGAGAGATACCGGGTCGCTTCTCGGGTGTCTCGCTTACACTGCCTGCAATATTCAGATTAAACCGCCTGGCCAGGTGAGTCAGTGAGTTGTGGCGTGAATAGATCGGGCGTGTTTGGGTGGCTGAGAATTTTTCCTGATACTCGCTAATCAGCTTGGCTATTTGAATTTCAAACGCCTTGAGATTCTGGTTGATTTCTGCTTCCTGTTCCGAATTCAATCCTGAAATACTGTCCTTGATCATTTCGGCCATGTGCAGGGCCTCTGCAGGGTCGAGCCATAGATGCATATCTGTATTGTGCGCGTGATTGTGTGCGTGTTCATCCTCATGGCCATGTTCGTTTTTATCTTCCGAGTGGAGGTCGTTGTGGCCGTCATCATTCTCCCCGTGTTCATGCTTATTATCCATATGGATATCATCATATAAGGCTACATTTTCTACGTTATTGGCATGGAGAATTTTGGTTAAAAAGGACTCCAGGTTCGGGCCAATCCAGAAAAAGAAGTCACTGTCTCGCAGCTTTCTTACATCGGATGGTCTTAATTGATAATAATGAGGGTTACCGGATTGGGGGATGAGCACCTCTACTTGCCCGTTATCGCCCATTATTGCCTGAGCAATCAGTCGTAAGGGTTGTATTGAGGTCACCACTTTTATGGTTTCCGTGTCAGAGGTGGCCGAATCGTTTCGGGACGAGAGGAATACGGCAGCAAAAATAACAGTCACAAAAAAAAGTAAGGCGATGATGGTTTTCTGTCGGGTGCTTGTCTTGCTCATTACTTACCTTTTCAAAAGTGGTTATACCAGAGTTAAAGAGCCGAATCATACCATGCAACCAGTCAAGTTGCGTTATTGTGACGTTTTTAAGGCCAATGGACGACCTTACACGAAGTATGGCGACAATAATCTGTGCCCTTTTAATCTGTGTTCTTTGAGTAAGCCAGGTACGATGTCAGGCCTGGTGAGTGTAAATACCTGTACATGCTGATAAAATAGCTTTCATTTTATTTAAACCGAGTCGTAACTGCTCACCCGTCGGTATAAGCCTTTGTGCGCAGACTGCCCGCAGAGGCGCAAGCAGATGCGCTGAATTTTTCCCGAGAAGCCCTGACAATGAGTAATATCCTGGTTCTGTATTCAACCAATGATGGCCACACACTGAAAATATGCAAGCATATTGAGCGCGTTTTGGAATCAAAAAATGAAACGGTGACTTTATTGTCGATTGATAACGAAAACGCTGTGGATCTGGCCGGGTTTGATAAGATAGTGGTCGGGGCAGCTATCCGCTATGGCAGGCACAGCAAGAAAATTATTAAGTTTATCAACACGAATCAATCGACTCTTGATGCCAAACCCAATGCTTTTTTTTCAGTGAATCTGGTCGCCCGTAAACCGGAGAAGGCCGAACCGGAAACCAATCCCTATTTGGTGAAATTTTTGAAGCGGATAGCCTGGAAGCCGAAAAATCTGGCTGTTTTTGCGGGCAAGGTGGATTATCCCAGATACAATTATTTTGATCGTTTGGTGATTCGATTTATTATGAAAATGACCAATGGCCCCACTGATCCAAAAACGACCATAGAGTATACAGATTGGGATAAAGTTGAACGCTTTGGCGAAAAGATAGGTGAAATGACATAAAATGCGAGAAAATTACACGCCAGTTGCCCCCGTGGCGTTATCTCTTATTTGTTTCCCACGGGGTGACAGTTTTTCACCCTGATCATTGATGAACGAGGTTGCCATGAATATTTACGAAATTCGCCACCCGCTGGTACAGCACAAGTTGGGTCTGATGCGCCAAAAAGACATCAGCACCCGAAATTTCCGTATACTGGCCGGTGAAGTGGGCAACCTGCTGACTTACGAAGCAACCAAGGATCTGGAGCTGGAAGAGTACCGGGTTGATGGCTGGTGTGGCGAGATTAAGGCGGAACAAATCAAGGGGAAAAAAATCACCATTGTGCCCATTCTGCGTGCCGGATTAGGTATGCTGGATGGAGTGTTAGACCTGATCCCCAGTGCCAAAATCAGCGTGGTGGGTATTTACCGGGATGAAGAAACCTTGCAGCCGGTCAGTTATTTCGACAAACTGACCAGCGGAATTGACGAGCGTATCGCATTGGTGGTTGACCCGATGCTGGCCACCGGGGGGTCGATGAATGCCACTATTGAACTGCTTAAAAAAGCGGGGTGTCGCTCCATTCGCGCTTTGGTGCTGGTTGCTGCTCCTGAAGGCATAGAGGCAGTCAGGGAATCACACCCGGATGTGGACATTTACACGGCTTCAGTCGATGATCATTTAAATGAAAATGGCTACATTATTCCCGGTCTGGGAGACGCAGGCGACAAAATCTTCGGCACCAAATAATCGGTGTAATTCATTCTCCCGATCGGCATTTTATCGTCGATCCGAAACGCAATACATTTTTTGGAAAGCAAGGAAAAAGTTATGACCCGGACAACATCTGACAGTGGCTGGAAAACGGTTCTTGCGGGGTTGCAAATGCTCTTTGTCGCATTTGGTGCCCTGGTATTGATGCCGTTAATAACCGGATTAAACCCGAGCGTTGCCCTGTTCACTGCGGGTATCGGCACACTGATATTTCAATTGGTGACAAAACGTTCCGTTCCGGTATTTCTGGCATCTTCGTTTGTATTTATTGCGCCGATCAGTTTTTCGGTACAGGAATGGGGGATGCCGGCAACTATGGGCGCATTGTTCTGTGCCGGTCTGGTTTATGTTGTGCTGGCTATCGGTGTGGCTTACAAGGGGCCGGGGTTTTTACACCGGATTATGCCGCCGGTAGTGACCGGGCCAATTATTATGGTGATTGGCTTGAGCCTGGCCCCCATAGCCGTGAATATGGCGATGGGTAAAACCGGTGATGCCTCGGCCCAGTTATTCCCCTATCTGGATGCCATGTGGGTGTCCATGTCGGCATTGACTACCACTTTTCTGGTTGCCACCCTGGCCAGGGGTATTTTTCGCCTGGTACCGATTCTGGCCGGTGTCGCAGTGGGTTATACCATGGCCTGGTTTTTCGGTATGGTTGATTTGACTTCGGTCAATGACAGTTCCTGGCTGGCGGTGCCGGATTTTGTGACCCCGGAATTCAGTCTGGCGGCCATTCTGTTTATGTTGCCAGTGGCCATTGCACCGGCGATCGAGCATGTGGGTGATGTACTGGCAATTTCCAGTGTGACTGGCAAAAATTATGTAGAGAAGCCCGGTTTGCACCGAACTCTGCTGGGTGATGGTCTGGCGACTTCTGCAGCCTCACTCTTTGGTGGCCCGCCGAATACCACTTACTCTGAAGTTACCGGCGCAGTTATGTTGACCAGGGCCTTTAACCCGGTAGTTATGACCTTTGCCGCACTCTTTGCCATCGCGCTGGCTTTTATTGCCAAATTCGGTGTGTTACTGCAAACCATTCCAACACCGGTAATGGGAGGAATTCGGTTTTGCTATTTGGTTCCATCGCCAGCGTCGGTATGAATATTCTGGTCAGGGGGCGTGTTGATTTGAGCGAGCAGCGTAACCTGGTAATTGTGTCAATCACTCTGGTTTTTGGTATTGGTGGTATGGTATTGGGCCAGGAAGGGTTCAGTTTGCAGGGTGTCAGCCTCTGTGGTCTGGTGGCGATTGTGCTGAACCTGATATTGCCAAAAGGTGATACGACCGAAGATTTGCACGAAGAAGAAGAGATAGTTGATGGTATGATTAAATAAGTCAGCCCGGGTCTGCCCCGATAGCTGATCGGGCGGGTAGTGTGTGTAAAACTCCTCATAAAAAACCGGCGAGCAAAACAGGTGAAACAATCTCTCCGCTCCAATGCGGTGAATCTCGCCTTTAACATCATTCATGGTTTATAAAGTCAATGAAATACGAAATAGTACCGGTTACGTCTTTTATGCAGAATTGTTCAGTTATCTGGTGTGAGGACACGCTGAAAGCCGCTGTTGTCGATCCGGGAGGTGATCTGGACAAAATTCATCGCGTTATTCGGCATCATGGTCTTGGAGTGGACAAAATTCTGTTGACCCACGGTCATATTGATCATGCTGGTGGTACTGCCGAGCTGGCTGGTGAATTAAATGTGCCGATTGTTGGCCCGCATAAGGAAGATCAATTTCTGATTGACGGATTACCACAGCAAAGCCGGATGTTCGGGTTTCCCGATGTCGGACTGTTTTCTCCCGACCGTTGGCTGGAGGAAGGGGAAACGGTGGATCTGGGTAGTATTACACTGACTGTACTGCATTGCCCTGGACACACGCCGGGCCACATTGTATTTTTCGAACCCGTCAGTCAACTGGCGATCGTGGGTGATGTACTGTTTCAGGGTTCGATTGGCAGAACGGATTTTCCAAGGGGCGACTATGCGACACTTATCGCCTCGATCAAAAACAAACTGCTTCCCCTGGGTGACAGGGTGGCTTTTATCCCGGGGCATGGCCCCATGTCAACGATTGGCCAGGAAAGAAAAACCAATCCGTTTATAGCCGGCTAGTTGATAGATATTCCATATATTGCCTTATTTTCAGGATATTCCCTTTATGACCGTAAGAACGCGTATCGCACCATCACCAACCGGTGACCCTCATGTTGGTACTGCCTATATTGCTCTTTTTAATCAGTGTTTTGCGAGGCAGCATAACGGACAGTTTATTCTAAGGATTGAAGACACCGATCAAACAAGAAGTACCGCTGAATCTGAAAAAGACATTCTGGATGCTCTGCACTGGCTGGGCCTGGAGTGGGATGAGGGTCCCGACGTGGGTGGCCCTTATGGCCCCTACCGGCAGAGTGAGCGCAAGGACAGGTATCGCGGCTACGCAGAGCAGCTGGTCAGAGAGGGCAAGGCCTTTTATTGTTTCAGAACGCCTGAACAACTCAATGAAATCCGTGAGCAGCGCAAGGCTGAGGGACTCAATCCCGGCATCAAGGGGGATCTGGAACTGTCAGATGCCGAAGTAAAAGCGAAGCTGGATTCAGGACATCCCTATGTGATACGTATGAAAGTACCTGATGACGGGGTTTGCGTGATCAACGACATGCTTAGGGGCACTATTGAAATCGAATGGTCGCAGGTGGATTGTCAGATATTGCTCAAGTCGGACGGTATGCCCACATATCATCTGGCCAATGTGGTTGATGATCACCTGATGCAGATCACCCATGTTATCCGTGGTGAAGAATGGATCAGTTCAGCTCCCAAGCATTATTTGCTGTATCAGTATTTTGGCTGGGAAATGCCGACCCTGTGCCATATGCCCCTGTTGCGAAACCCTGACAAAAGCAAACTGAGCAAGCGAAAAAACCCGACCAGTATTACATTCTACGAACGAATGGGCTTTATGCCCGAAGCTGTGATCAACTACCTGGGCAGAATGGGTTGGTCCATGCCGGATGAGAGTGAAAAATTCACCCTTTCTCAAATGATCGACAATTTTGATATTGGCAGGGTGTCATTAGGTGGGCCGATTTTTGATCTTGAGAAACTCAGGTGGCTGAACGGACTATGGATAAGGGAAAATCTGGATGCTTCGCAGTTTGTTGAGCGTGTCAGGGGCTGGTTGCTGGGCAACTCCAGACTGAACGATCTGGTGCCGCATATTCAGGGCAGGGTAGAGACGTTCACGGACATCGCGCCAATCGCCAGCTTTATGCTATCCGGCATGCTCCCTGTTACGGTTGAGGACTTCAATCACAAAAAACTGGAACAGGCTGAAGTGAAGCGGATCCTGCAGTTTGCACTGTGGCGCCTTGAAGCTCAAAGAGACTGGACAAAAGAGAATATCTTTGCCGACATCAAAATGTTGTCGCAAAAAATGGAACACAAAATGGGTGACTTTATGTTCCCGATTTTTGTGGCGGTCGCCGGAACACCTGATTCCTGGTCGGTGATGGACTCAATGGCAGTTATCGGGCCCGATATGACACGGGCAAGGCTTCGTCATGCGGTCGAAGTCCTCGGTGGTACATCGAAAAAAGAAACCAAACGACTGGAAAAAGAATATCAGGCCTTGGTGACGCTTTAGCCATAATATTTAACTGGCGATAATATTCAAAAAAACACTTGACGGATGACAACCAAATCAATAACATACGCATCCGTTACCTAAGGGGCCATAGCTCAGCTGGGAGAGCGCAACGCTGGCAGCGTTGAGGTCGACGGTTCGATCCCGTCTGGCTCCACCAATCTCTTTACGTCCCATTCGTCTAGAGGCCTAGGACACCGCCCTTTCACGGCGGTAACAGGGGTTCGACTCCCCTATGGGACGCCACTTTTTCTTCGTTGGCAACGCATTATTTCGTTTCAATATTTCCTTTCGATAGCACCTTCGTCCTGTGTGCCGTTTTTTTTAGTTTACGTGCCTTGCGCCGCCCGGGCTGGTCCAGGTCTTCTGCTTACCTCACTACCGTTCAGCAATGGCACCTTTCCCGACCCCTTCAAATGCCTTGACCTGAATGTCGCAATGGGGCAGGTGGTTTTTTACTTCATTGGCAATGTGGGTGGCGATCCACTCTACGGTGGAATCTGTGTCAATCAGATAAATGCAGCGCTGTGGCAGGCTGATCTCGAAGTAACCCTGGTCTGATGTGTAAGAAAAGGTCAGGTTGTTGTTTGTCTTGCTGTCATTATCAGGTCTGCTGTTTGCGGTGGGTTCCTGGTGAATGTCTTCCCGGGTGCCGATATAACTATCTTGCAATCTGTTTGCCCACTCTTTTTCCAGTTGCTCATCTCTTTGGTTGTTAACATATATTTCAATTTTCGAACGATGGCCATGAGCGATTCTCTGGCAGTTTCCCCTGTGTTTTTTAAGGCCGTGGCTGTAATGGTAGTAAGCACCTGAAATCGGCTCGGTTCTCAACGCTACGCTGACGCCGTCGACATTTGTGGGGAGAATGTTTTCAAATTGCTCAACCAGATAGCCGGAGACCGCTTCCGGCGTTACCTGTTCGCAGTCGATTGGCAAAACAGCATCAGCATGAGAGCGGTGAATCCATTTCTCACCCTGCTGATTGTGATAGCCGATATCAACCCTGTTGTTGCTCCTCTCAATTACCAGGCCTGGCATTCCGGATGCGACAATCAGTTTGTGATCGGCAAGTTCGTCGATCTGATTTTTTAGCGACTTTTTGACATTACCGAAATCAAAAACCATTCCCTGGTCGTCAAGTTCACCTTCAAGTTCAATATCAACAATCCAGCTTTCGCCAACGACACCTCTTTTGCTGTCGAGGAATGAAAAATCAATGACGGTCAAGTTGTCTACAAATAGTCGATTCATAAGCCGAAGTCGTTTTACGTTTGTGTGGGGAATGGAATGGTCGCACCCGGCAGGGTTGACGTTGAAAAACCGGCGAATTTTACCAGAAAAACGCCGGGTTGGTCACGGTAGACAAAAGCAGGAGCCTATAGAGAAAAGGCTGGAAACGGAGATAATCCGAGCCTGACTACTTGTTGTTAATGATCATGTTGTTGTTAATGACCATGTTGTTGTCAATGATCACGGTTGTCGCTGATCACGCTGAAGCCGACGCCGGCATGTGTTTCAAGTCGCTCGATCAGTTTCTGCCCGAAAACGCTGGACGGTGTCCAGAAACCTCCTGATTTTTCTGCTTTGGGGATGTCTTTGGCCAGGCAGATGGCAGCCTGGCCCAGCATTTTGGATGTTGAACCGTAACCCGGGTCTCGATCTCCCGTTACCTTTGTACGAATCTCTTCACCCGAAGCGGTTTTACCGACAAAACGCAGGTCGTAATAGCCTGCTTCCTGCTCTTTGGCAGTCGGGCCTTCACCGGGCTTGGGGAGCACGTATTTTTCAAGGAGCCAACGGCTCGGTTTGACTACTGTGGCAGCAACAAAGGCACCCAGAAAAGCGGAGATGGACATGGCAGTCATGCGCCCCTTAACCCCTCTGCCTGTCAACATGGCTTCGTCATAGGTGAAGTCTTCGCCGTATTCACTTTCTAGCAGTGCATTGGAGCGAAAAACCACCTTGGTGTTAATTGCTGCCATCACGAAAGGAGCTGTCCAGGCATTAAAGTCTTTATCCAACACAGCAGATTTTTGATTAAACTGGCGTGTTTTATAGGGATGCCCTTCGGGGCAAATAGAGTAAGGGTTTCCCAGTATTTTTCTGACAGACGGATCATTCATGGCGTCTTTTACTGCATTGACAATACTGGCTACCGTACCACCGGAAAAGCTGCCTTTGGCCGCCTTGACGCGCATTGTCACCCTGTTGCAGGTGGTTGAAAATTTCTCTTTCGCGTTCTGTTGCAGGTAGAAAACCCCGAGATCAGAAGGGATAGAATCAAAACCGCAGCAATTGACGATGCGGGCACCCGAGGCTTTGGCGGTCGCTTCATGTTGGCTGATCATTTTTTTGATCCATTGAGCTTCCCCCGTCAGGTCACAGTAATCGGTGCCGGTTTCTGCGCATACCCTGACCAATTCACTGCCGTACAGGGCGTAGGGGCCAACCGTTGACACAACCACTCTGGTTTGCTCACACATGGATCGAAGCGCCTTTTCATCGGAAGCGTCCGCCACTATTATCGGAAGGTTGGCGGCGTTAAGTCCCAATGCCTTTTTAACATCATTGAGTCTGGTTTCCGAACGACCGGCAATGGCCCAGGTCAGATCCGGGTTTTCATTGGCCTGTTTCTGAAGGTGGTCGGCAAGGATTTGTCCGACAAAGCTGGTAGCGCCAAAAACAATTATGTCATAGGTCGAAGCCATAAATTTTTCCTTAATCAAGTTTTGTGTCACTGTACTCGCTGGCGAGCCGGGCTTCAATAGCTAAAATAGCCACCAAACCCGTCTATAATGCATTTGGCTTCCGGGCCTGGACATTGTAAACAACACCTTCTGCAGGACCACCATGACAATTGATCTCGAATTTGACAAAACCCACATCTGGCATCCTTACACCTCGATGACTCATCCCTTGCCGAGCTTTCCGGTTACATCCGCAAATGGTTGCCGGATATTTCTGGAAGACGGGACCTCACTGGTTGACGGCATGGCATCATGGTGGTGTGCTGTTCATGGTTACAATGTTCCTGAACTCAATCGGGCATTAATTGACCAATCCGGCCGGATGAGCCATGTCATGTTTGGTGGCCTGACTCATCAACCGGCAACCGAGTTGTGTCAATTGCTGGTTTCCTTGACACCCAAAGAGCTAACCAAAGTGTTTCTTGCGGATTCCGGTTCTGTTTCAGTCGAAGTGGCCTTGAAAATGGCACTGCAATACTGGCAGGGAAAGGGGGTGGTCGGAAAAACCCGGTTTGCCGCGTTCCGGCACGCCTATCACGGTGATACCTTTGGTGCCATGTCCGTCTGTGACCCGGAAAATGGTATGCATTCCCTGTTCAAGGGTTTTCTGTCCGAGAATGTTTTCCTGCCAGCTCCCCCGAATGGTTTTGATGTGCCGGTTGATGGCGGGCTGATCAGTCAATGGAGGGCAGTCTTGCAGCAAAGGCACGCAGAAATCGCTGCCCTGATTGTTGAGCCTGTTGTTCAGGGGGCAGGGGGGATGCGTATTTACAACCCGGAATACCTTGATGTAATGAGAGACTTGTGTGACGAATTTGATCTGTTGCTTGTTTTCGATGAGATCGCCACCGGATTTGGTCGGACAGGGCAGTTCTTCGCAGTTGATCACTGCCATGCTGTGCCGGACATTCTTTGCCTGGGAAAAGCCCTTACCGGTGGATATATGACGCTTGCAGCCACCCTGACAAGCAGTAATGTGGCCGAAGCGGTTTGCGCCAGTGAAGCCGGAGTGTTCATGCATGGCCCCACGTTTATGGCAAACCCGCTGGCGTGCCATGTGGCATTGACGAGTATTCGTTTATTGATCAATTCTCCCTGGCAGCAACGGGTTCAATCCATAGAAGAACAACTTGACAAACAGTTGGCTCGCCTGCAAGAGGCTTTATCAGTCGAAAGTGTGCGAGTAAAGGGGGCTATCGGTGTCGTGGAAATGAAACAGCCACTCAATGTGGCAGATATTCAGAAATTTCTGGTCAGTGAAGGGGTCTGGATCAGGCCATTTGGCAAGTTACTTTACATTATGCCGCCCTTTATTATCAGCGAGCATGAATTGAACGTGCTGACCGGTGCGATGGAGAAGGTAGTGAACATGGCAGATGAAGCGAAATAGCGGTGAATACAGATCAATGACGTGAACGGGGTTCATAACAAGAGACAGCCGCCCCTGCTTATCTTCTGGCATCAAAAACACAAGCGGGGCGCAGCAGGATGATCAACCTGGGGGCTTAACCGATACAGTTAATCATCAGTGCACCTAACCATCCACATTGATTTTTTTGATCAGTGCCTGCAGCGTTTCTTCTGCCTTATCGTTGGCCACCTGACAAGTGCCTGCGGCATCATGGCCGCCCCCACCGTATTGCAGCATGAGTTCGCCGACATTGGTCTTTGAACTCTTGTCAAAAATGGACTTGCCGGTTGCGAATACCGTATTTTGCTTTTTCAATCCCCATAACTGGTGTATTGATATATTGCATTCGGGGAAAAGCGCATAAATCATAAACCGGTTACCCGCATAAATCGTTTCTTCTTCTCTCAAGTCCAGAACAACCAGGTTGTTATGAACTGTTGAGCAGCGCTTTAATTGATCCTTGAACCTCTCCTGGTGCTCCTGATACAGATCGATGCGCTCCTTGACATCCGGTAACGCCAGCAATTCATCAATTGTGTGATCCTTGCAATAGTCGATCAAATCCATCATCAGGTTATAGTTTGAAATTCTGAAATTTCTGAAGCGCCCCAGGCCCGTTCTGGCATCCATCAGGAAATTGAGCAATACCCAGCCTTTGGCATCGAGCACTTCATCAAGGGTAAACCGGGCCGAGTCTCCCTTGTCTACCGCCTCCATCATGCCATCCCAGGCCTCGGGAAATGCGTCGTGCCCGCCATAGTGTTTCCAGACAACTCGTGCTGCAGAGGGAGCATCAGGGTCGATAATATGATTGGGACGATTACCCGTATTACGGATGGTTTCAGAGTGGTGATGGTCGAACGACAAATGGGCGGAAGCAACATAAGGCAGGTTGGTGGTGATATCGTTGTCTGTGATATCAATAATGCCATCCTGCATATCTTTGGGGTGAACAAAAGTAATGTTATCGATGATGTTGATGTGCTTTAGCAGTACCGCGCATACCAGACCATCAAAATCACTTCTTGTAACCAGACGATACATTTTTTCAGACATCCAGCCCGTCCTTAACTCTCTAATCAACAGATATTTTTTCGCTTGTTCACAAGAGTATAGACAATGGTTTGAAAAAACGACTACATTTGATCGTGATTAGTACCCCTTGATCGTGATTAGTACCCCTTGATTGTGACCAGTACCCCTTCTCAAACCGATATCCCGGCAATCAGAGCCTGCGCTGATCAAATCCGATATGACCACCATGTTGACTACACTCCTGTCGCACAGAGGGCAGACGATCGCCGGGTAAAGCCTGGTATCACCCGTAAAGGCATTGTGTTTGCGAGATCGCTATTCGCAGCTGCCCAGTTTCTGGTACGCCTTTTTCAGGTCTGACAGAGGAAGCGTTACGGCTTGATGGCCTTTAAATTCACTTCCACCGAGATAAATGTGCATTTCATTGCTTGCCAAAATCCATTGGCCGATATCGCCTTTCAGTCTTGCGCCATTGCTATAGCGGTTGGCAGAAAATTCAATGAGTTTGCCTTCGTCGAAACGGATGCCGACATCTTTTTTTCTGATATCAATATGGGTGGTCGAATTAACAATCAGCTCGTTATCTACAACATCGACCCAAAACTGCGTGGCATAGTCATTCTGGAATACTTCAATGGTGGGAGATGTGATTCTGCACCTTTCAGGATTTTGAGTGTCCCAATTGGACTCCATCTGCCACATGCCGGTACCCGAAGCCAGGGTGTCCGTCGGTTTTTCAGTGCGAATGGGATTCAGGGCCTGTTTGTTGTTTGTTAACACATCCGTTGCCGGAATGCCGGCTGCAGCGGGTTGTTCCAGGTTAAGCCGGTTGATTTTTGCGATTGTCTGATCCCGGTTGGAGTTGACAGGTTGCTTTTGTTTCGTGGTTGCAACCGGAGCGGATTGTGCTGTTTTCTTTTTACCGGCAGCAAGAGAGGGGGGACTGCTGGCGTCGTGTTCCGGTTCTTGCTCTGATTCCTGTTTTATTTTCTGTACTACTGCTGCCTGAACGGTTGACAGGTTTTCTTTAACCCGAGGTCTATCCGGGCTTGATACTTCCTTCTGCGCTACAGGGACTGGAGCTGGTTCCGAAACCTGTTTTTTTGCTTGCTCGGGCTGTGTTTTTACAGGGTTGGTTTTCAGTTTCGCCACTGTTTTTTGGGCCGCTGTTTTTTTCACTGCTGCCTTTTTCTCTGCGACCATCTTTGCAGGCATTTGTTCCTTTGAATCGGCTTGTTCCTTTGAATCCGATTGTCCCTTTGTATTTTTTTGCCCCTTTGTATTCTTTTGCCCCTTTGTATTCGTTTGTTCCTTAGTGGCCATTTGCTCGCTTGTAACCGGCTGCGGCTTTGCCGCCTCCGGTTTGTTGATGGTCTCCTGTTTCTTTGCGGGCTTTTGCAGTTTGGTGACCTGCTGTTCTTCGGGGGTGTCAACAGTTTTCCCAGCTGCGACAGTGGGGGCTGATTTTACCGTTTCAGTTTGTTCACTGGTCGCAGAAGCGGGCGGTGTGGCAGGAAGGGTGACAAACACTCGGGTTGCAGCTTGTATCTCCGGGTCAGAGTTCGCATCAGGGTTGGCTTGAACAATGTCTTTGTTCGCCGAAGTCTCTGTCGGGTTTTGCGGTGCCTTTTCCTGGTCAGGCTGAAAAAAACCGGCTGACTGTTGCCTGATAGAAGCGCAACCCGATACCAAAGTAATGATCGAGGCCGCTAACATGAATGTGCGGAAGGAACTCTTGTTTCTCATTACTACAACTCCGAATTATAAAAAAGTAAGACGAACCGCCTGTTTGCCTCGTAAAAGCTCGATAGACGTGACCGAGACAGTATCTCCTGGATTCTTTATCAGGAGACTATTGTGACCGGAATTTCATTATCAAGATACACATGATTTAACAAAAAAGCATAAAAAGTAACAATTTATAAAAAATGATATGCCTGTCACATTTTGTTGATGCTCTCATTTCCAGTGACCGGTCAGTTTTCCCATTTGGCTGTGCATGCGGGCATAACAAATGTCTTTTTGGTGGTGTGAACGGTTTGCCTGCCGAAATTCGCAAAACGGGGCGCCTGATTTAACGGTAAATCAGGCGGAGAACGGCGATGTTAAAAGATGATGACAGAGCGAATGCTTTTTCCTTCGTGCATCAGGTCAAAGGCCGTATTAATCTCATTCAGTGGCATAGAGTGGGTCACCATTTCATCTACCTTGATTTCACCTCTCATGTATTGGTCAACATAGCCGGGTAACTGGCTTCTGCCTTTGACACCACCAAAAGCGGTTCCTCGCCATACGCGGCCTGTTACCAACTGGAAGGGGCGGGTGCTGATTTCCTGGCCTGATCCGGCAACTCCGACAATGACAGACTCGCCCCAGCCTTTGTGGCAACACTCTAGCGCAGAGCGCATCAGTTCAGTATTGCCTACACATTCAAATGAGTAGTCGACACCACCGTCGGTCAAATCAACCACGACGTCCTGAATCGGGTCGGAGTAATCTTTGGGGTTGACGAAATCGGTAGCACCCAGCATTTTCGCCATTTCAAATTTTTCCGTGTTGATGTCAATCGCGACTATGCGACCGGCTTTGGCCAGCACCGCGCCCTGAATTACACTCAGGCCGATACCGCCCAGACCAAACACGGCAACAGTCGCGCCCGGTTCCACCCGGGCGGTATTAAGCACAGCGCCAATACCTGTGGTAACACCGCAACCGAGCAAACAGACTTTGTCAAGTGGTGCGGCCTTGTTGATTTTGGCAACGGCGATTTCAGGTACAACTGTGTATTCGGAAAATGTAGATGTTCCCATATAGTGAAAAAGAGTGTTGCCGTTTTTGGAAAACCGGCTGGTGCCATCCGGCATCAAGCCTTTTCCCTGAGTCACGCGAATAGCCTGGCACAGGTTGGTTTTTCCTGACAGGCAAAATTTGCATTGGCCACATTCCGGTGTATACAGGGGGATAACATGATCACCGATGGCCAATGAGGTCACTCCTGAGCCCACTTCCTCGACAACAGCGCCACCCTCATGACCAAGAATGGAGGGGAAAATGCCTTCCGGGTCATCTCCGGACAGTGTGTAGGCATCGGTATGACAAACTCCTGTTGCTACCATGCGCAATAACACCTCTCCCTGCTTTGGTGCTGCAACATCAATTTCCTCGATGGCAAGCGGTTTCCCTGCTTCCCAGGCTACGGCGGCGCGACTTTTCATTGGCTGGCTCCCTGTTTCGGCTTGTAGCCGGGTTATCGGTTTTGTTTCACTGCTATCAGACACAGGTAGTCTACATATAAACACGCAATTGAGCACCCCTGGATGCGATTATTGGTTTTATCTGCGCCAGGTATGGCACCGGAAAGTTGTGCGCCGGTTGTTGGAAGACGGTATTTTTCATAACGGCCAGGATGAGGGGTGTGGTCGGTTCTGTGCTCTGTGGAGGGTCTGTTTTTAATGCTTTCTTTTATGCTCTGCAATGCTAAGCCGTCGCTTCTTATTCCAATTAAACATTAAGTAGAAAAACTTGTTGACAAGGATAATTTTATTGGTCGATACTGAGAGTCGAGCTTATTCTTGCTGTATGCAGTGTCGACTTGATGTCTGCCTGATAATTTATAACCAATAAATAAAAGCAAACAGGATAAGATTTTTCATGAGCTTGCGTCTAATACTGTGCAGTTGCTCCGCCGCGAGCAATCCCGTTGAGTTCAGGCAATGATGGACTCCGGCAGCAATTCCGACAACATTCAAAGAATTATCCAGGAATATGTTCCTGGCAAGCAGGTCACGCTTGCCCACTTATTGGCAAATCCTACTGAGGATCTGTGCCAGAAAGTAGGTGTAAAGCCCGTCGAAGCGGTTGGCATACTGACTCTTACGCCAGGCGAGACGGCAATCATAGCGGGAGATATCGCGACAAAATTTTCATCAGTTGAAATCGGTTTTCTGGACAGATTTTCCGGGGCTCTGGTTATTACCGGGTCTATCGGGTCGGTTGAGGAAGCCTTGAATGCTGTGTTGCGAACCTTGCATACCACGCTGGGCTACAGCATCTGTGAGCCGACGCGGACATGAGCAATAGCAGGCATGAACAGGCAGGTATGAATAATAAAAGCACCGGGCAGCTGTCAGATTTTGTACTGGTTGGGGCCGTCGATAGTGGCAAAACTGCGCTGATGCAGGCGCTGCTGGAAGCAGACGGCGATGTTATAAAAACCCAGTCACCCGTATTTCACGGCAATAATGTGATTGATACACCCGGCGAATTTGCCGCGATGCATCATTTCTATGGCGCTCTTTTGTGTACGGTGTCCAACGCGGCCACCATTGTTTATTTGCAACCGTCCAACTGCACCATATTTTCGATGCCGCCAGGGTTGCTGGATGTCTATCCTGACAAACAGGTAGTGGGTGTTGTCAGTCAGGTTGATCTGCCGGACGCGGATACCGAGTCAGCATGTCAGGTGCTCAGGGAAAACCATATTAAAGAACCTTATTTTCTTACATCAGCAGTGAGCGGTGCTGGTGTACCCGAACTGCGACAGCATCTTTGCATGCTATCGGCAAGCGCTGAAGCGTAAACAGATACCAAGCCAGGGGGGAATCCTTTGTGAAAGTTCTTATAACCGCCGAACAGATCAGACAATATCACCGTAACGGTGACAAAGTTATTGATATTGCCCGGGAAAATACGATCATTACGCCCGAAGCAAAAGATGTGGCCAAGAAACTGTCTATCGAGTTCAGAGAGGTCGTCGAGCCAGCAGTTGTCCACTCCACAGATGCCGCCTTGCCCAAACAGGCATCGCCTGAACCGTCAATTTCCGACCAGATACGCAGCGCTGTCGAGACAAAACTCAAGCCCGGCTCCTGTAACCCGGAACTGGTCAATGAGGCCATCGCCAAGGTCTTGCGTGAGCTTGACCAACCTGAACCCTATTGTGAGCGCGAAGTGGGCAACAGTGGTGTGATACTGGTGCGCGGTGGTTCGGTACAGTTCGGCAGGTTTGACGGCGTCAAGGATCATCCCATTGGTTTGACAGATGTGGTCACTGCCTCGGATAACAGCCCGATTGCAGCAGGCTATATGCAATGGGAGAAATGTACCTTCCCCTGGACCCTGGATTATGACGAGGTTGATGTCGTTCTTGAAGGGGAGTTGCACATCACTGCAGGCGGGCAAACGCATGTCGGAAAACCCGGTGATGTCTTCTTTATACCCAAGGGCACATCACTTGAATTTGGAACTCCGGACAAGGTTCGTTTCGTTTATGTTACCTATCCTGCTGACTGGATGTAAACAAAGGGTTTTTAATGGACATGCCTCAGTTCATCACAGAAACACAGCTGCGCCATGAGTTCAACCTGGTTCATGGTGGTGAAGTGCGTCTGCCCGTCGGGTCGAAGTTGACACCATCGGCGGCACAGTTATTGTCTGAGCGTAAAATCCGAATCAAAACCATAGATAGTCAGGGTCGCGTTTTTGTCAGTGACGATGACAGCAAAGAGGGCTCCGGGCACAGGGTGAACCCCCTGACCGGGTCAAATGAACGACCTGCCAATATTTGCTCGCTATGCCACAGCCATGTGGATAAAAAGACCGAGCTGATGACACTGCTGGATAATACCAACCTGGTTCCCAAAACCCACCCCAGAATCAGCCTGCGCGGCAAACTTGATACCCTTATTGCCCAGTGCGTCGTCGCGCAAACCGAATTTGATGAGTCCAATTTTCCGGTACTGAAAAAATCATTGGCCGACTTGCGTTCCTATCTGGGGCACATTCTGCGTTGCGAGGTGACCGGAGACGAACTGCCGCCAATCAGCATGGGTGAGATGGATGCAGACACAATTCATGCGGTGTCGCACAAGCCTCTCAAGTACCTCGGGCATGATCATCTTCTGCCCGAAGTGACGCACGGAAAAAGGGTGGCCTTGCTCAATCTTCTGCGTGCACTTGCACGCGAGGCAGAGCTGGAAGCAGCCCGGGTATTTGAGAACGTAGATTTTGAACTGTCTCGTGGCGATATCCTGGAAGGGTTGAACCGGCTCAGCAGTGCGTTTTATATTTTGATGATTATGACTTTGATGGCGGAAAAAGGCGATACCAGGTTAACTGATAACTCATTTACCGGTAATACGTCTACCGGTAATACATCTACCGATAATACATTGACTGCGCAGGGAGCCGATCATGGATCTGATTGAAAGCTGCAAGGTGAAATGTCGCTCTGCACCGAAGAAAATTGTATTCGCTGATGCGATGGATACACGCATACTACGTGCGGCAAACAGGTTGAAATCCGAAGGCCTGGCAAATCCCGTACTGTTGGGCAACCCGTTTGCGCTGCGTGACTATTCGCAGAAAAACAGTCTGTTTACACCCTGTCTTTCCATCGTAGATCCACTTCATTCCGGTTACCTGGACAGCTATGCAACCGGGTTCAAGAATAGCCTGGCCGACGACTCCGTGAGTGAAGAGAAAGCAAGGGAGTTAATGGGTAATCCACTGTTTTATGGCGCCATGATGGTCAATATGGGGCATGCAGATGTGTGTGTTGCCGGCAACCTGTCTACAACCGGTGATGTAATACGGGCTGCCCTGAAAGTCATTGGCCTGGCAGAACAGAGAAAAACACTGTCTTCCTTTTTTATGATGTTGTCGGAAGATAGAAAACAGTTGCGGGTGTTTTCCGATGCGGCAGTTGTGCCCTTGCCGACTGTTGAACAGCTTGCCGATATCACCATTGATGCGGCGCAGAGTTTCGAGCGCCTGACGAACGAAAAAGCGCGTATAGCCATGCTGTCTTTTTCCACCAAGGGAAGCTCCAGTCACCCCGCGGCGCAGAATATGCGCGAGGCTTATGAACTGGTGCGCAGCAAGGCCCCGGACTTGCTGGTTGACGGAGAGTTACAGCTTGATGCTGCGATTGTTCCCGATGTCGCGAATAAAAAAGCCCCGAACAGCCCGCTTCAGGGTAACTCCAATGTATTGGTATTTCCGACTCTTGATGCCGGAAATATTTCCTACAAATTGGCACAACGCATGTGCAATTACGAGGCTCTGGGGCCGTTATTTCAAGGTTTAAAAAAGCCAATGCATGATTTGTCGCGTGGCTGCAGTGTTGATGAGGTAATCGAGATTGCGGTGCTCGCATCGTGTCTGATTGAACAGTGAGTTATTTTATTCTGAGGAGAACACATTATGAATGAAGCATTGGGAATTATCGAAACAAAAGGTCTGACTGCATTGATCGAAGCATCAGATGCAATGGTCAAGGCCGCTCGTGTAGAACTGGTTGGATACAAGCAGATTGGTAGCGGTCTGGTTACCGCCACTGTCCGTGGAGATGTTGCCGCCTGCAAGGCAGCGACCGATGCCGGTGCCGCAGCGGCGCAACGAGTAGGGGAACTGGTTTCCGTACACGTTATTCCAAGACCTCATGCCGATCTGGAGGCAATTTTCCCGATCACACCATCGGGCAAGTAGTCAGTTACAACTGGTCGGTAGCAGATAGTCAGTAGCAAGTAGCCGGTTATAAACGGTTGCAAACCGCTGCCCTGTAGGCAAGTGCGAGCTGTCAGATGGCTGGCTCAACCTGTTTTTCGTAGTCAAAACGTTACTTTAGAAGGAAACTGCAATGATGGAAGCTCTCGGTATCATCGAAACAAAAGGCCTGACTTCATTAATTGAAGCCTCTGATGCCATGGTCAAGGCGGCTAGGGTACAACTCGTCGGCTATCAACAAATTGGTTCAGGTTATGTTACGGCACTGGTGCGCGGCGACGTCGCAGCCTGCAAGGCGGCTACAGATGCTGGTGCTGCCGCTGCACAGCGCCTCGGCGAATTGATTTCAGTGCATGTTATTCCACGTCCTCATAGTGATCTTGAGAAAATATTCCCGATCAGTATGCCGGCTGCCGAAACTCCTCCTGCCAAGCCTGCTCCAAAAAGAACAGGAGGGTAGCCTGTGAAACTGGCCAAAGTAGTGGGCCAGGTGGTGGCCACTGTGCGCAGTGACAGGTTGTGCATGGACAAGCTTTCGCTGCTCAGATTCATCGGCGAAGACGGCACCGAGGAGTCGGGTGTGTCTGTGGCTGTGGATCGATTGGGAGCGGGTGAGGGTGAGTGGGTGCTCGTTGTGGCAGGGAGTTCCGCCCGTATGTCAATGGCCGAGGGAGGAGAGTCCCCGGTTGACCTCAGCATTGTGGGGATTGTCGACGAGGTTACCAGCAATGAATTTACCTGGTTCCAAAAGAACAAACAGGATTAAAGGAGATTACTGATGTCGCAACAGGGTATGAATGCACAGGAAATTGAGAGCATCGTGCTGCGCGTGCTTGAACGACTGTCTTCACCGCAGCCTGATGGCGGGCAATATGGCGTGTTTTCGACTTTGGATGACGCAGTGAGTGCAGCCAAAGCTGCACAGCCTTGTCTGCGCAACTTGGCAAAACGCAATGAGATTATTGCCGCCATACGAAAACTTGCCAGCCAGCATGTGCAGGAATTGTCGGAAATGGCCGTAAGGGAAACCGGCTTTGGCAGGGTAGAAGACAAAGTACGAAAAAACCGCCTGGTTATCGAAAAGACCCCGGGTTGTGAAGCGATTGTGCCATTGGCTCTCACCGGTGATCATGGTCTGTCCCTGGTGGAAAATGCACCCTGGGGTGTCATTGCCTCTGTAACGCCGTCAACCAATCCGTCAGCGACGGTGATCAATAATGCGATCAGCATGGTTTCCGCTGGCAACAGTGTCGTTTTTTCACCTCATCCGGCAGCAAAAGCCGTATCGCAACGAACCATTCAACTGGTTAACCAGGCATCTGTCAGTGTTGGTGGCCCTTCCGGACTGGTTACCTGTGTTGAAACTCCCAGTATTGAATCTGCCAATCAGCTTTTCGCCTATCCGGGGATTCAGCTGTTGACCGTGACCGGTGGCGAGGCAGTGGTAAATGCTGCACGAAAAATCAGCGATAAACGTCTTATCGCCGCAGGGCCGGGCAATCCACCTGTCGTCGTGGATGAAACCGCGGATATTGAACGTGCCGCTATCAGTATCGTGCAGGGGGCCTCGTTCGACAACAATATTATCTGTGTTGACGAAAAGGAAATTATTGCCGTAGATGCCATTGCCAGCGAATTGAAACAGGCATTGACGCGCCACGGTGCCGTTGAAATTACCCGGGATCAGGGTGAAGCCGTTGCTTCGCTGGTGTTGGAAGGGTATCCCGGTGCAGATGTGCATCCCAAAGTCGAATGGATAGGTCGGGATGCAGCAAAAATTGCAGCGGCAGCCGGTTTCAGTGTGCCCGATACGACCCGGTTGCTGTTTATGGAAACGTCGGCCGATCATGTTTTTGCCACCACAGAAATGATGCTGCCCGTTATTCCCCTGATTCGCGCATCTGATGCAGACCAGGCCATTGACCTGGCGATACAGCTGGAAAAAGGTAATCAGCACTCGGCGGCCATGCATTCACGCAATATCGACAACCTGTCCCGTATGGCCAGTGAAATTGATTGCAGCCTGTTTGTGAAAAACGGCCCTTGTCTTGCCGGTCTGGGGGCTGGCGGTGAAGGCTGGACATCCATGACCATATCTACCCCGACAGGCGAAGGTGTGACCAACTCGGCCACGTTTGTACGCAAGCGTCGCTGTACCCTTGTTGACCGTTTCCGGATTGTATAAATGGACGCAGTGAAGGAAAAAGCCCATACCGACAGGCAGGCACACATCCAGTTGATTAACCGACGGCTGGATGCTGTTGCGGCCATGCTTAATGACGACAGCTACCAACCCTGTGAAGGTTTGTTCAAGGTGGGGGTTGACCTGGGCACTGCAGATATCCAGACGATAGTGCTGGATGCCGATGATAACCCGATTGCCTGTTACATGGACTGGGCAGATGTCGTGCGTGATGGCGTCGTGGTTGACTACTTCGGTGCCGCGCAGATCGTCAGGGAACAGTTGCGCCGTGCCAGCGAACGACTGGAAATAACCATTGAAAAGGCGGCGACCTCCTTTCCGCCCGGCACGGAACCACAAATTTCGGCCAATGTTGTGGAAGCGGCGGGCATTGAGGTCTGCGATCTTATCGATGAACCCAGCAGTGTGGCTCGCCTGCTTGAATTACAGCAGGGAGCGGTGGTTGATGTTGGCGGAGGTACTACCGGTACGGCGATTATCAAAGGGGGGCAGGTCGTTGCCTCTGAAGATGATCCTACTGGTGGCAGGCATATCACGTTGTCACTGGCTGGCCACTTCAAAGTGCCATACGAAGAAGCGGAAGAAATCAAGTTGAACCATCCGGGCAGGGATGTTCTGAGCCTGGTGGCGCCGGTAATTTTGAGAATGGCCGACCTGGTTAAAGAGCATATAGCAGGACATTCCCCCAGGGAAATTTACCTTACTGGTGGCTGTTGTGCGCTGCCTAATTTCGCCCCGATCTTCACTGCTGAATTGACTGGTGTCGACATCATTATGCCCAGTCAACCGCTGCATCTGACACCACTTGCTATTGCAGCAGCGTACGGGAGGACAGCTTACGGGAAGGCGTCTTTCGAGAAAACATCTTTCGAGAAGACATCGACAATGCATTCTGGACAATACAGGTAATGGTGAACGGATATGACCGGATCAACCACTCATTTGGATAGCGCCACTATTTCAGCCCTGATTACCGAAACGGCTGATCAGCTAATGCCGAAGGGGTTGTTCCATTTCAATTCTCCCCGACAAACCGTTGTGGGAGAAGGTTCTGTTTTAAAACTGGGTGATGTGCTGAAACGCCAGTCAGTACGCCATGTGTTTTTTGTCGTCGACAAAGTGGTTCTTGACGCAGGCTTGCTGCGCGGAGCCCAACGCAGCCTGGATCGCGCCAACATTGAATACACACTGTTTTCCGGTGTTCACCAGGAACCCGGTACGGCCGTGATCGAGGAAGGAATCAAATTACTCAGTCACTCAGACGCAGACTATGTAATCGGGTTTGGCGGTGGTTCTGCCATAGATGCAGCCAAGGTCATTGTTATGATGGCAGATTGCAAATGCACCATGACCGAACTGGTTGCCCCCGACTTTGGTGGTCACCGTACCAGGGGGCTGGGTGCAATACCTACGACTGCCGGCACCGGTTCCGAGGTGACGGACATCAGTGTCATTATTGAAGCTGACGGGCACAAAAAACTGGTGATGAAACACCTGGAAATGATGCCTGATCTGGCCATCGTTGACTCGGGGCTGATGATAAGCCTGCCTCCGCCCATTACCGCCGCTACGGGGATAGATGCGCTGACTCACTCCATCGAAGCCTTTACCGCGCGAAGCGCAAATCCTTTGACCAGTGCGCTGGCCATTGCAGCCATCGAAAAACTGGTACATGCGCTACCCATAGTAGTGGGTAACGGGGAAGATCATCAGGCGCGTTCGGATATGGCCATTGGTTCCTATGAGGCAGGTCTTGCATTCAGTAATTCGGGACTGGGACTGGTGCACGCCATATCCCATCAGGTCGGCGCACGTTATGGCCTGGCTCATGGCGTTGCCAATGGCATTCTTTTGCCCTTTGTTATGGAGTTTAACGGTCTCGTCTGCCGGGCCGAATACGGTGCAATTGCCAAGGCATTCGGGGTTGTCAGGGACAATATGACCGTGCGCCAGCAATGTGACGCAGGTGTGCACGCCATTCGTCAGTTATTGACCGATATCGGCTTGCCTGCGGACTTCTCCCGGGTAGGTGTCGAGGAAAAGGATTTCGCGGAGATCGCCAGTGCTGCACTTGAGGATATTTGCATTGTTGACAATCCTCGCAGTGTAACCGAGGCGGATATTATTCGAATTTTGCGACAGGTTTGTGGTACGACCAATTGACAGGCATAACCAGGCGGGTAACCGTTATTCAATAGCAGTTGCCCGATAACAATTATTCAATAACAGGCAATACAACAATAATCAACGAACATAACAACAATCAACCAACACAACAACAATCAACGAGCCAGGAGGCAATATTATGGAGATGTTAAACCTGATAATTTTGTACATCATGATGGCTTTTATGGTGGTCGGAGCATTGGATCGTATTTTTCAGCAGTTCGGTGGCTCCGAGTCTGTGCTGGGCAAGATCGGGCTCGGCAAGGTCGGCAAGTCGATTGATGGTGCCGGTAACGAGTTTGAAGAAGGTTTTAATGCCATGGGCCCCCTGGCGCTGGCGATGGTCGGTATTATTGCCATAGCGCCTGTACTGGCCAAGATGCTGTCACCAATTGTTGTGCCCATTTATACCGCTCTGGGTGCTGACCCGGCCATGTTTGCCACAACCTTGCTGGCTAACGATATGGGGGGATACTTCCTTGCCAAAGAGTTGGCTACCGGCGCAGATGGAATGGTCAACTACGGAGCCTGGATGTATGCCGGTCTGATTCTTGGTGCGATGATGGGGCCCACCATTGTTTTTACCATCCCCGTTGCGGTGGGTATTATCAAGGAGAAGGATCGACCATACCTGGCCGGGGGTGTATTGGCCGGTATCGTGACCATTCCTCTGGGTTGTATCGCCGGTGGTCTTGCTGCAATGGCATCTACCGTATTGGTACCAGGCACCGGGCAGGAAATAGAATTCAACTTCGCGCTTATTCTGATGAATCTGGTGCCCGTGGTCATTGTGTCGGCATTGATTGCCGCCGGCCTCTGGATTATGCCCAATAAAATGATTAACGGCTTTTCGATTTTCGCCAAGTTCCTGGTTGCCTTTATTACCATTGGTCTTGCTGCAGCCGTTCTCAAACAGACTCTGGGTATTACCCTGATTCCGGGAATGGATCCCATTTTTATGGTTGAAGGCGATACTCCCGGCGTTGACTTGAGAGCGATCGAGGTGATCGGTTCCATTGCGATTATCCTGCTGGGTGCCTACCCGATGGTGCTGTTGTTAACCCGCTGGTTTGAAGAGCCTTTGCTGAAAATGGGCAGTGTGCTCAATGTCAATCCGGTTGCGGCAACCGGTCTGATTGCAACACTGGCTAACAACATTCCCATGTTCCAGGTAATGAAAGATATGGACAGCCGGGGCAAGATTCTTTGTTCGGCCTTTGCAGTGAGTGCAGCGTTCACCTTCGGTGACCACCTCGGTTTCACCGCGGCTAACAAGCCGGACATGATTATGGCGGTTATTATCGGCAAACTGGTTGGTGGTATCACTGCGGTACTTTTCGCCATGTTGCTGTCTGATCGAATGATCGCTTCAATAGAAAAGTCCAACGCCAACAAGCAGCCAGAGGTTACGAGTGAATCGTAAATCAGTTTACAGTGTCGGCATTGACATCGGCACCACAACCACCCAGGTGATTTTTTCGCGCCTGATTATGGTAAATCGCGCACCTGTGACCCAGGTGCCGCGCTATGAATTTGTCGAGCGTGAAATTTTCTATAAAAGTCCTGTGCGCAGAACACCGCTGACCAGCAATGATCAGGTGGATGTGGCACAGATAGAAGTATTTATAGATGAGCAATTTACTGCAGCGAACATGACCCTGGATGATATCGAAACCGGGGCCGTGATTATCACGGGAGAAACCTCGAAGGCAGAAAATGCCCGTGACGCGGTAATGGGGCTGGCCGAGCGCCTGGGTGACTTTGTGGTGGCGACCGCAGGCCCCAACCTGGAATCGGTTATTGCAGGTCATGGCAGTGGTGCTTCCGACTATGCCAAACAACACCGTGCCCGGGTGCTTAACATTGATATTGGTGGTGGCACCAGCAATTACGCCATATTTGACGGTGATAACATCGTCGATACTGCCTGCCTCAATGTCGCAGGCCATCTGATTGAAACAGACCAGCGAGGCGGGGTCACAAAAATACACGCGCCTGCACAGAAAGTCATTGAAGAGTTGTTTGGCAGGCAGATGTCGCCCGCTGAACTGACCATGGATGTACTCGAAAAAATCTGCGAGCGCATGGCACAGTTGATCGTTGAGTGTATTGATGGCTGTCGCAGTCAACTGTGCAACGACTTGTTGATGACACCCGCTCTGGGAGCAGGAAGAGGCTTTGACTCCGTGTTTGTCAGCGGTGGTGTCGGAGACCTGTTCTACCAGTTAAAAGAGCAAAATCTCGACAATTTTCAATGGCGGGATACGGGTGTATTGCTGGCCCGTGCATTGCTTAAAAACGCAAAGCTGGCCGCGCTTGCGATCAAAAAACCGGGTCAAACACTGCAGGCAACGGTAATTGGTGCAGGGGCCTACACCCTGTCACTGTCAGGCAGCTCTATCTGGTTGCGTTGCGACCAGCTTCCGCTGCGTAACGTACCTGTAGTTCGACCGGTAATTGATTGGCAGGAGTCCAACCCGGACGTCTGCGAACAAATCGTCCATGCAGGTCAGCGTATGGATCTGGAGCTGCGTCAGGAATTATACGCCGTGGCTTTTGACAGCAATATGCCGGTCAGCTATCGCTCTGTCAGTTATGCCGCACGAGAATTGGCAGAGTATTATCATAACCACGGCAATACCCAGGCACCCGCTATTGTCATCACTCAAAATGATTTGGGAAAGGTTCTGGGTATGGAGTTACAGCCTTTGCTTGATACTCAGCAACTTTTGGTTATTGATGAAGTCCGTGTCCGTGAAGGTGACTTTATAGATATCGGGCAGAGTTTTTTCGGCGGAGAAGTTGTCCCGGTAACGATTAAATCACTCGCATTTCCAGCATAAGGAGATTTTCCATGCAATTAAAAACAACATTATTCGGGCAGGTCTACCAGTTCCGGGATGTGAAAGATGTATTGGCAAAAGCCAATGAACTGAGATCGGGCGATGTGCTTGCCGGTGTAGCCGCAGAAAGCGCCCAGGAGCGCGTGGCTGCCAAGCAGGTATTAAGTGAGATGACCTTGCAGACCCTGCGTGAGAACCCCGTTGTTCCCTACGAAGAAGATTCGGTCACGCGTGCCATTCAGGATGGGGTGAATACCGGCGTTTATAATGACATTAAAAACTGGACTGTCAGTGAGCTGCGCGAATACATTCTTAGTGACAGCCCCTCCAAAGAAGATTATGAACGTATGCGCCGGGGCCTGACCTCTGAAATGGTCGCTGCAGTCGCCAAGATTTGTTCAAATGGCGACTTGATGGTCGGAGCCAAAAAGCTGTTCGTTATTTCCAAGGCCAACTGTACGCTGGGAATCCCCGGTCGATTTTCTGCGCGTTTGCAACCCAACGATACCCGGGACGATATTGACAGTATTGTGGTACAGACCTACGAGGGGCTTTCATACGGATGCGGTGATGCGGTGATCGGAATCAACCCGGTAACCGAATCGGTAGAAAACACCATTCGTATCCTGGACGCGATTCAGGAAATCATCGACAAGTGGAGGATACCCACTCAGGGCTGTGTGCTTGCTCACGTATCAAACCAGATGGAAGCGATGGAAAAAGGGGCTCCCGTCGGTTTGATTTTCCAGAGTCTGTCAGGTACTGAAAAAGGCCTTGAGGAATTTGGTGTCACGGTAGAGCTGCTGGATGAGGCCTACGAAATGGGCAAACACCACTGCAAACTCGCCGGGTCGAACATGATGTATTTTGAAACCGGCCAGGGCTCGGCACTTTCTGCCAACGCCCACCACGGCGCGGATCAGGTCACAATCGAAGCTCGTAACTATGGGCTTGCAAGGCGTTATCGCCCGCACCTGGTTAATACCGTAGTCGGTTTTATCGGGCCAGAATATCTGTTCAATCATCAGCAAATAACCAGAGCCGCTCTGGAAGATCATTTTATGGGCAAGCTGACCGGTATACCAATGGGTTGCGATGCCTGTTATACCAACCATGCTGATACTGACCAGAACTCAAACGAAAACCTGACCATTTTGCTGGCTGCGGCAGGCTGTAACTATGTGATGTCACTGCCACTGGGGGATGACATCATGCTGAACTATCAGACTACCGGCTACCACGATGTGGTTACAGCGCGTGATTTATTGGGGTTGCGTCCGGCACCGGAATTTGAGGTGTGGATGGAAACGATGGGGTTGATGGAAAACGGGCGTCTCACGGCTCGCGCTGGTGACCCTTCCATGTTCTTTAATAAAGGGTGATAACAATGGACGAGAAACAGATTCAAAACATCGTCAACTCGGTATTGCGAGAGTTGGGTGAAAAAAACCTGGTGCCCGGAGCAATTACCACTGTTTCAGCAGCACCGGAGGCGACCGCGTCGGGTTCAGACAGTTCTGCAGATTCCGCTTCCACGGGTTTTGCCCAATCATCCGAAGGACACTCCGGTTCGGAGCCAGGTCTTGAGGATCTGGGTCAGAGCAAGTTTAAAAACTGGAATGGCATTATTGATGCGGAAAATCCCGCTGTAAACGATGATATGATTTCCCAGACCGGGGCGCGTGTCTGTCAGGGGCGGGCAGGAGCCAGGCCAAGAACCATTTCACTGTTGCGCTTTATCGCAGACCACTCCCGCTCCAAGGATACCGTTGTCAAGGAGGTTGATACCGAATGGCTGGAAAAAGAGAACATTTGGGAAGTACACTCCCAGGCCGCAGACAAGGATCAATACCTGACTCGACCTGATCTTGGACGTTTACTATCTCCCGAAGCCAGGGCGACCATTCAGGAACGCTGCAAAAAGGCACCACAGGTTCAGGTAGTTGTCTCGGATGGCTTGAGTACGGACGCAGTCACGTCGAATTATGAAGAGATTCTCCCCCCCCTGCTGAAAGGTCTGCAAAATGCCGGCTTTGATGTCGGCACACCTTTCTTCCTGCGCTATGGCCGGGTAAAAGCCCAAGACGAAATTGGTGAATTGCTGCAGGCCGAGGCGAACCTGATGCTGATCGGTGAACGTCCGGGGTTGGGGCAGTCCGAAAGCCTGAGCTGCTATTGTGTCTACAAGCCTACCAAAGAAACCGTTGAGTCGGATCGTATGGTGATATCCAATATTCATGCGGGTGGCACACCACCGGTAGAAGCCGCGGCGGTCATCGTGGATCTGACCAGGAAAATGCTTGAGCAAAAGGCAAGTGGACTGAATTTAAAACGATAAATCAAAGACAAACAGCTCACCGGCTTTTATGAAACAGGCCAGAGTGGGTATAGTGGGTATAGACTGGAGATTTATAATGGCTATTCTTGATGATTTGAGACCCAGTGTCCTCGCAACGCGTGTGATAGCGTCTGTAGACCAGGGTATGGCGAAGCAATTCGGGTTGACCAAAGATCAACGCTGTATCGGTATGATCACGTCTGACTGTGACGACGTAACTTATGTCGCGCTGGATGAAGCAACCAAGGCGGCAGCGGTAGATGTGGTTTATGCGCATTCATTCTATGCCGGAGCAGGGCACGCTTCCGGCCCGCTTTCCGGTGAAGTGATCGGTATTCTTGCGGGTGCCGGGCCGGCGGATGTCACTGCCGGTCTGGAGCGTGCGCGGGAAGTAATAGAAAAAGAAGCCTGCTTCAAAGCCGCTAATGAAGATGGTAGCCTGGCATTCTTTGCACACCTGGTATCGTCGACCGGCGGATATCTTTCCGGAGAGGCGAATATCCCGAGAGGGCAGCCTATAGCCTACCTTATCGCTCCACCTCTGGAATCCATGTTTGGTATGGATGCTGCGTTGAAAGCCGCTGATGTGGAAATCGTTTCGTTTTTCTCACCACCGTCAGAAACCAACTTCGGTGGGGGCTTTTTAACAGGCACACAAGCAGCCTGCAAGGCGGCCTGCGATGCTTTTCAGCAGGCTGTGCTTAATGTTGCCACAATGCCAATCGATATATAGTCGATTGGCAGGTATTAACAATACAGGGGCTTTCAGTGGATGATTTAGTTCAAAAGGTCAGGAATGCAGGCGTAGTTGGTGCAGGTGGTGCCGGCTTCCCGGCCTATGTGAAAATGTCGTGCGAAGCAGAGTTATTGATTGCCAACGGCGCCGAGTGTGAACCACTCTTGTATAAAGACCAGACAATTATACAGCAGTTTTCCGAATCTCTGATTCAGGGCATGCTGTTGTTGATGCATCATATCGGTGCGAAGCGTGGTGTTCTTGCGGTCAAGGAAAAGCACAAGGCATCAATCAGTCACATCGAGCCTTTATTGCCGGAAAACATAGACCTGAAGCTTATGCCCAATATGTACCCCGCCGGTGATGAATACGAGCTGGTCTATGAAGTTACGGGAAAGCGGATACCTGCGGGCGGTTTGCCCAAAGAAATTGGCGTGCTCGTTAACAATGTTGAAACCATCGTGAATATTTCACGAGCTTCCGAAGGAAAACCTGTTACCCACAGTATGATTACGGTACACGGAGAAGTGGAGACTCCCTTTACCGCCTGGTTGCCAGTCGGCATGACTTACTCTGATATACTGGCTCTGGCAGGGAAAGTCACCTGCGATAACCCGGTGATCATTGAGGGTGGTGCCATGATGGGTAGCGTGGAAACGGATTTATCGAAATCCATCAGCGCCGTCAGCAGTGCGCTACTGGTGTTGCCGGCTGACGCCCATTTATTGGGCAAACGGGCCGAGCCTGAGTCTGCATTCAGGCGAATCGGCAAATCAGCCTGTGATCAGTGCTCCCTGTGTACGGAAATGTGCCCGCGCTATTTACTGGGTTACCCGATCCGGCCACATCTGGTAATGCGTTCCCTGTTAACCAGCGGCATTACCAGTGAGACCCTGTCTGTGAATGCGCAGGCCTGTTGTGAGTGTAATGTTTGCACGCTGTGGGCTTGTCCGGAGCACCTGAATCCCAGGGACGTTTGTGCCACGACCAAACGGGATTTGAGGGCAGCGGGCTTGTGGCAAACCCCGGAGCAACTGCAGGCACAAACCCGCCCCGTGCACAGTATGCGAGATTACAGGGCAGTACCGACCAAACGTTTAATCCAGCGCCTGGGGCTGGCCAAATACGATAAACGTATTGCACGATGGAAGGGTGAGTCCATAGTGCCCGAGAGCGTCTCTATCGCCTTGTCGGCTCGCATGGGGGCAGACACTGAGCCCGTGGTGAAGGTGGGCGACACAGTGGACGCAGGATCAATCATTGCCACCGTTGCTGCCGATAAAATGGGTGTGCCGGTGCATGCCAGTATCAGTGGCACAGTGACATCAGTGTCGGATCACATCAATATTCAAAGCAGCGGAAATCGCCCATGAAAAACCACAGCGCTATCGGTATGATAGAAATGAACTCCATTGCCAAGGGCTATGCGGTGGGGGATGCCATGCTCAAAGCGGCAAACATAGATATTCTGTTTAACCGCACCATTTGCCCGGGCAAGTTTATGGTGATGGTGGCCGGCGATGTGGCAGCGGTAGAGTCTGCCATGGAAGCCGGGCTTGAACTGGGTTCCGAGACCATAGTTGATGACCTGGTGATCCCCAATGTACATTCGTCCGTGTTTTCCGCAATCAGTGGCACAAGAGTAATCGAAAACACGGCCGCTTTGGGTATTATCGAAACCTTCTCGGTCGCTTCGATTATCGAAGCCTGTGATGCCGCAGTAAAATCTGCCAATGTCGAGCTTATTGATATTCATCTGGCCATGGCCATTGGTGGCAAAGGCTACGCGACCCTGACCGGAGATGTCGCTGCCGTCACAGCCGCTGTCGATGCCGCCGTCAACTGCATCAAACACAAGGGAATCCTGGTAGAGAAAGTCGTCATTCCCCAGCCCAGAGAAGAAATACTGCGCGACAAGGTGTAATTTCTCCCGATCAGCGTTAACACCTGCGGCAACTTTAATACCAGCCCGGCCCTTTGATTCTGTTGTTATCCATGTGATGGAAATAGCCTGGATAAACCGTCACGCTACTCGTTATGACAGGTTTTATGGTCTGTTTAATCAGCGCCATTGCCGGGTCGGGCAGACCTATTGAAAAAGCGTTTCTACCGAGTTTGCTGTCAATATCTGCTCCAGCCAGTGATCCAGCTCTGAGTCAGTTGCGTTCTTAAGCCGCTGTATGGTCGCCTCCGGGCACTCCCCAAACTTCAGTGCTATCAGTTTTTCCAATGAGGCTGCCTTTCCTTCAATCTTTCCTTCAATTCTTCCTTCAGCTTTTCCGCGAGCCTCACCTCTTGCTTCGCCTCTTGCCTCAAGCTTTTCTGCAAATGTCATCAG
>PDPE01000031.1 GCA_002747395.1 Pseudomonadota bacterium
GCGCTGATGGTAGTGTGGGGCCTCCCCATGCGAGAGTAAGTCGTCGTCAGGCTTCTATTCAAAAACCCGCACAGACTTGTCCGTGCGGGTTTTTTTTGGGCTGTAAGCTGCGGGTCAGGTCGATGCCTGCCTGAAGGGCTGGCTTGATTTTGCTTCCTGCTTCTGATTATACTCGGCGTCTTGAAGCTGCATTCTTTCCTGCCTGGCGCAGTCGATGGTTCTTTGTACTACTAAACTATAATGAGTGGTTAAGTTAGTTGTTCAATAGTTAACTACGTCGATTCCACTAATTAACTACGTCGATTCTACTAATAATAACGCAATTCTTCCGGGAGCAATTTCAATGGCCGCCAACAATCAATTAGTCATTTTTGACACTACCCTGAGAGATGGGGAACAAAGTCCGGGTGCATCGATGACGAAGGCCGAGAAACTTCGCATCGCCAAAACGCTGGAAAAAATGCGGGTTGATGTAATTGAAGCCGGGTTTGCCATTGCCAGCCAGGGTGACTTCGAGTCAGTCAGGGCAATTGCGGAGACAATCAAAGACTCAACCGTGTGCAGCCTTGCCAGGGCATTGGATGCGGATATTGACCGCGCAGCAGAAGCCATAGCAAAGGCCAACTCAGGACGAATTCATACTTTTATTGCAACCTCTCCCATTCATATGGAATACAAGCTGCAAATGCAGCCGGACGAGGTCGTCGCGCAAGCGGTGCATGCGGTAAAACGAGCCAGAAATTATACCGGCGATGTGGAGTTTTCCTGTGAAGATGCCGGGCGTTCCGAGCTTGATTTTCTGTGCAGAATTATCGAGGCAGCCATCGACGCGGGAGCAACCACCATTAACATTCCCGATACAGTCGGTTATGCGATACCACAGCAATACGGGGGGTTGATCAGGGAGCTGATTGAAAAGATTCCAAACTCGGACAAGGCAACTTTTTCTGTTCACTGCCACAACGATCTGGGTCTCGCTGTCGCCAATTCACTTCAGGCACTGCAAAATGGCGCAAGACAGGTTGAATGCACTATAAATGGTCTGGGTGAACGGGCAGGAAACGCTGCGCTTGAAGAAATCGTCATGGCAGTCAAGACCCGCGAGGATTTGTTTAATTTGCACAGCAATATTGATACCCGACACATCGTTCCGGCATCGCGCCTAGTGTCCACAGTGACCGGCTTTCCGGTGCAGCCCAACAAAGCCATTGTCGGAGCGAATGCCTTTGCCCATGAATCAGGTATCCATCAGGATGGTGTACTGAAAAAGCGGGAAACTTACGAAATCATGTTGGCGGAGGATGTGGGCTGGAATAAAAACAGTCTGGTGCTTGGCAAGCACTCGGGAAGGAATGCATTTAGAAGTCGACTGGAAGAGCTGGGTATCACCCTGGATTCGGAAACCCGTCTAAATGAAGTGTTTTCCCGATTCAAGGAACTGGCCGATAAAAAACACGAAATTTTCGATGAAGACCTGCAGGCTCTGGTCAGCGATGCCGTTATTTCGGCCACAGACGAAGTTTACCGACTCGTCTGTATGAAAGTTTCTTCTGAAACCGGTGTTACCCCCGTTGCCCGGGTGACCATGATGATTGATGGCGAGGAAGTTACCGGCACAGCCGAAGGTGGCGGGCCAGTAGACGCGACCTATCAGGCAATTGAATCCCTGGTGGATTCCGGTGCCAATTTGCAGTTGTACTCTGTCAATAATATCACAAGCGGCACCGATGCTCAGGGTGAAGTCACTGCCCGGCTTGAAAAAGACGGCCGTATTGTCAATGGCATGGGCGCAGATACGGATATTGTGATTGCTTCCGCCAAAGCCTATATTCATGCTCTCAATCTGTTGCTACAGCGGTCTGACAAAAAACACCCGCAGGGAAAGGTGTAGGTCGGGTCATTTGATGGGGGCTCTTATGGCTGTGGACGAGAGTACGCGCCAGGAATATCTCAACCTGATCGGCGTGGATCTTTGGTATAGCAAGGTCGTCTTACCCGGTGCGAAAGCGTCCGGTTCGTTTCAGTTCACCGTCAGACCGGCAGCTAACACGTCCGTGCGACCCGTATCTACTGGCAGGTCGAATTCGGCACCGGCCTTGGCTGTTAAAATTGAATCGGTCAAACCTTCAAAATCGCCAGAAAGTGGCAGTGGTGGTATCTCTCCTGTCAGTTCAATACTTTCCCGACTTGACGTGAAGCCTGAATCACCCGGGGCTCTGGCGACAAAGGCGGAAAAAGTCGTACCAGAACCTGCCGGATTGCCGGTGGTGCCGGCAGCACAGGCGGCGATACTCCCGGCTGAGTCCGGGCAGGATTCATGGTCTTCCGTTGCCAGGGGGCTTGGTTATGTTTCCCTTTTGGTTTTTCGAGTGGGCGAGCTGGTTTTTGTTAGCGAGGCTCACGAGTCACACCAGTGTGCGTTAAGAAAGCTTGCGTCTTCAATTTCTGAGGCAGTGGTGAGAATAAAGCCCTCATGGGATATCGGTGAGCCGGTACAGTTTGACTGGCCCGTTTTTGCGCATAAGGAATTACCCTTCCAGTCGGATGCCGACGCTGCACGAATTTTTGAAAAATGTATTGATTACACTGTTTCTGCAAGTGAATGCACACTGATTGTCATGGGAAAATCGACACTTTCAACACTGCATGAACTGTCCCGTTATCTCCCTGACTCGAGTCATCCGCTTTTTCGGGCCATTGCAGCAAAAGGGCGTTTTATTCGTGCTGAATCTCTGGTTGATCTATTGGCAGAACCTTTAGGTAAAAAAGCACTTTGGCAACAGCTTGAACGCGTTTTGTCAACGGGCTGATGCCATGACTGATGGTATGACCGTTTCATCTTCGGCGTGGACAATTCGACCGGTTTGCGAAACTGATGTGCCCGAGATTCTCGAAATTGAACAAGCCGGTTATACTCATCCCTGGTCTGAAAATGATTTCACCGGCTGCTTTGGTCAGCGCTATCACAATTGGCTGCTTGTGGATCCGGTACCGGATTCAAATGCAAAAAGCGCCCCCATTGTCGCTTACGGTTTTTCCAGAATGACTCTGGATGAGGTTGAATTGCTGAATCTGTGTGTCGCCGACCGCTTCAGAGGCCAGGGAGCTGGTGGCAAACTCCTGCGATTTATGATTGACCGGTCACTGCAGGTGGGAGGGAAAACCATGTTTCTGGAGGTGCGACAATCCAACGAGGTTGCCATTGCCTTGTATTCCGCTGCGGGTTTCAATGAAATCGGATTGAGAAAAGGCTACTATCCTGCGGTCAATGGCAGAGAAAATGCAATTGTTATGGCGCTGGAGTTGGCGTTTTTTTCCGGTAATCCGGAATAACGACCAAAGTCTGACTTCTGCGAGTCGGGGTAAAATGACGAAACCTGAGCGTAACGAAATAAAAATGATCAATGCGGTTTTTATAGATAGAAACAGGTTAACGCTGTTTCTTTCAGGTGCACTCATGATTATCGCTATGCTTTGGCAGCCAATTGTCATATCCGTTACCAGGTTGTTATTAACAGGTATTGCCAGCACGACTTATGTGGTAGCCACTTGGCTTTTTATAAAAAAGAAACGAGATATCACTGATCTTGCCTGATGTGTTTCACTGCCTTTGGTTGTCTCCTGCTCTGCCGGTTCGGTAAATAATCTGGATTGGTCGGAAATAGAAAAAAATGCCAATTGCGTGGCTTACCTTGGTGCGTTTTTTTTCTGATAGCGCTATTGTGCAAGGTTTTCGGAGTGTTTTTTCCTTGGGTGCAAGAAAGTAGCCATCGTTCTGTGTCCAGTTTTATTTGACCAGAACACTCAAAAGAAATATGGTTTTGGCCATTAGCCTATGGCTGGCAAAGGAGAAAATGATGTTATTTGATTGGGATGAAAGTAAACGAGAAAAAACGCTCAGAGACCGCGGGATCGATTTCATTGATGCCGCTTTAGTATGGGATGATCCAGGAAGGCAAGAAAGAACTGATCACCGACAAAACTATGGAGAGGTGCGAATCCAGACTATCGGTAGAGTAAGTTTTGGCATACTTCTTGTTGTATACACTGAGAGAGTTAATGAAAATGGTCAAGATGTTGTACGAATCATATCTGCGCGTATGGCAAACAAAAAGGAAAGGCAAGAATATGAGTCACACACATTTCATCTCAGGAGAATTGTATGAGTAAAACATATACGCTTGAAGAACTCAGGAAGATGAAAGGTGAAACCGATATTGAACGCATCAAAAATACAACTGAGAAAGAAATTATGGAGCAGTCTATATCTGATCCTGATACACCTTATCTAACTGATGATGAGCTTAAAGAATTTACTACCCCAAAAGAAAGGAAGAAACGTGATGAGCACAAAAAAGACAGGCAATAATCTTAAAACACTAGAGCAGATCAAAAAAGAGAGGAGTAGAACCTGTTGGGCAAAGTTAATTGCAGAGGAAAGAAGCTCTAACAAAAAAATCCAGCCAACGCATAACACGCGCGGCTGATTTTGGCATTAAATGTATAGGGTCATAATTTGTGCGGGTATTTTCTTCTTGTTTTGAAGTTGTGGCTGCCGGAAATGTATCTCTTCGAAGGTGAGTTGCTATCCTCGGCTCCGGAGCGAGGTGGTCAGGCAATGATTGCAAACAGCTACAACTGAGCATTGGCACACGCTGAGAGTAAAAGGTAACCGATTGGAAAACCATTGATTGTTTATAAAGTCAAGATCAGCGAAAATAGCGGCCAATTGCGATTAACACGACGGATTTGACAAGCGAAGAACTGAAAAAAGAGTACGTCCAAAAGTGTGTACAAATCCGTGTACAAACTAAAAGAATTTATACATGGCAAACCAAGATTTTCTCAATGAAATCAAAAAGCGTAGGACTTTCGCTATTATTTCCCACCCGGATGCGGGAAAAACAACCATTACCGAAAAGCTGTTGCTGTTCGGAAAGGCTATTCAAAAGGCAGGGACAGTAAAGGGAAAAAAATCCGGCCAGCATGCCAGGTCTGACTGGATGGAGATGGAAAAGGAGAGGGGTATCTCCGTGACCACCTCCATCATGCAGTTTCCCTATCGCGAGCATTTGGTTAACCTGCTGGATACGCCGGGGCACGAGGATTTCTCTGAAGACACCTATCGTACACTGACTGCTGTTGACTCCTGCCTGATGGTGATTGACAGCGCCAAGGGCGTAGAGGACAGAACCATAAAGTTGATGGAGGTAACCCGGCTGAGGACGACGCCGATTATTACCTTTATGAACAAGCTGGATCGGGACATACGCGACCCGATTGAATTGTTGGATGAAGTGGAAAGTGTCCTGAATATTCACTGTGCGCCAATTACCTGGCCGATTGGCATGGGCAAGGAGTTCAAGGGTGTTTACCACCTGTTACGGGACGAGGTGCTGCTCTATTCCTCGGGGCAGGGGCATACGATTCAGGATGTGCGAACAGTGAAAGGGATCGATAACCCGGAGCTGGATGAACAAATCGGCGATTATGCGGAACAACTGAGAGAAGAAATCGAGCTGGTAAAGGGGGCTTGCCCGGAGTTTGATCTGGACTCTTTTCTGGCTGGCGAACTGACGCCGGTGTTCTTTGGAACGGCATTGGGTAATTTTGGCGTGGATCATGTGCTTGATGGCCTGGTTGACTGGGCACCGAAGCCGCTGGCCAGAGACACTGATGAGGGAATGATCGAGCCGGACAGTCAGGACTTTTCGGGCTTTGTGTTTAAGATTCAGGCCAATATGGATCCTCAGCACAGGGACAGGGTGGCTTTTCTGAGAATCTGCTCGGGTATTTACCAGCAGGGCATGAAAATGAAGCATGTTCGGCTGGGCAAGGAGGTTCGCATTGCCGATGCCCTGACTTTTATGGCGGGTGACCGTACCCGCGTCGAAACCGCTTATGCCGGTGATATTATCGGGCTGCACAATCACGGAACCATTCAGATTGGTGATACCTTTACCTCCGGTTCGACGTTCAAATTTTCGGGGATTCCGAACTTTGCGCCCGAGCTGTTCCGAAGGATCAGGTTAAAAGATCCGCTCAAAACCAAGCAACTGCAAAAAGGGTTGATCCAGTTGTCCGAGGAGGGTGCGGTTCAGGTATTCCGGCCTTCGAAAAACAATGATTTGATCGTCGGTGCGGTGGGTGTGCTGCAGTTTGATGTGGTGGTCAGCAGGCTCAAGACCGAGTACAAGGTTGAGGCAATCTATGAGCCGGTTAATGTGGCAACGGCACGTTGGGTGACGGCTGAAGACAGTCAAAAGATGGCAGAGTTTGAAAAACGTTGCGCTGACTATCTTGCTTTGGACGGTGGAGACTCTCTGGCCTACATTGCGCCCACCCTGGTCAACCTGCAGTTGGCTCAGGAACGCTATCCGGATATTGTGTTTCATAAAACACGAGAGCACTAACTGGTCTTGTCCGTGCGTTTTATTGATAGCCACTGCCATTTGAATTTTGAGTGTTTTCAGCAATCACTGGAAACACTTCTGGCATCCTGTTGGTCTGAGGGAATCGGGAAATTTGTTGTCCCCGGGGTGCTCGTCGGGCAGTGGCCTGACCTGTGCGTGCTGGCCAGTCGTTTTTCGGAGATTTCCATCGCTTTGGGTATGCACCCCTGTTTTGTCGACGAGCACCCGGATAGTGGCCTGGAGCAACTGGATGCCCTGCTGGTCAGTGATCAGCAGGTGGTCGCCGTTGGAGAAATCGGGCTGGACAGAACCGCTCCCCATTGGCAGCGCCAGGTCGAGTTGTTTCAGGGGCAGATTGAGTTGGCGGTGAAGCATGGTTTGCCAATTATTGTTCACTCACGTAAAACACACAGCGACGTATTGGCAGTGTTAAAACGCCAAAATTATCGTGGTTATGGCGTGTTGCATGGTTTTTCCGGCAGTATTCAGGATGGCTTGCAGTTTGTGAAACGGGGTTTTTACCTTGGTGTGGGTGGAGTGATTACTTACCCCGGGGCGCGTAAAACCAGGGATGCCGTCGCAAAATTGCCCCTTTCTTCACTGGTACTGGAAACAGACTCACCGGATATGCCACCGTACGGGCTTCGGGGTGAGCTGAATACACCATTATCGGTAAAACAGGTATTTCACTGTCTTTGCGATCTGCGCAACGAGCCTCCGGAATTGATCCGGTTATCGCTTCTTGCCAATACGCGCAGGCTGTTTTCACTGGTTTGACTTCTGTTTTTCAAGGTCGCTTTCGGAGGGGGTGCCTTCCGGGTTTGGAATAAAAAATAAAAAAGGGCTGGTGATTCCGGGGTAGATTAATTATAATTCGCGCCCTGAATTTTTTTAGTTGGCGTCTGCAACGCAGCCCCGGCGTTCCATGCTGACAATGAATAATTTGAAGACAATTGGGCTTCCAAAAGTATCTGGATAGTTGGTGTCGATGGACCGGTTATCATAATCAATGCTCTTTCCCAGGCAGGGTTATGGTCTGTTCGTTCGGTATTGGCTCAGGGTATGGAGGCAATCGTATTTTAGAGGCGGGAATTGATGAAAACGTTAAGTGCAAAGCCGGAAAGCGTAAAACGCGACTGGTTTGTTGTAGATGCTACAGGTAAAACTCTCGGCAGATTGTCAACCGAGATTGCCCGTCGCCTGAGGGGCAAGCATAAGCCTGAGTACACTCCTCATGTTGACACGGGCGACTATATAGTTGTTGTCAATGCTGAAAAAATTACCGTAACAGGTAATAAGGCCAGCGACAAGATGTATCACAGGCATACCGGTTATGTCGGTGGCTTGAAATCCATGTCTTTTAACAAGTTGCGTGATCACGCTCCAGAGCGAATTATTCAGGCGGCGGTAAAGGGTATGCTGCCAAAGGGCCCGCTGGGTCGGCAAATGTTTGGCAAGCTTAAAGTGTATGCAGGAACAGAGCATCCTCATGCGGCACAGCAACCACAAGAATTGAATATATAACGGAAGGCCAATATGTCTGTAACTCAAAATTATGGTACAGGTCGACGTAAGACATCTGCTGCGAGAGTGTTCCTTCGTCCCGGTACAGGAAATATTACTGTTAACAATCGTCCGCTTGATCAGTTTTTTGGTCGTGAAACTGCCCGCATGGTGGTTCGTCAACCGCTTGAATTGGTCGAGATGGTCGATAGGTTTGATATCAAGGTGACTGTATCCGGTGGTGGTACTACCGGTCAGGCGGGTGCAATTCGTCATGGTATTACACGTGCCTTGATGGAGTATGATGAAACGTTGCGACCTGCCTTGCGTAAAGCCGGTTATGTGACGCGAGATGCTCGTGAAGTCGAGCGTAAGAAAGTGGGGCTTCGCAAGGCACGCAAGCGTCCACAATTCTCCAAGCGTTAACAAATTCGCGCAGAGGCACCCAAAGCCCGGCTTTCAGTCGGGCTTTTTTATGAGAGTCTGATTGACCTCAAAAAATTGTGGTTGGAAAAAGGCTTATATTGGCTCGAAATTGACTAATCCACCTTGTAAGTGGGGGTTAATTTCATTACCATTTGTGCGGATTAATTTTATGGTTCTAAATTCGTGCTTATTCCGTGAATTTAGGTAAGTATCTCTAGTTAGGAGAAGCCTGTATGAGCAATGGCGATGTAGATCAGGGCCGGCGACGACTTCTGCTTGGAGCGACATCCGTGGTTGGCGGTATCGGCGTGGTCGGTGCTGCGGTGCCTTTTGTGGCATCGTGGAACCCGAGTGCCAAGGCCAAGGCCGCTGGTGCTCCGGTCAAGGTTAATATAAGCAAGATTGAGCTGGGTCAACAGGTCACAGTGGAGTGGCGGGGGCAGCCTGTCTGGATTGTCAGGCGCACAAAAGAAATGCTGGAGCGACTCCCGAAGCTTAATGATGTAGTCGCCGATCCACTATCTGAAAAACCACAGCAGCCCGAATACATCAAGGGTGTGGATCGAGCAATAAAACCCGAATATATGATTATGGTCGGAATTTGCACCCATCTGGGGTGTTCTCCCAAGTTCAGGCCTGAAGTAGCAGCGGCTGATCTGGGCCCGGACTGGCTGGGTGGTTTCTTCTGCCCCTGTCATGGTTCCAAATTTGATTTGTCCGGTCGTGTTTACAAGGGTGTTCCAGCTCCGACCAATCTGGTGGTTCCTCCCTATTATTATATTGATGATGAAACAGTCATGATTGGTGTCAACCAGGAGGGAGCATAATGCAAAAGCTGTTGGAATGGATTGATGCCCGCTTGCCGGTGGTGGAGGCTTTCGAGCGCCACATGAGCAAGTACTATGCGCCAAAGAACCTCAATATGTGGTATTTCTTTGGCTCCTTATCGTTGCTGGTGCTGGTTAATCAGTTGTTGACGGGTATCTGGCTGACGATGAGCTATAACCCTTCTGCCGAGGGAGCCTTCGCGTCCATAGAGTATATTATGCGGGATGTGGAATATGGCTGGCTGTTGAGATATCTGCATTCTACAGGTGCATCGGCGTTCTTTGCTGTCGTGTATTTGCACATGTTCAGGGGGTTGATGTACGGATCTTATCGCAAGCCTCGCGAACTCGTGTGGATTTTTGGTATGACCATCTATCTGTGCCTGATGGCCGAGGCCTTTATGGGTTATTTGCTGCCCTGGGGACAAATGTCCTATTGGGGAGCCCAGGTTATCGTTTCCCTGTTTGGCGCGATACCTTTTGTCGGTGAGGATCTTGCCTTGTGGATTCGGGGGGATTACCTGATATCAGGCATTACCCTGAACCGGTTTTTTGCCTTGCACGTAGTTGCATTGCCAATTGTTCTTCTTGCGTTGGTTGTTCTCCACTTGCTGGCGCTGCATGAAGTGGGCTCCAATAATCCTGACGGCGTTGAAATCAAGAAAAACAAGGATGAAAACGGTATTCCCAAAGATGGTATTCCTTTTCACCCCTATTACACGGTCCATGATCTGGTCGGTGTTGTTGTTTTCCTCTTTGTATTTTGTATTGTGGTGTTCTTCTTCCCGGAAATGGGAGGGTTTTTCCTCGAAAAACCGAACTTTGAGCCTGCCAACCCGTTGAAGACGCCGGAGCATATTGCACCAGTGTGGTACTTTACCCCGTTCTATGCGATGTTGCGGGCGGTAACCTATCCTCTGTTTGGTGTTGATGCCAAGTTTTGGGGTGTTGTAGTGATGGGTGGAGCGATTGCGATTCTGTTTGTCTTGCCGTGGTTGGATCGGAGCCCGGTGAAGTCCATTCGTTACAAAGGGTGGATCAGTAAATTGTGGTTGGTGGTGTTTTCGATCAGTTTTGTTGTTCTTGGTTATCTTGGTGCCCTGGCCTCGACACCTGAAAGAACGATGGTTGCGCAAATTGCCACTGTGATCTATTTCGCATTTTTTATACTGATGCCTTGGTATAGCAAAATGGAAAAAACCAAACCAGAGCCAGAGAGGGTCACAGGATGATAACTCGATTATTGCAATTGCTTGCGTTTTCACTTTTCTCCAATTTGGCATTGGCTGCAGGTGGTGGTGTTGTCGTTGATCACGTGGATATCGATCTCGAAGATAAGGTGTCTTTGCAGCGTGGTGCTGCCTTGTTTACCAACTACTGCATGGGATGCCACTCGATGAAGTACGCGCGTTATGAACGCGTAGCAACCGATTTGGGTATTCCGCCTGATTTGTATATGGAAAATCTGGTTTTTGCGGACGCAAAAATCGGCGAGTTGATGCAGATCGCACTTTCCCCCGAGCAGGCGAGTTCCTGGTTTGGTGCTCCTCCGCCTGATCTGACACTGGAAGCACGTTTGCGCGGGCCAGATTGGCTGTATTCCTATATGAGAGCGTTTTATAAAGATGACTCAAGGCCCTATGGTGTCAACAATACCATTTTCCCTGATGTAGGGATGCCGCATGTGTTGGAAGGCTTGCAGGGCTTGTGTGCCGACAAACCCGGGTTCGGTGTTAAAAAGCAGTTTGATACGCTGACAGGTGAGCTGGTTGGTGGAAGTGGTTGTCAGGAATATGCGCAAAAAGGCAGCTTGTCTGCAAGTGAATATGACAGGGCCATTAAGGATCTGGTTGGCTTTATGGTTTATATGGGAGAACCATCCAAACTGGAAAGTCACCGGATAGGTAGAAATGTCTTATTGTTTCTCGCGTTTTTGTTCATTTTTGTGTATTTTCTCAATAAGGAGTATTGGAGAGGTATTCACTAGGCCGAGTAGTGTGTTATCGGGCTGATAGTGATGATTCGCCATATGCGTTAACAATAATCAAAGCGTTTGTTTCAGGCGCTTTGATTATTTTTTTTAATATTGAGGAATTCTAATGGGAGTAGTGACAAAAAGGTCATCCATGACTTTTTTTTCCGATGGCACCAGCCACTATAGTCATCGTGTGAGGATTGTTCTTGCGGAAAAGGGGGTTGCTGTTGATATTATCGACGTCGATCCCGATGACAAGCCTGAAGAACTGGCTGACCTTAATCCCTACAATGAGCTCCCTACGCTTGTTGATCGGGATCTTGTGCTTTATGAAGCAAACATTATGATGGAATATCTGGACGAAAGATTTCCCCATCCCCCCCTGTTGCCGGTTTACCCGGTGGCCAGAGCTCACAGTCGATTGATGATGCATCGTATCCAGAAGGACTGGTTGTGGCTTGCAGACCAGATTGAATCAGGTACTGCAAGAGGCACTGATGTGGACAAGCCCCGCCAGGAACTGGCCGAGAGTCTGATAGCCTCTGCACCGTTGTTTGCTGAAAAGCCCTATTTTATGAGTGAGGAGTTTACCATTGTAGATTGTTGTGTTGCTCCATTACTTTGGAGGTTGCCCCTGTTGGGTATAGAAATTCCGGAAAAAGCAGGCAAGCCACTTGCACAGTACATGGACAGGCTGTTTGGCAGGGAATCCTTCAAGGCGAGCCTTAGTGAATTTGAACAGGAAATCAGAGGCTGAATGTCTTCTGCAAGGGATTAATCCGAGGCACCTATATGACACCGAGTCGTCCTTATTTGCTAAGAGCGTTGAATGAATGGATATCTGATAATGGATTAACCCCGTATATGGTGGTTGATGCGGGTGTTAGCGGGGTCGAGGTGCCATCGGACTATGTTTCCAACGGACAGATTGTGCTGAATGTCAGCACATCTGCCGTTAATGGTTTGATTATTTCAAATGACGCAGTGAGTTTTAATGCAAGGTTTGGTGGTGTCCCGATGCAAGTTCATGTGCCGGTCAGGGCGGTGATGGCGATTTACGCCAAGGAAAATGGCCAGGGTATGGTTTTTGGTGCCGAGCCCGGCACACCCGGGCCTGATGACCCTTCAGGCAGTCAGGACAAGGCGGTGGTGAAGAAAATGGATAGAAAACCGTCTTTAACAGTAGTCAAATAGGTTTGTGTCAATCCACAGGTTGCCGAGTCTTGTTATGAGTGTTGCCGGTGCATTCAGGCGGGTTCCTCAGGGCTTTCTGTTGGTGGCCCAAAGAGCGCGCAGTCAATGAGATCCAGCAAGATATTAATGCTGATCATTTGAAACTCGATAACGCGTGATTTGGTATTGCTTCCAAGGCAAATTTCCAGATCGTTACTATCCATTATTGAAGCCAGGTTGCTGGAGTTTGGTCCGGTAATCAGTGCTACAGCCATTCCCTTGTCATGGGCCGTTTGCATTGCTTGTACCAGATTGCTGCAGTCGCCTTCGATTGACAGCAAGATCAGCATGTCATTTTCTGCTCCCAATGTCCTGAGTTTGCGTGCCGCCAGTTCATTGAAGCGCCTTTCCTTCGCATACTGAGAGATCAGGGAGTGCTCATTTGACAGGCAGATTGCTGGAAAGCCGGGTCTCTCCCTCTCAAACTGGTCTACCATTGAGTTCGCCAGAATCTCGGCTATCGGTGCGCATGGCCCGTTCCCGAGGGTGAATACTTTTCCATCAGATAGCAGTGTCTGCGTGACTGTTTCTGAAAGTGCAGCGATTTTATGGCTCAATTCGTCCGCACAGTTGATGATTAATTCCAGGTGCTCCTTGAGCAAATAGTCAGATCTCTCGTTTGGGGTCATCGGGTCTGTTCTCCCTGGTTGCAGGCACTACTGATTGAATGGTGGTTCACTTCGCAGCGGGTGATTTCAACGGCTGCCATGTTTATCGCAAGCAGGACAAACTACTCGCAGATTGCATTTTTTTGCCAATCAAAATGAAGTGAGCCGTCTTTTTTCTTGTCAATACCTATGGCATCAATTCGGCACTGCCTGTCCCATAAATGATACCTGGTGAGATAGTTTTTTGCTGCGCGTATGATTTTTCTTTGCTTGCTGGAGGTGATGCTTTCCAATGGTGTTCCGTGGTCAGTGTTATTGCGAAATCGCACTTCCACAAAAACCAGTGACTCTTTATCACTCATGATCAGGTCGATCTCTCCACATTTGCAGTAATAGTTGCGTTTGATTGGCGACAAACCGGCTTCTATCAAAAATGATTCAGCAATACCCTCAGCTTCCTGTCCCTTTCTTCGCATTGGCCCATTCCCCCGGTTTCTGCTTTTTTGGTTTTTATCAGTGTTTGTCTGTCATTACTATCGCATTGCCTTTTTCAAAGGTCGCCCACTCCAGGTGACGGTGTATTTGCCGATTTGATTTAAGGCTCAGTAATCCCGAGTTGCCGGGTATGTATATGTCCGGTATTTGTTCAAGCAGGGGGAGGCGGGACGATAGTAAAAAGGCGTCGGTTCCCAGTGCGAAGAGTCGGGTGTATTTGCTTGCGAGTTTCGGCCATGCCTGTTCGATTGCGTGTCTTGTCGGGTTGGCGGTATTCAAAACCCAGGGTGTCTCCGTAAACATGATGTTGGAAAGATCCAGGTTTCTGGTCGGCTCCGGTTTGCCTGAATAAATGGTGGATGTAGCATAAACAGGCAGGTTGCCCGCATAGTAGAAAGATAAAAGAGGTTTGATCTGTCGCCCGTTTACCGAGTTTGCTATAAGAAAAATGGCGTCAATATCCTGCCTTCTTCTGGGTTCAAACTCAAGTTGCTCTCCAATAACCATTTGAAGTTCTCTTTTTCGAGCTTTACTTTGATTGACCTTGAGCGCCTCTTCAATAAAAAAGGTGTGTTGTTTTTTGGGGTCGAAAAGTTTGATATCAGAAACAATGCCGTTTTTTGCCAGCCACACACTTTCCAGCTGGTTGCAGGTTCTTTGCCCCCAGTTATTATTCGGGCAGAAAATCAGGGTGCTGCGTACATTTTCCAACCAAGCCTGTTCCGCAATCTGATTGAGTTCGTCTTGAAAAGACAAGCCAAACTGGTAGATGCCGGATTCAGTGATACCTTCTTCGGGCAATGTGTAGTTGAGAGTGATGGTTTTGTATTTGTAATCCGGGTAGCTGGCAAGCTGTTCGACCAGAGTCTTCCTGAGCGGGCCGATAACCAGCCCGGGTGAGGTCAAGTGTATGGATTCAACCAGTTCGCGAATGTTGGCCGATTTGCTGGTGTCAATGATGGACAGTCTGGTCTGGCTGGCTGATTGTTGAGTATCGTTGTAAAACGCTGCGAGGAAACCTTCCAGGATCGACTTCCCGGCTCTTTCCAGCTTGCCGGATAGCGGCAGAGCCACAGTGATGCGCTCCGGGCGCAGGTCGGGGAGAGTGGCAAGCAGATTGAGTTCGCCGGGAAGGTGCCGGGCTGCCGGGTGGTCTGGCCAGTCTCCCTGCCATTGAATGAGTGCCCTGAGTTGCTTATCCAGGCTGAACATGTTTTGCTTGATGGCTCTGGCCAGTTCGATCCAGCCGGTTAACTCGTTGTTTGTTTCATCAGGTGCCGGTATTGCGACAAGCTGTTCTAGAGAAGAGAGTCTGAGATTTTTCCAGATTAATTCATGGTTGTTCCAGTACTCTTCGTCACTGTAGAGATTGGCAGACAAAATTCTCTTTTGTGCCGCCAAATAGTGCTGGCCAGACAGAGACAGGGCTTTTGCAACCAGCCACGCATACTCACCTTGCTGCTCGGCGCCGGTGTGCTCAAACTGGTCGCCTCTCATATCCAAAAGCTGCTGAGCCATTTCAATGCTGTCCTGGTCAACAGCCAGTTTGAGCCCGAGCAGGATATAGTGCCGGAGGTGGTCGGGTGACAGGTATCGGGGTGAAATTTCAGAATACACAGCGAATGCCCGCGCCGGCTCCTGGTTGTCAGTGAGCAGTCGGGCTGCCTGCAACTTCAGCTCTGCCGAATAGGCAAGTGATCCTGATTCGTTGGCCTCTTGAATTAATTCATCTGCTGTGGGAGGCTGTTTCGGAATCTCCTGTATTGGCTCGGAAGGCGGATGCGGCTTCATGGGCGCGTTGGAACAGGCCGAAAGCAGGAGAGCAATGAAGGCTGGCAGAACGAAATTGAGCGTTTTCATCGGTTGTACTACTCTCCCTGGTAGTGTTCGAAGTACGTTTCGGGGTGTGAATTAATTGAATCAGAGCGGAATTATACCTGTTTGTGAGCACTACCGTAACGTCTGCAAAGTGATTGTTTTTTTATATTGGAGTTCTTTTTGACTGATTTTTCTTCCATCGGGCACGGTGAACCCATTGAATCAGCGCTATATGTCGTTGCATCACCGATTGGCAATATGGCTGATATCAGCTTGCGAGCGCTTTCGGTACTTGATCAGGTGGATCTGATTGCTGCCGAAGATACCCGGCACAGCAGGCGTCTGCTGGATCATTACGGAATCACGACCAGGCTGATGTCCTTGCATGAGCATAATGAAGAGCAAAAAGCCGGGCAGATCATTGAGCGAATTGGCCGTGGGCAATCCATTGCCTTGATCTCGGATGCGGGAACGCCCTTGATATCGGATCCGGGTTATGTACTGGTGAATCGTGTGAGGGCGCATTCCCTGCCGGTCAGGCCCGTGCCCGGCGCCTGTGCGATGATATCCGCCCTGTCTGTCTCCGGCTTGCCGACAGACAGGTTTGCCTTTGAAGGTTTTCTGCCGGCAAAGCCGGTTGCGCGAGCAAACAGGCTTGAGATGCTGAAAGAAGACGAAAGGACACTGGTTTTTTATGAGTCGCCACACCGTGTTCAGGATGCGCTGAAAGCAATCAGGAATATATTTGGCGATGATAGGGAGATGGTTGTCGCCAGAGAAATAACCAAGCGTTTCGAGACCGTTTTGAAAGGCTCGGCAAGTGAGTTGTGTGACATTGTCGAGCTTGATGAAAACCAGCGTAAGGGTGAGTTTGTTTTTGTTGTGCGCGGCTATAGGGCTACAGGAGACGAGCTTGACCCAAAAGCGAAGTCACTGCTGCTTCAGTTGGTTGAGTACTTGCCTTTGAAGCAGGCCGCTGCGATTGTCGCTCAACACTATGGTGGCAACAAGAAGGTGTATTATCAATTTGGTGTCCAGACCAGGGAAAAACAGGCTGATAGCTGAGCAGGCGCAGTCTGGATGACGATGGCTTGCACTTTTCCGGTCGTACAGGTATTCTGCCTCTGAGTTCGCCAGACAGTCGCTGCCCGATTCATTCGGGGAGAGGAAAGTCCGGGCTCCAAAGGGTAGAGTGCCAGGTAACTCCTGGGGGGCGCGAGCCTACGGAAAGTGCAGCAGAAAGTAAACCGCCCGCTTTAATGGCTCCCTGGCTTTGTCAGAGAGTCGCAGCGGGTAAGGGTGAAAAGGTGTGGTAAGAGCGCACCGCGTAGCTGGTAACAGGTGCGGCGATGGTAAACCCCGCTCGGAGCAAGACCAAATAGGAATCCTTCGGTGTGACCCGCACCGGATTCGGGTAGGTTGCTTGAGGTATGTGGTGACACATGCACTAGAGGAATGACTGTCCACGACAGAACCCGGCTTATCGGCGAACTCAAAACCCCAAAACCCTCTTCGGCTGCTATCGTTGTATTTATGACGTATGGTTCGGTTATTTTTCCCGTACGAGGCGAGAGTTTGACGGCTTGTCGGTCTCTCGTTTTTGATCTGATCTAAAAAAAATCTATCTATCCAAAAAAAATCTTAGAGTTGATTCCAATTCTGGAAAGTCATTGCATCCACATGATTTACATGGCCTTTCTGGTTGCTTTTTTCTTTTTTTTGCTCTGCTTCCCTCTAACTTGTTGTCCTGAAAAGGGATTCTTTGGCAATTCAATTTGTTCTTGCGCTTGCATTGTGTATTTGCTGTTTCTATAGTGTGGGAGAAAGTGGAAAAAAGTGGTAAAAAGTGGATTTTTTGTCAGCAGGGTGGAGATTTGGGTGTAGATTGGCCCGAAATTGAAGGATGATGCTTTTAGGGAGCCATTCGATCAATATGGATTCGAAAGGGAGGATTGCCATTCCTACCCGGGTTCGTGAGCAGCTCAATGAGATGTGCGGTGGTCGTATCGTGGTGACTGCGCATCCACGAGAGTTCTGCGTGATCATTTATCCGCAGCCCTATTGGGATGAAATTCTTCCCAAAATCATTGCCCTGCCGGACACCCACAGAGAGTCTTCGAAAATGAAGCGTCTGATGATGGGGCATGTGCTCTCGTTTGATCTGGATGCCAGTGGTCGGGTGTCGCTGTCTTCCAGTTTGCGTGAGTATGGAAAGCTGACTAAAAAACTCAAGCTTATCGGCCAGGGTAACAAGCTGGAGTTATGGGGTGAAGAAGCCTGGAATGCCTGGATGGATGAACCTGATGATGGCGAAATGCCGGAAGAAATGCGTAGTCTCACGATTTGATTGCTGGTGCATTTGTTTATTATTTAGCTTCGTTGTTCACCCTGAAAAGAGAAATGCCTTTGGTCATTAACGAACATCAAACAGTTTTGCTGGAAGAAGCGGTTGCTCAACTGGTTGTCAGGCCAAAGGGGGTCTATGTGGATGGCACCTTTGGCAGAGGAGGCCATACCCGGAGGATTCTGCAAGCGCTGGATACAAAGTCCAGGGTAATCGGGTTTGATAAGGATCCGCTAGCGGTGGCAGCAGGGAAAGAGCTGGCAAAGGCTGATAGCCGCTTTCATATTGTTCACGATGCTTTTGTCAATATGGCAGAACGAATGGCCGGGCTGGGTATTGATTCGCTTGATGGCGTGCTTCTGGATCTCGGTGTTTCTTCGCCTCAGCTTGATGACGCCGGGCGAGGCTTCAGCTTTATGCAGGATGGCCCGCTGGATATGAGAATGAATACAGAATCAGGCATGAGCGCAGCAGAGTGGGTGGCCAGTGCCGGGGAGCCGGAAATCGTCCGGGTATTGAGAGAATACGGAGAGGAGCGCTTTGCCAGACGCATGGCTTGCGCGATCGTAAAAGCCCGACAGGATGCGCCGATAGTCACAACCGGGCAGTTGGCAAAAATTGTTGCAGAGGCCAACCCGGCCTGGGAGAAGGGAAAGCATCCGGCAACAAGGGCATTTCAGGCCATACGCATTGAAGTGAACAGGGAGTTGGTTGATTTGGAGGCTTCGCTTTTGGCGATGACCAGGTTGTTAAACAGGGGCGGAAGGCTGGTGGTGATCAGTTTTCACTCCCTGGAAGACCGGATTGTCAAACGGTTTATGCGCAATCTGGTGAAAGGTCCACAGTTACCGAGAGGGGTGCCGGTTCAGGCGAGTGCACTGGAAACGGGGTACAGGCTTGTTGGCAAGGCGGTCAAGCCTTCCCGACAGGAGATAGAGAATAACCCGAGAGCACGCAGCGCCATTATGAGAACCCTGGAGAAGGTGGCCAGCTAGTGCCGGTTGTCCTGGTTCCGGGAATTGTCCTGTTTTGTTTATTTGTCTTTTTGTGGTGAAAAATTGAAAGAAGTGCAGTCCGGCCGTACAGGGTCTGACTGCCCTGATGCAAGGGTGGTGTGTATAGCTGTGAGTAATTGTGAGTAGAGAGATGTTTTTTATTGATGCAGGAATGGCAAGGGTTTTTGCTCGCCAGCAAGTGGCGGCCAACAACAAGGGTGAAAGCTTTTCCCTGAAGCAGGTGTTTTCTGTATTTAATAAAAATACCATGATCACCCTGGGGCTGATGTCGGTGCTCAGTGTGTGTATTTTTTCTGCGGTTTATGCTGTGCATGTAAACAGGGATTTGTACTCCCGGTTGGAAATGATCCAGAACAAGCGGGACTTTTATCAGGCCCAATGGAGCCAGCTTTTATTGGAACAGAGCGCATTGACCGCGCAGGGGCGGGTAGAAAAAATTGCCCGAGATGACCTGGACATGGTGATCCCGCGAACCGAAGAGATTATTCAGATCAGACAATGAGCTCCGATACCGTTTCGAATCAAAGTCAGAAAGTGGCGCCAAACAGGAATTTTTCTGTCTGGCGTTATTCGTTTGTCATAACATTTATGGGGTTTGCAGTTGTATTGCTGACATACCGCCTGGTTCAGTTGCACGTTATTGAAAAAGACTTCCTTATCAATCAGGGAGAGGCCAGAGCGATAAGGTTTGAAGATATTCTGGCAAACCGGGGCATAATCAGCGACCGGAATGGTGAACCCCTGGCGGTCAGTACGCCAGTGGAAACGGTTTGGATGAACCCCGGGGAGATGCTGCTCGGCCAGGCAGGTTTCGAAGATGTCGGGCGTCTTTGTCAGCTTTTGTCGATCAGTCGTCAATGGTTTGAAAAAAAGCTGGAACGTAATGCAGCACGGGAATTTGTCTATTTGAAAAGAAAGGTTGACCCGGCCCTGGCCAGAAAAGTGAAAGCGCTCAAACTTCCGGGCATTCATATACAGAGAGACTATAAACGTTTCTACCCTGCGGCTGAAGTGGCAGCTCATGTGGTTGGCTTTGTGAATATCGACGAGCGCGGTCAGGAAGGTATCGAGCTGGCTTATGATGACTGGCTGAATGGAGTCTCCGGCAAAAAAAAGGTGCTTAAGGATCGCCTTGGGAATGTCATCAAGGATTTGGCGCTGATCAGGGAATCCAGGCCGGGTGGTGATATACAACTTGCCCTGGATATGCGCTTGCAGTTTATCGCCTATCGGGAGTTAAAGGCCGTGGTCAGGGCGCATCGGGCAAAAGCTGGCAGTGTTGTGGTGCTGGATGCCAACACCGCAGAGGTGCTGGCGATGGTGAATCAACCTTCATATAACCCCAATAACCGCCTCAGCCTGAGTGTTGACAGTTTGCGAAACCGGGCTGTCACTGATGTGTTTGAACCCGGCTCCACCGTCAAGCCGATAACCATTCTGGCTGCGCTGGAAACCGGGAAATATGCTACCTGGAGCAAAATAGATACCTCCTCCGGCTTGTTGCGAATAGGGCGCAAGCGTATTCGCGATCATCGCGATTACGGTGTCATCGATGTGGCTACTGTTGTCGCCAAATCCAGCAACGTGGGTACCTCGAAGATTGCGCTGGATATCAGTGGCGAAAAAGTCTGGGACATGTTTTACCGGTTGGGATTGGGGCAGGCATCAGGAACCGGATTTCCAGGAGAGCGCATGGGCAAACTGCCTCACCCGGTCAAATGGAAGCCTCTGCAAGTGGCAACACTGTCTTACGGGTATGGCTTGAATGTAACGGCATTGCAATTGGCACAGGCCTACCAGGTGATCGCCAATGACGGACTCCGAAAGCCGGCCTCTTTACTGGTGAATGATGACGAAGTAAGGGGAGAGCAGGTCGTTGACAAGGAATTTGCAGCACAGGTGAGAGCGATATTGCAGAAAGTGGTTGAGAAAGGCGGGACAGGAACGCGGGCTCAGGTGCCTGCCTACAAAGTGGGCGGAAAAACGGGAACGGTTCACAGTGTTGGAAAGAGCGGTTACCAGGACAGCCAGTACATATCCCTGTTTGCAGGGATTGCACCTGCTGATACGCCGGAAATAGTCATGTCAATTGTGATCGATGGGCCTCAGGGTGATGAGTATTATGGTGGTGAAGTGGCTGCACCGGTATTTTCCCGGATTGCCAATAGCGCCATGAGGTTGTTGAACGTGTCTCCCGCTTCAGTGACAGATGCAGATAAAATAGAGGAAAAGCTTGAAGCCCTGTTGAGTTCGGAAAAAACAAAAAAACCGGGAGGTCGGAATGGCTAGTGATTCCGGTTCTGTCAGGGCGGTGGTAAAGGCGGCGATCAATGTGCAGGGTTTACTTCAAGGTATCCTGAACAGGCCGATACCCGGCGTAGAGACCGTCTCGGTGGTGACCCGTGATTCCAGAAACATGGAAAAGGGCGGGCTGTTTATTGCTCTTGCCGGTGTGAAAAGCGGGGCCTCCTGCTATGTGCCCGATGCGATTCAACGAGGGGCATCGCTGGTATTGATTGATGATGATACCGGCGGGAGCGAGGGTGAGTATGATGACGAAGCCTCTACTGCCGATTGCAAGGTGATTCGGGTACAAGGTCTGAAGGCACACGCGGGCGACATTTTTGCCCGCGTCTATGGCAATGTGTCAAAAACAATGCCTGTTATAGGTGTGACCGGAACAAACGGGAAAACATCAGTCAGTCATTTTATTGCATCCCTGCTATCAGAAATTCGCTTGCAGCCACAGGGCATAGTTGGAACATTGGGTGCAGGTATTCTGGGCGAGCTGAAGCCCTCCTTGCATACCACCCCTGATGTAGAATCGGTTCATCGCACTCTCTATGAGATTTCAGAAGTCGGGGGCCAGGTTGTCAGCATGGAGGTCTCTTCCCATGCACTGGAACAGGGCCGGGTTGACGGGGTGCGTTTTGAAGGGGCTGTTTTTACCAATCTGAGTCGCGATCATCTGGATTACCACGGCTCGATGGAGGCCTATTTTGCCGCGAAAAGCAAGCTTCTGTTATCCCGCGAACTCGATTGGGCCGTGCTTAATGGTGATGATGAATACGGACGACGGATTATCGCCAGGATCGATACTTCCCGGTGTCTGACCTTTGGTATTCAAAACCCCGATGCTGACCTGTTTGTGGAGCAGCCTGAGTTTACCCGCACCGGAATGAGTGGTTATCTGGTATGGCAGCGTCGACGTTACCCGTTCTCTGTCAATCTGCTCGGGCGCTTTAATATTTACAATGTGCTGGCGACAGTGGGCGTATTGCTGAGTATGGGCATTCCCATTGCGGATATTGTTCCTGCCTTGCAAAAGCTCAGAACTGTACCCGGTCGGATGGAGATGGTGGAAGTGCCTGATCCCGGTTCGAAACCGCTAGTGGTTATAGATTATGCCCACACCCCGGATGCCTTGAAAAATGCGCTGATGGCTTTGCGAGAGCACAGTGACAGGCAGGTGTGGTGTCTGTTTGGCTGCGGGGGCGACAGGGATGCGGGGAAGCGTGAACAAATGGGAGCCATTGCTTCCGACTTTGCCGACCGGGTTGTGGTGACAACGGACAATCCCAGGTCGGAAAACCCGGCAGAGATTATACAGCAAATCGTTTCCGGTATGGACTCACTCCGGTCCTGCCAGATTGAGCAGGATCGTAGAAATGCGATCACCTCGGCGATTGATAAGGCGACGCCGGAAGACATAATTCTAATCGCCGGAAAAGGGCACGAAGACTATCAGGAAATAAAGGGGCAACGCCTGCCATTCAGTGATTTTTCTGTTGCTCGTGAGGCATTGTCGAACTGGGGGCGGGTATGATTCAATCCTGCTCTTTTTCCCGCCTGGCCGAAATCACCGGCGGTCATTTGCGGGGAACGGATGGGCACTTTCAGTCTATCTCGACAGATACGCGCAGGATGTCACAGGGCGACCTGTTTGTCGCATTGATTGGCCCCAATTTCAATGGCAACCGGTTTGTCGGGCAGGCAAGGCAGAATGGTGCCTGTGCCGCGCTTGTGAGTGAATATAGCGATAGCCCGTTGCCGCAAATCCGTGTCGAAAATACCCTGGTTGCGCTGCGGGCTCTGGCGGCAGATAACCGGAATCAGTTTGGCGGCCTGATCTTCGCTGTCACAGGAAGCAACGGTAAAACGACAGTGAAAGAAATGCTGGCCTCCATTATGGCGCAGTCCGGTTCGGTGTTTTCTACAAGGGGTAATCTGAATAACCATTTTGGTGTGCCCATTTCCTTGCTGCAAATCAGTGCCGGGCACGAGTACGCAGTTATTGAACTTGGCGCCAGCGCAAAAGGTGAAATTCTCTTTAATACACAACTGGTTCAGCCGGATGTGGCCATTATTACCAATGCGGGCGAAGCGCATTTGGAAGGGTTTGGCAGCAAGGATGTGATTGTAAGGACAAAGGGGGAGATTCTGGCGAAACTGGGTAAATCCGGTGTCGCTGTGCTCAATATGGACGATCCGGCGTTCGGAGTCTGGAGTTCACTTCTGACAGAAGCAAAGTTGGTGTCATTCAGTGCAAAGGGCAACCCGCGGTCTTCCGTGTATGCGCAGCATATCGAAAGGGATGAATCCGGGGTGCGTTTTGATATGCACTTTCAGGATCAAAGGGTGGCTGTTTCCTTGCCGCTTCCCGGGCTTCACACTGTTTCCAATGCGCTCGCTGCGGCGGCAGCGGCCTGGTCCAGGGGAGTATCACCCCGGATCATTCAGCAAGGTTTGCAACGTTTTTCAGGTGTGGCGTCCAGGTTGCAGTTTCGGCAGTGGGGTTCCGTGCAGATCATTGACGACAGCTACAATGCCAACCCGTCTTCTGTCTGTGCTGCCATTGAAGTGCTTTCTCAGCAACCCGGCTATCAGGTCGCGGTGCTGGGTGATATGGCCGAGCTTGGCCCGGAGGCGGAACGCCTGCATGCCTCGGTGGGCAAGGCGGCATTGGAGTACGGTATTGACCGATTGATGGCGACAGGGCAATTTGCGTCGGTTCTGGCTGATTCAGCGACCGGGATTGGTGAGTCATTTGGCAGCAAAGCCGAACTGATCCCGGCTCTGGTGTCAATTGTAGAAAAACAACCAATGACAACGATTTTGGTCAAGGGCTCCAGAGGGGCCCGAATGGAAGAGGTCATCAACTGGCTGGAACAGAAAACCGTGCAGGCAGCAAAGCGGAACACAGAAAGCAATGCAGATAATAACATGAAAAAAATGGATGATAATAAATGCTAGTTTGGCTTGCCGGATTTCTTTCGGACTATTTCAGTATTTTTGGTGTTTTCAAGTATCTCACCATGAGAGGCATTATGGGTGTGCTGACGGCCCTCGGCCTTTCACTTGTAATTGGCCCGACTGTGATTCGCAGATTGAGTTTTCACCAGATTGGACAGGCAGTTCGGGATGATGGCCCCGAGTCCCACCTGAGCAAGGCTGGCACGCCAACCATGGGCGGGGCGATGATACTGGTGGCAATCGGAATCAGCACTTTGCTATGGGCGGATTTGAGTAATCGGTATGTCTGGATTACCTTGCTGGTCACCCTGTCTTTTGGGGCGATTGGCTGGGTGGACGACTACCGCAAGGTGGTTGAGAAAAACCCGAGAGGGTTGCCGGCCCGCTGGAAGTACCTGTGGCAATCCGTGTTTGGCGCTCTTGCGGCCATTGCCTTGTATCAATCCGCCTCTTTACCGGCCGAAACCTATTTTATTATCCCGGTAGTGAAGGAATGGGGCTGGCAGTGGGGAGCGATCGGCTTTTGTGTTATGACCTACCTGGTGGTGGTGGGCAGCAGCAATGCCGTGAATCTGACTGACGGCCTTGACGGGTTGGCGATTATGCCGACAGTGATGGTTGCGGGTGCGCTGGCAATATTTGCCTATCTGTCCGGGCACATCCAGTTTGCAAACTACCTGCATATTCCCCATTTACCGGGCACCGGGGAGTTGATTGTTTTTTGCGGTGCCATCGTGGGTGCCGGGTTGGGCTTTTTGTGGTTCAACACCTATCCGGCCCAGGTTTTTATGGGAGATGTAGGGGCATTGGCACTGGGAGCGGCACTGGGAGTTGTTGCCGTGATTGTTCGGCAAGAGCTGGTGTTGTTTATTATGGGCGGTGTGTTTGTTATGGAAACTGTTTCCGTGATTCTCCAGGTGGCTTCTTTCAAGCTCACCGGTCGGAGAATATTCCGTATGGCGCCCTTGCATCATCATTTCGAATTGAAGGGGTGGCCTGAACCCCGCGTGATTGTCAGATTCTGGGTTATCACTGTGGTGTTGGTACTCATTGGCCTGGCTACGTTGAAGGTCAGATAAGAGCAATGTAAGAACAAAAAAGCAGTCTGAGAATAAAAAGCAGTCCAGGATCAAAAGAAGTCGGTCGGGAAAAAACGTAGTAGTGAATCAGGTGGCAGAAAAAAATGGTCGCGAGTGCAAACAGGGTTGTAAGCGCAATGCAATTGATGGTTTCTGATAAAAAACACATTGTAGTCGGCATAGGCAAGACGGGGGTTTCCTGTGTGCGCTATTTGCTCGGACAAGGTGCGGATGTGGAAGTGGTGGATACCCGGGAGAACCCTTCCGGACTGGACAAATTCCGGTCAGAGTTCCCGCATGTTCCGTTGCGCCTCGGGCCGCTGGATTCAGATTATCTGTGCACGGCTGATGACCTTGTGGTCAGCCCCGGTGTGGCTATTGCGACTCCGGAAATAAGCCGGGCCATGGACGTCGGGGTTCATGTGACCGGCGACATCGATATTTTCAGTTGTGTGGCCGAAGCGCCGATTATTGCCATAACCGGCTCTAACGGGAAAAGTACGGTCACTACACTGCTGGGTGAAATGGCCAAAAATGCCGGCACCAAAGTGGCCACAGGTGGCAACCTCGGAACTCCGGCCCTTGATTTGCTGGACCCGTCGATTGAACTCTACATTCTGGAATTGTCGAGTTTTCAGCTTGAAACAACCCGCAGACTGGGCGCCATGTCAGCCACAGTTCTGAACGTTTCGGAAGATCACATGGATCGTTACCCGACTATCGAGGCTTACCATGCAGCCAAACACAGGGTATTCAACGGGAGTAACAATGCCATAGTCAATGACGATCAGCCTTTGACCAACCCGTTGCTTACGCAGGGAATGCGAGTGATACATTTTGGTTTGGGCCATCCTGCACTAAAAAAATTCAGTACAATCTCCGAGCAGGAAGAAGTCTGGTTGGCGTACGGCTACCAGACGCTGCTGCCAGTCAGGGAAATGAAACTGCGAGGCAAACACAATATCAGCAATGCACTGGCCGCCCTGGCATTGGGGCATACTGCGGGACTGCCGATGGATCGTATGGTTGAGACCCTGAAAACATTTTCCGGCCTGCCTCACCGGTGTGAATGGGTGAGAACGATAAACTCGGTTGACTATATCAATGATTCCAAGGGAACCAATGTCGGTGCGACCTGTGCGGCAATCGACAGCCTGGGAGGTACTATCAGTGGCAAGGTTATTTTGATTGCCGGAGGTGAAGGCAAGGATTCCGATTTTTCTCCGCTGAAAAGCAAGATTAACCGGTATGTCAGTGAGGTCTGCGTGATTGGAAGGGATGCAAAGCTGATTGCCCGGGTCGCGGAGGGGGTTCCGGTCACATTTTGTGACACCTTGCAGGATGCGGTAATCCGGGCCAATGCTGTGGCCAGACCGGGTGACCTGGTGCTGTTGTCTCCAGCCTGTGCCAGCTTTGACATGTTTGACAATTATGAGCAGCGGGGATGCCGGTTTGCGGAGGCAGTAAACCGGTTATGAGTATCGCGCAGGCCATGAACATGAATACAGCAGAACAGAAAATAGCCTGTGACCTGGATTGGTGGTTAGCGGGTTGTGCTGCTGTGTTGCTCTATATCGGGCTGGTTATCATTACCTCGGCATCCATTGATATCGCCGATGCAAGAACGGTGGGTGTTGACAGCTCAGGCAGTGGAAATCCGTTTTACTATGCCATGAAACATGGTGTGTTTTTGTGCCTGGCTCTGACGGTGGCCTGTGTTGTGATTCGTGTGCCAACTGACTGGTGGTGTCGCAATGGCTGGCTGTTGCTGTTTGTTTCGCTGGCGCTGCTTGTCCTGGTGTTGGTGATTGGCCGGGAAGTCAACGGGAGTATTCGCTGGATCGGGCTTGGTCAGGTGAATTTTCAACCCTCCGAAGTTGCCAAACTGTTTTTAATCGCCTACCTGGCCGGCTATCTGGTTCGACGCAATGATGAGGTAACATCATCCTGGTGGGGCTTTATCAAGCCGATGGTGGTGATGTTTGTCGCTGCCTTGCTCTTGCTGATGGAGCCTGATTTTGGCGCGACCGTCGTTATTCTGGTCGCTGCATTCGGTATGATTTTTCTGAGTGGAGCAAAGCTGGTTCGGTTTGGAACACTCCTGATGGTTGCAACTGTGCTGGGAGTGGCACTGATTTTCTTTCAACCCTATCGCTTCCAGAGAGTTATCTCGTTTGCCAACCCCTGGGCAGATCAATTTGGCAGTGGCTATCAACTGACTCAGGCGTTGATTGCATTTGGGCGAGGTGAGTGGTTCGGAGTTGGCCTGGGAAACAGTGTGCAAAAACTGATGTATCTGCCGGAAGCGCATACCGATTTCGTTTTCGCCATTCTGGCAGAAGAGTTTGGCTTGCTGGGCTCGATTTTTGTTATCAGCCTGTTCGTGGTTCTGGTTTATCGAAGTATGAGAATCGGGCGATTGTGTGAGGCCGCCGGGCGCTACTTTTCGGCTTATTTTGCCTATGGATTGTCGATACTGATCGGTTTTCAGGCATTTATCAATATTGGTGTCAATTGTGGCCTGTTGCCGACGAAGGGGCTGACACTCCCTCTGGTGAGCTATGGTGGTAGCAGTTTGATTGTCAGTTGTGCGCTGGTGTCGATTTTGCTGAGAATTGACCTGGAAAGAAAGTGGGCTGCCGGAGTGACTCGACCGGGACTCGGGAGGGCGCGATGAGCCGGACGGCTGACCGGAAAGTGTTTTTGATTATGGCGGGCGGAACCGGTGGTCATATATTCCCGGCTCTTGCTGTCGCCCGGGAATTGCAAAGAAGGCAACATCGAGTGCACTGGCTTGGTGCCGTCGACGGCATGGAGCAGAAAGTGGTGACTGAAAATGGCATTGACCTGTCGCTGGTCCGTATTTCAGGGCTTCGGGGTAAGGGCAAACTCGCCTGGTTGCAGGCACCGGCCAGGGTATTGACTGCGGTATGGCAGGCCGTACGGGTTGTTCGACAGGTGCAACCCGACTGTGTGTTGGGGATGGGCGGCTTTGCCAGTGGTCCTGGTGGCCTGGCTGCGTGGCTGTTGCGAAAGCCGCTGGTCATTCACGAGCAAAATGCGATTGCAGGCATGACCAACAGGCTGTTGTCAAAAGTGGCGGATCATGTCCTTTGTGCCTTTCCGGGGGTGTTCAAAGATAAAACAGAGTACAGGGTGACCGGCAACCCTCTCCGACATCAGTTTGTATCAGGTGACTTGCCGGATCGCCAGAATAATCTGTCGGATCCATCACAGCCACTGCATGTGCTGGTGCTGGGTGGCAGCCTGGGAGCTGCAGCCATTAACCAACTGGTTCCTGAAGCCCTGTCACGTATTCCGTCGGCCAATGTCGAGGTGCGTCATCAGTGCGGCCAGAAAAAACTGGCTCAGGCCGAGGCGGCTTACAGGGCGACTGGTGTCGATTGTCAGCCTGAACCCTTTATAAACAATATGCCGGAGGCGTATCGTTGGGCAGATATAGTGATTTGTCGGGCGGGCGCGATGACGGTTGCCGAGCTGTCTGCTGTGGGCGTGGCCTCTATCCTGATACCCTTCCCTTACGCGGTGGATGATCATCAGACTGCCAATGCCGGATATCTGGCATCACAACACGCGGCAATACTGGTTCAGGAATCGGCATTGACTGCCGACTGGCTGGCCGACAGGTTAAACGAATTTATAGCTGACAGGCAACCGCTGGCAGAGATGGCTGGAAAAGCCAAAACACTGGCCTGGCCAGATGCAACCAAAGTCGTGGCGGATGTCTGTGAGGAGGCATGCAATGAGTGAACTATCAAGCCAGCCTGCACTGGTCTGTGATGTCCCGGAAATGAGACGAATCAGGCGGATACATTTTGTCGGTATCGGCGGTGCGGGCATGTGCGGGATTGCAGAAGTATTATTGAACCAGGGGTATGAAATATCAGGATCGGATCTTGGTGCCAGTGCGACAACGGAACGGTTGAAGCAACTGGGTGCGCTGATTTTTATTGGTCACGCTGAAGAAAATGTGGTTGGAGCCAATGTAGTGGTGGTTTCCAGTGCCGTGAATGAAGGCAATCCCGAAATCAGGCAGGCACGCAGGCAGCGTACCCCGGTGGTGCCGAGGGCAGAGATGCTGGCTGAAATCATGCGTTATCGACACGGCATTGCCGTAGCCGGTACTCATGGTAAAACGACCACAACCAGTTTTATCGCTTCTATTTTTGGTGAAGCGAACCTTGACCCGACTTTCGTTATTGGAGGCAAGCTGAACAGTGCAGGTACCAACGCAAAACTGGGCGCATCCCGGTTTCTGATTGCGGAAGCGGACGAAAGCGATGCATCATTTCTGCATCTGACACCCATGGCCGCAGTGGTCACCAATATTGATGCTGACCATATGCATACCTATGGCGGCGATTTTGAAAAACTGAAGCAGACCTTTATCGATTTTCTCCATAATCTGCCCTTTTACGGTGTTGCCTGCCTGTGTATGGATGATGAGGTTGTCAGGGAAATACAGCCCAAAATATCCCGCTCGATCATTACTTACGGGCTTGATGAAAGTGCAGACTATTACGCCACTGACATTGTTCAGACTGAATCAAAGGTCTGTTTTGTGGCGCACCGGCCCGATAACAAGTCGTCGCTGACCATCGAGCTTACCATGCCAGGTGTTCATAACGTGCAGAATGCCATGGCGGCTGTGGCCATCGCAACGGATGAAGGTGTAGAGGATGCGGCAATTGTTTCCGGCCTGGCCGGTTTTTCAGGCGTGGGGCGACGCTTTGAAATGTACGGGGAATACACCACTCCAAAAGGCCGGGTGCTTTTTGTTGATGACTATGGCCATCACCCGAGGGAAGTGGAAGCGGTTATCGGTGCAATTCGCATGGGCTGGCCGGAGCGCCGCCTGGTCATGGTTTACCAGCCGCATCGCTACAGTCGTACCTGTGACCTTTATGAAGATTTTGTCCGGGTCTTGTCCAGGGTCGATGTGTTGTTATTGCTTGATGTGTACCCCGCCGGAGAAGCACCCATTCCCGGAGCTGACAGCAGAAATCTGTGCCGCAGTATTCGGCAGCGAGGACTGATTGACCCCGTCTTTGCCGGAAATGGCACTGAACTGGAAGCGATTCTGGAAGGGGTGCTGGAGGATGGGGATATTCTGGTGACCCAGGGAGCGGGTGATATTGGTGGTATTGCCTCCAGATTGGTTGAGCTTGACTTGTTTAAAGGTGACGCATGAAACAACAATTGATTGATCGCCTGGGGCGGGTTGCCGTGTTTTACGGCGGGACATCAGCCGAGCGGGAAGTGTCATTAAACAGTGGCAAGGCCGTGGTTGATGCATTGAAAAGGGCAGGGGTGGATGTGCTGCCCGTTGAAGTCAACGAAGGCACAATGAACGAGTTCGAAGCCGACTTTTGTGACCGGGTGTTTCTGGCCCTGCACGGGCGAGGTGGAGAGGATGGAACCATTCAGGGCTACCTGGACACCCTGGGGGTGCCCTATACCGGCAGTGGTGTGCTGGCTTCATCGCTTGCCATGGACAAGATTCGAACCAAGTTGATCTGGTTGTCCCGTGGTTTACCTACACCGGATTTTGCGATGCTGACATCGGGTAACCTGCTTGATAATTACCAGCGCCTGGGGCCGGTGGTCTGTGTCAAGCCGGCCCATGAAGGTTCGAGCATCGGAGTTGAAAAGGTCTGTGACACGGATGAGATGAAAAAAGCATTCAGCCAGGCCGAAAAATTTGATCAGGAGGTGATGGCAGAAACCTGGGTGCAGGGCAGGGAGTTTACTGTGGCGATTCTGGACGGGCAGGCATTGCCTGTTATCGGTTTGAGCACAGACCATACCCTGTATGATTACCAGGCGAAGTATGTGTCGGATGATACCCGGTACCAGTTGCCCGCCGGACTCGGCGAAAGTGAAGAACGCGACATGCAGCGTCTGTCGCTGGAGGCGTTCGAAGCGGTTGGATGTGAAGGTTGGGGAAGGGTGGATGTGATGCAGGATGAACAGGGAAAAAGCTGGCTGTTGGAGGTGAACACTATCCCCGGGATGACAGATCACAGCCTGGTACCGATGGCCGCTGCGCATCAGGGTATATCGTTTGACGCTCTGGTGCTGAAAATTCTGGAGTCCACATTGCCATGATGTCTGTTATTCAGGCTCCCGTTCGCACCCGTGATACAGCAAAATCCAGGCGCGGAGCGTCGGGTCGGAAACGCCGGAATCCGCGGCGCGGAGGCGATAACAGGGTGAAGGTGACCCTGAAAAAATGGCGCACCGGAGGGGCCCGGCTTTGGCAAGGTATCATTGGTATGTCCGGTTTGTTGTTGCGTCACCGGGCATGGGTTGCCTTGTGCCTCTGCTGGATACTGGTGATTGTGGCATGGACACAGCGTGATGAATTGTTGGGCCGCTACCTGGATCATCCTGTTGAACGGCTGGAGATCAAGGGGAATATAACCTTTTTGGATGAGGCGACATTGCGGGCGAAGCTGGGGGGTCTTATAGGAAAAGGCTTTTTTTCGCTGGATTTGTACCACCTGAAAACAGAAGTAGAGGCAATGAGCTGGGTAGAGAAAGCGTCGATTCGGCGCATTTGGCCGAACAAGCTGGAGTACAGGATTGTTGAACAGGTGCCTGTTGCCAACTGGAATGGAAAAGCCTTGTTGAACCCGTACGGGGAGGTCTTTCAACCTGGGGAGACTGCTTCACTGTTACGGGAAAAGGCGAGACTGCCTGCGTTGTCAGGCCCGGAAAATCAGGCGAAGTCAGTGCTGGCCCGCTACGCAGGGTTACGCAATAAAATGGCGGAATATGATATCAGGCTGAGCGCAGTCAGCCTGAAGCAGCGTGGGGCCTGGGCGCTGGTTATCGACTCGGGAATTCGGGTTGAGCTGGGCAAGGAACGAATAGAGGAGCGTGTTGACCGGCTTATCAGCGTCTATACCCGGCTTGTTGCAGAGAGACGCCTGAAAATAGGCACAATTGATACTCGATATACCAATGGCGTTGCTATCAGTTGGTTGGAGGGTGCAACAGAAACCCGGGACACCGGAAACAGCTAGCGGATTGCGTGGAGCTACTTTTCGCGGCTCGCTGGCTGCGGGAGTCAGATTGACAGGCTGACAATGAATGTCAGAGGCAGGAACGGAAAATATGGACAATATGATTGTAGGGCTCGATATCGGAACATCCAAAATTGTTGCGATTGTCGGCCAGAAAACACCGGAAGGTGAGGTAAAAATTATCGGTATTGGCTCACACCCTTCAAGGGGGTTGAAGCGGGGTGTGGTGGTCAATATTGAAACAACGGTACTGTCAATCCAGAGAGCGGTTGAAGAAGCGGAATTAATGGCAGGTTGTCAAATTCACTCGGTTTATGCCGGCATCGCGGGCAGCCACATCAGGAGTATGAACTCGCACGGTATTGTGGCGGTTCGGGAGCGGGAAGTGGTTCATGCCGATATTGACCGGGTGATCGATGCGGCGCAGGCCGTGGCTATCCCGGCGGATCAGAAAATACTGCATATCCTTCCCCAGGAGTACGTCATCGACAGTCAGGAAGGTATCAAGGAGCCGCTGGGAATGTCTGGTGTTCGCCTTGAAGCGAAAGTGCACCTGGTAACCTGTGCGGTGAATGCGGCTCAGAATATAGAGAAATGTGTCAAACGCTGCGGCCTGGAAGTGGACGACATTATCCTTGAGCAGTTGGCATCCAGTCATGCGGTGCTGACCGAAGATGAAAAAGAGCTGGGAGTATGTCTGGTCGATATTGGTGGTGGAACTACTGATATCGCGATTTTCACCGGTGGTTCCATTCGTCACACTGCAGTGATCCCGATCGCAGGTGATCAGGTAACGAATGATATTGCGATGGCGCTGCGCACTCCGACACAAAACGCGGAAGAAATCAAGATCAAGTACGCTTGTGCGCTGACTCAACTCGCCGGTGCTGATGAAACGATCAAGGTGCCCAGTGTTGGTGACAGGCCGCCGAGAGACCTGTCTCGCCAGGCGCTTGCGGAGGTGGTGGAGCCTCGATACGAAGAATTGTTTACCCTGGTGCAATCGGAATTGCGCCGAAGCGGGTATGAAGAACTGGTGGCTGCCGGGATTGTGTTAACCGGCGGCACATCGAGGATGGAGGGGGTGGTTGAACTGGCAGAAGAAATATTTCACATGCCGGTAAGGCTTGCCTCCCCCCAAAATGTCAGCGGGTTGGCTGATGTGGTCAATAATCCGATGTATTCAACAGGCGTTGGCTTATTGACCTACGGGTTTAAACAGATGGAATTGGGTCGCAAGCCTGCAATTAAAGCGGATGTTTCCGAAAGTGTGTTCACAAAAATAAAAAACTGGTTTACCGGCAATTTTTAGTCAAAGCCAGTTTAACAATACCAGGATTGAAGGAGATGAAAAATGTTTAAAATAATAGATGAAGTACAACAGGAAGCGGTCATAAAGGTCATCGGCGTTGGCGGTGGCGGTGGCAACGCGGTTCGCCACATGCTGGCATCAGAAATTGACGGAGTGGAATTTCTTTGTGCCAATACAGACGCGCAAGCGCTGAAAGACCTGGATATGAAATCTGTTATTCAGTTAGGCAGTGCCGTGACCAAAGGCCTGGGAGCGGGTGCCAACCCCGAAGTGGGTCGTCAGGCCGCGATGGAAGACAGGGAAAGGCTTACCGAATCCCTGAAAGGCGCGGATATGGTCTTTATTACCGCCGGTATGGGAGGTGGAACAGGTACAGGGGGGGCTCCCATCGTTGCCGAAGTTGCCCGTGAACTGGGTATACTGACGGTTGCCGTGGTCACCAGGCCTTTTCCGTTTGAGGGCGGCAAGCGATTGAAAATCGCCGAGGCCGGGCTTTCCGAGCTTGCCCAGAACGTTGACTCACTGATCACTATTCCGAATGAGAAACTGTTGTCGGTATTGGGGAAAAACACCAGTTTGCTGGATGCATTCGGTGCGGCTAATGACGTGTTGCTTGGTGCCGTACAGGGGATTGCCGATTTGATCATCAGGCCGGGCATTATCAACGTTGACTTTGCAGATGTGAAAACCGTGATGTCTGAAATGGGAATGGCCATGATGGGAACGGGCTCCGGTTCCGGGGAAAACCGTGCTCGTGAAGCGGCGGAGGCGGCTATCAGAAGTCCCTTGTTGGAGGACATTAATCTGCAGGGAGCGAGAGGCATTCTGGTCAACATTACTGCGAGCAGCAGTTTGGGACTGGGTGAGTTTTCCGAAGTGGGCAGTATTGTTGAAGAGTTTGCATCAGATTCTGCCACTGTTGTTGTCGGAACAGTCATTGATGAAAACATGGGTGATGAATTGACGGTTACTGTGGTGGCGACAGGCTTGTCAAACGAAATAGAGCGCCCGGTGAAAGTGATTGATAACACGAAAGTGGTTGACGGAAGGCTGGATTACCAGCAACTCGACATTCCACCGGTATTGAGGAAAAAGGCTCCTGTTTCTCACGGAAATGTCGCTGTAGATACTACTGCTGCACAGCCCGAGAAAAATACAGAGTATCTTGATATTCCTGCATTTTTGCGCCGCCAGGCGGATTGACAGGGGCGGGTTGCTGTAACCGGAACCGGCGGACACCAATGTGCATTGGTGTCACGGTGTGTTTTTTGGTATTATTTTCGCCCAAAATTTGACCAGTCATTTGGTTGGAGAGACTTGATTAGGGTTAAGGTCATATGATCAGACAGCGCACGTTAAAGAATGTGATTCGGGCTACCGGTGTGGGGCTTCACTCCGGTGAAAAAGTCTATCTGACCCTGAGACCGGCGCCTGTCGATACCGGCATAGTTTTCTATCGGACAGATCTTGATCCTGTGATCGAGATCCCTGCGGAAGCTGACAGAGTGGGTGAAACCATTCTGTCGACCACTCTGATCAAGGATGGAGTCAAGGTTTCAACCATTGAGCACCTGCTTTCGGCGATGGCCGGTCTGGGTATCGACAATTGCTACGTTGACTTGAGTTCGGCCGAGGTACCTATCATGGATGGCAGTGCCGGCCCGTTTGTGTTCCTTTTGCAATCGGCGGGTATCGCAGAACAGGATGCAGCCAAGAAATTTTTGCGGATCACCGACGAAATCACGGTTGAAGAGGAGGATAAAAAAGCCACGTTTTTACCCTTCGATGGATTCAAGGTTTCGTTTGAAATTGACTTTGATCATCCGGTGCTTAAAGGCAATGCCCAGTTTGCCAGTGTAGACTTTTCCAGTACTTCTTTTGTCAGGGAAGTCAGCCGGGCGCGAACATTCGGCTTTATGCGTGATATTGAACAGCTGCGATCAATGAATCTTGCTCTCGGTGGCAGTGTGGACAATGCTATCGTGGTAGACGATTACAAAATCCTGAATGAGGATGGATTGCGTTATGACGACGAATTTGTCAAGCATAAAATCCTGGACGCCATTGGTGATCTTTATTTGATTGGCCACAGTCTGATTGGCGAATTCAGAGGCTATAAGTCCGGTCATGGCTTGAATAACAAACTGTTGAGAGAGTTGATGGTTCAGCCGAAATGCTGGGAATGGGCGACCTTTGAGGAAACGGCAAAACCTCCTATTTCGTATATGAACCCGGCGTTTGCTACATAGCGTTAACGCGTCTGGTGGTCATTAACCTGGAACCTGGCCGGCTTTGACAGGCTCGTGGTGTATAGTCAAATCAGGGGAGTGGAGACGACACCGGATTGGCCTGGCGTGACCGTTTGGCCAGTCGTTGCAACGCCTGTTTTAATCCTTTATCCCTGGTTTCATTGGCGACGGCTTCCAGCAGCTCGCCATTTCGCTTGCTGATGGCAGGTTTTCTTCCCTTCCGGCTTTTGATTGATGGCCCGGGTCTGACCCTGGTCGCGATGTGAGTAATCCCCTGAAAATTCAGATTGGTCGAGAGTCGGGAAACCAGTGTCTCGCCAATCATCTTCACTCTGGTTGCCACTGCGCCGCTGGTTACATTGACTGCCAGCTCTCCCTCCCTGAAATAGCGAATCCTGACTTCTTGTCGCAGTTCTTCGGGAAGTGCCCTGTACAGGGTGTTGGAATATCGTCCCATGGCATCCGAGACTTTCAGATAGTTTTCGAGGACGCGATCAGCTTCGAATATCGCCGAAACCGGTTTTTGTCCAGGTGGCATTTGTCCAGGTGGTATTGACATGGATTTTTTCACTTTACGGCCAAACGGGTTAACAAGTGTCATTATCTGACTCTTTGGTATACAATGAGCCGCTCGGAATCTGGACTCGTCTTTTCATCAAGGGAAACAAAATTACTACAGTTTTGCAATGGAAATTTGCCGGACATACGCTTGACTGTGGGTAAGGGATTATCATTTTGAGCACTACAAACATTTTCGGTTCCACAGCGTCATGAATATTATTTTTGTCAGCAAGAAGCATGGTCGTTCCAAAAGCGTTGAGCTTGGTTCCAACTCATTGATTCTTTTCACTGTTTTGTTGCTGGTCGCAGTGGCGGCCGGATTTTTTGCCGGTATGAACTGGTATTCACTGGTTGAATCGCCAGACTCCCATGAATACGAAGTGACCAATCTCCCGGCGCATATGGCGATCAGGGCCTGGGGTAAGGAATTGGCAGAATACAAAAAAGCGTTGCACCGGATAGAATCCGAGTCTAATGAACAGATCGATGTGATGACCGCCAGGATTGGTGAAATGCAAGCCCGAATGCTGCGTATAGATGCGCTGGGGGAACGGCTGGTCAAGGTGGCAAAGCTTGGCAAGGGTGAATTTGATTTTGATACGGTGCCACCCGTTGGCGGGCCTTTGGTTGGTCAGGATGAGCAGACTTATCCCCTTGCTGATTTGCAGTCCATGATCGAGGTGTTGGAGGCCCGGCTCGATAGCCGGTTTCAGCAGCTGGAATTAATGAATGATATTTTTTCTGAAAGCGCTACCGAGAAGCAACTGTTCATCTCTGGTCGGCCGATAAAAAAAGGCTGGATGTCGTCGCCCTATGGTTACCGTGCTGATCCCTTTAGTGGCAAGCGAGCCTGGCATGGTGGCGTTGATTTTGCCGGAAAAGAGGATAGTGACATCATTGCGGTGGCCGGCGGGGTTGTCACCTGGTCCGGGAAACGGCATGGTTACGGGAACCTGGTTGAAATCAATCATGGAAGTAAAACCGCGACACGCTACGCCCATTGCAAGAGCCTTTTGGTCAAGGCAGGGGACATTGTAGAGAAAGGCCAGGTCATTGCGAAAATGGGGAGTACCGGTCGTTCAACGGGGCCGCATGTGCATTTTGAGGTTCTGGTGAAAAATCGGTCAGTCAATCCCCGGAAATACATTTATCGAGCCAGTCGTTGATTTCATTTTGCCGGTCATTTCCATGCCTTTGTGTGTTGATACTTTGTCAGCGCAGGTAAAAGGGGGTAGAATCCTCGTCTGTTATTCCTTTGCCTCAAAGGCCCGCGTTTAATCCCGAGACTCCTTCTATTAAAAATTGCAGAAATTATTATGTTTTCATTTTTGGTAAAAAAAATATTTGGCAGTAAGAATGCGCGCGAGCTGAAGCGCATGGGCAAGCTGGTTTCAAAAATTAACAGCTATGAAGAGTCGCTTTCAGCTTTGGATGAGTCTGGTCTGAGAGCGAAAACTGACGAATTCAGAGAGCGATTGAAGAATGGCGAATCTCTGGAACAATTGCTGCCGGAAGCCTTTGCCACGGTAAGGGAAGCCAGCAGGCGAACACTGGGGTTGCGCCATTTTGATGTGCAGCTTATCGGTGGCATTACCCTGCACGAAGGTAAAATATCGGAAATGAAAACAGGAGAGGGTAAAACTCTGGTTGCAACCCTGCCCTCTTATTTGAATGCAATCACCGGAAACGGTGTGCACGTCATTACGGTTAACGATTATCTCGCCCGCCGGGATTCCCAATGGATGACGCCACTTTTCGAATACCTGGGAATGACAGTGGGTGTGATCCTGTCCGGTCAGCAAGGCGAAGAAAAGAAACAGGCATACCAGGCTGATATCACCTACGGTACCAACAACGAATTCGGTTTTGACTATCTGCGCGATAACATGGCTTTCAGCAAAGAAATGAAGGTACAGCGGGGTCTTCATTACGCTATCGTCGATGAGGTTGACTCGATATTGATCGACGAGGCCCGTACCCCTCTGGTGATTTCCGGTGCGGTTGAGGACAGTTCCAGGCTGTACAAGCAAACCAATAAACTGATTGCCTCACTGAAACAGGCTGAAGTCAATGAAGAGGGTGAACCCGGTGAAGGGCACTATACCCTCGACGAGAAGAGCAAGAATGTCGAGTTGACTGAAGAAGGTCACAGCTTTGTTGAAGAGCTGCTTATCGAAAAGGGAATGCTGAACGAAGGTGACAGCCTCTACAATGCTGCAAATCTGAGTCTGTTGCATCATATTCACTCTGCACTGCGTGCGCACAAGCTGTTCCAGCGAGATGTTGACTATATCGTGCAAAATGGTCAGATAGTCATTGTTGACGAGCACACAGGCCGAACCATGGCAGGCCGTCGCTGGGGTGACGGTTTGCACCAGGCCATTGAAGCGAAGGAAAATGTTCAGATTCAGGCTGAAAGCCAGACGCTGGCCTCCACGACCTTCCAGAATTATTTCAGAATTTACGAAAAACTGTCGGGGATGACGGGAACCGCAGATACCGAAGCCTACGAGTTCAGACAGATATACGGTCTTGATGTGGTTGTGATACCGACCAATCAGCCGGTAAAAAGAACAGATTTCAATGATCTGGTTTACCTGACCCAGGAAGAGAAATTCCAGGCCATCATTGACGAAATCAGGGATACAGTAGCAGATCAGCGTCCGGTTCTGGTTGGTACAGCCTCCATCGAAGCGTCGGAATACTTGTCAAAACTGCTTAAAAAGGTCGGTATCAAACACAACGTTCTGAATGCCAAGCATCATGCCCAGGAGGCTCAGATTGTTGCCCAGGCGGGTGTTCCGGGGGCCGTGACCATCGCAACCAATATGGCCGGTCGGGGAACGGATATTGTTCTTGGTGGCAACTGGGAAGCCGAGATCAGGGCGCTTGAAACACCGGATGAAGAAAAAATAGCAGCGATAAAGCAAGAATGGCAGCAGCACCATGATACGGTTATTCAAAATGGCGGGTTGCACATTATAGGTACAGAGCGCCATGAATCCCGTCGTATTGACAATCAGTTGCGAGGCCGTTCGGGCAGACAGGGTGATCCGGGGTCGAGTCGTTTCTTCCTGTCCCTGGAAGATGACCTGATGCGAATTTTTGCATCGGATCGGGTGAAGAATCTTATGCAGGCTCTGGGCATGGAAAAAGGTGAAGCCATAGAGCATCGAATGGTCAGCAATGCGATTGAAAAGGCACAGCGTAAAGTCGAGGGTAGAAACTTCGATATTCGCAAGAGCCTGCTGGAATATGATGATGTCGCCAATGACCAGCGTAAGGTGGTATACGAACAGCGTAATGAGGTCATGGAGTCTGACGATGTGTCCGACATGTTCAAGGTAATCAGGGAAGATGTGGTTAACGATCTCATTTCCCGATCCATTCCGCCTCAAAGCCTGGAGGAACAGTGGGACATTCCCGGCCTTGAGCGAGCCCTGGAGACCGAGTGTGCGATTACACTGCCGGTTCAGCAATGGCTGGATGAAGATGACAGCCTGCATGAAGAAACGCTGAGGCAGAAAATTCTATCGCATATTGTCGAAGCCTATGAACAAAAAGAAGCTGTAGCGGGTGCTGAAACCATGCGTCGCTTTGAGAAAGAAGTGTTTCTTCAGGTGCTGGATACACTTTGGAAAGAGCACCTTGCAGCGATGGATCATTTGAGGCGGGGCATTCACCTTAGAGGCTATGCTCAGAAAAACCCCAAACAGGAATATAAACGGGAAGCGTTTAACCTGTTTGAAACCATGCTGGAATCGCTAAAGTCTGATGTTATCAGGATATCCTGCCATATTCAGGTTCAGCAGCCGGAGCAGTTGGAAGAAATGGAGCGCCGACGCAAGGAGGAACTGGAGCAGCAGATGGCCAGTGCGAAAACAGTTCACGACCAGGGGACACCCCTGGACGAACAGGGAGAGTCGGGAGAGGAGGAAGGGAGCCCCCAGCAAACGCCCTTTACTCGCGAGGGAAGAAAAATCGGGCGTAATGAACCTTGCCCCTGCGGTTCAGGTAAAAAATACAAGCAATGTCATGGAAAGGCCAGCTGACCGGGGTCAGCCGGATCGTGATATTGATGATTCGCACTTGTTATCAAAGTGTACGATTGGCAAATAGGTGATATGTGGCTATAGGTGAAGAGGTGTTGCCGGAGTTTAACCAGGTGTCCGGTGTCAGGGTCGGGGTGGCGTGTGCCGGTATCAAGGTGGCTGGCCGGAAAGACCTCGTTATTTTTGAGCTGGCCGAAGGCTCCAATACTGCCGGGGTGTTTACTCAAAACCGGTTCTGTGCGGCACCTGTTACGGTCGCCAAAAACCACCTTGCAAGCTGTTCGCCCCGGTATCTTGTTATCAATACCGGTAACGCCAATGCAGGAACGGGTGAGCAGGGAATGAATGATGCCCTGGTGTGCTGCGCCCGGGTAGCCGAAAGTGCAAATGCATTGGCGGCAAAGGTGGTAAAAGAGCAGGTGCTGCCTTTCTCCACCGGTGTCATTGGTGAGCCCTTGCCCGTCAATAAATTGCTTGCCGCTATCCCCGGTTGTATGGAAAATCTGGCTGACAACCAGTGGGCTTCGGCTGCCGAAGGCATTATGACCACCGATACCCGACCCAAGGGCGCAACCCGAAAGGTGATGGTGAACGGGGTACCGTTGAGCCTGTCGGGCATCAGCAAGGGCGCAGGAATGATTTGTCCTGATATGGCCACCATGCTGGCATTTGTCGCTACGGATGCAATCATTTCGGTTCACGCCCTCAATGGCTTGCTGGCCCGCGCTGTAGACAAATCGTTTAATCGGATCTCGGTGGATGGCGATACATCGACCAATGATGCCTGTATCTTGACGGCCACCGGCCAGACCGGACATGAGCTGATCGAGGGTACGCCGGAATTTGCGGAATTCGAGCGGGTTTTTACCGGGTTGATGATCGAACTGGCCCAGGCCATTGTAAAAGATGGCGAAGGTGCTACAAAATTTGTCGAGGTAAATGTGGTTCAGTCCAATTCTGCCGACTCGGCATTAAAGATTGCCTACGCCATTGCCCACTCCCCCCTGGTCAAGACGGCCCTGTTTGCCAGTGATCCGAACTGGGGAAGGATTCTTGCCGTGGTGGGCAGGGCCGGAGTTGCTGATTTGCAAATTGATAAAGTGAATATTTACCTTGGAGAACTCTGTATCGTATCCGATGGAGCGAGATGCCCTGACTATACCGAGGAGTCCGGCGTGAAGGCCATGTCGGATGACTGCCTGACAATACGTGTCGAGCTGGGGTTGGGGGATATGGCCGAGTCAGTATGGACAACCGATTTGTCCCATGATTATGTTACCATCAATGCCGAATATCGAACCTGATGGTTTTCAGGTCTGCCAGGGTTTTCAGGCCAGAATATTCATAGCCAGAGGTTTTTTGTTTGAAAATCATTCATGTGGCCGTAGCCGTGATTTGTCAGGGTCATGGTCGAGAGCAATCTGAAAAAGTGCTTGTCGCGAAGCGCCCCGACAATGTTCATCAGGGAGGGCTTTGGGAGTTTCCTGGTGGCAAGATTGAGCCTGGCGAGACGGTTCAGCTTGCGCTAATAAGAGAAATCGAGGAAGAGATCGGTATTCTTTGTGATGAGTCTGGCCTGACTCCGTTAACCAGAATACGGCACGATTATGCAGACAAGGCGGTTCTCCTCGATGTCTGGCAAGTGGCTGCATTTTCCGGAAAGCCCTTTGGTAAGGAAGGGCAAACCGTTCGCTGGATAGCTGTTTCGGATCTGGCCAACTATCGCTTTCCTGAAGCGAACCGGCAGATTGTTGCCTTGTTGCAATCAGGTATCCATCACAATTGACCTGTAACGGAACGAGCAACCCGGTTGACCTGCGCCACAGGCCTCACAAGCGCTTTGCATTTGTACCGATGATGTCATTTTGACCCGGTTTCCCGCTACCCTAAATGCCTCGTTTCTGTTAGAATTTCGGCCCCCTTCAATGAGGATTGCCTCCACCAACCAGGATTAACCGTGTCCGAGATACAGTTTATTGCCAGTTGTAAATTGCCAACCCCGTTTGGCGAGTTTGATATGTATGGTTTCGAAGATGAGTCCGGTAAAGAGCATATTGCGTTGGCGCTGGGTGAACTGGATGATGATTCACCGGTATTGATGCGTACCCATTCGGAATGTCTGACCGGAGATGCGCTTTATAGTATGCGTTGTGACTGTGGCTTTCAGTTAAATCAGGCGCTGAAGTCGATTGCGGAAGAAGGTCGGGGTGTCATTCTTTACCTCAGGCAGGAAGGTCGTGGTATCGGTCTGCTGAATAAAATTCGAGCCTATCGTTTGCAGGATGAGGGCGCGGATACGGTAGAGGCCAATGTACAACTCGGATTTGCTCCTGACCTTCGAGATTACCGGGTCTGCAAGGGAATGCTGAGGCATCTGGGGGTCACGTCGATTCGCTTGATGACCAATAATCCAAAAAAAGTCAATGCGTTGAAAGAGTGCGGTATCGATGTTGTGGAACGGGTGAGTATCGAAGTGGGGCGCAACCCGCACAATGAGTTTTACCTCAATACCAAGGCGACCAAAATGGGCCATTACCTGGTGACGCACCAGGACGATGAGCCGGTTTCCTGATATTGACCTGTAAACCTGATTTGACTTCTTGTAGGCCCGGTTACCGCATAGCTGCATAAAGTGCCAACTTTTGAAATAACATTGATTTTCCAGAAGGGATATGAGCAAGGCTATGGATAACGAACAAAAACAGGAACTGGCCGAACACTGGGCAAAAATGAAAGCATCTTATCGAACGGTCATTTTAATCTTTGTCATTTTGCTCGTCACTTCTTGTGGGAATGAAACCAATGATCTGATTGTTCCCCAAAATACAATAAAGGAGTATGTTTGCAAACATACTGATAACATAAGAGAAGGTAGTGCAATTTATCGTAAAACAGATGAGCATGGTCAAGCTTTCGATTTTAAGATAATTTCGGTCATACGAGATAATCTTTATACGATCATTATGGAAAGCATTAACGATGTAAGTGTGCGACAGGAATGGACTTATAGCTCATGTGAAGAGCCCTTACCGAGTAATCTGGACTCTTTGATTCAACAGGTTGTCTTGCATAATTTTAGCGTTGATAACGATTTTCCTCAAAGTGCTGACTGGATTCAAGAATGTGAGAGTTCTGTATCTGCTCAACTTAAAACTGACTATACACAATTCTGTAGAGTTTCCGATGCCAATTCACCCTGTTATTACGAAATTGAGACCGTCACAGATATCAACCAGGATTATCCGATAACAGGTCTAATTAACTACAGATCATACAATCCTGACTTCACACAAAGCATAGAGCTTATTTCGTGGAGCCATTAGCCGGTTTTGAAAAGTAGATCGCAGGTCTCTGTGTGACATGATCTCGATAGATGAGATAGCTACGTACTATATTTTACATCTCTCAGATGCTGGCAACCATCTGTATAAAGTGGGTACCGAAACGCCCAAATCCCGGGCGACATCCTTTGGCGGAACCCCATCAGCGAAAAGACGCTTTGCTGACTTCAACTTTGACTCTGTCTTCGCTCTTTTACGACCTCCGATCCTTCCTCTTTTTCTTGCAGCATCAAGCCCTGCATTGGTTCGTTTCAATAATAGCTCTCTATAACCTCACTCCTTGACAAGCGAAGTAAAATCAGACCATTGTTCGACCCTGAATGCACGAATGTCTCTCACGGAGTTCGGGAACCAGGAAAAACTTTTTAGCGCAGTGATTGCCCGGAACAGATTTGCCATGTCTTCATCATCGGTCACATACAAACTGTCTTGAACTCGATTGAAGCCAAAATTACTCAGCGAACTCCCGATATCGTTGTATGCCTGTGTCACCCCTTCAGGATGATGCTTTTCTGTTTCTGCGACAACCAGGTCAAATGCGATTGCAAACATAATGCTTTAATGAGCAACAGGATCATTTTGGACTTTGGAGAACTTGTACTCGATCTCTTCGCCAGTTTCAGCAATCCGTATAAGAACCAACCAGTCGTTGTCATCCAATTTTCGAACAGGGGAGCAAATCTTGTAGGTCGGCCCAAATTCACCGAACTGGCGAAATTGTCCAAGCAATTCAGGTGACGGGAATAAACTGTCCGGCATAGTAACCTCGAAATGCTATCAAAACCCGTGAAAGCGTATACAATTTATAATCTGGAATCAAGAGAGGTTTTTGATAACCAAATACAGTCTTTATGGCCATTTTTCTGCCCCATCAGTAATGGCTCTTGAAAACGCTCGTTTTTGAGAATGCGGAATATCGAACTGAAATGTAAAAGTTGGCACTTTATACAGCTATGCGGTAACCAGGCCTTGTAGAAGGGCAGGCCAATCCGTCTGCCTTTAACCCGCCGCTCCTGTGTCATTTCTCCGAGTCGCTCTGGTGCGAACCCGTTGCAAGTTCTCTCTGGCAGTTTTTTCGATAGACTGCCAGTCCAGTCCGCATAGCGAACGTAATTCAGCCTGCTTTCCGTGGGGCATAAACCGGTCGGGAATGCCCAGAATTTGCAATGGAGTGGAAACCCCCTGTTGACAGAGAAACTCGGCTACACCGCTGCCGGCTCCTCCCATCGCCGAGCCTTCTTCAATGCTTAGCAACAGTTCATGGTGTGCCTGTAAAGAAAGAATCAGGGAGCCATCCAGAGGTTTGACAAAGCGCATATCCACCACAGTGGCATCCAGTTTTTCAGCCGCTTTAAGTGCCTCGTGCAGCACAGTGCCGAAGCAAAGCATGGCGACGGATTTCCCCTCTCGAAGGATTCGGCCTTTGCCTGTTGGTAATGCCTTCATTTGCTGCTTTATTTCTGCTCCATAGCCGACTCCCCTCGGGTACCTGACGGCCGCCGGCCCATTGTGGTGATAGCCGGTAAACAGCATTTGGCGGGTTTCATTTTCATCGCTTGGCGCCATGATAACCAAATTGGGAATGCAGCGCAGAAAAGCCAGGTCAAATGTGCCCGAATGAGTGGCGCCATCTTCTCCAACCAACCCGGCCCGGTCTATGGCAAACAATACATCCAGGCCCTGAATGGCAACGTCATGGATCAGTTGGTCATAAGCGCGTTGCAGAAAGGTTGAATACATCGCGACAACCGGTTTGACACCGTCACAGGCCATACCGGCTGCCAGTGTCACGGCATGCTGTTCGGCGATGGCAACATCGTGATAGCGGTCAGGAAAACGTTGGGCAAAGGCAACCAGATCCGAGCCTTCTTTCATGGCAGGAGTGATTCCGACCAGCCTCTTGTCCTGTTCGGCCATATCGCAGATCCATTGACCGAAGACACCGGAAAATGTCGGGTGTGAGGGTGTTTTTCGGGTTATGGCTGTTCGGGTTGTGATGGTATCAGCAGATTTGGCCTCGATTTTGTTAATGGCATGGTAACCAATCGGATCTGCTTCCGCAGGGGCGAAACCTTTACCCTTTTTGGTAATGATGTGTACAAACTGCGGGCCACCTGATTCCGAAGCCGTTTGCAAACTGGCAATCATGGCGTGAATATCATGTCCGTCTATGGGGCCAGTGTAGTGGAAACCCAATTCTTCAAACAGGATGCCTGGATTCGTGGAATTGCAGTAATTGGACAGGCCGCCCACATTGTTGGAAATCGACATGTCGTTATCGTTCAGTATGACCAGCAAATCTGCCTGTTTGTCTCCGGCATGGTTTAACGCTTCAAAGGCCATTCCCGCAGTGATGGCACCGTCACCAATGACGGCAACCGCCTTCCTTTTTTCTCTGGTGATTTCTGATGCAAGTGCCATTCCAAGTGCTGCACTGATTGATGTGCTGGAATGGCCGGTTCCGAAACAGTCGAAGATGCTCTCGTCACGTTTCGGAAAGCCGGACAAGCCTTCGATATGTCGGATATGCTGCATTTGCTCCCGGCGCCCGGTCAAAATTTTATGCGGGTAGGCCTGATGCCCGACATCCCAGATGATTCGATCAACAGGCGTATTGAATACATAATGCAGTGCTATGGTCATCTCGATAACGCCAAGCCCTGCACCAAAATGCCCACCGGACTTACCGACGCAATAAAGCAGGTAAGCTCGCAACTCGCAGGCCAGACTGTCCAGTTGATTCGCTGAAAGCAGGCGAAGTTGTGCCGGAGAGTCAATACGATTCAACAGGGGGGTATCGGGTCTCTGATCGGGTATTTCGTGAAACAGTTGTGTATAAGACATTGGTGCTCGGGTCAAGGGAAGCTCGGCTGGAAGCCACTACCATGCTACAAAAAAGTTGGTTAAACGAGTCTTTGGTTAACTGGCTGTTGGTTGAAAGAGTCGCTGGTTCAGTGCATAAGTCTATGCGTGTTCTATCTCCGGTTCAGTGGTTCGGACTAATGGTTACGGTTGATAATGTAATTGCTGATTGCTTGCAGAAGTGTGAAATCCACATCCTTCAGAGTGCCCAGGGCCTCCAGAGCGAGTTGATGCAGTTGACTGCATCTTTCCCTGGCTGCATCAAGCCCGAGGATGGCCGGGTAGGTGGCCTTGCTCAATGCGTGGTCTGCCCCTTGTTGCTTGCCCAGGGTTCGAGTGTCACCTTCCACATCAAGAATATCGTCCCTGACTTGAAACGCGAGTCCGGTGCATCGGGCAAAAACGCGCAGGGTGGATAGCGTTTGCTCATTGTTGACACCGGCGGACAAGGCACCCAGCACTACGCTGGCCTCGATCAATGCTCCGGTTTTGAACAAATGCATGCTTTCCAGTTCGCTGATACCTGGCGTTTTTCCTTCGGATGCCAGGTCAATAGCCTGTCCGCCAACCATCCCCTGACTGCCACTGGCTACTGCCAGCGTGCGGATCATTTCAAGCTTGATCTTGTCGCTTAACGAGGGGGCTTCGCCAAGCAGTTGAAAAGCCATCGCCTGCAGCGCATCTCCTGTCAGTATGGCGGTGGCTTCACTGAACTGAATATGGCAGGTGGGCTTGCCCCTTCGGAGTGCGTCATTGTCCATGGCGGGCAGGTCGTCGTGTACCAGGGAATAGGCGTGTATCAGTTCTACCGCACAGGCCGGCGCGGTGGCGATATCGGCATTCCCCCCCATTGCTTGCGCAGTGGCAAACACCAGGCAGGGTCTGATGCGCTTGCCGCCGTCAATGGTGCTGTAGCGAATGGCCTGGTGCAGCGTGCCGGGCAGTGTCGATTCCTGTGGCAGCCATTCCATTAATGCCGAATCGGTGCGCTGCTTGCATTGCTGAATATAAACTTCGATGTCAGTCATCTGCGCCGTTACCTGCAGTAGATGGATCAACAGCAGATGACTCAACTGCAAATGGCTCAAATGTCATTTTTTCGTCCGCACCAACAAGCCGGTTTACCTTCTGTTGGGCATTTTTCAAAGTCTGTTGACAGTGATTGCTGAGCCTGACGCCTCGCTCGAATGCAAGGAGCGAGTTATCCAGTGTCATATCGCCTTTTTCCATTTGCCGAACAATGTCTTCCAGCTCCGCCAGGGAGGACTCAAAATCGGGTGGTTGGTTTTTGTCAGACATAACGTATTTCGGTTCCTGTTTCGAGTTTGGTTGTTGGTCGATCATGTTGGTCGATCACTATTACTGTGTCAATTCACCAACTTGCTGTGCAAGTTGATTATTCCAGCGCACCAGTTCACTATTCGTTTGCCGATTCAAGGTGTTATCCGGCATATAACCGGCATATAAAATGCTCGCCAGTCAGTAGAACATATCCATGATTTTTATTTAAATACGACTACACTATATAAAAACAGAAACCCATTATAACAATTTGCAGAATATTTGGTGGATCATGCAGAAAATATTGCCTGTTTGCACTCGATTTCTGCCCTGTTTATTGATTGTCTGGTTGGTTGTCGGTTGATCGTCGGTTGATCGTCGGTTGCGATTTGGGCTGTTCCGGCGGTATGAAATGGGCTGAAACATACAACTGGCGGCAAGATGAGGAGTAAAGAGTGGATTTAGCTACCATTATCGGGATGGTCGGTGGTTTTGGAATTGTGGTCGCGGCCATGGTGCTTGGCGGGGGGATCGGCATGTTTGTCGATGTACCTTCGACCCTTATTGTATTCGGGGGGGCGATTATGGTAACCATGTCGAAATACCCGCTTGGCAGTTTCCTGGGCGCGGGAAAAACGGTCGCGAAAGTGTTTATGTTCAAACTGGACAAGCCCGAAGACCTGATTGGACAAATTGTCGAGCTTGCCGATGCTGCACGTAAAGGCGGACTGCTATCGCTGGAAGGCAAGGAAATCAGCAACGACTTCCTGGCCAGGGGAATTCAGCTCCTGGTGGACGGCCATGATGCCGATGTGGTTAAAACGTTGCTGACCAAAGACAAGAGTCTTGCGGTGGAGCGGCATAGTCAGGGAAGTGGTGTCTGGGCCACGATGGGGGATGTGGCACCGGCCATGGGGATGATTGGTACCCTGGTTGGTCTGGTGGCCATGCTGTCAAATATGGATGACCCGAAATCCATCGGGCCTGCCATGGCGGTCGCCCTGCTTACCACTTTGTATGGTGCGGTAATAGGGAACATGATTGCATTTCCGTTTGCAGACAAACTGAAAGTACGCGCGGGGGAAGAAGAAATGATCAAAAGTATGATTATCGATGCCTTGCTGGCGATTCAGGCCGGGCAAAATCCCCGCGTTGTTGAAAGCATGTTGCGAACTTATTTGCCTGAGGGCAAACGGGAAGCGGCAGAGTTATGAGTGGCGAAGAAGAGCAAAAATGTGAATGTCCGGCGGGACTGCCTGGCTGGTTGGCAACCTTCGCCGATTTGATGTCGCTGTTGATGTGTTTTTTCGTTCTGTTGCTGTCTTTCGCTGAAATGGATGTACTCAAGTTCAAGCGCCTCGCCGGGTCAATGAGGAGCGCATTTGGTGTGCAGAACCAGGTGAATGTCAATGACATCCCGAAAGGCACCAGTATTATTGCCCAGGAGTTTTCGCCCGGCAAGCCGGAACCTGCTCCCCTGAAAGTTGTGATGCAGCAAACTGCAGATCCGGACAAGCAGTCCCTGGAGTTGCTTTGTGAAGCGGAGGTCGAAAAGGCACTGGAAGAACAGTGCGACCAGACGGAGGGAGAGGAAAACAAGGAGCATGAAGCTGTTGTGCAAAAGCTTCAGAAAATGATTGAAGAAACAGAAGAGAACGCGATGGATCTGGCCGCCAGGCTTGAGTCGGAAATTCGCAACGAACAGGTTGAAATTGAAACCGAGGGGCGGAAAATTGTCATCCGGGTACACGAAAAAGGCTCGTTTGCTTCCGGCTCGGCGGAGCTTCAGGATGACTTTATTCCCATTCTGGAGAAACTGATTTCCAGCCTGAAGGAGATCGAGGGTAGTATCTCTGTAGAAGGGCATACGGACAGCATTCCGATCAAGACCGCTGCGTTTCCTTCCAATTGGGATTTGTCTATTGCCCGGGCACTGGAGGTGGCCAGAGGGTTGTTTGATGATGGTGGCCTGGACCAATCCCGTTTTCGGATTCTGGGGTTTGCGGACACAAGACCTCTCGTGCCGAATAATACGGCGGCCAATCGCGCCATCAATCGTCGTGTCGAAATTGTTTTACAGCAACCGACGGGAGAGGAAAGAAAAGAGGAGTTGAAAAGAATGCGTGAGTATCAGTCTGATTCTTCCTCTGAGAGTGAACCGGCGGAAGATGATATTTTTGATCTGGACAGTAATGAAATTTTCTAGGATACAGGCATGGCACAGCAAGAACGGCGTCGCTTTTTTAGAATTACTGACAAGGTGCTGATGAGTTACCGTGTTGTTGGTGATAAGAGCAACGACAGTAACGAGAGTAACGAAAGTGAGCAGAGTGAGCAATCCGGCGTGGCCGGGGTATCCACCGGGGGAATCCGGCACGAACTAAATGTCCTGGAGGAAAAACTGAATAAAAAAATGACCAGGCTAAGAGGTGACGAGCCTCTGATAGCGGAAGTGCTTGAGTTGTTTAATCAAAAGATAAACCTGCTTGTTGGCGAGGATGGCAAGGCAATCTCCGACTCGGGCGAGGACGATAAACAGGTAATGGAAGTGAATATGAGTGCTTGCGGTATTGCTTTTCCGTCAAGCGAAAAAATATCGGTCGGGGCCTTGCTGGTACTCAACCTGACACTGACGCTTTCCTTTGTCAATTTGTGTCTGTCAGCGCAAGTGGTAGGAGTGGAAGAGCGCTGCATCGACAGTGATGACGAGGCTGGTGGCCTCTCCCGCCAGCCCTGGGTGATTCGCGCGGATTTTGTAGATATCTCCGAGGTTGACCAGGAACTGCTGATACAAAATGTTATCAAGCGGCAGTCCGAGCAGTTAAAGGCTCTGCGAGAAGCAAGAGAAAAGGCCTGAATTGCAGGGTGGATGTCAGGGAGCTCTGTCAAAATGCTGTTCAGTGAAATTGTCGGGTTGCCCTCCGGGTGCGTAACTTTGCTCAAAAAAACTGATTTTACCCTTGTAGCTGACAGTGACCAGAGTCGTCGCCCGCGTGCCGTAGTAGTGCCCTTTTATAAAAATCGGAGACAGCAAGAGTTCTATGTCTCGGGGAACCCCGGTTTGCGGGAGCTGCGCTTTCGGCGCGGGCTGGCTGTCAGTAAAGAGTTGTGCAATTTCTGTCCAGATTGTTTGCACCCCTTTCTCTTCCTGAATTGACGTATCGACTATCCGGGAAAAGCGCAGCCTGCTTTTTTCAACCTTGGGCCAGGGTGTATCCAGCAAGTGATTGCTCAACCCGTAAATACCCGGTTTGAGTTCAATGGCGCCCGGGGTACGATCTTCAGTATTCTCCGGGTCGCAGAGTCGGTTGCTCAGGTAGTACATGCCGTGCGCGTCTTTCAGGACAAGGTTGAAACCCGCGTAGTCTTGCATGGTGAGGCCTTGTGTGTAGGTCGGGCAACGGGTGTTTGCGTCAAGAAAGTCTGATACGAGGTGGCCGCGAGAGCAGGGGTAGTCTTTCTCTCCCGGTTTCCGGTAGTTGGTGACGGCTGAAACATGGCCGCTTTTATTGACGCCAAACCAGGTGCCGCCCTGTTCTTCGTCCCTGCCGGCATATATCCGATTGTCTTTCCCCCAGAAAAAGGCCGACCGGCTTGGGCGATGAAAAAATTCATCCCGGTTGCCAGCCATGATCAGCTCGAACTCCGGGTGGTAGCGATAGGCAAATACGATCAGGCACATGCCATCATGGTATTGGAAAAAAATAAAAAGTGCCAGAAAAGTGAAATTCGAGTGTCAGGGAAAACTGATGTATGATAGCGCTCCCTGATCCTGTGCGTCAGGAAAAGGCTATTGTCAGGAAAGTGCTACTGTCAGGAAAGAGCAACTGTCAGGAAAGTGTTACCGTTAGAAAGGGAAAATAGATGGAATTTGTTGTCACACTCATGGCCTATCTGGGGCTCGGCGCGTTTGCGGGCACTCTGGCTGGCCTTTTTGGTATTGGTGGTGGTCTGGTGATTGTGCCGGCGCTGGTGTTCGGGTTTCAGTTTCAGGGTGTCGATCAACAGGTGTTGACCCATCTTGCTGTGGGCACCTCTCTGACCACCATCATTATTACTTCAATGAGTTCGGTGCGTACACATCACCAAAAAGGTGCGGTAAACTGGGCCATATTCAAGCCGCTTGCTGTCGGTATTGTGCTTGGGGCATGTCTTGGAGCCAATACGGCCTCCAATATAAAAGGGCCGGTTTTGCAAACGATTATTGGCGTGTTTGCCATTGTCATTGCAATCCAGATGCTACTGGCACTGGCGCCCAAACCAACGCGGTCACTGCCCAATGACGGCACCCTGTTTGCGACAGGCGGAGTATTTGGCTGGGCATCCGCGATCTTCGGTATTGGTGGAGGCAGCCTGATTGTTCCCTATTTGTCCTGGTGTAACGTGAAAATGCAGGAAGCGGTGGGTACGTCTTCTGCCTGCGGCTTTCCCATTGCGGTGTCGGGCGCGGTGACCTATATCTATCTGGGTTGGAATAATCCGCTGTTGCCGGATTATTCCACCGGGTTTGTCTACTGGCCCGCCTTTGTGGGTATTACCCTGACCAGTGTATTGTTTGCGCGTTTGGGAGCCAAACTGGCGCACAGCCTGTCTTCTGTTATGTTAAAACGAATCTTTGGAGTGTTGTTGTTATGTGTGGGAACGCGTTTCTTGCTGGGATGATGGATTGATATGTTGAAATACCCTCAGATCGACCCCGTTGCCCTGTCTCTCGGGCCAGTCAAAATCCATTGGTATGGTTTGACCTATCTTGTCGGCTTTGCCGGAGCCTGGTATCTGGGAACCCGGCGGGCTGCGAGGGCAACCTCCCCGATCAGGCCGGAGCAAATGGGAGACCTGATCTTTTACAGTGCCCTGGGTGTTGTCCTGGGTGGACGTTTTGGCTATGTGTTCTTTTATAATTTTGACAGGTTTCTGGCGGATCCGGCCTGGGCACTGAAAGTGTGGGAGGGGGGGATGTCCTTCCACGGTGGCCTGCTCGGGGTGATTCTTGCCATGCTCTGGTATGCCAGAAAGCTGAATACCACCTTTTTCCAGTTGACCGACTTTGTTGCCCCTCTGGTTCCGATCGGTTTGGGGATGGGGCGAATAGGTAACTTTATTGGTGGCGAACTCTGGGGCAGGGCGACAGATGTGCCCTGGGCAATGGTGTTCCCCCGTGCCGACGACCTGGCGCGGCACCCCTCGCAGCTTTATCAGTTTGCCCTGGAAGGGGTGGCGCTGTTTTGCATTCTGTGGTGGTACTCTGCCAAAGACCGGCCCAAAATGGCAGTCTCGGGCATGTTCCTCCTGTGGTATGGTATTTTCCGGTTTGTTGTAGAGTTTGTCCGGGAGCCGGATGCCCATTTGAGCTTTATCGCATTTGAGTGGTTGACCATGGGGCAACTGCTATCATTGCCGATGATTTTCGCAGGCATCGGTTTTATTCTTTATGCACACAGAAAAGAGCACAAGTAAGACGATATGCAGCAATATCTGGATTTACTCAAGGATGTCGTGGACAACGGCACGGACAAGGGGGATCGCACTGGCGTTGGCACCCGATCTGTATTCGGGCGGCAATTACGTTTTGATTTGCAACAGGGCTTTCCTCTACTGACCACCAAAAAGATTCACCTGAAAAGTGTCATTTATGAACTGTTATGGTTCCTGAAAGGATCGACAGATAATACCTGGTTGCAGGAACGCGGTGTGTCTATCTGGGATGAGTGGGCAACAGAGAGTGGCGATCTCGGGCCCATTTACGGCAAGCAGTGGCGAAGCTGGGCCTGCCCCGATGGTACAGCGATAGATCAGATAGCAGAGGTGGTGCAGCAAATAAAGGTGAACCCGAATTCACGCAGGCTGATTGTCAGTGCATGGAATCCGGCCGAATTGCCGGATGAGTCGCGTTCACCCAGGGACAATGCGCGGGCGGGAAAAATGGCACTTGCACCCTGTCATTGCCTGTTTCAGTTTTATGTCAATGATGGCAGGTTATCCTGTCAGTTGTACCAGCGCAGTGCGGATGTGTTTCTCGGGGTTCCCTTCAACATTGCCAGTTACGCATTGCTCACCCATATGATCGCCCAGCAATGTGATTTACAGGTGGGAGAATTTGTCCACAGTTTTGGTGATTGCCATTTGTACCTTAACCACCTTACAGACGAAATTGTGTTCAAACAGTTGAAACGAACTCCCGGCTCGCCTCCTGTTCTGAAGATCAGGCGCAGACCGGACTCTGTGTTTGACTATGAGTTTGATGATTTCGAATTTTGTCACTATCACCCCCAGCCGACCATAAAGGCTCCTATCGCAATCTGAATTAAAAATGGTGCCCGGGAGCACCGTTTTTAATTGGCTTCTTTGGAAAAACTGTCCGGGTGCGCAGTTTCGGCAAGTGGTTGCGGTGAGCAGACGCTATTTTAAAACCTGCGAGCTGCGGGGGAGGTGCGATAAAGGTCTAACCGGCATGATCCCGCACGATGCGCTGCTTCTGGCGACTCCAGTCGCGCTCCTTCTCCGTAGCGCGTTTATCAAACTCTTTTTTACCCTTAACCAGTGCTATCTCCACTTTTACCTTGTTACCTTTCCAATACATGGCCAAAGCGACACAGCTATGGCCTGTCTGATTCATTTTGCCCATCAGTCTGTCAAGTTCCTTTCGGTGCAGTAACAGTTTCCGGTTTCTGGTCGGCTCGGCAATGATATGGGTTGAGGCCGAGATGAGAGGGCTGATATGAGCCCCAAAAAGCCAGGCCTCATCTTTTTTGAATTGAATAAACGAGTCCCTGAACTGGCATTTCCCGGCCCGGATACTTTTTAACTCCCAGCCCATCAATGCGATGCCAGCCTCATATTTATCCAGAATATGGTAGTCATGTCGCGCTTTTTTGTTGAGTGCGATGGTGCCACTATCTGCGCCGGTATTTTTCTTTTTGCTCATGGTGTTATCTTACCTTGACTTCTGCGGTTATTCCCGGGATGGTCTGGCCGGATTTGTTATCGGTTTACTGACAGACGCTTTTTTTACAGTCCGATTCCCTGCTCAAGTGCCGGGCATTGGTGAAACAGGGTTCAGACAGTATTGGTTTTTGCTGTTTGTGTTAGTATTGGTCTTTTAGTGCTAGTGTTGATTGTTAGTATTGGTGATGTTTTCAGAATTGGTAGTGTCTTCAGAATCAATCGTGTTTTCGGAATTTGCCATGTACCCGGAATTACAATACAAATGCCGTGCCCGGTTTCCCGGGGCAGGTATTGTACAGCATATGAACGAAGCAATGGAGAGCTTTCGCTCAGAATGAGTAACAAATATGATCCCCTGAGTGCGACAATCATTCGCAGCAGTACTTTTTTCCTGGTTGCAACCGGTACGGTCATCGGTTTTAGCAATATCTGGAAGTTTCCCAGCCTGATGCTGGAGAATGGAGGGCTGTTATTCCTTCTCGCATATATTGGTTGTCTGCTACTGCTGTCTGTTCCGCTGCTCTGCCTGGAGCTTGGTCTGGGGCGCATTGCCCGATGCAACCCCGTCAGTGCGGTAGTCCTGTTGGCGAGCAAGTCCAATGCAAGCCACAGTTGGCAGGTTTTTGCCTGGTTTGGCATGTTGGCCGGGCTAATCGTTCTTGCGTTTTATGCTGTAATCGGAGGCATGGGGTTATCCTATGTGTTCAGCACTGCTTTCGGTTTTTTTAATGACCTGTCCCGGTCAGAGGTGAGAGGCTGGCTTGGCCAATTGCAGCAGGACCCGGCCTCCCTCATGGCCTGGCACAGCCTGTTTATACTCATGGTTGTTACTATTGTTGCACGTGGTGTCCGGGACGGGCTTGGTCGAGCCGCACGCCTGCTGGTGCCCATACTGTTTTTCAGCCTCTATGTCTTCATGCTGAAAGACTATGTGTCAGGGAATCTCCCTGCTGCCGTTGAACTCTTGTTCAGAATCGAGCCTGAACATTTTTCCTGGAGCTCTTTTTTCGAAGCGTTGAGTCATGCCTTTTTTTCATTCGGTTTTGGCCTGGCTGTCATGTTTGTTCTTGGTTCCTACATGCCGGAAAAAATGTCCATTGGCAAGACCGCGCTTGGCATTGTCACTGCGGATACCGTGTTTGCCGTTGCCGCAGGTGTCGTGCTGATTCCGCTGGTTTCAAGCCATGATGACCTGCCACAATACGGCTTTGGCCTGGTCTTCGAGACCTTGCCCTGGGTATTTGGTCATATGAGCTTTGGCCAGTTCTGGGGAGCCGCTTTCTTTGTCGTGCTCGCACTTGCCGGGTGGAGTTCTGCAGTGGCATTGGCAGAGCCGTCCGTATCCTGGTTGATCGAGTTTTTCAGGCTGACTCGTCGAACAGCAGTGATGCTGTTGCTGATTGTTGTATGGGGGCTTGCCACCTGTCTGGTTTATTCGTTCAGTGCCTGGCAAGACCTGCGTTTTGCCGGATTGAGCGTGTTCGGCTTGCTTGATTTCCTGTCGTCCAGGTTTCTGATTCCAACCGGCGGATTGCTCATGGTGCTGTTTGCCGGGCGCAGGTTGAACGCCGGTTTGCTGCAGCAACGGCTCGGTTTTCGTTACTCCTGGCTGTTTTCCCTGATATACGGATATCTTCGCTGGGTTGCTCCGTTTGCCCTGCTTGTCATTTTTCTTTTCGGCCTGCAAAAGCTTACTGTTTCCACCTGCATGAACAGAGTTGAACAGGATTTGCTATTCTGTTCAATGTTGGATCTTCGTGGCCTGGTGGAGTCGTAAGCCGTGTTATTATCAGCCAGTGTAATTGATACTGCTTTCATTGGGGCAGATTTCCTGATTGGTGCTGTCTTTGATTTGCGCACGACGGGTCTTTGGAGAGACGGTTTGAGCTGACATATGAAGGTAAATACCATAGGGATAGAAGTCGCTTTCGCTTTGCCCGGGAAACAATTGATTCTGCCGGTTAACGTGGAAAATGGAACAACCATGCTGGAGGCTGTTCGCTTGTCCGGTATTCTTGACGAGTTTCCCCGGATTGATCCTGAAACGGCCAAAATGGGGGTGTTTGGCAAGGTGGTCAAGTCGCCGAAAGAGTATATTGTAAGGGAAGGAGATCGGGTGGAAATCTACCGCCCCCTTAATATTGACCCCAGGCAGGCCCGCCTGAATCGCGCAAGAAAATCGGGTTGATTCTGCGTTTTTCCGGTCGAGCCGGGAGGCCGGTCGATGGTATCAATAGGCGGGCGTGTGTTCGAGCAAATCAGCAGTATAGTGGGATAGCCTGTTGTTTTCATCATAATGTATCGCCACCGTTTGCCGGTGAATTTCCCCTCCTGCCTTCTGGAATGTGTACGCGTAGATTTCGCTCTGTGAATCAAAGGTGTCGATCAGAGAGGGAGTGCCCAGCACAAAATGTACCTGGCGCCTTGTCATTCCGGTTTTCAACTTGTCCAGATCGGCCTGCTCGACGATGGTTCCCTGTTGCACGTTGATTTTATATACGCCCGGGAATGAGCAGGCCTGAATAAACAGGGTTGCTGTCAGCAGCAACCAGAAGAAAAGAGTATGGACGGGGAGTGACCGGGCCAGGGGGGAGAACGGATTTTGTCTTGATGGCGTCATATTGAACCTGTTTCTTCCTGTGTGTCTGAATGGAGTGTCGGATGATTTTTCGTGCTGCAGCCACTGCTTTGCAGCGCAAAATATGTCGGGAAATTATTATCGATAACTGGTATGATTTTGCACGGATTGAACCAGCAGGTAAAGAAAGTCGGGATAATACAGGATTTCTTTACTCAGTGTTACTTATTAATCAGTGTCACCAAGTTTGGATTATTTCGTATGGCAGATGGAAACCTGGAACTAAAAAAAGCAGGGCTTAAAGTTACGTTACCCCGGATCAAAATCCTGTCGATTCTCGAAAACGCACAGGATCACCACCTGAGCGCCGAGGATGTGTACAAAACACTGTTGGATTCAGGAGATGATGTCGGCCTGGCCACGGTTTATCGTGTGCTGACCCAATTTGAAACAGCCGGTTTGGTGGAGCGGCACAACTTTGAAAGTGGTCACGCTGTTTTTGAGTTGGCCGGAGAAGATCATCACGATCATATGGTCTGTACGCAAACAGGCAAGGTGGTGGAGTTTTGTGATCCTGTCATCGAGCAAAGAAAACGGGAAATAGCGAAAGAACATGGCTATGATATTGTTGACCACAGTTTGACGCTCTATGTAAAACCCTCAAAGACATAGCTATGTAAAGCTCTCGAAGGCATAGCTGAAAAGGCGAAGGTTATAGCTAAAGGTGAAAGGCACGGTTGGCAGGGATTGCCGTTTTCCGGCTTACTCTTTTGCCTGACCAGCCCCGGCTCTCAGCATTTCCCTGGCGTGAGCCAGGGATTTTTCCGTTATTTCTATTCCGCCCAGCATTCTGGCTACTTCCCCGGTGCGCTCCTGCTCATTCAGGTAATCGAGCGATGATGCGGTTTCTTCACCATTGACAGACTTGCTGACTTTCAAATGGTGTTCTCCAATCGAGGCGACCTGGGGTAAATGGGTGACACAGAAAATCTGGCCCTGATCACCAAGTTGTCGAAGCAGGCGGCCAACCACTTCTGCTGTTGCTCCCCCGATGCCGACGTCTACCTCGTCAAATACAAGGGTCGGTATGGTTGCCGAGTTGGCGATGATGACCTGAATGGCAAGGCTGATACGGGACAGCTCGCCTCCTGATGCAACTTTGGCCAATGATTTCGGAGGTTGTCCGGGGTTCATGGATACGGTGAATTCGGCAGACTCCAATCCGTTTGCGGTAAATTTGCTACCGGGTTCAATGCGGGTCTGAAAGGTGACTGACGGCATGTGAAGCTCTTTCAGTTGCCGCGTGATTGCCTTGTCGAGCCTGTCTGCCTGCTTTCGCCTTGCCTTGCCCAGCTTCTCCGCATGCTCCCGGTACTGGCTGTCAAGCTCCTGCGTTAACCGGGTCAGCTTCTCGATATTCTCGTCGCTGTTTTCGTACTGTTCAATCTGTTCTCGCAGTTGTTTGTGTACGTCTGACAGTTGCTCCGGGTGAACCTTGTGCTTCCGTGACAGTTGGTAAACAGTAGAAAGTCGATTTTCTATTTCTTCCAGCCTGCCCGGGTCAATCTCCAGGCTGTCTGAAAAATGTCTGAGTGAAGCACTGGCCTCTTCGATCTGAATCTGTGCCTCGGTTAACAGTGAAACGGCTTCGTTGACCGGTTCACTGTCGGAATTCATGCCCGTCAGAACACTCAGTGTGTGGGCCAGTTGACTGCTGATGGATTCATCATTTTCAGTGCACATCTGTACCGCTTGCCGGCTGGACTGAATCAGTTGTCCCGCATTGGCTTGCAATGCCTGTTCTTTTTCAAGCGATTCGATTTCGCCCGGCTGCAAATTCAGTTGATCAAATTCCTGTAACTGGTATTTAATGAGTTGAATTCTGGCTTCTTTTTCATCCGAGTCGCTTTGCAGTGCTGCCAGTTTTCCTGCGGCCTCTGACCAGGCTTTATAAGCCGCGCTGACCGACCTGGCCAGAGGCTCGGCGTGGGCGAATGAATCAAGCAATTTCAGATGATTTTCCTTGCGCAGTAGCGATTGGTGTTCGTGTTGGCTGTGAATATCGATCAGCATTTCGCCGACGAGGCGAAGGTGCTGCATCGGGGTTGGACGGCCATTGATGTAGCCGCGGGATCGACCTTCCCTGGTGATAACTCTGCGCAGTATGCACTCATCCCCGTCATTCAGATCATGTTCTGTGAGCCAGGACTTTGTCTCACTCAGTCCGCTTACATCGAAAGTGGCAGAAATATCGGCTCGACTTTCACCGTATCTGACTACTCCTGCATCCGCCCGGTCGCCCAGGGCAAGTCCCAGGGCTCCCAGAATGATGGATTTGCCAGCGCCGGTTTCACCTGTAATTACCGTCATGCCTTGCTGAAATGTCAGTTCGATTTGTTTCGCGATGGCAAAGTTGGTGATAGTCAAATTGGTTAACAAGGCAGGCTCCAGGCTTCTCGGGCAAGAATTTTACAAGTGCGAAAAATCTTGCAGGCGTGTATTCAAAATGTCTTTTTGACAGCAGGTTTTTCGCAAAAATCATACGCTGTATACCTGATCCGGGTGTTTTTGGCAACCTGGCTGATGGGCGTTCGGGTTCATTGTGTCCCTTGCCTGGCCTTTTGGTCGGGTGCCAGACAGGCAGATACTTGAAAAAAACCGGTTTGACCCCATTATAGTGCGTACTTTAGAGCGAACCCGCTCTTAACAGGTTTTAACAAGGTTATCTGGTTGAAGCACGCAATTTGAACCATACGGTTTGTTTGGGCCAAAAGGTGATCAACCAGACGATGTAAACTATTCCCGGGGGAACGATTTGATGAGTTCGGATGAAAATAAAACAGTGGATGAAGTGCACCAGGAGGCAGAGCAGCTACCAGAAGAATTGTCGCCTGAAGAAAAGGGAGATGAGTCTGAAGATGGTGCGCCGGAGCAGGCCTCTGAGCCTTCTGTTGATGCTGAGCTGCAAGCCGAAGTGGCGAAATACAAGGATCAGATGATTCGATTGCGGGCTGAAATGGAGAATGTGCGTCGCCGTTCTGAACTGGATGTGGAAAAAGCACACAAGTTTGCTTTGGAAAAGTTCGTCAAAGAGCTTTTGCCTGTTGTAGACAGTCTGGAAAAAGCGATAGAGGCGGTGGCGGGTGAAGATGAAGCTCTGGCCAGTATGCGTCAGGGGATAGACCTGACCCTCACTATGTTTGTTTCTGCTTTGGGTAAATACAAGGTGGAACAGATTGACCCGATCGGGGAGCCGTTTGATCCGCAATTCCATGAGGCGATGTCTGTGGTGGATGCGCCAAATGCGGAGCCTAACTCGGTTATTGCTGTTGTTCAAAAAGGCTATTGTCTGAATGGTCGACTGGTTCGCCCTGCCATGGTCATGGTGTCGAAAGCACCTTCAGGCTCAAAGGTCGATGAGAGTGCATGAGCGCAGATCAAGGCTTGAATTTAAAAAAAACGGGCCAATATATGCAGGTAAGCAAAATCGGGTCACGTTCATCGAGTTGATACGCGGCAACTGAACCGAATTGGATTGAATTGAAGCAAAGTAAAACGAATTGACAGGTTTCGGGGTTGTCCCCGGCAGTTTTGGAGCAGATTATATGAGCAAGATTATTGGAATGGATCTGGGCACCACAAACTCTTGTGTTGCAATTATGGATGGTGGCAAAACCAGGGTAATCGAAAACGCGGAAGGGGATCGTACCACTCCGTCCATTGTCGCCTTTACTGATGACAATGAAATTCTGGTAGGTCAGTCGGCCAAGCGTCAGGCGGTTACCAATCCGGCGAATACACTGTTTGCCATCAAACGATTGATTGGCAGAAAATTCAAGGATGAGGTGGTTCAGAAAGATATCAAGATGGTGCCCTACGCCATTGCCGCTGCAGATAACGGGGATGCCTGGGTAGAGGTTAAGGGCGACAAGAAGGCGCCCCCCCAGATATCTGCAGAAATTCTTAAAAAGATGAAGAAAACAGCGGAAGACTACCTGGGTGAGCCCGTGACGGAAGCGGTAATCACTGTGCCAGCCTACTTTAACGATTCGCAGCGTCAGGCAACCAAGGACGCGGGCAGGATTGCCGGTCTGGAAGTCAAGCGGATTATCAATGAGCCTACGGCAGCGGCACTGGCCTATGGTATGGACAAGAGTACGGGTGATTCCACCATCGCTGTGTATGATCTGGGTGGTGGCACGTTTGATATCTCTATCATAGAGATCGCGGATGTAGACGGAGAAAAGCAGTTTGAGGTTCTGGCTACCAATGGAGACACCTTCCTGGGCGGCGAAGATTTCGATTTGCGTGTCATTGACTATCTGGCTGCAGAGTTCAGGAAAGAGAGTGGTATTGACCTGAAAGGTGATCCGCTTGCCATGCAGCGCCTGAAAGAAGCGGCTGAAAAAGCCAAGGTGGAGCTGTCTTCCAGTCATCAGACCGATGTCAATCTGCCTTATATTACGGCAGACCAGACTGGCCCCAAACACCTGAATGTGAAGCTGACCAGAGCCAAGCTGGAATCACTGGTTGAGGATCTGGTTGTGAACAGTCTGGAGCCATGCAAGATCGCGCTTAAAGATGCGGGTCTGAGTGCATCTGAAGTCGATGAGATTATTCTGGTCGGTGGCCAGACCCGGATGCCTTTGGTGCAGGAAAAGGTGAAAGGCTTTTTCAACAAGGAGCCACGAAAAGACGTCAATCCGGATGAAGCGGTGGCAATCGGTGCTGCGGTTCAGGCTGCGGTGTTGTCTGGTGATGTGAAAGACGTACTGTTGCTTGATGTGACCCCGCTGACTCTCGGAATCGAAACCATGGGAGGAGTTGCAACTCCTCTGATTGAGAAGAATACGACTATTCCGACCAAGAAGTCGCAGATATTCTCGACCGCCGATGATAACCAGACTGCAGTGACCATTCATGTGGTGCAGGGTGAGCGGAAGCAGGCGGCGCAGAATAAGTCTCTGGGCCGGTTTGATCTGGCAGATATTCCTCCTGCGCCAAGAGGTATGCCGCAGATTGAGGTTACGTTTGACATTGATGCCAACGGTATTTTGAATGTTGGCGCGAAGGACAAGGCGACAGGCAAGGAGCAGTCGATTGTGATCAAGGCGTCGTCCGGGTTATCGGATGAAGAAATTGAAGGCATGGTGCGTGATGCAGAAGCCAATGCCGAAGACGATCGCAGGTTTGAAGAGTTGGTTACGGCCCGAAATCAGGCTGACGGCATGATTCACGCGGTGAGAAAAACCCTGGCAGAAGCAGGCGACAAGGCAACAGATGATGAAAAGCAGAAAATAGAAGCCGCCATTTCGGATCTGGAAGAGGCCGTAAAAGGGGATAACAGGGACGATATCGAGGCGAAAACCAAAGTGTTGACTGACGCTTCTGGTGAGCTGGCTCAAAAACTCTACGCCGGGCAGGGTGGTGCCGATGCGGCAGCTGCTGCCGCAGCCGCAGCCGGTGCAGCGGAGGCGGGTTCTGGCCCGGATGATGCGGTAGATGCCGAGTTTGAGGAAGTGAAAGACGACAACAAGTAACCTGCCCTTCGGGTTATTCAGTTAAACCGTAACGTGGGGGTGCTTGCTCCCGCGTTTTTTTGTTTTCAGATTGTAGAACAATTATGTCAAAACGAGACTACTACGAAATACTTGGTGTCGCCAGGCAGGCGAGTGCCAAAGAAATCAAATCAGCCTATCGCAAGTTGGCAATGAAATATCACCCGGACAGGAATCCGGATGATGCTGGCGCTGAAGAGAAGTTCAAGGAGGCGAGCGAAGCTTACGAGGTGCTTTCCAGTGAGGAGAAGCGTGCCGCATATGACCAATACGGCCATGCCGGTGTTGATCCAAACATGGGCGGGGGTGGCTTTGGTGGTGGCGGGTCCAGCTTTTCCGATATTTTCGGTGATGTGTTCGGAGATATTTTCAGCGGTGGAGCTGGCGGCGGTCGATCACGTGCTACCAAGGGAGCCGATTTGCGTTACAACCTTGAGCTGGACCTGGAAGATGCAGTCAGGGGAAGAACGGTAAAAATTAAAGTGCCGTCTCATGTTGACTGCAAGAATTGTGGTGGTAGTGGTGCCGAGAAGGGTACTCAACCGGAAAACTGTGGTACCTGTCATGGTGCTGGCCAGGTTCGCATGCAGCAGGGATTTTTCTCTGTTCAGCAGACTTGTCCCCATTGTCGTGGCCGTGGCAAGGTGATAAAAAATCCGTGTCGAAGCTGCCATGGCTCGGGTATCCAGGAAGAGATGAAAACCTTGTCTGTCAAGGTTCCGCCAGGGGTTGATACCGGGGACAGGATTCGCTTGTCGGGAGAAGGGGAGTCTGGTGGTCGAGGTGGCCCCGCCGGTGATCTGTATGTGCAGGTTGTGGTCAAGGAGCACCCCATATTTGTTCGGGACGGCAAAAACCTGTATTGCGATGTGCCGATAGCCTTCACCGATGCGGCGCTCGGAGGTGAACTTGAAGTGCCCACGCTTGATGGTCGACTCAAACTGAAGATCCCACCCGAAACCCAAACCGGCAAGCTGTTTCGTTTGCGCGGAAAGGGGGTGGTTCCGGTTCGTGGCGGAGCGCCAGGTGATCTGCTTTGCCGTGTCAACGTTGAGACGCCCGTAAACCTGACGAAAAAGCAAAAAGAAATACTCAAGGAATTTCAGGCCTCCCTTGATGGTGGAAATGCCAGCCAGCATGCGCCCAAAAAGCATTCATGGTTTGAGGGGGTTAAAAACTTTTTCGAGGATATGAAGTTCTAATTGTGTCCGCTCGCTCCTGCACAGATTGCTCGCGGAGGTTTGTGTCGGGCAGGCAGGCTGCAGCTTTCAGGTGAAGCGTTACTTTTAATTTAACATTCGAGGGAAAATCAATGTCGGGAGTCAGTGATGTCAGAACTCAGTGATACCAGAGTGGCCGTGATTGGTGCAGCTGGTCGGATGGGGAAAGTTCTGGTCGAGGCCGTTCAGCTCGCTGAAGGAGTGACTTTGGGGGCGGCGATTGTGAGCCCTGACAGTTCTCTGGTCGGCGCTGATGCGGGAGAGGTGGCCGGCATCGGCAAGGTGGGCGTTGAAATTCGACCCTCCCTGGAATCTGCCCTGGACAGTTTTGATGTGTTGATCGATTTTACTTCTCCTGAATTGACCATGAACAATATCGCCACTTGCCAAAAAGCCGGCAAGCGGATTGTGATTGGTACGACAGGGCTTGATGATGATCAGAAAAGTCGGTTGGCTGATGCTGCCAGGTTTGTTCCGATTGTTTTCTCACCCAATATGAGTGTGGGTGTGAATCTTTCGCTCAAGCTGCTCCGGTTGGCAGCGGAAGTTCTCGGGAATGATGTGGACATCGAAATTATTGAAGCGCATCATCGCCACAAAAAAGATGCGCCGTCCGGTACTGCTCTTCGTATGGGGGAGGAAGTTGCCGATGCGCTCGGGCGTGATCTCGCCGAGTGCGCCGTCTATGGCAGAGAAGGAGTCGCCGGGGAGCGCGACCGGAAAACGATCGGATTTGAAACGATTCGGGCCGGAGATATTGTCGGAGAGCATACTGTCCTGTTTGCCGGATTGGGCGAGCGTTTGGAAATTACCCACAAGGCAAGCAGCAGAATGACCTTTGCCAAAGGTGCGGTGAGGGCAGCAGGTTGGCTCGGTGACAAACCTGCCGGTTTATATGATATGCAGGATGTGCTGGGCCTTGCCTGAAACTGATGGAGGTTCAGCTTTATTGCTGTCATGTGAGCGAGTAATCGTTGGACAAAATGTCCCTGGTTGCGTAAAATGCGCGCGTCTACCCGCTTGATTTTATGGCGGTGGGATGAGTAGATGAGTATTCTGTGCGCTGGCCTGTCGCCGTTTTGATCCGGTCTGGCTGTTAACAAGCGACAAATTTCGAAAAAAGCGGGATGGAGCCTGAGTTTCATCTCGCTTTTTTGCAAGTTGAAGAAACCTCATTAATTTCCCCTGGTCCTTAGTCTGCAAAGAGGAGATGGTGTTGAGAAAACCTGCAATTCTGGCACTGGAAGACGGAACCCTGTTTCACGGAATAGCAATCGGTGCGGAAGGTCATTCTGTTGGTGAAGTCGTATTTAATACATCTATGACGGGCTATCAGGAAATTCTGACTGACCCCTCGTATGCACGTCAAATCGTAACGTTAACCTGTCCCCATATCGGAAATACCGGAATCAATGAAGAGGACGTGGAGTCTGCAAGGCTTTGGACAGCCGGCCTGATTATTCGGGACTTACCCCTGCTGATGAGTAACTGGCGGGCGGAAAAGCCGCTGGATCTGTACTTGCAGCAAAATGATATCGTCGGTATCTCGGAGATTGACACGCGAAAGCTGACGCGAATTTTGCGCGAAAAAGGTGCCCAAAACGGTTGCATCATGGCCACTGATGACATTGATGAGGCAAGGGCAGTTGAGCTGGCCAGGCAGTTTCCCGGCTTGAAGGGTATGGACCTTGCGAAAGAAGTCACTGCCCCCGGAGTCAAAGTCGATAGTTGGACTCAGTCAACCTGGGATATTGTCGAAGGGTATCGAGCGGCGCCAGAAGCACAATATCATGTGGTGGCTTACGACTTTGGCGTCAAGTTTACCATCTTGAGAATGTTTGTCGAAAGGGGTTGCAAACTCACCCTGGTACCTGCGACCACACCGGCGGAAGAGGTGCTGGCCATGAATCCGGATGGAGTCTTTTTATCCAACGGGCCGGGGGATCCGGAGCCTTGCGATTATGCCATCTCCGCCATCCGGACAATACTGTCCCGGAAAGTTCCCGTATTTGGTATCTGTCTGGGGCATCAACTGCTGGCGCTGGCCAGTGGCGCGAAAACCGTGAAAATGAAATTTGGCCATCATGGTGCCAACCATCCCGTGCAATGCCTGAATGACTCAACGGTCATGATTACCAGTCAGAATCACGGTTTTGCAGTGGATGAAGAGAGCCTGCCGGAATGTTTGCGAGCCACTCACCGGTCTTTGTTTGACGGTTCGTTACAGGGCATAGAGAGAACGGATACCCCTGCCTTCGGTTTTCAGGGGCATCCGGAGGCCAGTCCGGGGCCTCATGATGTGGCTCCCCTGTTTGATCGGTTTATTGCTTCGATGGAAGCTGCGACCAATTAGTGGTAGCCCTGGTGTACGTAGCTGCCAGGTATTTATTTGTACTGGATAACATCGAAAGTTAAACGAGTGGATAAGTAAAAATATGCCAAAACGTACTGATCTGAACAGTATACTGATTATTGGTGCAGGCCCGATTGTAATTGGTCAGGCCTGTGAGTTTGATTATTCCGGTGCGCAAGCCTGCAAGGCGCTCCGTGAAGAGGGTTGCCGGGTGATACTGGTCAACTCCAATCCCGCAACGATCATGACAGATCCCGCCATGGCCGATGCCACCTATATCGAGCCGATTACCTGGCAAACGGTAGAAAAAATTATTGAGCAGGAACGCCCGGATGCCCTGCTTCCCACAATGGGGGGGCAGACTGCGCTCAATTGTGCGCTTGACCTCCAAAGGGAGGGTGTGCTGGAAAAATATGGCGTGGAAATGATTGGTGCCGATGCAGATACGATAGATAAAGCCGAAGATCGTGAGCGATTTGACAAGGCAATGAAGGCAATCGGCCTCGAAACGCCAAAATCAGACATGGCACACAGCATGGAAGAGGCACTCCAGGTGCTTGATTATCTGGGCTTTCCGTGCATTATCCGTCCTTCATTTACCATGGGCGGTTCGGGTGGCGGTATTGCCTATAACCGGGACGAGTTCGAAGAAATCTGTGAACGGGGGCTGGATCTGTCTCCAACCAACGAGCTTTTGATTGATGAGTCACTGATCGGTTGGAAAGAGTATGAAATGGAGGTGGTGCGAGACAGAAAAGACAATTGCATCATCATCTGTTCGATTGAAAATTTTGACCCCATGGGAGTTCACACCGGTGACTCTATCACAGTCGCCCCGGCACTAACCCTGACTGATAAGGAATATCAGATCATGCGCAACGCCTCGCTGGCCGTGTTGAGAGAAATCGGTGTGGAAACCGGTGGCTCCAATGTCCAGTTTGGTATTTGTCCGAATACAGGGCGAATGGTTGTCATCGAGATGAATCCCCGTGTTTCCAGGTCTTCTGCTCTGGCGTCCAAGGCAACGGGGTTCCCGATTGCCAAAGTGGCAGCCAAGCTGGCAATTGGCTATACGCTTGATGAGTTGCAAAACGATATAACAGGGGGAGCGACTCCGGCGTCGTTTGAGCCATCAATTGATTATGTGGTGACGAAAGTCCCCCGGTTTGCCTTTGAAAAGTTTCCTCAGGCAGACGAGAGACTGACCACCCAGATGAAGTCTGTTGGTGAAGTCATGGCTTTTGGTCGCACTTTCCAGGAATCGCTTCAGAAGGCCTTGCGAGGCCTTGAAGTCGGGGCCACAGGGCTTGACCCGAAACTCGATGTTCAGGAAGAGGACATCAAAGATACGCTGAACAGAATGCTGAGAACACCGACAGCCGAGCGAATCTGGTATGTCGGTGATGCTTTCCGGGCTGGTCTGAGTGTTGAGAAAGTATTCGAGCTAACCGGAATCGACCCCTGGTATCTGGTTCAAATCAAGGACCTGATCGATGATGAGGTCGCAGTGGCCAGGATGGGCCTGAAAGACTTGACCCGCGATATCATGCGTTCGCTGAAAAGGAAAGGGTTTTCGGATGCGCGCCTTTCCACTTTGCTGGGTGTCACCGAAAAGTCCTTGCGTGTGAAGCGCCAGGAGCTTGGTGTACGCCCGGTTTACAAGCGTGTCGATACCTGTGCCGCAGAATTTGCATCCTCAACCGCCTATATGTATTCCAGTTATGAGGAGGAGTGCGAGTCGGCTCCCTCCGATCGACAAAAGATTGTTGTCATTGGTGGTGGCCCGAACCGCATCGGTCAAGGTATCGAGTTCGATTATTGCTGTGTGCACGCCGCTCTGGCAATGCGTGAAGATGGTTATGAAACTATTATGATCAACTGTAATCCGGAAACGGTATCGACAGACTATGATACCTCTGACCGGCTCTATTTTGAGCCGATAACACTGGAAGATGTGTTGGAGGTGATCGATAAAGAGAAGCCGGAAGGTGTCATTGTTCATTATGGTGGCCAGACGCCCCTGAAACTGGCCAGGGGGCTGGAGGCAGCCGGCGTGCCCATTATCGGCACCAGTCCGGAAGCCATTGATCGTGCCGAAGATCGGGAGCGCTTCCAGAAAATGATTCAGCGTCTCGGGCTTTTGCAGCCTGAAAATGCGACGGTTCGCAGTCTTCAGGAAGGGGTGGCGTGCGCCAGGGAAATCGGCTACCCGCTGGTGGTGAGGCCATCCTATGTGCTGGGCGGCAGAGCGATGGAAATTGTTTACAAGGAAGAAGAACTGACCCGGTATATGCGAGATGCCGTACTGGTGTCGAACGACAGTCCGGTGCTGCTTGATCGCTTCCTGAACAGTGCAATCGAGGTGGATATAGACGCAGTCAGCGATGGTACTCATGTGGTGATCGGTGCCATCATGCAGCACATTGAGCAGGCAGGTGTTCATTCCGGCGATTCGGCGTGTTCATTGCCACCGTACAGCCTCGCTGCCGATATTCAGGATAAAATGCGGGAAACAGTCAGGCAGATGGCGTTGGAATTGGGTGTGGTAGGCCTGATGAATGTTCAGTTGGCCTGGCAGGATGGAGAGGTCTATGTTATCGAAGTCAATCCCAGAGCCTCCAGAACCGTGCCCTTTGTGTCCAAGGCGATTGGAGTTTCACTGGCCAGAATAGCGGCTCGCTGTATGGCTGGCGTCAGTCTTGAAGATCAGGGCTTTATGGAGGAAGTGATACCGCCCCATTTTTCTGTCAAGGAGTCGGTGTTTCCTTTCAACAAGTTTCCGGGTGTTGATCCTATTCTGGGGCCGGAAATGAAGTCTACCGGGGAAGTAATGGGGGTGGGTGACAGCTTCGACGAGGCTTTTGCCAAGGGTGCGATGGGGGCTGGTGAGCGGCTGCCGAGCGAAGGCACCGCCTTTATCAGTGTCAGAGAAGCGGACAAACCCTCCTGTGTGGCATTGGCGAAAGACCTGCTTGACGCCGGTTTTACGTTGATCGCGACCGGGGGAACTGCCGAAATTATTTCTGATGCCGGTTTGCCTGTGGAGCGGGTAAACAAAGTGAGAGAGGGGCGTCCGCATATAGTGGATAAAATTAAAAATGGCGAAATCAGTTTGATTATCAATACTACCGAAGGCAGAAGGGCGATTGCCGATTCCGCTCAAATACGTCAGTCGGCGTTGCAGCGCAAGGTATCTTATACGACAACGCTTGCTGGTGGTGAAGCCTTTTGCAGAGCCATTCAGTTCGGCGTGGAAAGACGGGTTCGCCGGTTACAGGATTTACATTAGGGAATGGCTGGAATGAATAAAATACCAATGACGGTTTTGGGCGAAAAGGCGCTCCGGGATGAATTGAACGTTCTTAAAACAGAAAGTCGACCAGGAGTGATTGCTGCTATCGCAGAAGCGAGAGAACATGGTGATTTGAAGGAGAACGCCGAGTATCACGCCGCGCGCGAACAGCAAAGCTTTATCGAAGGGCGCATTCAGGAGATAGAAGGGAAATTGTCTCATTCCCAGGTCATTGATGTCGCCGGGATGGATAACAATGGCAAGGTGATTTTTGGCTCCACAGTGACCATTCTTCATCTGGAGAACGAAGACGAAGTGACCTATCAAATCGTCGGTGAAGATGAAGCGGATATCAAAGCCGGCAAAATCTCGGTCTCCTCTCCAATCGCCCGGGCTCTGATTGGCAAGGAAGAAGGTGACGTTGTCACGGTTCAGGTGCCCAGCGGGTTGGTGGAATACGAGATAGCCGAGGTCGAATACAAATAGCCGGGGTGAATACAGGGCGCAAGTCTTTTTTGCTGCCCGTTATTCGTACCTGTCGTTCGGTGAGGCTTCTCGTTCGTGAGTCAGGGGAGCCGAGAGAGTTGGCCCGGTAAAGGTCAGCTCTCTTTATTACGGGTGTGAACTTCGGCTGTTAGCCGGATTTCGGCTGGATGTTGCGAAGAATGTTTGACAGCCCGGGGTCGGGTTTGTCGGCCTTCCTGAACAGAACGACGGTTTTTCCGATAGACTGGACGAGCTCTGCGCCACTTTTGCAGATGATGTCGTCGATGATGCGTTTTCTGTCGTCTCTGTCACCCGGGTTGATTTTTATCTTGATCAGTTCATGGTCATGCAGGGCTCTGTCGAGTTCTGTTACCAGCGACTCGCTGACGCCTTTATCGCCAATCAGTAAAACGGGCTTTAAATTGTGGGCTATGGCGCGATAGTGTTTTTTCTTGTCCGAGGTAAGGCTCATTTCGTTTTTCTCGATACAGTGAATAATGGAATGGAATCAATGACCAGTTTACCATAATTTTGGAGGCAGCTTGTGGCCCGATCAAAAACCAGCTCCGGTTGGCTCCGTGAACATTTTGATGACCGGTACGTGAAGATGTCCCGGCAGGACGGTTACCGTTCCAGAGCAAGTTACAAGTTGCTCGAAATCGACAGCAAGGATCACCTGTTTCGCCCCGGTTCCGTTGTCATCGATCTGGGAGCCGCCCCCGGAGGCTGGACTCAGGTCGCTGTTGAAAAGGTGGGGCCGGGCGGAATTGTTATCGCCAGCGATATTTTACCCATGGATGCTCTCGCAGATGTGGAGTTCATTCAGGGCGACTTTACCGAACAGGAAGTTCTCGATCGGATACTCTCGGTGGCGGGTGATAAAAAAGCCGACCTTGTAATCTCGGATATGGCCCCAAATATGAGTGGTATGCCGTCGGTCGATATTCCCAAAGCCATGTACCTTGTGGAGCTTGCGCTGGATTTGGCGAAAACCGTCCTGAAACCCGGGGGAGCCTTTGTGACCAAGGTATTCCAGGGCGAGGGGTATAATGATTTGCTTGGCGATATGCGAACCTGTTTCTCAAAAGTTGTCAGCAGAAAGCCTGATGCTTCAAGGGCAAGATCCAGGGAAATGTATCAGGTCTGTAAAGGCTTCAAGGGCAGGGTGTAACTGTTTGGTCATAATTCTTACTATTATTAGAGCCTGCCCGTCTGGTTTGGCAGAGCATCTTGTAGTATGGTTTACGCCACACTTGCGAGTATTTGCGCGGTAAATTGTCTTGCTGGCTACTAACGGTTTGTTTGTACGACAGTTTGTTCGTTTAACTTTTAAACAGTGAATTATTCAGTAGTGAATTTTTAAATAGTGAATTTTTTAAATAGAGAGTGGGGCATTCTTTGAACGATATGGCGAAAAATCTGGTTTTATGGTTGATCATAGCAGCCGTTTTACTGACCGTGTTCAACAACTTTAATCCCGGGAGACACACTCAGGTCTCGGATTATTCGACTTTTGTTGAAATGTATGAGTCCGGGCAGGTGAGCAAGGTAATAATTGACGGATTGCGAATCGAAGGGGTTCGCGTGGATGGCAGTCGTTTCGAGACAATTCGGCCAAGTGCCCCGGACGTCAATCTTATTGACGAGCTTTTGAAACATAAAGTGGTGATCGAAGGGCGAGAGCCTGAGCAACAAAGTATCTGGACGCAGCTTCTTGTGGCCTCTTTCCCGATTCTGGTCATTATCGCCGTGTTTATGTTTTTCATGCGGCAGATGCAGGGAGGTGCAGGCGGCAAAGGCCCCATGTCATTTGGTAAAAGCAAGGCTCGCCTGATGAGCGAGGATCAAATCAAAACAACATTTGCAGATGTTGCCGGTGTCGACGAGGCAAAGGAAGATGTAAAGGAATTGGTCGAGTTTTTACGTGACCCGAGCAAATTTCAGCGTCTGGGTGGCAGGATTCCTCGTGGCGTGCTTATGGTTGGCTCCCCGGGAACCGGTAAAACCTTGCTTGCCAAGGCGATAGCAGGAGAGGCAAAGGTACCGTTTTTCTCCATTTCCGGTTCAGACTTTGTTGAAATGTTCGTTGGTGTGGGCGCCTCGCGTGTTCGGGATATGTTTGATCAGGCGAAAAAGCAGTCTCCCTGCATTATCTTTATTGATGAGATCGATGCCGTTGGCCGTCATCGGGGTGCCGGTCTGGGTGGCGGGCATGACGAGCGAGAGCAGACCCTGAATCAGTTGCTCGTTGAAATGGACGGGTTTGAAGGCAATGAAGGTGTCATCGTCATCGCCGCGACCAACCGACCGGATGTGCTCGACCCTGCCCTGTTGCGCCCCGGCAGGTTCGACAGGCAAGTGGTGGTCAGTTTGCCGGATATTGTGGGCAGAGAGCATATTCTGAAAGTGCACATGTCAAAGGTGCCTCTTGAGGAGGGCGTCAATGTTGCCCTTATCGCACGGGGAACACCAGGCTTTTCCGGAGCGGATCTGGCGAATCTGGTGAATGAGGCAGCATTGTTTGCGGCCCGATCGAATCTTCGACTGGTTGGTATGCGAGAGCTGGAATTGGCGAAGGACAAAATCATGATGGGCGCAGAGCGCAAATCCATGGTGATGTCGGAAAAAGAAAAGAGTAATACGGCCTTTCACGAAGCAGGCCACGCTATTGTAGGAAGGCTGATGCCAGAACACGATCCGGTTTACAAGGTAAGTATTATTCCGCGGGGTCGCGCCCTGGGAGTCACCATGTTTCTGCCGGAAGAAGACCGTTACAGCCTGAGCAAGCGGCACTTGATCAGTCAGGTATGCAGTTTGTTTGGCGGGCGTATTGCGGAGGAGCTTACACTCGGCAAGGATGGCGTGACGACGGGTGCATCGAATGATATCAAGCGAGCTACCGAGCTGGCGCGCAATATGGTTACCAAGTGGGGTTTGTCAGACAAGTTGGGGCCCCTGCTTTATGATGAGGCGGAAGAAGAAGTGTTTCTCGGTCGATCGGCCGGTCACTCACCGAAAGTGTACTCACCTGAAACAGCGCAAAGAATCGATGAAGAGGTAAGAACCATCATTGATGACTGCTATGAAGTGGCAAAAAAAATACTGGTTGAGAACATGGACAAGTTGAACATGATGGCTGAGGCCCTGATGAAATACGAAACCATCGATTCCGACCAGATCGCATCGATCATGGAAGGGCGGGAGCCCGGGCCGCCAAAAGGCTGGCTGGATGAGGATGAGGCACTGTTGGGTGATGGTGGTGAGGAGCTTGCTGACGAGAACGATGATGCTGATGACAAGGGTAAGGCCGGTTAGCGTCAGCTTGTGTTTGGAAGTGGCTTGTTAATCAATTTATGGTCACCCCTGTTCGAGGGGTGTGTTGCACGGATATGATTGAATCTGACCCCTGGTGTGCCCTTTTCGATTCATCGTCCCCGACTGTCATGGGGGTGCTTAATGTCACTCCCGACTCTTTTTCTGATGGTGGGCGCTTTTCTTCCCTGTCCGCAGCCTGCGATCAGGCATTGCAACTGTTTGAGGATGGCGCCGGTATTGTCGATATCGGCGGCGAGTCGACGCGCCCTGGCGCTTTGCCTGTGTCCTCGCAGGAGGAACTGGATCGGGTTATCCCTGTCATTGAGGCAGTTCGCAGGGAGAGTGATGGCTTTTTGTCTGTTGATACAAGCAACCCTGTTGTGATGAGGGCGGCAGTGTCAGCCGGGGCAAATATGATCAATGACGTGCGGGCGCTTACCCGTCCGGGTGCACTGGCAGAGGCGGTTGATCTTTCAGTTCCGGTTTGCCTGATGCATATGCAGGGGAGCCCCGGGGATATGCAAGACGCTCCGAAATATGCTTCTGTGGTAGAAGAAGTTATGCAGTTTTTGAGTGAGCGCAAAAAGGAATGCGTAGAGGCAGGGCTGGCAGAGAGTAATATTATACTTGATCCCGGGTTCGGATTTGGCAAGACGCTTGAGCATAATCTGGACTTGCTGGCCAATTTGTCACAGCTCCGTCAGTTAGGCTCTCCTGTTCTTGTGGGAGTCTCAAGAAAATCAATGTTTGGGCAATTGTTGGGAAGGCCTGTTGAAGAGAGACTGGCGGGAACCGTTGCTGCGACCGTTATCGCAGTGCAGCAGGGGTGCGCGGTGATCAGAGTGCATGATGTAAAGGAATCGGTAGATGCGATAAAGCTGGTGTTGGCTACGAGGAGGGGATTGCAATGACCAGGAAAAAATATTTTGGTACCGATGGCATAAGAGGAGAGGTGGGGCAGCATCCCATTACGCCCGATTTTATGCTAAAGCTGGGTTGGGCAGCAGGCAGGGTGTTTGCTGAAAACTCCTCGCACGGCAAGGTATTGATCGGTAAGGATACGAGAATCTCGGGCTATATGTTTGAATCTGCGCTTGAAGCCGGGTTGTCGGCAGCCGGCGTGGATGTCAGTTTGCTGGGGCCGATGCCAACTCCCGCTATCGCTTACCTGACGCGTACTTTCAGAGCCAATGCCGGAATTGTCATTAGCGCCTCTCACAATCCGCATATGGATAACGGGATCAAGTTTTTTTCCTCTGCAGGAACCAAGCTCGATGATGATGTTGAGTTCAGCATAGAAAAGTATATTGACAGGGAAATGGATGTTGTCGAATCTCACTTGCTTGGCAAGGCAGTGCGAATTCAGGATGCACCAGGGCGCTATGTGGAATTTTGTAAAAGCTCCGTTCCTTCATCGGTGAGTATGGAAGGAATGCGTATAGTGCTCGATTGCGCTCACGGGGCCACCTATCATGTAGCACCGCTGGTGTTCGCAGAACTGGGCGCACAGGTGACCACAATAGGTACCTCGCCTGACGGTCTGAATATTAATAAAGAGTTTGGTTCTACCAGTCCGGAAGCTTTGGTAAGGGAAGTGCTCGAACAAAAAGCGGATATGGGAATTGCCTTTGATGGTGATGGCGACCGGGTCATTATGGTTGACCACAAGGGAGAAGTGGTCGACGGGGATGAATTGTTGTTCATTATTGCAAAGGGACTCGACAAGGCGGGAAGATTGAAAGGTGGTGTGGTAGGTACCCTGATGACCAACTTTGGCGCAGAGATGGCGTTTAGGGAGCTGGGTATACCGTTTGAGCGAGCAAAGGTGGGAGACCGCTATGTCATGGAGCGCCTGATCAGCAATGGCTGGATTCTTGGTGGAGAAGGGTCGGGTCACATTGTGTGCCGGGACAATACCACCACCGGTGATGCGATTATCTCTGCCTTGCAGGTTATTGTTGCCATTCAGGATAGCGGCAAATCGCTCAATGAAGTCAAATCCGGAATGACAAAGCTGCCGCAAAGGATGATTAATGTCAGGGTGGCCGAGAAAAAAGAGCCCATGAAAAACGATGAGATTTGCCAGGCGGTCGCCAGAGTTGAAGCTGAACTGGGTGGCCAGGGGCGGGTTTTATTGCGCGCATCTGGAACCGAGCCGGTAATCAGAGTGATGACCGAAGGGACAAATCCCCAGTTAATTGAGCGATTGGCTAAAGAGTTGGCTGGAATAGTGGAAAAAGCACTGGGTTAATTCCTATTTATTACTTGTAAGTTATAAATAAGTCAGTTAGTATTTCGGCCTCCTGATTTGGGGGGATGATTATGCGCAAAAAACTGGTTGCTGGTAACTGGAAAATGCACGGTGAACTTGGCTTTTCCAAAGGGTTGGCTAAAGAGTTGTGTGACGGGTTGAGTCAATCCGGGATATCTTCGCAAGTTGCTGTGTTTCCTCCCTCAGTGGTTATGGGAGCAGTGATTTCGGTTGTTGATGAGTCGGGTGCATCTTTGGCTGTTGGCAGTCAAAATATCGCAACCCGGGTCGAAGGGGCTTATACCGGGGAAGTTTCTGCCGCCATGATCAAGAGTGTTGGTGGTAGTATGACTCTGATCGGGCATTCAGAGCGCAGAACGCTCTATGGTGAGACCGATGATGTTGTGGCAGAAAAACTGCATCGTGCCCTGGATGCTGGTCTGACACCCGTTGTTTGTGTGGGTGAAACCCTGGAAGAGCGGGAATCCGGCGAAACTGAAAAGGTGGTCGAGAGGCAAGTGCTTGCTGCGCTGGAAGGCTTTTCAGCGAAACAGCTCGATGATCTTGTCATTGCCTACGAGCCGGTGTGGGCCATTGGTACGGGTAAAACTGCATCCCCTGATGAAGCGCAGCAGGTTCACGGGTTTATACGTGACTTGCTGGGTAAAAAAGACAAGGCCCTGGCTGCCGGAACGAGAGTTCTGTACGGGGGGAGTGTCAAGCCGGATAATGCTGGCGAATTGTTCGCTCGGGAAGATATTGACGGTGGTCTTATAGGTGGTGCATCGTTGTCAGCAGAAAGTTTTTTGCAAATTTGTCTGGCTGCAGGTTGATCGGGTCAGGCGATCCAAACAGTTCGAAAGTCAGTTTTAAGTGGTGAGCGTTTAAATAATGGAATGGATGGAAACGGTTGTAAGTGTGACGCATGTATTGGCCTCCATTGCCCTGGTTGCTCTGGTTCTGTTGCAGCAGGGAAAGGGTGCCGATGCTGGTGCTGCGTTTGGTAGTGGTGCGTCACAAACTGTTTTTGGTTCCCAGGGTTCCGGGAACTTTTTAAGCAAAATGACAACATGGATTGCGGTGATATTTTTTGTCACCAGCTTTTCTCTGGCGGTATTTGCAAAACAGCGTGCAACCTCGTTGCAAGCTGACGAAGGGATAGTGCCGGGGCTTGTTTCAGTGCCTGTAGAGCAAAGCGAAAGCGCTGCTGATGCCGGAGACGCTGATAGTGGAGCAGGTGATGTCGGAATCGGTGACGAAAGCAGGCCCGCTGCTTCTATAGATGAAGGCTCGGCACCGGTTGAGCCCGCAGTGCCCGAGTTGGAATAGGTGACAAATCCCGGGGCAGGTAACAAGCCCTGGAGCAGGTAACAGGTTTTGCCGAAGTGGTGGAATTGGTAGACACGCTATCTTGAGGGGGTAGTGGCGTAAGCCGTGCCGGTTCAAGTCCGGCCTTCGGCACCATTTGTTGATCAGAGATCATTTTGCATGAGGCTCTGATGTGACCCGGAAGCGGGGGTCATATTGTCCGGTTGCAGGCTTTCCGTCTTTGGAGGGCAGGCTGCAGCCAATTTGGCCCCGTTATGGGGCTTTTTATTACCTGTTGTGGTGGTATGGATAACAGGTGGCACGAGTTGTTAATGGCAGGTGGCACGGGTTAATAGATAGTAATGGGCTTAGTGCCCATTTTTTGTTTGTGACAGTTATCGAGGTATGGTTTGGCTTCAAAGCAGGTTTTACTGGAAGGTATGCTGAGTCCTGTAATCGAAAGCATGGGGTTCGAGTGTTGGGGGGTTGAGTATGTGTCCCAGGGAAGGCATTCGGTGCTTCGTGTCTATATCGACTGTGAGGCCGGAATCACCCTCGAAAATTGTGAATCGGTCAGCCGCCAGATTAGCGGTGTTCTGGATGTTGAGGATCCGATTTCATCCGAGTATACGCTCGAAGTGTCATCGCCCGGCATGGACAGGCCTCTGTTTACATTGTCTCAATTTGAACGGTTCGTAGGGAGTACCGTTGGTATAAAACTGAAAATGCCCTTTGAAGGAAAGAGAAAGTATCAGGGGGTGTTGAAAGGGGTTGAGCAGGATGAAGTGGTGCTTCTTGTCGAGCAACATGAGTTGTTACTCCCTTATGAAATGATAGATAAAGCCAATGTGGTTGCGTAAGTCTAATTTGACGTTTTTCATCTGAAAGGCAGGTCGGCTGAATGAATAAAGAAATATTACAAGTGGTAGAAACCGTATCGAACGAAAAAGGGGTTGATAAAAACGTCATTTTCGAAGCAATTGAGCTGGCTTTGGCCACGGCTACCAAAAAACGTTACGAAGATGAAGATGCCGATATTCGCGTTGTCATTGATAGAAAAACCGGCGAGTACGAGACGTTCAGGAGTTGGCTTATCGTCGATAATGACGCTGTACCTGCGTTGGGTACAGAGCTGACGCTGCAGGAAGCAGAAGAGATAAGCGCAAAACTGCAGCCTGGAGACACTCACGAAGAACAGGTCGAGTCTCTGTCTTTCGGCCGAATTGGTGCTCAGGCAGCCAAACAGATTATTGTTCAAAAAGTCCGGGAAGCGGAGCGGGCCAAAATCGTAGAAGGGTTCCGGGACAAAATGGGCGACCTGGTATCGGGCACGGTCAAGAAGGTTACCCGGGACAACATTATTATTGATCTGGGTAACAATGCGGAAGCTGTTTTACCCAGAGACCAGGTTATCGGTCGTGAAACATTCAGAATGGGTGATCGGGTTCGAGCCTTGCTGAGAGAGATCAGGGAGGACACCCGGGGTGCCCAGTTGGTATTGAGCAGGATCTGTCCGGAAATGCTGATCGAGTTGTTCCGGATAGAAGTGCCGGAAATATCCGAAGAGGTAATCGAAATTCGCGGGGCAGCAAGGGATCCCGGATCAAGGGCAAAGATTGCTGTTAAAACCAATGACGGTCGGATTGACCCTGTCGGTGCCTGCGTCGGTATGCGTGGTGCCAGGGTTCAGGCAGTGTCGAATGAGTTGGGAGGGGAACGTATTGATATTGTCCTTTGGGATGATAACCCGGCTCAACTGGTGATCAATGCCATGTCTCCGGCTGAAGTTGCCTCTATTGTTATTGATGAGGATACCAGCACCATGGAGGTCGCCGTCAGTGAAGAAAATCTGGCAATGGCAATTGGTAGAAACGGCCAGAATGTCAGGCTGGCCAGTGAACTGACGGGCTGGGAAATCAATGTGATGACTGTCGATGAAGCGAGTAAACGGAAGGAGCAGGAATTTGATCGTCTGGTGGGTTATTTTGTCGAGAATCTGGATGTGGATGAAGACCTGGCAGGCGTGCTTGTCGAGGAAGGCTTTACCACAATAGAGGAAGTCGCTTACGTTCCATTGGAAGAAATCCTGGCTATTGATGACTTTGATGAAGAGCTGGTTACAGAGCTTAGAAAACGAGCCAGGGATGCGCTGCTTAACAAGGCAATAGCATCCGAAGAAGCACTGGAAGGGCAAGAGCCGGCAGAAGATTTGCTCGGAATGGACGGAATGGATACCCATCTGGCCTTTATTCTTGCAAGCAAGGGTATTGTGACAATGGAAGACCTTGCCGAGCAGTCGGTTGACGAGTTGGTAGAAATTGAAGGTATCAATGAAGAGCGCGCGGGGCAGTTGATTATGACAGCTCGCGCACCCTGGTTTGAGAACCGGTAGGAAACAGGAGGATTGATAAACGATGGCAAATGTTACTGTGAAACAACTTGCTGAAGATGTAGGAGCTCCTGTTGATCGCCTGTTGAAACAGATGCAGGATGCGGGAATCCCGAAAAATACTGAAACGGATATGGTTTCAGATGATGAAAAGCAAACGCTTCTTGCTTTTTTGAAGAAAAGTCATGGGGAGTCTTCTACCGAGCCAAGAAAAATTACTCTGAAGCGGAAAACAACGACAACGCTAAAAACATCCGGGGGCGCAGGCAAGGCGAAAACGGTGAATGTTGAGGTGCGAAAGAAGCGTACCTACATTAAACGGGAGGAGCCCAGGCCTGAACCTGAAGATGCTGCGGTTGAAAAAGTCGAGGCAGAGTCTTCATTACCCGATGTTGAAAAACCGGTGATCAAAGCTGAACAGGTTGAAATCTCGCCGGAAACTGCGGGTGACGCTGTGGCCACCGATACCGCTTCGGCTGATGCCGTTGTGGTTGCAGACACTCCTGTCGAAGACTCTTCTGCTGAAGGCACCGCGGTGGAGCCTGCGTCGGAAACCAGTCAGGAAGAACAGTCCAAAGAGCAGGAACAGCCCGGGCAAGCAGGCGAAGAGGTCAAAGCTGCGGCGGTAATCGCCCCGGAAGACAAGCCCAGGCATGACGGGAAAAAAACCAGAAAGAAACATAAGGAACATGCTTCCTCTGATGAAGAAGGCAAGCCGAAAGTCAAATCTGCCGGACATAGAGGGCCGCGTCAACGGGCTGCGGAAGATCCCCTGAAATTGTCGCGGCTGGCCGATGATGAAGCGGAGACCCAGGGCAGGCGTGCACGAAGGAGGAAAAAAGCAAGGGATCGGGTTCGGCCTGCAGAAATGCCGAAGCAGCCAATCGTCAGGGAGGTTGCCATACCTGAAAGTATTTCTGTGGCAGACCTTGCGAACAAAATGTCTATCAAGGCAACAGAGGTGATCAAATCGCTGATGGGGCTGGGCATTATGGCAACGATCAATCAGACAATCGACCAGGAAACTGCTGTACTGGTTGCAGAAGAAAAGGGGCATAAGATTAAATTGCTTAAAGAAGATGCAATAGAAGAGGAAGTTCTGGAATCGGTCAGCTACGAGGGAGAGGCGATTGCCCGGGCTCCCGTTGTGAGTGTGATGGGGCATGTTGACCATGGTAAGACATCCTTGCTTGACCATATTCGTCGCACCAGGGTGGCAGCCGGAGAGTCGGGAGGAATTACGCAGCATATAGGTGCCTATCATGTGGAGACCGGCCACGGCATGATCAGTTTCCTGGACACCCCGGGCCATGCCGCATTCACCGCAATGCGGGCACGCGGCGCCAAATGCACGGATATTGTTATCCTGGTTGTTGCTGCTGATGATGGCGTGATGCCGCAAACAGAAGAAGCGGTACAGCACGCTCGCTCGGCAGGCGTACCTCTTGTTGTTGCGGTGAACAAAATTGATAAGGAAAGCGCCGATCCGGATCGGGTTAGAAACGAATTGTCGGCGCTCGAAGTAATTCCGGAAGATTGGGGGGGCGATGTGCAGTTTGTCAATGTGTCGGCGCACTCTGGCGAAGGTGTTGATGAATTGCTTGATGCTGTTCTTCTGCAGGCTGAAATACTCGAGTTGTCAGCCGTACCTGACGTGCCCGCCAAGGGAGTGGTTATTGAATCCAGGCTGGACAAGGGGCGGGGAGCCGTTTCGACTGTGTTGATCCAGAATGGTACCCTGCACCAGGGTGATATTGTTATCGCCGGCATGTTCTTTGGTAAAGTTCGGGCAATGGCCGATGAAAATGGCCAGAAAATCCATGATGCCGGCCCTTCTATTCCGGTTGAAATTCTCGGTTTGAATGGCACCCCTGATGCCGGTGACGAGTTCTTGGTGGTTGCGGACGAGAAAAAAGCCAGAGAACTAACGAATTTCCGGATGGGCAAGTACAGAACGGAGAAAATACAGCGACAACAATCTGCCAAACTGGAAAACCTTTTCCAGAATATGGGGCAGGAAGAAACCAAAACACTGAATCTGGTACTCAAAACAGATGTGCGTGGTTCATTGGAGGCCCTGACCAGTGCCCTGGCTGATATCGGTAATGATGAAGTGGCGGTTAACGTGGTGTCCAGCGGTGTAGGTGGCATTGCCGAGACGGATGCAAACCTTGCTTTGGCCACTCATGCCGTTATCTTTGGCTTTAATGTGCGTGCTGACAGTTCTGCCAAAAAAATCATTGAGAAAGAGTCAATAGACCTTCGCTATTACAGTGTAATTTATGACATTATTGATGATGTCAAACGGGCATTGACCGGAATGCTGGCACCTGAGTATAAGGAAGAGATTGTCGGCGTTGCCGATGTAAGGGAAACCTTCAAATCACCGAAGTTTGGTCAAGTGGCCGGTTGTATGGTCGTTGAAGGGGCCGTGCACAGGAATAAGCCAATACGGGTATTGCGAGACAATATCGTCATTTTCGAGGGTGAACTGGAGTCTTTACGACGATTCAAGGATGATGTTCCCGAAGTTCGCTCCGGTACGGAGTGCGGTATTGGTGTTAAAAACTATGATGTGAAGGTTGGAGATAAAATTGAAGTCTTCGACAAAATCAAGGTAGAGCGCAAGCTGGATTAATGTGATTTCAATGATAGCGTTTGATAAATGATAGAACTTGATAACCCGTTGATATAAGTAAAGACAGGACGTTATGCCTAAAGAATACAGCCGTGCCGAACGGCTTGCCGATCAAATTCAAAGGGAACTGGCGATGGTTATCCAGAGGGAGTTAAAAGACCCGCGGGTAGGCATGGTGAGTATCAACGAAGTCAGGGTCAGCAAGGATCTCGGCTATGCAGAGGTGTATTTCACACTGGTTTCTGCCGAAGAGCTCACTGAAACGTCTGATCAGGTGAAAGAAACCGGTGACGTGCTTGGTCGGGCTGCCGGTTTTTTGAGAAGTCAGCTGGGGGCCCGTCTTAAATTGAGAACAGTTCCTCACCTGCGCTTCCATTTTGATAGCAGCGTACTTCGCGGGCGACGGCTCTCCTCATTGATTGACAAGGCACTGGACGCTGATTTGAAAATGGCATCCAGAAGAGAAGATGGCGAGTTGTCTGATTAATGGGTTGTCCGATTAATACAGGTATCAGCGTGGACAGACACTTGCACGTGTGGTTGGTGGATTTTGGGGCGACGTAAATCCGGACGTAAAATTGATGGCGTTATCCTGTTGGATAAGCCGACGGGGCTTACGTCGAACGACTGCCTTCAGCAGGTTCGTCGCCTGTTTAGTGCCAATCGAGCCGGCCATACCGGGAGTCTTGATCCTATGGCGACCGGGGTTTTACCTGTTTGCTTTGGTGAGGCGACAAAGTACGCCCGGTTTGGCCTGGATGCCGATAAGGCTTATGTGGCTCGTGCCAGGCTGGGGGTAACAACAGAGACCGGTGATGCAGAAGGTGCTGTGGTTGCGGAAAAAAGCGTGCCCACGCTGACTTCAGATTCCCTGAAACAGGTTTTTGCACAGTTTACCGGTGAGATTATCCAGGTTCCTTCCATGTATTCCGCGCTAAAGCATAAAGGGCGACCTTTGTACGAGTATGCTCGCAAAGGCATTGTTGTGGATCGGCCCGGCAGACCAGTGAAAATATATCAACTGGATTTGATTGAGCTTTCCGGGCGCGACCTGGTTTTTTTCGTGAGGTGCAGCAAGGGAACCTATATCCGAACACTGGCAGAAGATATTGGTAACCAGATAGGCTGTGGTGCTCATCTGATTGGCTTGCGCAGAACCGGGGTGGCAAATTTTGGCCTGGACTCCTGTCATACCCTGGAGTCTTTAAGGGATTTCTCCCAAAAAGCTCGCACTCGGGAAATCGCTGACTATACAGAACTTGACAGATTGTTGTTACCCGTTGACCAACTGGTTAATTATTTACCAGAATACAGGCTAAATTCAGCCAATACCCGGTCGCTATTGCACGGACAAAAGGTTAGAATATCCGGCCTGACCGTGCCAAAAGGGCTTTGTCGCCTGTATTCCGACGATTCAAACCGCTTTCTTGGCATCGGGGAGACAGATAAATCTGATCCTGAATTGCTGTCTCCGGTGCGTTTGATCTCAACGGTGACCAATTGAACCTGATCCTTTCAGGCGTACGTGAAAAGGTTTCGGTTTTATTCCGAAAAACAGAAGACTAAAACGACAGCTGTAAATATGCACGGATGTACGTTTTTTTGTTTAATGCATATTGAAGAGGTATAAGAGATGGCTTTGAGCGCCGAAGAAAAAGCGAAAATTGTGAAAGATTATCAACTGGCCGAGGGTGATACCGGCTCTCCTGAAGTTCAGGTTGCATTATTGAGTGCCAATATCAACAAGCTTCAAGATCACTTCAAGGCACACAAAAAAGATCACCACAGCCGTAGAGGGTTAATCAGAATGGTTAACCACAGAAGAAAGCTTCTGGATTATTTGAAAAGAAAAAATACCCAGGGTTATGTTGAGTTGATCGGCCGTCTTGGATTGCGTCGCTAAACACTTGCTTTTTGCAATATCGGAGTATCGGGCTTCACTTTCCAAAGGCTGAATGTCTGCAGGAAGCGTTCCCGGTACTTTTTCTTTATTTGCAGAAGCAAAATTCGAGATTATTTTGGAAGGAAAAACAGTGAATCCTGTAAAAAAGACATTTAAATTTGGAAATTCGGAAGTCACTCTGGAGACAGGTCGAATAGCTCGACAAGCAACCGGAGCTGTGCTGGTAAGTATGGATGATACCTCTGTACTGGTTACTGTTGTTGCTGCAAAAGAGGCCAAAGACGGGCAGGATTTCTTTCCTTTATCCGTGCATTACCAGGAAAAGCAATACTCGGTGGGCAAAATCCCCGGAGGCTTTTTCAAGCGTGAAGGTCGTCCTACCGAGAAAGAGACTCTGACATCCCGACTGATTGACCGGCCCATTCGGCCCTTGTTCCCGGATGGATTTCTCAATGAGGTTCAGGTGGTGTGTAATGTGGTTTCAGCCAATAAGGAAGTTGATCCCGATATAGCAGCAATGATCGGCACGTCCGCCGCGCTGGCCATCTCGGGTATCCCCTTTAGTGGACCCATCGGTGCTGCGAGAGTGGGCTATGATGAAGAAGAAGGGTATGTCCTCAACCCGACATTCAGTCAGTTAAAAGACTCCTTGCTGGATATGGTTGTTGCCGGCACTCAGGATGCTGTACTAATGGTTGAATCTGAAGCGAAGGAACTGACTGAAGATGAAATGCTGGGTGCAGTGTTATTCGCTCACCAGGAAATGCAGACGGTAGTCAATGCGGTCAAAGAGTTCGCAGCAGAAACAGGTAAGGAAAAGTGGGAGTGGACGGCGCCGGAAGAAAATACAGCCCTGATTGAATCTGTCAGCGCTCAATTTGGCGACCAGATCACCGCGGCTTATACCGTCAGTGACAAGATGCAGCGATACAGCAAGCTGGATGAAGTGAAATCATCAGCGGTTGAAACTCTGGCAACTGACGATGAAAGCGGGCCGTCAGCTGATGAGGTAAAAGACGTTTTCAAGAAGATTGAGAAGAAAACCGTTCGCAGTCGAATTATTGACGGCCAGCCTCGAATTGATGGTCGAGACAATAAAACGGTTCGCCCGATTCAGGTTGAAGTGGGCGTTTTGCCAAACAGTCATGGTTCGGCACTGTTTACCCGTGGCGAAACTCAGGCGCTGGTTGCGGCAACACTGGGCCCGATCAGGGATATGCAGATTATTGATGCGTTGGAAGGCGAACGTAAAGAGAACTTTATGCTGCATTATAATTTCCCGCCGTTTTCTGTTGGTGAGTGTGGCCGTATCGGTGCAACGGGTAGAAGGGAAGTGGGGCACGGCAGGTTGGCCAAGCGTGGCGTTCAGGCTGTCATGCCGACGGTGGAAGAATTTCCTTATGCCGTGCGTGTGGTTTCCGAGATTACCGAATCCAATGGTTCAAGCTCGATGGCGAGTGTCTGCGGCAGTTCACTGGCGCTGATGGACGCGGGTGTTCCTTTGGTTGCGCCTGTAGCCGGAATCGCAATGGGGCTTATCAAAGAGCAGGACAAATTTGCCGTATTGACCGATATTCTGGGTGATGAGGATCACCTGGGTGATATGGACTTCAAGGTTGCCGGAACCTCCGAGGGCATTACTGCACTGCAGATGGATATCAAGATTGAGGGTATCACCGAAGAGATTATGGAAATTGCCCTGGAGCAGGCACATGATGCACGAGTGCATATTCTGGGTGAGATGAACAAGGTTCTGGAAGTGTCCCGGGACTCGGTTGCCGACAACGCACCTAAAATGCATATGATGAAAATCGATGCGGATAAGATCCGTGACCTGATTGGTAAGGGTGGTGCAACGATTCGATCAATCTGCGACGATACGGGTGCATCCATAGATATCGAAGACGATGGTCAGGTTCGAATTTATGCAGATGATAAAATCGCTGCCGATGCGGCAATCGAGCGCGTTATGGCAGTGACTGCCGAAGTCGAGGTGGGTAAGATATACAAGGGCAAGGTAGAGCGTATCGTTGACTTCGGCGCCTTTGTTAACATACTCCCCGGAAAGGACGGCCTGGTTCATATCTCTCAGATCTCCGAGGAGCGGGTCAACAATGTCACCGATGTTTTGTCGGAAGGCGAGGAAGTGAACGTAAAAGTTCTGGATATCGACAACCGCGGTCGCATCAAGCTGACGATGAAAGCCCTGGCTGAATAAGCATAAAGACTACGGAGTGTTTTTGTGCTTGACTGTTAATTTGCGGGTATTTGTATTATGAATGCCCGTAAAGTCAGTGGAAAAGAGATTGTGATGAAAAAAATTCTATTGAGCAAATAAGCTCAATAGAATAAGGGTTACGCTATAAAACAGTCAGACTTGATGATTTTTTATAGCGTCTGCTGCGGGATAGTCCGATTAGTCTCCGTACACGGTAGTTTCGTACTTTCCTATGATGCCCAAAATGTTATTTGCCTTCCAATCTACATGATATACTTTGGAAATCCCGCCATCTCTCTTGGCTGCTTCGATACTGCAGTCACCCTGAGCAAGCATGCCCAGTATGCTCTGGCAATGTGAAGTGCCCACCTTGGATGATTTGCCGATGCTGGATGTTGCAGAAATAGGTAATGTGACGTCTGTCATAAGGCCGCCAACCGGAATACTTGTTGCGCATCCTGTCAAAGCTGTGCTGGCAATAATAATACTTCCTAAAACAAGTTTTTTCATAAATAAGTTCCTTGATAAATAAAATGTACCAAAGGCCAATATATCAATATATACAGCAAAACTGCAGGATGGCCCAAGGGAGCAGTGATTTAAGCTGTGTAAGTCTAACAGTTTTATCGATAAGTGTCATATTTGCCGATAACCTGAAAGTACTGGTAAATAACGCGAAGACCCGGCAATTGCCGGCCTCTGCATACTTCGTGCTTATTTCGATTTCAAGTATAGCCGCTTTCGGTAAAATGGAAAGATATCATCTAAAAGTCCTGGAAGAGGAAAGGGGTACTATCCCCCCAGGTAGGCTTTTCTGACATCCTCATTGACCAGGAGATTGCTCCCGGTGTCATGGAGGACAATTTCTCCATTCTCCAGTACGTAGCCCCTGTCTGACAGCCTTAGTGCCTGGTTTGCATTCTGTTCCACGAGAAAAATGGTCATGCCTTCATCACGCAAATGTTCAATGATGTCAAAAATCCGGGCGATAATAATGGGTGCAAGGCCAAGCGATGGTTCATCGAGAAACAGTAGTCGGGGTTTGCTCATAAGAGCGCGTCCGATGGCCAGCATTTGTTGCTCTCCACCGGACATGGTGCCGCTTCGCTGTGCTTCCCGCTCTTTGAGTCTTGGAAAAAGTGAATAGACTTTTTCCAGCAACGGGTCAAAATCTTCCTTGTCGGTAAAGAAACCACCCATGTGCAGGTTTTCTTCAACGGTCAACCCGGGAAAAATGCGTCGTCCTTCAGGGACTATGGCGATGCCACTGCGCATGATGGTGGAGGTTTCTGCTTCGGTAATGTCTCTGTTTTCGAAGGTGACGTGACCCGAAGTCGCCCTGGGGTCTCCGCAAATAGTCATCAGCAGTGTTGACTTGCCGGCGCCATTGGCGCCAATTAAAGAAACGATCTCTCCCTCGTTTACTTCCAGGGATACGCCACGCAGGGCTTCAATTTTACCATAGTGGGTGTGTACGTTTTCCAATACCAGCATTACTCTTCCCCCAGGTAAGCTTTGATGACATCTTGGTTGTTCTTGATTTCATCCGGTGTACCCGAGGCCAGATGTCTGCCCTGGTTGACGACGACAATTTTGTCGGATATGCCCATAACCAGGCTCATATCATGCTCGATCAGCAGAATGGAGACGTTATAATCATTCTTGAGGCTGACTATCAGGCTGTCAAGATCCTGTGTTTCGTTCGGGTTAAGACCGGCGGCGGGCTCGTCAAGCATTAGCAATGCGGGTTTTGTCACCATACAGCGGGCAATTTCAAGGCGGCGCTGTTGGCCATAGGCCAGGTTGCCCGCCTCACGGTTGGCTACATCGATCAGGCCCACCTTGTCCAGCCAGTAAGCCGCATACTCCATTGCTTCGTTTTCCTGTTTGCGGTACGAGCGAGTGTTAAACAGCCCGGCAAACAGATTGGTGTTTACATGACGGTGCTGCGCAACCAGCAGATTTTCAATGACGCTCATATGGTTGAACAACCGGACATGCTGGAAGGTGCGAACCATTCCCAGCCTGGAAATTTTGTAGTCCGGCATGCCCTGGGTCGGGCGGCCCTTGAAATCAATGCGCCCCCCGGTCGGTCGGTAAAACCCGCTGATACAGTTAAATACCGTGGTTTTTCCCGCACCGTTTGGCCCGATGATAGACACAATCTGCTTGTCTGCAACGTCCAGGGAGACCCCGTCCACCGCCAAAAGCCCCCCAAACCGCATGGACAAGCCCGATACATCAAGAATTTTATCAGACATTTTTCAACTCCAGATGAGGTCGTTTCATTGGCAACAGACCTTGAGGACGCCAGACCATCATAAATACCATCATCAATCCGAACATCAACATTCGATACTCCTGAAATTCCCGGGCCAGTTCAGGCAGGACTGTCATGGCGACGGCAGCGAGTATGATGCCAGGTTGTGACCCCATTCCGCCCAGTACCACGATCGCAAGAATAATTGCAGATTCAATGAAGGTGAAAGATTCAGGTGAGATAAAGCCTTGCCGGGCAGCGAAAAAAGAACCGGCGAGGCCGGCAAAGGAGGCCCCTATGGTGAATGCGGAGAGTTTGATAATTGTTCGGTTCAGGCCGAGAGAGCGGCAGGCAATTTCGTCTTCACGCAGCGCTTCCCAGGCTCGGCCGACCGGCATGCGCATCAACCTGCGAATGACGAACAATGTGGCGAGAACCAGCAGAACCGCAAGAATATAAAGGAAGATGACCTTATAGGAGCTGTCGTAAGCGATACCAAAATACTCGTGAAAAGGGATGTTACCTTCTTCCTTGGCTCTTCGGGTAAACTCCAGTCCGACGACGGTAACTTCCGGATCCGTCTGGATTGCGGGCAGTGAGGGCTTGGGTATGCCACCGATACCATTTGGGCCACCGGTAAGCTCGGTTTGATTGTTGAGCAGGATACGAATAATTTCACCGAATCCAAGTGTTACAATGGCCAGGTAATCTCCCCTGAGTCGTAACACGGGGAAGCCCAGAATAAAGCCGAATGCAGCTGCCAGCAAGCCGGACAATGGCAGGCATTGCCAAAAACCCAGCCCGAAGTATTGTGAAAGCAGCGCATAGCTGTAGGCACCCACCGCATAAAAAGCGACGTAACCAAGATCAAGCAGCCCGGCCAGGCCGACGACGATGTTGAGTCCGAGGCCCAGGATGACGTAAATGAGTACCAGTGTCGCCAGGTCGATTGAGCCCCTGGATGCCATAAATGGCCATATCAGTGCAGCTACGACAATCAGAAAAATGGCGGCTTTTTCCATTCTGGATCTGGTTTCGGTTGAAACGGTTTTAAGGGGGGGCGCTTTGGGCAGGGGCAGCGATGACAGCCAACCGGAAACCTGGCCTCTGAATAATTGAAAAAGGAACACGGTCAGACTGGCGAGAACAATGTAGAGCATGGTTTGCCCGGAGGCGCTTTTCAGTGTGGTGCTAATTCCCTCCGAGACCATATTGACACCGAGAAGAGGGAAAGAAAGTATAAAGGTTGCGACGCCGGCAATCAGTGCCTGATTAATATTCTGCTTGTTCATTATATTTTTTCAACCTCCGGTTTACCCAACAATCCTGTGGGTCGAAAGAGCAGTATCACGACCAGCAGACCAAAGGAGACGACGTCTTTGTATTCCGAGCTGAAGTAGGCAGCAGTCATGCTCTCGGTAACCCCGAGCACCAGTCCGCCCAGCATGGCACCGGGTATGCTGCCTATTCCGCCCAGAACAGCCGCAGTGAATGCCTTTAACCCGGCGATAAATCCGACAAAGGGGTTTGCTGTGCCATAGTGCAGGCCAAGCAGCAGTCCGGCAACCGCGGCCAGAGCGGCGCCAATGACAAAGGTGGTGGCGATGATTCGATTGGTATCGATTCCGAGCAGGCTGGCCATTTTCATATCTTCGGATACCGCCCGGCAAGCCCTGCCCGTTCGGGATTTTGCGATGAAAAGAGAGAGTGCTGTCATTGATACCAGGGTGGTAACCCAAATGAAAATCTGCATGACTGACAAGGTAACCTGGAAACCTTCCGGCGGGCCGAAGGACCAGTTGCCTTCGATGAGGCTGGGGATGGCAACATCCCTTGAGCCTTGTGCCAAACGGACATAATTCTGTAAAAAAATGGACATCCCGATCGCAGAAATGAGAGGGATCAGTCGATTCCCTCCTCGCAACGGCCGATAGGCGACGCGTTCGACGGCCCACCCGAACGTACTTGAAATAAACATTGCAACCATCAAGGCCACGAGGATAATGATGGGCAAACAGGTAACTCCCCCCATCATCAGGCCGGTGATGACAATAAACGACACATACATGCCTATCATGTATATTTCACCATGGGCAAAGTTGATCATGCCGATGATCCCGTACACCATGGTGTAACCTATTGCGATCAGAGCATAGGTACTGCCGATGGTGAGCCCGTTCATCAGCTGTTGTAAAAAGTAGAGAGACCCTTCAACCATGTATCTTCTTCTCCGTTCGGGTACACCTAAAAAAGAAAAACACCTGCTCCCGAGGGAGCAAGTGCCTGGAGTCTGGCATTCACAAAACTATTTCACTATTTCGCGACAGTTTTGGTGCCATCCGAATGCCACTCATAGACGACGAAGTCAAAGGATTTCAGGTCGCCCTTGTCATCGAACCCGATTTTTCCGGTAGGTGTATCAAACTCCATGGAGCGCATCGCCTTTTGCATGGCTTCGGTGTCGGTTCCACCCGTTTTCTTCATCGCGTCTGCCATGACCTTTACTGCCGAGTAGGCAGTCATCACGAATGCGCCGGAAGGATCCTGTTTCTTGGCTTTGAAGGCTTCTACCAGGTCCTTGTTTTCGGGTAGCTGGTCAAAGCTGGGTGGCAAGGTCACCATGAGCCCTTCGGATGCTTCACCGGCGATGGTGCTGATATCCTTGTTACCCACGCCTTCCGGCCCCATGAAGCCGGCTTTCAGGCCTTGCTCTGATGCCTGGCGAAGAATCAGGCCGAGCTCGGGGTGGTAGCCACCATAATAAACAAAGTCAACGTTCGCTTTTTTCATTTTGGCGATCAGGGATGAAAAGTCTTTATCTCCTGCGGTTACCCCCTCGTACATCACCACATTGACGCCTTTGCTTTCAACGGTTTTCTTGACCGAGCTGGCGATGCCTTCACCGTATTGTTGCTTGTCGTGGATGATAGCGAGGTTTTCGGGTTTGATCTTGTCAGCAATGTAGTTGCCGGCGGTGGGGCCCTGATGGCTGTCCAGGCCGATGGTGCGGAAGATCATCTTGTAGCCGCGTGTGGTGATATCGGGGCTGGTTGAGGCCACTGTGATCATGATGATGCCTTCATCTTCGTAGACGTCCGAAGCAGGCTGGGTAGAGCTCGAACACAGGTGTCCCACGACAAATTGCACACCATCGTTGACAATTTTATTTGCAACAGCCACGGCCTGCTTGGGGTCGCAGGCATCATCATAGATAACACCTTTCAGTTTTTTGCCATTCACTCCGCCAGCTTCGTTAATTTTCTCGATAGCCATTTGGGCGCCAATCAGTTGCATGTCACCGTATTGGGCGACCGGCCCTGTTACCGGCCCTGCCAGGGCAATTTTGATATCCTCGGCATTGACTGCAGCGGCACCTGTTGCCAGCGCTATTGATGCGGTGATTCCGAGCAGTCTCTTTTTCATAGTCTTCATCATTATGTATCCATTTAATCAGTGAACGGGGTTAACCCATGTGGACTTGAGTACTATCGTTTTTAACGATTATTATTGTTAACGATTATCGTTATTAATCATTGTTGTTAACCGTTACTTACAACCGGTGTTTTTAACCACCAGGCGCCTTTAGCCACTAGTGGGTCAGATTCGTCTGTTTGCCGATTTACAGTACCAGAATGACTTGTTGAGTGTTTCCGTACCACTAACCGGCATTGGTTGTGAATACTACAAAGATTATTCCAAATTGAAAAGAGCCGTATCGGGAAAAGTGCGTGAGTGCGGACTTTACAAGTGATTTTGCCGTCTTATTGTGTGCTTTATTGGTGATATATCGGTTTGGTTGTGTGCTGATAAGCCTGCCTGGATCGACTCTAGTCCAAAAGGAGTGGGTTTTATTTATGATTAACCGTGGTAGACTGCAACGTAAAAGATAAAATCAATCTGCCTCACGATGTAAGGGCAGGAGCTGAAACCTGCAATATCAGCGACAAAATAAGAAAAATACAGCACACATAACCAACACACACATAGAAAATCAGGCAGGCATTTACTGTTTCCGGGAGATCGTATCCGAATTTCGGGGGATTGTACCCGAGGGGCTTTGTTTGAGATGCCTTGTTTGAAAGATAACTATCTCTGGTCGGGTCTTGCTGTTTACCAGGGTTCGGGTGGCGTGTGTCTGTGTCCAGGTTTGTCCAATCGGTATGACTTAAAGGAGAGTGAAATGCGCGAGGATGTAGATCCTGTCGAAACCCGGGAATGGCTGGAAGCAATCGAGTCGGTTATTAAACATGAGGGGATTGAAAGAGCGGCTTATTTGCTGGGCCGTCTTTCTGAACGGGCAACACGAGATGGTACCCGGTTACCGTATTCTGTGACGACTCCTTACAGAAACACCATTCCCGTTGCCAAAGAAGCCAGAATGCCTGGCGATCTTTTTATGGAGCGTCGAATCCGCTCCCTGATTCGCTGGAATGCGCTCGCAATGGTGTTACGGGCAAACAAGCGGCCCGGTGATCTGGGTGGTCACATCTCTTCCTTTGCTTCCATTGCCACAATTATTGATGTCGGATTTAACTATTTCTTCAAGGCCGGGCAGGATGGCGGTGAGCCTGACCTGGTGTATTTCCAGGGCCATTCCTCTCCCGGTATTTATGCGCGTTCCTTTCTGGAAGGGCGCTTGAATGAAGAGCAGCTCGACAGCTTTCGCAATGAAGTGGGCGGAGAAGGTTTGCCCTCCTATCCTCACCCCTGGTTAATGCCTGACTACTGGCAGTTCCCGACTGTTTCAATGGGGCTTGGCCCCCTGCAGGCAATTTACCAGGCGCATGTTATGAAGTACCTGCACAGCCGGGAACTCATTAACATGGGTAACAGAAAAGTCTGGTGCTTTGTCGGTGACGGGGAAACGGACGAGCCCGAGACACTCGGCTCCATTGCTCTTGCGGGGCGGGAAAAGCTGGATAATCTGGTGTTTGTGGTTAACTGTAATTTACAGAGACTGGATGGCCCCGTTCGAGGCAATGGCAAAATTATTCAGGAGCTGGAGGGTGTGTTTCGGGGAGCCGGCTGGAATGTAATCAAGGTGGTCTGGGGCCGCATGTGGGATCCGCTCTTTGACAAGGATACCTCGGGAGCGATGCAGCGAGCCATGGACGAGTTTGTCGATGGCGAGATGCAGAACTTCAAAAGTAACGGAGCTGCCTACACCCGCAAACACTTTTTTGGCAAATCCCCCGAGCTCGCCAAAATGGCCGAGCATCTGACCGATGATGACATTTCCAGATTGAACCGGGGCGGTCACGACCCCTACAAGGTGTATGCGGCTTTCCATGAGGCGGTGAATCATACCGGCCAGCCAACAGTGGTATTGGCGCATACCATCAAGGGTTACGGGTTTGGGGATGCAGGAGAGGCGCAAAATGCCACGCATTCGCTTAAAAAACTCGATATCGAAACACTGAAAGATTTCAGAGATCGGTTCGGTATTCCGTTGAATGATGACGAGCTGGAGGAGGCGCCTTACTATCGGCCGTCTCCGGATAGTCCTGAAGCACTTTACATGAAGAAAAAGCGGGAAGAACTGGGTGGTTTTTACCCGAGACGCCGCAAGCACAGCCAGCCAATTCAGGTGCCCGAGCTGTCGGCATTTGACGCCCTGCTGCAAGGCTCGGGCGAACGGGAAATTTCAACGACCATGGCCTTTGTCCGGTTGCTTTCCGGTTTGACCAGGGACAAGCAGATTGGCAAGCGAATTGTACCCATAGTGCCGGACGAGGCGAGAACCTTCGGGATGGAAGGTATGTTTCGCCAGTTGGGAATCTATACTGCCCAGGGGCAGAAATATGTGCCCAATGACCGTAATCAGGTCATGTATTACCGGGAGGATAAAAACGGCCAGATTCTGGAAGAAGGAATTAACGAGGCGGGCGCCATGTCGGCCTGGATTGCCTGTGCCACCTCCTACAGCACCAATGATTATCCGATGATCCCGTTTTATGTGTTCTACTCCATGTTTGGTTTCCAGCGAGTCGGAGACCTTGCCTGGGCAGCCGGTGATATGCGAGCGAGAGGCTTCCTGATAGGTGGAACATCGGGCCGAACAACATTGAATGGAGAGGGTTTGCAGCACCAGGATGGTCACAGTCACATTCTGGCTGGCACTGTGCCCAACTGCCTGTCTTATGATCCTGCCTACGGGTACGAGATTACCGTGATCGTGCAGGATGGCATGCGCCGTATGTATCAGGAAAATGAGAGTGTTTACTATTACATTACCGTGATGAACGAAAACTACGTGCAGCCTGCCATGCCTGACGGGGTTACAGAGGGCATTCTGAAAGGGATGTATGAACTTGATCAGGTGCGTACTGAAAAACCGGATGAAAACCGGCATGTTCAGCTTCTTGGCAGTGGTGCCATTCTGAACGAGGTTCGCGCCGCTGCCGAACTGTTAAAAAATGATTATGACATTTCTTCTGATGTGTGGAGTGTAACCAGCTTTAATGAACTGGCCAGAAATGGTCAGCATGTCCGGAGGTGGAATCTGTTGCATCCTGAAGAAACACCCAGGGAATCTTACATCACTGAATGTCTGAAATCCCGGCCCGGCCCGGTAATCGCGTCTACCGACTATGTGAAGCTTTACGGAGAACAGGTGAGAGCCTTTGTGCCCGCAGACTATACCGTATTGGGAACGGACGGGTTTGGTCGCAGCGACACCAGGGAGAAGCTGCGCAGCTTTTTTGAAATTGACCGTTACTATGTTGTGGTGGCCGCTTTGGAGGCGCTGGCAAACCGGGGTGAGCTGGAATCTTCAGTGGTCGTTGATGCATTGCGAAAATACGATATTGATCGCAATAAGCCTAACCCTGCAACCTGTTAATGTGAGGATCTGAAAATGAGTAGCAAAGAAATCAGGGTTCCTGACATTGGTGGTTCCAGTGATGTTGAGGTCATCGAGTTATGTGTTTCGGTGGGAGACAGACTTGAAGTGGACGATCCCATTGTAGTGCTTGAATCGGATAAGGCGTCAATGGAGGTACCGGCGCCCGAGTCCGGTACGGTTCTGGAAGTAACGGTGGCTGTTGGCGACAAGGTGGATGAAAACAGTCTGTTGCTGTTGATTGAGCCGGAAAATCAAAATGATTCTGCTGCGCCGAAAGTGAGTGAATTGCCTCGGGCCGAGGGGGCATCGCAGGAGCCACTCGCTCCCGCTTCTGATGATGCCGCAGTGACTGCCGGAGGAGTAACCGGTTCCGAACCGGTTGTTGTGCCGGATATCGGCTCCGATTCTGCGGTAGTGGTTGAGCTGTCTGTCGCTGTGGGTGATGAAGTGAGTGTGGACGACCCGCTGATTGTACTCGAATCAGACAAGGCAACGATGGAGGTGCCGTCTCCGATACAGGGGACGGTCACCCGGATTCATCTGGCTGTCAATGACAAGGTTGGCATGGGGGATTTGATACTGGATGTTGAAACGACTGTCGAAGCAGAAGCAACCCCGGTCGGCGCAGAAAAAACTGAAAACGGCTCAGCCGGGGAAGCGACCACAATACCCGCAGCCGCCGGGGCGCCGAAATCGGATAAACCCGACACTCGGCCTGCCGACCTCACCGGAAGCGATACCAGTGTGCATGCAGGGCCGGCAGTCCGACGTTTGGCCAGAGAGTTTGGCGTTGACCTGGCCAGAGTGAAGGGGAGTGGCCCCAAACAGCGGATTCTCAAGGAGGATGTGCAACAGTTCGTCAAGGCGGCGCTGAAATCGACTGCGGTTGAGGGTGGTGCTGTCGGGTCTGGTATTCCTGCTGTCGCCCTGCCGGACTTCAGTCAGTTCGGCCCCGTGGTCAGAAGGCCAATGACCAGGATTCATAAACTGACAGCAGACAGTATGCATCGCTCCTGGTTGAATGTACCCCATGTGACCCAGTTCGACGAGGCTGATATTACTGACATGGAGTCTTTCAGAAAAGCCAACAAGGCAATGGCGGAGATCCGCGGGGTGAAACTGACCCCGATTCCCTTTTTGCTGAAAGCCTGTGCTCACGTTCTCAAAGCAATGCCGCAATTCAATGTGTCGCTGGATATGGACAAAAAAGAGGTGATTGAAAAGTCCTATATTCATATTGGCCTCGCCGTGGATACGCCGGATGGTCTGGTGGTGCCGGTGATTCGGGATGTTGATAAAAAAGGCATCTGGGAGCTGGGCAGTGACATGGCAATACTGGCTAAAAAAGCACAGGAGAAAAAACTGTTGCCCGCCGAGATGCAGGGTGGCTGCTTCACCATTTCCAGCCTGGGTGGTATAGGCGGAACCGCCTTTACGCCAATAGTGAATACGCCGGAAGTCGCCATACTGGGCGTATCGAAAGCGTCAATCAAGCCGGTCTGGAATGGCAGTGAATTTGCGCCCAGACTGATGCTGCCTCTGTCGCTGTCCTACGATCATCGAGCCGTCAATGGTGCCGATGCGGCGCGTTTCACTGCCATGCTTGGTTCGTTACTGGGAGACTTGAGGAATCTCCTGTTGTAAGTGGCGATATTAAGTGGCGTTGCAAGTGGCTGGTCCGGTTTGTCGAGAGCGCGTAAAACCCCGTACTTTCAGTGCGGGGAGTATGCCTGAAAAAGACTGGAACTGAAAAAGACTGAAACAGGGTGCCCGGAACCTGTAACGCCAGTGAGGCATCAGCCAGCGGTTTTTGCCTGAGAGGCGGCGTGGCGTCGGCAGGCAGACCGATCGGGCTTGATGCCTGTTCCGTCCAGCCAGGGATAGATTGCAACGGGAATTTTAAAGCCGGGCAGTTGCTGTCTCAGCTCCTTTTGCAGTGCCCTGAGGCTGACAGCCTGTTCCGCCTCGATAAAAACCACCGGCCTGAATCCGTATGTCCGGTCTGGTTGTGGTACGACCAGGCTTCTTTTCACACCTTCCATCCGATTGATGAAGTATTCAATTTCTTCAGGCTGGATGTTCTCCCCGCCACTGATAAACTGATTGTCTTTCCTGCCGGTAATGTCCAGCCGATCACCCTGCATAATGCCCAGGTCTCCCGTTGCGAACCAGCCGTCATTATCCAGTGGCAAATCAAGCTGGCCATTGTCCGTCAGGTAGCCCTGAAAAAGTGTATCGCCTTTTACCAGTATTTCGTTAGCCTGGTTCAGTTTCAGTTGTCGATGCGTGAGAAGGTGGCCGTGACCATCCGGGGAATGCGTATAAACCTGCGAACACATTTCGGTCAGGCCATAGGTGTGCCAGCAGTGCAGACCCGCCTTTCGGGCCCGATCAAGTAAGGTGCAGCTGACCGGGCCTCCGCCAATCAACAGGTGTTTCAGTGAGTGTGGTGCACCCTGATCAAGTAACCGGCCGAGTTGAACGGCAACCAGGGAAACATGGGATATCCCGAGCCGGTCAATATCCTCAAACAGACCATTGTGCTGGCTGAGTACCACAGTGGCACCGGCCATCAGGCAGCGAAACAGGATGGAGAACCCGCCGATATGAAAAACCGGCAGAGACAGCAGATTGCGATCACCCTCGCCCAGTGGAATCAGGGCGTTGGCACCGGAAGCACTGCAATAGTGCTGTCTGTAGCCGAGTGCTGCGGCTTTGGGCAGACCGGTCGAGCCGGAGGTGAGAATCAGGCTGCATGGTATCAGGGGTGAAAACGCGGCAGGGGTCGGGGTTGTCCCGTATCGGGGTGTTGAACGATTCAGCAAGGCCTGCCGGATCATGTTTTCACTGATTTGTTGATGGTTATTGGCACTTTCTCCAACCAGCCAGGCGGCTCCTGTGGCAAGCCTGACTCTATTCTGTTGCCTGTCCGGAAATTTGGGGTTGATCGGGCTGACGATTGCGCCCGTCCGCATCAGGCCGAGCAATGACAGAATCAGCGTCAGCGTATTGGGCAGCGCGAGCTGGACAACTTCACCGGGTCGTATGCCAATCTCTGCAAAATAATCGGCCAATAGCTGCACCTGCTTTTCAAGTTCCACAAAGGTGAGCTTCTGTTCTCCGGAGAGAATGGCCGTCCTGTCCGGGAACAGATTTGCTGCTCTGTGTACCAGGCAGGGAATGCTGTTGTCGTGCAAGTGACTAACTCCTTTCAACGTCTGATTTTATCAGGCCATAGTCTGCCACTTTTTCCAGATGAGAGGCATCTGCCAATGGTCTGGGTGGCAGGTTGGCGGGAAGTCGGCAGGGTTCGATCAGATCACAGGTATTGTCTTGGAAAGTACCCAGCCCGGGTGGTGAATCTGGTGTCAGTCGGGTGGCCATATCGTAAAGAAAGTTAAGCGTCAGGCTACTTTCATAGGAAGAACTGATAATCGCCCTGACACCGTTCTGGCGTGCCTGTCTGACTAAATCCAGGCTGCGGCCGAGCCCGATCAGCATGGGCTTGACCACGATGGCTGACAGGCCGGGGCAGGGCCTGATGGAAAAATCCGGGTGTTGTACCTGTTCATCAAAAGCAAAGCCGGGCCACTGCGCTGTCTGCCAGTGTCGGTAGCCGGATCTGTCTTTCAGGGGTTCTTCTATAAATTCAATCTGTTCACGAGGGACGAGAGAAAAAAAGTGACTGACCTGATCCAGTGTCCAGCACTGATTGGCATCCAGTCTAATGGTTTTTTCCGGGCCAGACTGCTCAAGTAACGAGCCAACCCGGTCAATATCCCCGTTTAGTGGCAGTCTGCCCACTTTGATTTTAACCACCGGATTCATCTGGTAGTTTTGTGGATGATCAATGGGCCCGGTGATCAGCCCGGCAACAGGTAAAACCGGAGCGGGAGGGCTGGCGGTGTCTGTGCTCAATTCCGTGCCGGAATCAAATAGCCGGAACAGACCCATTTCCAGCCCGAATTGAACGGAGGGATAGAGCCTGCCTATCACCAGTTTGTTTCTGTCTTCAAAGCCGGACAGTTTTGTCAGGTCTGTAACCCGGGTATCCAGAAACCCGACAAGCTGGTTTTGAGCCTCGCATAGCGACTCCCTGCTGAAACCGGGTAACGGGCAAACCTCGCTCCACAGCTCTCCCTTGCCGGTGTGCCATTGCAATAGCAGTCCCTCCCGGTATGGCACCGAGCCGGCATCAGGAATGAGCGGGCGAGTGAGTGCAAAGCGGTAGCGAAAGAGTGTAACACCATCAAGCATGATTAGTCTTTACCCTGTTAAAATCCGGCCCTGTTCTTTCAGGCAGGGAAGATGACCCGTGCGTACATCAGGGTTGACGTTTGAACCTGCCAAAATCCGGCTTTCTTTTTTCCAGGTAGGCATCCCGGCCTTCCTGTCCTTCCTCTGTCATATAAAACAGCATGGTGGCATTCCCGGCGAGTTCCTGCAGCCCGGCCTGGCCGTCGGTGTCGGCATTGAATGCGGATTTCAGGCAGCGTAATGCAAGTGGCGAGTGTTGCAATATCTGCCGGCACCAGTCAACCGTTTCCTGTTCGAGCTCCTGCAGCGGAACCACTGTGTTGACCAGCCCCATATCAAGCGCCTGTTCTGCATTATACTGGCGGCACAGGAACCAGATTTCCCGGGCTTTTTTCTGTCCTACCACTCGCGCCATATAACTGGCACCGAAGCCACCGTCAAAGGAGCCGACTTTAGGCCCGGTCTGGCCAAAAACGGCATTATCGGCTGCAATGGTCAGATCGCAGACCAGGTGCAGCACATGGCCACCACCGATAGCGTAACCGGCTACCATGGCAATAACCGGCTTCGCGCAGGAGCGGATTGCCTTTTGCAGATCCAGTACATTCAGGTGATGCGTGCCTTTGCTGTCCTTATAGCCGGCATCGCCGCGCACACGCTGGTCGCCCCCGGAGCAGAAGGCCTGATCGCCCTGTCCGGTAAACACAATCACGCCGATTTCTTCATCATATCTGGCATCCATAAAAGCCTGCTGCATTTCAATCACGGTTTGTGGGCGAAACGCATTACGCACCTCTGGCCGGTTGATGGTGATTTTGGCAATCCCCTGCGCTTTGTGGAAATAAATATCTTCGTAGCCGGAGGAGTGATCCGTCCAGTCCAGTGCCGGTCTGATGGTGGAAATAGATGGATCTGCTTTGCTGGTATCTGACGTGTTCATTCAGGTTTTCCTGGTTAAATTCTATCGACAAGGTGGAGGTTATCCAGCGCCCTGATCGCCCCGGTTGATTGGTCGCCGGGCACGTTGATTTCAATGAGTGTGCACCCGCGGTGCTCAAACGCCTGTTGATATCGGTGTGCAAACTCCCCGAGGCTGCGGGGCTGATGATAATGGATGGAGAACATGGCGCAGGCACCTTTGAATGTCAAGCCGTGAGGGCATTGAAAAAAGGTTTTCTTAACTTCAGGCAGGGAATCAACGGGTAACAGATTGAAAATTGACCCGCCATCGTTATTCAATACCACAATAACCACAGGGGTTGTCAGCCTGCCGGTCATGGCCAGGGAGTTCAGATCGTGTAGCAGAGACAGGTCGCCAATTAACAGGGTCAGCCCTTCGGGGTGGTGAGCGGCGCAGCCCAGTGCCGAAGCCAGCAGGCCGTCAATACCGCTGGCACCCCGGTTACTGTACACCGGATTGCCGTGACCTGGCGTGGCCAGCATGTCTGCCAGCCGGATGGACAGGCTGTTACCGACAAACAGTGCCGAGTCTTCGGGTATGGACTCCGAGAGTTTTTTTACCACTGTCAGCTCGTTGAATTTCTGTGCCAGGTGCCGGTTCAACAGCCTGCCTGTCGAGGCATTCATTTCAATCAGTGGTTGTGTGGTCGGGTAGTGATCCGCACCCTGAGTCGCGCAATAGTGGCTGATGGATGACCGGATTTGAGTCGCTTTGCGATGCGGATCCAGATAGCTGTTGTAAGGGCTGACAATAAGGTACTTACCCTTGAACCGGGCCAGCCACTGGTGTACCCGCTTGCTGGTGATACGGCCTCCGAACTGGATGACTTGTGTGAATTGATCAAACAGTCGGGTTGCGACCGGACTGGCCAGCAGCAAATCGGCAAAGTGCAGAATGTGGTCGTCGTCAGTCAGTCTTAACTGGCTGCTGATATCGGCGATAACCGGCCAGTTGGTGCGGTGAGAGAACGCAAGTACGGCCTGGCTTTCAGCCGGGGTGAGCCCTCCGGCGATGATAAGCCCGGGTTTGCACCATTCCATAACCGAACCTGAAACCGGTGCTTGTGGTTCGGGTCTGTCAGTCCCTGATGCCATTTGCAGGCCGTCCAGGTAGCCTGAATGATTTTCCTGCCCCGAGGTGTTGTACAGGGGTTCCCGATAAGGGCAATTGATATGAACCGGGCCGGGGTCGCCTTCACCGATCAGGCCAAGCGCCTGTTTTACGGCCAGGCTGACGGTATTGACCAGTTGTTGTGCCGGAATGGCTGTTGAGGGTAAATCCAGTTGTTGAGAGAAAACCGTGTTCAGGTCAAACAGTTTTTCCTGTTTAATGGCCTGGTTTGCTCCACAATCAAGCAACTCGGGTGGTCGGTCAGCAGAGAGTATGATCAACGGCAACCGGGTCTGATAACTCTCCACGACAGAGGGGTACAGGTTGGGAACCGCGGTGCCTGAAGTCGTGATCACGGCAACCGGGCGGTGACTGCCTTTGGCCAGCCCCAATGCAAAAAAGCCCAGGCCGCGTTCGTCAAAATGACTGTACAGCTGAACGCCCGGGTGCTGCCTTTTCAGGTCGGCCAGTGCGAGGGTAAGCGGCGCGTTTCTGGAGCCGGGAGCGATACAGAACTGATCAACCCCCAGATTGAACAGGGTCTTTACCGTCAGGCTGGCCCACAGATTGGTGATGTGACAGGAAGTCAGGTTCATCTGTTCAGCTCAAGAGTATGGTCGTGGGTCAAGTGAACGATCAGGGTAAAGACTGCGACCGTAAAGGTCATAAGTGCAAAGGTCATAAGCGTAAAGATCATAAAATCGAAAGTCATAAAATAAAGGTCATAAAATGAAAGATCATAAAACCGGAGATCATAAAGCCAAAGGCGTGGAATTAAACAGCGCAAGCAGGGTTTTTATTTTGGCATCCATTTCCTGCCACTCGGCCTCGGCCTCCGATCCTTCAACCAGGCCGACTCCCGCATAGCAGTCAATACGATTGCCCTGCAAATACAGTGACCGGATAGCGACACAGAACTCGGTTCTGTCAGGAGCGACCACACCAATGGCTCCTGCATACCAGCCTCTTGGGGGGGAACTGTTTTGATTGATCAGATCCATCGACTGTTTCAGGGGCGAGCCACATACCGCCGGTGTCGGGTGCAGGCTCAGCAGTATCTCGCTATCGCAGATGCCAGGCTTGAGTTCGACCCTGAAAGGCGTGCTCAGGTGTTGCACCTGTGCAAGTTTAATCACTGAGCGTTCGCCTGAAAGTACGGGAGCATCGGACAGGGCATGTAACCGGTTTTGAATGTAATCCGCGACCAGTTGGTGTTCGGTTTGTATTTTGGGGTCATGGGTCAGGTGAGCTTCCAGCAGGGCATCTTCTTCCTGGGTGGCTCCTCTCACGGCGGTGCCTGCTACGGCCTCTGTCTTCAGCGTTGTCTGCGTTCGCAGAAAAAGGCGCTCGGGCGAGTTGCCCATAAATGCGCCATGCCGGTTTTCCATGCAGAACAGATAGCCCTGGCCGTTGGCCTGTTGCCACTTGTTGAGGAGTTCGGGGGCGGATATGGGAGAGCACAAGCCGAGCCGGCTTTGTCGGCACAGAACGACCTTGTCCAGCTCCCCGCCTGCCACTTTCGACAATGCAGTGGAAACCCTGGTTTGCCAGCGGGTTCTGGTTGGCAAGTGTTCTTTGTATTGTATTTCATGCCGGGTGATCCGGGCGTTCAGTGTTTCTGTCTCAAAGGAAAGCGATTTTAACTGTGTGATCAATTTCTGTTTGACAAGCCGGGTACAATGGTTTTCATCCGGCAGCAGGTTCACCGCCAGATAGTGCTGGTTATTTCGGCAGACTATTTCAATTTCGGGCAGAATGAACTCGGCAAAGGGGTGTCGGTTCCAGAGGCCTTTGAGTCCTTCTTCATTAAAGGCGACGCCACCGACAAAGTGGGCTGAATGATGTCGGGTGATTTTTTTAATCTGCCGGATCAGGTCGGGGATGCCTGAGCGATCTGTCGCCTGAAGTGTTTTTGCGGCTCCAAGCCCGGCGACGGCAAAGGTTCTGTCGCGATTGAGCCAATACAGCCTGACCGTGCCGGTGTTGTTTTCCAGCCAGGAAAGCAGGGGGATGTCGGGAATGTTCTGCTCAACTCGCGTAAGACTGCCCGCGATCAGAGGTTCGCGTTCAAGTCGGGAGCACAGGGCATCTACAGCCAGAGAAAACGCGCTGTTTATTTTTTCTGGCTCGGTGGAACGCTGAGATGCCGGGTTGAAACGCATAATCCTGCCAATAAGCGTGAATGGATTGTATTCATTATTGAAGGCCAAAATTGAACACCGGTTTGCTCAAGCAGCCGGAGGTGACGATTATAGAGATGAAAGCAACGAATAAACAGGACGAAATGCGATTGTGAGGTAACCTGCCGGCTCGCCGGACGGGGACGGGTGTTGTGATTGCTCTCAAGCCTCCGTGGGCAGTCTGCGCAGGAAGACGCTGTGAATACATCCTGTAAGCTCGACTTTGGCATCCATGCCAAAGACGCTTCCTGCGCAGACTGCCCACGGAGGCTTGTGTCGGGGGTAAGTAGTTACGGTTCATTTTCCGAATGACGGATGGATGATCTGCCCCTATACTGGCAACGGTAGATACTAAATCCGGAATGAGTTGAAGAGTGATATATGGAATTTGATTATGGTTCGCACCCCAAAAAGCTGAATCTTGGTGCAGGTCTGGATAAAAAGGAAGGCTTTGTCAATGTTGACTTGAATGATTGCCATGATCCTGACCTGGTTTGTGATGTTTCAATGCTCAAGCCTTTGCCTGATGAGTATTATGATTACATCCTTGCCCAGGATATCCTTGAGCACCTTCCCAAACCAAAGTGTCAGAACACGCTTTTAGAATGGAATCGTGTGCTGTGTATCGGCGGTAAACTTGAAATTCAGGTTCCAAATATCATGGGAATATTCAGGTTGCTTCAAAAACCTGAAAACCGGGCGATTGAAAACCAGGAAATACTGCTGGGCAATCTGTTTGGTACGCAAAATTATGTTGGTGATTTTCACTACATCGGTTTCACAGAAGAGCTGTTGGTTCACTATTTAAAGGAAGCCGGCTATGAGATCGAATCTATCAGTGTAAAGGATGGGTGGTTATTCCATGTTGTGGCAAAGAAGGTGACTTCAAAACGCTGTGAGCCTATGTATTACCAGGAAAATGATGAAGAATTTATTAAAATGGCTTTCGAAACCGTTTTGCAGCGCAACGCTGATCCGGAGGGGTTGGAGTTCTATCAAGGTATTTTACAATCAGGTATACCTCGGGAATCAGTGGTGAATGCACTCAAGGCAAGTGATGAGTTCAGGCAGATTCAAGGTAAGATATAGGCATCAGGTTTCTACCGGCGGAGGTTGGTATCGGTTGGGACTTGATCAGTGTAGCGAAAAGAGCTGCAAATGAAGCATAAAAAGCTTCAATAATCGATTCAATGGCAGTTGTATGTCGTCACTACTTGCTGAAATACTGTTTAAGGAATATCGCCATCGCGTGTTGGGTTTGTTGCTACTGCAACCCGATCGCTCCTGCCACATTCGGGAAATTGCCGGCCTGACCGACACCCATGCGGGTACGTTACACAAAGAGCCAGGCAAGCTCGCGGAAGCAGGCTTATTGGTAGAACAGCCTCAGGGTAATCAGGTTTATCAGGAAAGCGACTTTTCATTAATAAGACTTTCGTAAGGAATACTCATTCCCTTGTGCAGTTTGATAATTTGCCTGAGTGAAAGTTCCCGTTTTCGGTTGAGTACATCACTGACTCTGCTTTTAGGGCCGATATACTGTTGCAGGTCTCTGGGAGTCAGGTTCATCTGATCCATACGAAACTTGATGGCTTCTACCGGATCAGATGGCGGCATGGGGTAATGCCTGGCTTCGTATGCCTCAATCAGTGTCAACAGCACGTCCAGCTCGTCACCCTCAGGTGTCCCGATTTCGGCGCCCCATATTAACTCGGTTCGCGTCAGTGCTTCCTGATAGGACTGTTCATCACGTACAGGTTTAATCATTAGTCCACCTCTTCAGCGTTGACTTTGTCGTACTCTTTATGGGTGCCCGCAAATTTAATAAACATTGCCTGTCTGGCATAATCCATTGCGCACACGATCCGGTAATCGTTACCTTTAACATTGAAAACCACGCGGTTATTTCCGATGATCGAAGCATTGCCAAGCGTGTTTTTTACCTCTTGGGGAGTCCTCCAGTTCTGTGCCTGACAGAAGTGATACCATTCATTAAAGTAAGCCTGAGACTTCTCATTGCCGGGCGATTCCCAATACTTGCGAAGTCTGCTTTTTGCAATAATTCTCATGTTCGTGTTTTTTGTCCGGCCTCGTCCGGGGTTAAAGTATAGTGTTACCAATTTGGTAACGCAAGGAGGCGGTCAGTACCTGACTGGTTTCTTTTGGTGATAGTCTGCTATTTGGTTCTGTCGACTGGTGAGTCAGGTGGCGATATTGTAGAGAAAGTTAGCGTCAGGCTGCTTTTACACAGGAAGAACTAATTGGTCGTATCCATAGTGGGAATCCTGCGGCGCACAACGCGATACATATCACGGAACGGGTGGAAGTAGATATCTGACAGGCGTGAGGCATGAAGCTCGTTTGTGCCCAGGCCGAATGTCAGTTCCCTGTCTGGTTCCGACAGATACAGCGAGCCAAACAGCCAGTCCCAGATTGCCAGGGCTACGCCGAAATTTTTATCGTGATGTCGGCTGGCAACAGAGTGATGAATCTGATGTTGTGATGGTGAAATAACCAGATGTTCGAGCCATGCCCAATAGCTGATCTGGATATGCGAGTGGCGCAGATTTGAGCCAGTCACATGAAATAGAAAGGACAGGATATTCACCCCGACCACGGTGTAAATATCCACGGCATTGCCAAACAGAAAGAAAAACACCGCCATGGTTGTGCCCTGCGCCACCGCGCCGCGCAGACCGTACAGAATGCCCTCAAGCGGGTGGATACGGTAGACGGTGATCGGGGTCATGGTTTCAGCGGAATGATGAACCTTGTGAATCGCCCAAAGTATCGGCCAGCGGTGCATCCAGCGATGCAGTAAAAATTTGGTGAAATCATCGACGGTGAAAATCGTAAGGGTAAACAGTGCGACAATGATCCCGGTCGGTGTATCGGCCAACGCATTTCTTTGCAGGAAGGGGATATCGTGCAGCAGATAATAAAGCGAGGTGGCAATGGCCAGTTGGGATATCAGCAGCGGTGAAACAAACAGGGTAAAAACACGATTGATCAGATAGATTTTATAATCAGCCAAAGCGGATGGGGAAAAGAACACCTTGCGATCAAATACCTTGCCGAGGGCTGCCTTGATCGAGTTTTTGCGGATAGCGACCAGCCAGACGAGCGCAATAATCAGGGCCAAAAACAGGTAACCGTAAAAGACCCGCTTCTTCGGATTCAGAAAATCTGCAAAGAGGGATAGTATCTGGTCAAAAAAATCCAACTTGTGCCTCTCGACCGAATACCGGGCAGTACAGAATATACTGCCGGTATCGGGTCATTCAAACCCGGTTCCTACCAGGCCTGATATTCCAATCGGTCTAATCGGTTTCCGCCGACTCATGGGAACCGAGTTTTTCAGCCAATGCGGCCAGGTTGGCAGTAGCGTCATTTGCTCTCGCCTTGACGCCGAAAGTATCAATCATCAGTTTCTGAACTTTCAGCATGTTAACCTGATACTCTTCCAGTGACATTTTGTCGTCCCGGATAAAGTGTCCGTTGGCATCAATGCCGGACACCATTCTTCCGTCCGGCATTGCAGGCCCGTAGCCGACCAGCCAGTTAACGTCATGGATTGCCATGCCCAGGTTTTTCTTGCCGCTTTGTATCGCCATTGTGAAGCCTTTCAGCTCGCCCCAATGTTTGACATATTTACGCAGCGCTTTTGCCGGGTTCTTGCCGGACTTCAGCTTTTCAATATCCTTATAGACCGAACCGGCATATTTGAATATTGCTTCTGCCATGACTTTTTCCCAGTTACTTTCAATCACGGCAGCATAGCCTTTCAGCTCTGCGCGTTCCGCGTTTGTCAACGCTTCACCATTGGCCTCTGCAAGTAAGGCTCGTCCGGCCCGGTAGGCATTGAAGATGGTATTCATGTATTGAGTCTTGCCACTTTTGTCTGCTCCGGCAGCGTAATAGGCCGGGCCGAACACCATTTCGCTTTTCAGATCGACAACGCCATCTTTATTCGCATCGGCAGCAGCAAAGTCCTTGCGCTTGGCAATACCGTAGTTTTGCTCGGGTGTCAGGCTGGCTGAGTGGGCGGCTGCGCCAAAGTAACCGAATGCTTCATCCCAGGAATGTTCCTTGCCGGTGTAAGGCTTGCCTCTGGAGTAAGGTTTGTTGTTTGGCTTGACATCAGCCTCAAGCTTTTCATCAAGATAGTTGTCAACGGCCTGGTTATACATCATCGCGCCCAGGGTGAATTTGGAAATCAACTGGGCCCAGTCGTAGCCATTCACTGCGTCATAGCCCTGGTTGGATGCAGCAGCAAATTTGATCATCTGTCTCGCTACATCGACACCTGACTGGTTGCCAGGCCACGCAGGCATGACACCATTGTAAAACTTGTTCGAGATTTTCTTGCCTGTGGAAATCTCATTGACCGTTTTTTGCCTGATAGGGAAGCCATCTTTGGAGGTGGGAGCAATAATTGGAAGCACCTTGTCCGAACCGTCAAAATATGCCAGCATCTGTGCTTCAACCTGAGCCGCATTCGTGCCGCCATTACCTGTCTGAGCGAGTTTCTTCAGACTGTCATGCAATACCTGGCGGGCAATCTGGCCGGAATAGGAAACCGAGTTGGTGGTATCCCCATCGTATCCCTTGACCGTGACCGGGAATGGGCCGTAGGTGTCAACTGCAACCGAGGTGCAACCAATCAACGCTGCAACAGCGATAGCAGAAGTGAGTTTTAATCTGGATTTGAGCATAGAGCTTCCCTGTATAGTTAATTTAACTGGTAATGATTAGCATTAATTTCATTTTAATCATTTCAAGCGGCTGCTTGCAAGCCGGAATAGCAGCTCATTTGCAGTGAGTGATAGTGCTGAGTGATAGTGCCTGGTCAAATCCGGGTAGTGAGTCGGAGGTCGAGCAGGTGACTATCATGTCTAAGACAAACCCTCAAGCACTTCCCGGAAGCTGTTCAGTCCGGCTTCCAGGTTTTTGATAATTTCTTCTGCCAGGTCATCTGGTTCTGGCAGGTTATCCAGGTCGGTCAGGCTTCGGTCTTTCAACCAGAAAATATCCAGGCTGGTTTTGTCCCGCGCCAGTAATTCAGCAACGGGGTATTTCCGCCAACGGCCTTCCGGGTTTGTTTCCGGGTGCCAGGTCTGTTGGCGTTTGGCCGGATTTTTCGGGTTATAGCACGTAATAAAGTCCTCCAGGTCTGCAAAGCGCATGGGCTTTTTCTTCAGTGTGTGATGAATATTGGTGCGGTAATCGTAAAACCAGACTTCTTTTGTCCATGTCTCGGGGCTGGCCGGTTGGTTGTCGAAAAACAGCACATTGGCTTTTACCCCCTGAGCATAGAAAATCCCTGTTGGTAATCGCAAAATGGTATGTAGCCTGGTGTTTTGTAGCAATTTTTTACGAATGGTTTCACCTGCACCGCCTTCAAACAATACGTTATCCGGCGTGACAACGGCGGCTTTGCCTGAGGTTTTCAACATGCTGCGAATATGCTGCACAAAGTTGAGCTGTTTGTTCGATGTGGTTGCCCAAAAATCCTGTCGGTTGTAGGTCAGCTCCTCGGTTTCCTGTTCGCCGGCTTCGTTACTAAAGCTCATGGAGCTTTTCTTGCCGAAGGGTGGATTGGCAAGCACATAATCCACAGTAACCGGGCTGGCGGCGATCAGCGCATCGTTGGGGGAGACCAGGCTGTCGCCATCAATTTCACCAATGTTGTGCAGAAACATATTCATTAGACACAGGCGGCGGGTATTGGCGACGATTTCATTGCCATAAAAGGTGCTGTGTTTTAAAAACTGCTTTTGTTGTTTATCGAGCGAAAAGTTTTCCGGGTTGGTGATAAAGTCATAAGCAGCAAGAAAAAAACCGCCAGTGCCGCATGAAGGGTCAGCCACCGTTTTACCCGGTTCGGGGCGCACGCATTCAACCATCGCCCGAATCAGTGCTCTGGGGGTAAAATACTGGCCAGCACCGGATTTGGTATCTTCCGCATTTTTTTCCAGCAGGCCCTCATAAATGTCGCCTTTAATATCCGCGTCCATTATCAGCCACCGGGTACTGTCGATCATATCGATCAGCCGACAAAGCTTGGCCGGGTCTTGAATTTTGTTTTGCGCTTTGGTGAAAATCTGGCCAAGCATGCCTTTCTGTTTGCCCAGTTCGCGTAGCAGCTCCACATAAAGCACCTCTAGTTCGGCACCATTCTTACTGGTCAGCGCCTGCCAGTTGTATTGATCAGGAATCCCCACATCACGGTAATAAGGCGGCCTGGCATACTCATCGGCCATTTTCAGGAAGATCAGATAGGTCAACTGTTCGAGATAATCACCATAGCCCACGCCGTCGTCGCGTAAGGTGGTGCAAAAGCTCCAGACTCTGGAAATGATGGTGGATGTGTTCATAAGTTCCTGTTGTCCAATCAACGTTGCCTGTATGGTGGCTTGCGGTTAGGGGTGTATCCAGGTATTTGTCCTGCTTTGGGTGCAGTTCGTCTAAAAATATTTTTAGTATTAGGGCGTGTTGACGTTTCGCAATAACTTGTTGATTTAAAATAGCAAACTCGCAATATTGTAGTTCTCACACAACTATACAACGAGTTTGCTATG
>PDPE01000007.1 GCA_002747395.1 Pseudomonadota bacterium
ACTGTCAAACTGACCTTTTAGTTTTACACGCTCGTTTTCTGGAAGGCTTTTATCCTTTACCACCTGAAACAAATTAGCTTGTTGCTTGTCTTTGTATTCGTCTAAAAATCCTGCAAACCCCTTAACCCAGCTTGCACTGAATACGACAGAGAAAAATCGATCTCCGATTTGAGCGTAAGTGTTGTAATCCTTATAACCGTTGGCCTTGGCAGCTTTGTCCAGCTGACCTATGTATTCCGTTCCCAGCATTTTAGCCATCGTGGTGTATGGCACACCGTCCATTTGCGCCCGCATGAATTTTTTACTTTGCTCTTTAGTCATCGGGGGGTTAATTTCTTTCAGTACGGCTTCCAGCCTGGGTGTTGCCGCCACAAAGGCAGACACATCTTCGTCCGTCAGTGATTTGGCGCTGACCAACGTTGTTACCATAGATAAAACCATGACCATTAACAGTTGAATATTTTTCATCTTTCTCTCCTTGAATTAATGCGAAATCTTTACGATTGTGGGGGAAGTGCACTGGCTGTTCAGTTGAAAAAGCAACGAAGATGAGCTTCATCGCAAACCACTTACCCTTTGTTTTCACATCCACGAAATTGGCATAACCGGTCAGATCACCTTTTTCTGGTTTGACCAACCGATTCGGACCCGCTTTGGCTTTTACGCCGGTTTTTTTCGGGTGGTATCAAACACTGCAACCACGGCTTCTTTCAAATCTTCTTTTTTAACCTGCAGGCGCGGAAATAGCTGCTCTTGGATTTGAGTAACAGAATAGCAATTCTCCAGCGTTGATATAATGACCTTATCTGCTTCACCACTTTCTACAATGTCATCCGGGACGCGCAGGCATTTGAACAGACATACCGGAATGTGTCAATCTGTATTGCACCAGTTCAGTGCAATACATCCTGTTGAGCAGGTGATGAGATTGGCGCATCACCAAATTGCCTTTTCCATTTGGAAAACGTGCTCGGTGCCAGTTGGTTTTGCTGGCAAGGGTGTTTGTCAAGGTAGCCTGCCCGGTTTCAGTTGACCGGTACAGCTACCCATGTAAAACGCCAACAGCCCCTCACCGTCCGTGAGAAGGGAATCTCATTTTCAGAATAAACTGCCATATTTCCTGTGATTGTGGTGATTCGGCAACTATTATACGGGCGATCAATATTTCATCACATTCAAAATCAAAACAATTAAAAGAGGCCGTCAAGTAATGAAAACAAAAATATCAGTTTATGCACTACTATTTTTCACCCTGGCGCTACCGACCTCTGCTACAGCAAGCGGTCACACCGGCTACGTGGAGTGCGCCTGGTGGCAGACAATATGCGAAACCTACAATCGTTACAACACCAAATACCCGATCGTACTCGTTCACGGCGTTTCCGGCTTTGATTCACTGCTGGGACTGGTTGACTACTTTCACAATATTCCTGAAAACCTGGAAGGTAACCTGATTACAGGTGGCCGGGCAAAAGTGTATGTTCCCAACATCACCGCCTGGGACGATGCCTACGTCAGGGGAGAGCAACTTCTCGAGTATATCGAAACCCACGTATTACCAGACTCTGGCGCTTCAAAGGTCAACCTTATCGGTCACAGCCTGGGCGGGCCGACAATTCGTTATGTAGCCAGCGTCTCTCCGGAATTGGTGGCGTCCGTAACCACGGTCAACGCGGTCAACTTTGGCTCGGGTTTTGCTGATTGGGGGCTGGACAATTTCCCTGAAGGCTCGACCGGAAACGACATTATCGCTGACTTGCTGGATGCTCTGGGTAATATTACAGACGCTCTTGCAGGCAATCCGGGATACGAACAGGATGCCCTCTCTGCCGCTCTGTTTTTGACTACCGACGGTGCCAACACCTTTAATTCAATTCATAGTGCCGGTATGCCCGACAGCTATTGCGGTGAAGGCCCTGCAGTGGTCGATGATGTCAGGTACTTCTCCTGGGGTGGCACCGGAACCTGGACCAATTTGCTGGACGTTTCCGACGTATTCCTGTCATTGACAGGGTCATTGGGTTACTTTAACGGTGAAGCAAATGACGGGCTTGTATCCAGGTGCTCCATGCACTGGGGTGACGTATTGAGAGACGACTACAACACCAACCATCTGGACGCAACCAACCTGCTGTTTGGCCTGACCGGCTGGCACGATCCCGTGGATATTTATGAAAACCACGCTGCCCGATTGCGAGATATGGGCCTGTAGCAGCCGCTCCACAACCGCATCAGGCTCCGGCTGAACACAAATACACTCACTGTGGCCGGGACGAGTCCTTGATGCGGTCTATAACCTTGATGCGCACCCTTTCTCTTTCAGAAAAATGGTGCGCTCTCAATTCCCTGATCGCGGTTTGAAGATCGGCGGGCGAGTAAGCCCCGGAATTCAGAATCGCTTCGCGTTCTTTACGATACCTCGCCACACGCTCGTTCCATGCAAAACGTTTTTCGTCAGCAAGCCGATGTCGTTCGGCTTTGTCGGCTCCAATCACAGCCGCTCTTATTTGAAATATCTCATCTTCGGTTGCCCCCTTTTCCCGAGCATCTTTAATCTGCTGATCAAGGTCTTGTCGGGCCCGGTTTTCTGCTCGCCTGCGTCTTGCCGTTTCGGGCAAATCACGCTCCGCCTGCTCCAGCAAATCCCGCTTTTCTTCATCCGTTAAATGGTCACTGCGGGCAATTTCAATTCGGCGCACAACGTAATTATCCATTTTGTCCTGCTCGCCGTAAAAGGCGTCATACACAACCTGACCAAGATGCGCCAACCGAATCTCCTGACTATTGCGCAGTATTTCAGTATAACTGAGTGTTCGCCCTGAATCCCGGGCATTGAGCTTCATTTGTTCACTGGCGTCGATGATTGCCTGTTTCATCATCAGGTAATTGTTAAAAATCTCGACTGCCTGGCCAAGCGCCGGCTCCTGAAGGTGCCGGGCCATGTGCTCGAGTACACGTTCAGCGACTGTATCTAACGATTCTTCGCCGACTATGGTTAAAAAGTAATCAAACAAATCAACCATCAGAGGTGTGGGCACAATATTCCCTTCTTCATCAACCAGTAACCCCGCCGGAGGCTGTGTTCCTTTCAATGACTCGGGTAACGGGCCGAATCTGGAATGATAGCCCTGCCTGGCTCCGGCATCCTTCAAATCGGGCACGGGGCTTTCGGGCGCAATATCGACCGCACCGGAAAGCGTTGTGCTTTTTTGTGCGACTACGGTATCCGCATCATCAGTTACTTTACCACCAGGTAAACTGTGTCCGGCTGGCTGCTTATCACCCGGCTCGAAAGCACGGTTATCAACTGTCTGTTGATAGACTATTCCGGCAACCAACAGCAAAAGAGCTGCCAAAAACAGCGTATTTCTTATTTTTTTATTCTTCGTTAGCAAAATTTGTTTCCTTCACTTGTGTATTTCCTGGCAAAACAGGTAACCCGGTGTTTGTACGCTATGCAGGGATGGTAATTATTACAGGTCTTTTCTGCAAATTGCCAATCCTTATGAGTTTTGCCGTTGCCACAAACCTGACTTGCCGATGGCTGCCTCAAAAAAGTTCTACTAATGTAAAAGTGGATGTCTACATTAGAAAACATCTATTGGAAAACATCTATTGGAAAGCAACTATTGGAAAACATCTATTGGAAAGCAACTATTGGAAAACGACTATTGGAAAACAACCAGTTGGAAAAACCCGATGAAGCCTTTTCGGTTAACTGATCCATCCAGACAATATTGTTGTTTTATACAGGATTGTTGTTTTATTGCCCTGTTGTTCGCTTTCTTTTGTTTGCTTGCCTTTTTTATCTATTACCCCGGTGCAAACGGGCCGATGTTACTTGATGATAACGCGAATATCGTATTCAACGACGGGATCAAAATTACCCGTCTCGACAAAGACAGCCTGTATCAGGCTGCAACATCAATGAATGATTCGTTTTCATCTGACCGACCCGCGTTGACGCACCGGCCCATCAGTTATATCAGCTTTGCACTAAATCATTATCTGGCTTCTGATTTTTTCGTCTCACTCAAGCTGACTAACATAGTGATCCACATTGCCAATGGTCTTTTGTTGTTCATTGTCTGTTTCCAGTTGACCGGAAGGTTTCTCTCACGGGAAACCGACTCCTGTCATTTACGACATTGGTTACCTTTACTGGTTAGTGTTGGCTGGTTACTGCACCCTCTGATGGTAAGCACTGTGCTGTACTCCGTGCAAAGAATGACGATGCTCTCGGCTTTTTTTACTTTGGCTGGCGTCATTGTTTTTATTTATTATCGAAAAAAATTGTTGAGTTCCGGGTCTGGCTTTTGGTGCGGTTTGTCGAGTGTCAGCTTTTTTACTGTGATGGCGGCTCTGAGCAAGGAAAATGGCGCTTTGACGACCACGTTCTGCCTGGTGATTGAATTGTGCTTTTTTCGATTCCGGTTTTATCATGCGGTGAGCCAACTCACCAGGCGGTCTTACGCGCTGATTCTCTGCTTGCCGACATTGCTACTCGTCATTTATTTAACCCTGACCTATTTCACATCATCAAACCATTCATTATCTGATTACCGACACTTCGATTATGACATGCGTTTTCTTACCCAGTTCAGAGTGCTGTTTTCCTATCTTTACTGGTTTATTTTTCCCTCCCCTGACAATTTGACATTTATACACGACACCTTTGTACCAAGCAGGAATCTTTTTTCTCCCATGACGACCCTTGTGGCCTGTGTTGGCTGGGTTGCCATAGTGGTGACGGCAATTTATCTGGTCATTAAAAACAAACTGATCTGGCTTGCGTTTGGCGTTTTGTGGTTTGTTTGCGGGCACCTGATAGAATCTACAGTTTTGCCCCTGGAGCTGGTTTTTGAACATCGCAATTACCTGCCCTATGCAGGGCTTGTGTTTTCACTGGTCTATTTTTTGCCGTGGTTAGTTGGCCGGTTTTCGTTTTCCCGGGCATTCAGGCTGATCCTGCCCCTTTTTCTGATTGTTTGTATACCCGCTGTTCTATCTGCCAGGAGGGTGACAGATTGGCAATCAGAAGAACTCTTGCTGGCGCACTGGCATACAGTGAACAAAAACTCACCCAGGGTATGGGCGCAAACCGCAGACTATTATATGAGTCGAGACCACAACATCGGTGCGGCCTATGCAGCTTTGGAGAAAGCCTTTCGATTGGATCCTGCAGAAGCCGGTTACGGCCTGGCCCAGATCGCCATCATCTGCTCTACCCCTGAATCCTTTATGCTCGAGGAAGTGTTGGCCATAACCCGGCGAACGTCCGACGCACTTATGCAGCCTCCCACCACCGCCTATACAATTAACCAGTATGGCAACCTGCTGAATTTGTGCTCCGATTTATCCCAAATCAGGCAATTCAAAGACATCCACGAAAAGGCGGCCCGACTGAATCGGGGAAATATCAGTCCTCTCGCCCATTACATGCTGGCTGTTATGGCATTGGCGGACAATGAACCGGAGCTTGCCAGAGACCACGCGAACCGTGCGGCAAAAGGGCGCTATTACAGGGAAGAAATACATCATCTGCAAAAACAGGTGAACAGATTATTGCAATAAAGCCCGCAATAGCAGCAAGTTAATAGCGGAACTCACCGTTCTCGATGCGTTTCTGCAACTCCGGTGTTAATGGTACATACTCGTCTGAACCGGGTAGCCAGGCATATACCGGATTTGTTTGCATTGACAAGTCGAAGCCTTCATCTTTGAGGTGTGATTTCTTGTGCTTGAAGGTTCCCGTGGTTTCCATTTCTTCACTGACACGAATAAATACAGGGATGGCGTATTGAGGCAGTTCACGATTCAAGTGAGCAAAGAAATTTTTGAAGTTAAATTCGCTATGATCACAGTCAATCCGAATGGAAGCCATCCCTGCCCGGCCATTGGTCTCGGGAATTTCCACCCCGTACACCACAGCTTCGTTTACCTGCTCAAATTCGCCTACTATTTGCTCAACTTCTGTCGTGGATACATTTTCTCCCTTCCAGCGAAAGGTATCTCCCAGGCGATCAACAAATTGTGCATGTTTGAAACCAAGATCACGCATCATGTCACCCGTATCAAACCAGGCATCACCGGGTTTAAACACATTTTTCAAAATACAATTTTCTGTTTTGTCCGGGTCGGTATAACCGTGAAAAGGGGTTTTCTCGGTAATTTTTCCAATGAGCAACCCGGCTTCTCCCTTTTTAACACGAATCATATGGCCACGACGATCACGTATGGGCGCTTCTTTTTCCTTGTCGTATTTTACAATCGCATAGGGAAGTGGCGAAACCCCCACGGTATTGTCAAAATTAAAGATGTTGGTAAACCCGATATTGCCCTCACTGCTGCCGTAAAGCTCCATAACGGTTTCAATGCCAAACCGGTCTTTGAATGCTTTCCAGATAGAAGGGCGCAACCCGTTCCCGACCATGATACGAATTTTGTTGTCCAGATCATTCGGCTGGGGAGTTCTATCCATCAAATAACGACAGAGTTCTCCTACATAGCCAAAAGCGGTAGCTTCATGCTTGCGGACATCATCCCAGAATCGGGAGGCACTGAACCGTCTGGCGATGATCAGCCCTGCATTGCCCGCCAATACCGCACCCCAGCAAACTGCTATCGCGGTTGCATGATAAAAAGGCAGTGTCACGTACATCCGGTCACCCGGTTTCAGCCTCAATGCCCCGAAACCAAACGCACCATAGGCTTTCATAAACCGACCATGATTAAATATAACGGCCTTCGGCAAACCGGTTGTACCCGAGGTGTAAATATAGAAGCAGGGATCGTCGACATAAATATGAGACGTGGTATGCGGGTTGGTCGTTTTCATCGGTTTGATACTATCAGCAAGGTTGACCCAGCCAGCCGGCGCGTTGCTGCTTTTGTTGACACAGGTGTCTTCATCCGCAAGAAAATAACGCTTCTTTTCAGGTACATGCAACTGTTCTTCCACTTCCTGGTAAGCCTGAAGCAACTCTTCACCGACAATCGCCGCCCGGGGTTCAATGAGGTTTACGCTATGTACCAGCACCTTACCTCTCTGAGACGTATTGATCAGCGCATTCACCGCGCCAATTTTTGCACATGCCGTTACACAGGCGAGCAATTCCGGCCGATTCTCAATCAGTATCACTACGGCATCTCCCTTGCGGATACCCTGCCCCAACAGATAGTGAGCAATCTGATTGACCCATGAATTGAACCGGGCGTAGGTGAGATGCCTGTCTTCATAAATAACAGCCGGCCCATGCGGATTTTTTTTCGCTGATCGCTCCACGCATAACCCCAACCCGACGGGCGTGGTCGGATCGGAAAGCATGGCCAGTTTGAGCCCCTTTAGCGTGCCCGGGATTCCTTTTATCAAGGAGGGGATTTTTTTTGCAACTTGTGAAAGTGTAATGAGGTCGGAGTGCGGCATAGTTCTTCTCTGAAACGTAGTTTTTCTCTGGAATGTAGTTATTCTCTGAATTGTAGTTATATTTTGACTGAACCCGATCAACCAGACCGTCAGTCCGGCTTGCTGCGCCTGTTTTTCAAAAAATCCTGCAAGGAGTCTTTTAACTGATCGAGGAAGCCCGAGTGTTTTTCCTTGCCATGTCTGGCACTCTCGATACCGGTATCACAGGGTTCGTGATCAACCTGGCCGGTTTGGCCTTTATCATTGCCCGTCAGCTTGTAATATTCTGATTGATAAACGGGAAGTGCATTCAACAACCTGGCATATACCGGGCTGTGTTTATCAATGTCACGTAACTCGCAAATTTTTTCAACAGACATCTGAAATGCCTGTTCAATACCATAAGCATTGACAGAAACCGACTTGAATCGCGCTGCTTTTTCAGGTTCTTTTATGCGTATTTTAAACTCCGTACAGGGCTTTCTGCCTTCACGGGTACGAGTCTGGAGCTGCAAACCGACTATTTTGCCATCCTCGTGTACAAGACCTTCACCCGACAGTTTTTTTCGCTCATAGTAAGCAGTTCGACGCTGCTCCAGATCCGACTCAACCCTTTCGGCCTCTTTGAGCGCTTTTTTTTCACTCTTGCCAATGCGAACATAGACCTGATGTTCCTTGCCGTTCCAGGCCCTGGTGACACGATAATACTTTCTACTACCATCAGTGAATAGAGTAATACCCATAATGTAATCCGTATCAGTTTTGCCCGGCACCCGCCAGGCGGCAACAAAGGAAAAAGGTAGTGGAAATACTCAGTGTTACCCCTGTGATCATTAATTATCTAAACGCAAAAGATCGACAGGTCAAGGCAAGCTCACCATATATTTGATGAAATTATACCCTGAGTACATTTTTTGTGCTATTCGGAATGTTGTTGAAAAAGTGACCTGCTAGAGTCGATCAAACAGACTCAGCCCGGAAATACGTGAAAAACTGGAAAAAGCCGCATCCAGTATAAAGCTTTCAAGAGTCAGCTCACTGGTGGCCTCGGCAAAATCGACATCTTGCAAGTCAGACAGGATTTCCTTTGTTAGCAATTCAACATCCTTGTGCATTTCTCTTGTGGTGTCTACGGTATTTAACCGCGCACCCGCCAGGCTCCGGGTTTCCAGAATGGCGGTTTGGGCGTTGTCGAGGTTTACCAGGGTATCATCAAGCAAAGCGGTCAATACCTGCCTGCCAGCGTTATCGGCCTGGTAGTTTTCCAGACCGTAAATCAGTTTTTCAACGGTTGTCAGCAGGGACTGCTTGCCTGTTGACTGAATAAAAAAACTGTCCCCCGGTACAGGGTTCCCCACTATTTCAAATTTGACACCCTTCACCAGAACCGGCTGGCCGGTATGATAGGGTTGAGGATTGGACAGGATTCTCCCGGAGACTGGCTCTATTATCGAGAAGTTGGGGCCAGGAGGTACTATCGCACTCGCATTGTTAAACTGTATCTGCATATCATCAGGATAAAAGCTGTTGTACTCGTCCTGGTCAATAACCTGTCCGGTCGTAATCATGGCTGGCGGGTTGGCCCTGTTTTCGGGATTGGCGCTGGTATAAAAGGTATTTTCAGCGGCCCTGATATCAACAAATATCGCTTTGCCGCTATCATTGGATGGAATGGTGACACTGGTGTCTATCTGCAGTTTTCTTTGTCCCTCGTCACCGCGATATTCGTAGTGGCCGGATTCATTTTTCTCAAAAGGCCGGGTGCCGCCCTGGAAACCGGAAAAGATAAACTCACCACTCGGGTCTTGCGAGTTCATCATTCCTGCCAGTTGACTCAGGCGTTCTTTAATTTCGGCCGCTATAAAGCGTTTATCATCTTCGTTTTGGGAACCGTCACCAGCCTGTATGGTTAATTCTCTGATTCGGATAACAATATCATTGATACCGGCAAGCAAATCATCTTCCTGGCGTAACCGGTTTTCAACCAGGTCAATATTACGCTGGTATTGGGACACCAGATCAAGATCCTGATTGATCTGCAAAATACGCGTCGCCGCTACAGGGTCATCCGATGGCGTTTGCACTCGCTTGCCGCTGGAGAGTTGCAACTGGGTATTCTGCAACTCCTGATTTACGTCCTGAATATTGGACAAACTGCGATTAAACATTTGTGAGGTTGAAATTCTCATCGTAATTTACCTGTCGCCTTTAGACCCATTACGTCTATTACCTGTATACCTTTGTATCTGTATGCCTGTATACCCATCTCACCCACAAGCCCGTGCACCTGCACACCAACAGGCCTGAAAAAGTAACTGATTCCCCCTCGGTGCAAGCCTCCCCGGGCAGTCTGCGCAGGAAGCGTCTTTGGCATGGAAGCCAAAGTCGAGCTTACAGGGATGTATTCACAGCGTCTTCCGGCACAGACTGCACAGGGAGGCGTGAACAGATACCTGAAAAAACCTGTTCATACAGACTGAATCAGCGTGTTAAATATATCCCGGGCGATTGATACAACCTGTGCCGATGCGTTGTATGCCGCCTGGTATTGAATCAATCTGCCAGCCTCCTCGTCCAGATTGACACCGGAAATTTCATGCCACGCATTTTCCGATTGCAATAACAATGCCTTACTTGATTCTTTATCGATTTTTCTTTGATTTGTGATCGTGCCAATTTCTTCGACCATGGTCGCGTAACCATCAGAATAAGTATTGACTCCGCCTCCGAGAATGCCCCTGGTTTCGAGCGAAACCATGGCCAGTGCATTTCTGTTGTCGGAAATACCTTTCGCGTTATACCCAATGGTAAAAGTATCTCCCGCCGCCGGCTCCCCGACAATGTTCACCCTGAACCCCCGATAACTCGACTCAATTACCGGTGTCTCGGCAAACACATTGGTATTGTTGGCAATCAGCGACACTCCGTTGGTCAGATGCACATCGAGAAAGCCACCGATCGCAGTGCCATTGCCTGCGCTAACGGTGACCGGCCCGGCATTTTTGGTTCTCACATCGACACTGTCCGTTGCACCACCGGTTACCTCAACGATAATATCGTCACCTGTGGTATTTCTCAGGGTGACACGGTTTCCGTCGCTCAGCGCCACAATGTTCAGATTTTGCAAGTTGGCATTGCCATTGATCGCTTCGGCGATATGTTGCGGATCGCCGTTGTCCGGCGCGGCAACAGTCACCACCTCGCCATTGATGGTAAGCCCCACAGTCGCACCGGTAAAATTGTCTAGTTCCACCAGGGTGAAGGCGCTGGCACTCACACCATTCACCTGGTTCAGGGTGGCGGCCATGGCACCGGCACTTTGATTGGCAACCAGGCTGACCGAAGCCGTCGTTACCACGCCAGTAGCCGGTTCTCGCGCATTTACCGTCAAGGTCTGCGCACCATAGCCGTTGGTATAAGGGCCACCACCGGGCGCAGGAATTTTCGCAATATCCGCGCCGGTTGCGCTGATATACATCTGACCCGGATCATCGGTGAAAATTTCGTTTTTCAACCCCGGAATATAGTGTCGATTGGTCAGGGGCGGCGACAAGGCGACCAGGTTTGCCGGATCACTGGCATCGAGAACTTCATAAACGCTATCGGTAATAAATCGGACTACCATAGGCGGGGTCAATGCGTCCGGCACGGAGAACGCAAGCAAAGGCCGGTTGGTCATCGGATTGTCCACATTCAGCATTTCACCGGCACTGATCACGGCATTGCCGACATTGCCCAGACTGGTATCCGTACTGATCGGTGAGGCAAGTGCGATGGCCTCTACCCGGTCAAGAGCCATTTTGAAATCGCGTGCACCAAAGCGAACGGGCTGGATCAGGTATTCATCTCCCTGCTGAAAACTGCCGGATTCGAGCGTAATGCGAATACCCTCGACTTCTATGTCTGCGGGAAGTGGGCGTTGGAATCTGCCAGCACGAACAATTTCATCCGTAGATCGACGAGACAACACATAGTCATTGTCAGTCGGGCCATTAAACTTCAAAACATAATCATCTGCGGTCAACAAAGACGCATCGACAATCTCGACGCGCCCCGCCCGATCCAGGGGGAGCGCATTATTGTCATTGCTGACAAAACGACTTGACGAGGCCAGAGGGCTGTTGACATCGGAAAAAAAGTACCCTCCCAAATGGCCCTCCAGATCCATCCCCAGCCTGTGCTGGTCGTTAATCGAGTCGGCCATCACAATGGCTATACGGCCCAGCGCGTTGGTCGTTTTCCCGAGAATACCATCACGATATTCAATCAAGCCACCCAGTTTTCCCCCGGATAGCGTATGGGTGATCGCCCTTGTCTTGCCATTGTGGTCAATAATGGACACTTCTTTTAGCGAGGGATCCTCACGGCTTTGCTCCACCGTGAGCTTGCTGGCCAAAGTCCCCACCACCAGCGCCTGCCCGTTGCCAACCATGACATCCACCCGGGTGTCTCCCCTGGGGATAACCGTCACCTGCACCAGCTCGGCCAATTCGCGCAATTTTTCATCCCGCTGATCCAGCAAGTCATTGGGTTGGCTGGCGATCGAATTATTGGTATCGCCCAGCGCCTCGGTTATTTCGCCATTCAGCTCTGCAATGCTTTCGGAAAGGCGGTTAATTCTGTCAACATGGGAGGTCATCTCCTCCGCAATGGTTTGTCCCTGGTTTTGCAGGCGGTCATATAGCGCGTTAAAACGGGATACCAGCCCTTTGGACTGACTGAGTATCAGTTGCCGTTCCGGTATCGAAGTCGGATCGTCGGCCCCTCCCTGCAGTGCCTTGAAAAAATTGGTCATTTGGGGAGAGAGACCTGTCGTCACGTCGGCAAGCAGGCCGTCCAGTATACTGATATGATCGACAAAGGTGTCCTGGTAATTAAAAACGGTACTGTCTGCCCGAAACTGATCGATCAGAAACTGGTCACTGATCCGGCTTATATCAGCGATATTGACACCGGCCCCGATAAAACCATAGCCCTCGAAGTGGGATGGAGTGGCCTCAAATCGGGTTTCCTGGCGTGTATACCCGGGAGTGTTGGTATTGGCGACATTATTACTGGTAGTAGACAACGCGCTCTGGTGCGCTTTGAGCCCGGTCAACCCTATTCCCATCAAGCCTGCCATACTGTCATCTCCTTACCCGCCCTTGCCCGGTCACCAGTTTCGGCTAGTAGCCTGAACCGGAGGCCAGGGCAGATTGCAATAACTCGCTGTTAAATATACGTTTGATTTTTTCACTGTATTGAGGGTCAGTGGCATATCCGGCCTGCTGAAGCTCTCTTGCCAGTTCTTCCGGTCTGGTAAAAAGCCTCGTCGCATCCTGGTAACGGGGGTTCTCTTTCAAAAAGGTGACATAGTCACGGAAACTGTCTTCATAGGAATCATAGGCCCGGAAAGAAGCCTTTTCCCTGATCGGAACCTGGTCGCGAAACTCTGTGGTCACTATGGTGACCCTGTCACCCTGCCACCTTTGATCCGCTTTGATGCCAAACAGGTTAAAACTGGCCTGATTTCCTTCACCTTCCCCTTCACCTTCGATCATATGCTTGCCCCAACCGGTTTCAAGCGCTGATTGTGCCAGCATAAACCGGGCATTCATCCCGGTTTCGCTTTCAATTTTTTGCGCTATCGGAAACAGGGCAGTAACAAACTGCTCGGGGCTATCAAACACTCGTGGTACAGCCGGGTCAGACGCCAATTCGGTATTACCGGCACCTGAGGTTCGATCTGTTGGTTCAATTTCAGGTTCAGGCCCGGCCAGAGGTCGTGAGGCTCGCGTTTGATCCTGAATCCTCGAAGTCATGGAGGCGATAGCCTGCTCCCATTGATCCTGAGTGAGCGGATTGCTCACCGGGCTCCCGGATAACACAGTGGACCGGTTTGCCTTTTCCTGTTCCGCGTTTTTTTCTTCCAGTACACGATCAATTTCAACCATGGCATCGACCATTCTGACTGCTTTCATAGCGGGAATTGATCTCGGGTAATCCTGAATGGCGTGCCTGTTCACAGAGCCCGTAGCCGAATCCGGTTCGACACCATCAATCTGACGGGCCATTTGTCGATACAGGGACTCTGCCAGGCCGATTCCCTTTCCCTGAGAAAGGGATAGCGACAACTGGTTATCAAACATATCCTGATAAAAAGCGGATTCGTTACTGTGAAGAAAGTTGTTTTCTTCAAATACCTTGTTGGCCTCTCTCATACTTTTCATCATCATGGTAAGGAACATGGACTCGAACTGCCTGGCAACCTGTTTCAGCGCCGCGGATTTGTCCTCCCTGGCCTGTACCTTGATGTCATTCAATCCTTGCAGCTCGGTATAGATACCTGCCTGCTGATACGGGTTGTTTTCAATATTCATCCGGTTTTACCTCTACCGCCTTTTATCTCTACCGCCTTTTACCTCTGTCATCCCGTGACAATCAGATAATAATCAGTTCACCTTTCAGTGCACCGGCCTGCTTGAGCGCTTCGAGTATCGCCATAATATCGCCAGGCGCCGCGCCGATCCGGTTGATCGCCTCCACCACTTCATTCAGCGTGGTGGCTGCCCCGAATTTGAATGCTCTTGCAGGCTCCTGCTCGACATTAACATCACTCCGGGGAACGACAGCCGTCTCCCCTTCACTTAACGGGTTTGGTTGACTGACCTCTTCACTTTCGTTAATTGTCACCACCAGATTGCCATGAGTCACCGCCGCTGGCAGCACCTTGACATTTCGTCCGACGACAATGGTTCCCGTACGGCTGTTGACAATAATTTTTGCTGATTCATCACCCGGGGTAATTTCCAGGTTTTCCAGTATCGACAGGAAACTGACTCGTTGGGAGGCCTCGCGTGGCGCCTTGACCCGGATAGATGCGGCGTCCAGCGTACTCGCGGTTTTGGGGCCGAGCAGATTGTTAATCTTTTCAGCAACACGTTTGGCGGTTGTAAAGTCGGGATCATGCAGGTTGAATGTCAAGGTATCCCCCCTGTGGAATGACGAGGGTGGAGCGACTTCCACCGAGGCACCATTGGGGATTCTGCCGACCACAGGCACATTCACGGTAATTTTCGAGCCATCAGCGCCCCCGGCTCCGAATCCGCCCACCAGAAGATTCCCCTGTGCCACGGCGTACACCCGGCCATCCGCACCCTTGAGAGGGGTCATAAGCAATGCACCACCACGCAGACTTTTGGCATTGCCAATGGAGGATACGGTTACATCTATTTTTTGTCCGGGCTTGGCAAAAGGGGGTAAATCTGCCTGGATTGTGACTGCAGCGACATTTTTCAGCTTTGGATCTGAACCTGCCGGAATGAGCACACCGAACTTGTTCATCATGTTGCGAAAAGTCTGATTGGTGAAGGGGGCCTTGTCACCGGTTCCATCGAGGCCAACAACCAGCCCGTAGCCAATAAGCTGGTTGGATCTTACACCTGCAACCGAAGCCAGGTCCTTGATCCGGTCTGCACTGACTGGCACGGCTGCCATGATAATCGACAGAGTCAAAGCGGCCATCAACCCCCGAAGAATACCAATTTCCGTACCCCGCCCGTATTGCCGGTTTTTTTCCTGAGTTACGCTATCAACCATTGCCTTTACCCCGGTTCGACCTAGAATGGCCACCACTCACTATTGAAAAAACGTCCGCCCCAGCCCATGCGATTGGCCTGATCAAAATCACCCGTTGCGCCATAGGCAATACGCGCATCGGCGATCTTGGTTGACACCACCGTATTGTTTTCCGAAATATCCTCCGGCCGGATTAACCCGGTCAGACGAATGTACTCTTCGCCCTGGTTCAGTGTGAGCCACTTTTCCCCTCTGATACGAAGCAGACCATTTGGCAATATCCGGGCAATGGTCACTGCGATTGAACCGGACAGGCGATTTTGCTGATCACTTTCCGCCTTGCCCTTGAACGTCCGCTCCATCCCCACATCGGTTCCCATGCTCAAATTATTGACGGATATGGCACTGCCCAGAATCGACCCTTCCTTAAAAGCGGTTTCATTATCTTTCTGGAATTTGGTTCCACTGGTTTTCGACGACCGGGTTTGCTCCTGCAGCATCACCAAAAGGATGTCTCCCACACCATGTGCCGTTCTGGCGGTATAAAGACTGTTACTCCGGTTTACCTGGTACAAACTGCCATTGACAGATTCCGGTGCAACAAGACGATCCGCCGGAATGGGTGCGTATGCGGGATCCCCCGGGACGGGTGTTTGCCGTTCCAGGGTAGAGCAACCCGCAAGAAACAGGGTAGAAAAAACAGCCAGACACCATGAAGACAACACGGATAAAGACACATGGTAACGGCAGGCTGGCGTAAAACCGCTATCGACAGGACGCAACTGCGAATTGCGCTTTGATTCAATCTCTTTATTCATGGCAAGTATCCTGGAACTTTGTGCTGCCGGTTGCATGTATTACAGGTTCTGCGTGATATATTTGAGCATGCTGTCTGCGGTGGAAACGACCTTCGAGTTCATTTCATAGGCTCGCTGGGTAGTGATCATATTCACCAGTTCTTCCACCACCTCGACATTGGAGTTTTCCAGCATACCCTGCTCTGTGCTGCCAAATCCGTCCAGACCCGGAGTTCCCTCCAGTGGAGCGCCACTCCCGGCAGTTTCCTTGAACAGATTGCCCCCCAGGGATTCCAGGCCTGCCGGATTGATAAAATCAACCACAGTAATATTGCCCAGGGTTACAGGCGTTGTTGCGCCCGCAACAATCGCGGAGACGGTACCGTCTTTTCCGATGGTTACAGAGGTTGTGTTATTTTGAATTTGTATCTGTGGTTCCAGCGCAAAGCCATTCGCGTTGACCACCACGCCCTCTGAATTGAGATGGAACTGCCCGTCTCTGGTATATCCGATATTGCCATCAGGCATCAGAATCTGAAAAAACCCTCTACCATTGATCGCCACATCCATCGGTTGCTCGGTCACTTGCAGGCCACCCTGGGTAAACTCCTTTTGTGTGGCGACAACCCTGACACCAACCCCCAACTGAAGCCCGGACGGGAGCGACGTATTCTGCGAGGACAGGCCACCGGGCTGTTTTTTGTTCTGATAAAGCAAATCCTCAAAGTTGGCGCGGTCACGTTTAAACCCGACAGTGCTGACATTAGCGAGGTTGTTGGAAATGGTAGTGAGCGCGGTATCCTGCGCACTCAACCCTGTTTTACTCACCCATAAAGCGGAATGCATGGCTTTCTCTCCCGAGTCAAAATACTGACTTTACACAGTCATCACGGAATACAAAGCAATTGGAATGCCAAATCAGAAAATCAGGCGGGAAATATCGCTGCAAATTCAATAAAAGGAAAACCGCCAGACAACAGAGAGGTTCCTTCTCCGTTATCTGGCCAAGAGAGGTAAATCAGGCAAAGCCACAAACCGGGCCACAAACCGGAAAAGGTCAATCACGACATGCGCAACAGGCTTGCAGCAGATTCACTATTACTATCGGCATGTTGCATCACTTTCACTTGCAGCTCGTATTGGCGAGCCAGGGACATGATCTCGGTCATGGCCTCAACAGCACTCACATTGCTGCTTTCAAGAAAACCGGACTCCAACTGCACTTCAGCCTCGGCGTCTGGCTCTTCTGCGCCGGGCTTCAGGTGAATCAGGCCATCCAGCCCTTTCTCGATGGTATCAGGAGACGGATTCACCAGTTTAATCCGGTCTATTTCCGCCAGCTCCGTCGAACTGGCTCCGGCGGGAATGATGGAAATGGTGCCGTCCTGACCAATTTCAACCTTGTCTGCAGGAGGAACGAAAATCGGCCCGCCATTGCCGTTTACCGGCAACCCGCTGCCGGTTCTCAGCATACTGTTGGCATCAATAAACAAACGGCCATCCCGAGTCAATGCCTCATTGCCTTCGGCAGATTCAACACTCAACCAACCCTTTCCCTTGACCGCCACGTCAAGATTGCGCCCTGTTTCAATCAATGCTCCCTGGTCAAAGTCGGTCGCAGGTCGTTCCGACATGGCATAGGCCCGGCTTGGATAATACTCCCCAAACACCGGCATGGATCTCGCCTGAGCCAGATCCTGCTTGAAACCGACCGTATTCACATTGGCCAGGTTGTTTGCGTGAGCCTGCTGGGAAAGCATATTCTGCTTTGCTCCCGACATCGAAATGTAAAGCGCCTTATCCATAATGATTCTCCGAATCCGTTACCGGGAAGTATCGACAAATTGGTGTTACTTCCCCTCTTTTCAATTCGAAAGCAATAATCAGGCCAGAGAACCGATAACACTCACTACCCGGATAACATCAGGCACAAAGGACTCTGGAACTTTCTTTCACGGCAAAACAGATTCGTCTTTATGATTCACCTTGGCAAGCAGCCTGCACACCCGGCGCTATTACCGCTATTACCACTATTACTACTATTATTACCACTATCTCAAATTGATAATGGTTTGGGTCACGGTGTCTGCGGTTTCAATGGTTTTCGCGTTGGCCTGGTAGTTCCTTTGCGCAATGATCAGGTTAACCAACTGGTCTGACAGATCCACGTTGGAATCTTCTACCGCACTACCCTGAACAGTACCAAGCACGCCGGTTCCAGGAGCACCGACAATCGGGTCTCCGGAGGCTGCCGTTTGGGTCCAGGCGGTGTCACCCACCGGAGCCAGACCTTCAATATCATTAAATGTGGCCAGCGATATCTGAGCGAGAACGACGGATTGACCGTTGGAATACTGGGCAAACATGTCACCACTATCATCTACTTCCAGATTTACCAGCCTGCCCGTGGTATATCCGTTTTGCTGCATATTGGTCACGGTAAACGGGCTACCGAACTGTGTTGTGCCTGTCAGGTCAATTTCAAAGTTTGAACTCTGCGGTGGATCAGGAATGGGCAAGCGCCCGCCATCCACCACGTTATTGGGAGGCGCAGCTCCATTATAGTTACCGGCAGCATCCTTTGGCTGCCAATTGGAAATCAGCACCTTATCTGACAAATCCTTACGCAATATACCATCTTCATCAAAGATCAGGGTATAGCTCGCCCTGGTAGGATCACCACCGGCTGTCACCGGGTCTCCTACATCAGCACCATCGATCAGCGCATGCATCTGCCAGGTATTGGCGACTGTCGTCGATGAAGCAGCCTGTTTGACAAAAAACATGGTCAGCACATGGGCACTGCCCAGGCTGTCATAAATAGTGGTAGAGGTTGAGTGGTTATATGTCTCCGGATCATTCGGGTCAAAAATATTGTCACGAAATGGTGCTCCGGTCACAGTAGCATAAATATCCGTATTGGCTGCCGGAGGCGATGCCTGAGGGGAGTCATACACGTTCAGCGATACGCCCTCTTCTGCAATAATAGTCAGGATACCACCCACAACTGCGTTCACACCGTCAGCAGGAAATGCATGGCTGCCAACCACTGATGACGTACCATTGAGACCATCAACAGTGATAGCGCCTGTTCCATTGCCATCATCAAAGTAGGAAAAAAACAGATCCGCTCCCTGACTGTGAGTGATCAACAAGCGCTCTGTGGCCAGCCCGGCATCTTCTACAACAGCCGAAACCCCGCCCAGCGCGGATGAATTGATAGCAACCGCCAGCGAACTGACTGTAGCCAGATCACTCCCTGAGAAGGTCACTCCATTTACGGTGAAGGAGTCTGCCGCCTCTGGCGAGTAATTTGCGGTCTGGATTGCCGCGCGGGTTATTGCAGAAGCCTCTACATGTTTGACTGCCGTTGTAATCTTGGCCGCAATGGCACCCGCAGACTGATTGGCCGTTGTCGTCAATGTCTCTTTCGTATTGTCCTGTTTGGTAAAAACAAAATCAACCGCAGGGAATCCGTTGGCGACACCGGCGGTAATTTTCCCGACCAGGCTGCCGTTGGAAACATAACTTTGCCCTCGTTTCTCCAGCACTTTTTCGGAAGCGTCCAGGTTTAATTGCGGATCAACCAGAGTGGTTCTGCTGGGATCAAGGTTTTTGCTGCTTACCTGAACATCCGCCCTGACCCCGGATACCACACCTTCTTCATTGGCATCAAACCCCTGAAGCCGCATTCCCTGGGAATTGACCACATAACCATCCAGATCAATACCGAATTGGCCGGAACGGGTGTATTTGGTTACTCCCCCATCTTGCACCATGAAAAAGCCATTGCCGTTAATTGCCATATCCAGCCCCCTTTCGGTAAAGCTGATATTACCCTGTTCGAACATTTGTCGAACATTGGCCACCTTAACGCCATTACCAACCGGATTGGTAGATGCACTGAGAAAACTGTTGGCATAGAGATCCATAAACTCTGTACGCGACTGCTTGAAACCAACTGTGCTCGCATTGGCAATATTATTACCCGTAACTTCCAAATCTGACTGTGCAGCATTCAAACCACTGAGTGCGACATTAAACGGCATAATACACCTCTTTATTGGTTAATCTGACGAACATCATTATTCAATCTCACGAACATCATCAGTTAATTTGACGAACATCGCTTATCGACATCGGGCCTACCCCGGCAAGATTCAGAGTAATCGCACCAGCGGCACCTACTGAAACACTATCAACATTTGCACTTAGCAAAGTCTGCACCTGTTCATTTCCGGAACTGTAACCGGCTTCGGCTTTTAACGTATATCGGCCTGGTGGCATAACCTGACCATTCATATTCATGCCATCCCATTGAAAGGGAATCTGACCGGCAAGCTGTTGCCCCATATTTATCTGCGCCACCAGCTCACCGGTTTCATTCATTACACTCACCCGCAGATTTGATGTGCTGGCAGGTAAATCGACCATGCCACTCATGGTTCCGTCTGGCTGCAAGGGGCCATCGGGTGACTCGACCAGCACGGAACGACCCACCAGGGCAGACGCTTGCAAGGCCTGGGTCGAACGGAACTGAGCCACGGCGGAATCAATGGTCGAGCTCATATTCTGCATTTCTTCCAGTGAGCTGAATTGGGCTAACTGAGCGATAAAGTCACCATTATCCTGGGGTTCCATCGGATTCTGGTTGTTCATCTGTGCCAGCATCAACTCCATAAATTCATTTCTACCCAACTCCTGGGAGGGAGCGGTGTTTTGCTGCGTATGAGAAAAGCTGGAACCCAAAAGTTCTGCGGCACCTGGTGCAGAATTGATTGCGCTCATTATTTAGTCTCCCTGCTCTTTACTGACCCAGTGTCAAAACCCGTTGCAACATGGTTTTTGCCGTGTTCATAACTTCCACATTGGTTTGGAACCCGCGAGATGCCGAAAGCATATCTGCCATTTCTTCGACAACATTGACATTCGGATACAATACATAGCCTTCATCATTTGCCAGTGGGTGCCAGGGTTGATAACGCTTTTGCAGCTCGGCATCGCTTTCGACAATTGCCTTTACCTCAACCCCTTTCGATTCCAACCGTTCGGGAAAGAGACCGGCACTGGTTGAACCCTGTATACCATTGCGTTCCATATAACCCTGATGAATAGCGGCAAATACCGGTTTTCTGGCCTTGTAGGTCGCATCAATACTGCTGCTCGCGGTTTCCGCATTGGCGATATTACTTGCGGTGGTATTCAATCGAACAGACTGAGCACTCATTCCCGAGCCGGCCAAATCAAATATATTAGTTAACGACATGGCTTATTCCCCTTTCACTGCGTACAGCAAACCTTTAAATCTTGAGTTGAGAAACTGGAATGTAGCTTCATAATCCATTGCATTTTTGGTGTATTCAGCGATTTCAATATTGGTATCAACGGTATTCCCGTCGATAGAAGGCTGAATTGCATTGCGAAACTTTAGCCGGGATGTCGTATCGACTTCTCCCGCAAGGTGTCTGCTATTGGTTTTACTCACTGCCATGGAATCGCCAAGTTGCTGATCAAGAACACTTTTAAAATCCATATCACGCGCCTTGAAACCTGGCGTATCTGCATTGACCAGATTGTTCGCCAACACTTCGGCACGCTTGACCCGGAATTGCAACGCTCGCTCGTGAATTCCGAGTGCCTTTTCAAATGAAATGCTCATTGCAACCCTCCCAGGCCAAAGCGGCAAACTGATTATGTCAGTCTCAATTAAGCAAACTCGATGCCAGAAACCGGCAACTCGAAACAAAGGCGGGAAAAAGCGGGAAATGGGCAGCCAACCAGGCTCGATGCTGCCGAAAGGAACTGCAAGGAGGCCAGGAAAGAGGGAAAAGCGGGGAAATCGGGCGCAGGAAAAAGACAGGCAGGGAACCGGATTGCCGCTTTTTCTCCCGCCGTACAAGCTATATCTGAAAACTGCAGCAAGCGGCCGGGGGTTCTTGCGGGAGCTTTTATGCTCCTATGCTCCCATATTCCTATACTCGCGACTCCTGCTTTTACCAGGAAGAAAAAAATCTGTCTGTTTCGATCCCGGCAATTTTTTTGGGCGAACCCGATGGTGTGCCAATATACAAAAATCCGACAATTTCTTCATTTGCAGCCAGACCCAGCCCTTCTGAAACGGTGTCGTGATAGGCCATAGGCCCGGTTCGCCAGATGGCACCAAAATTTTCCGCCTGAGCGGCAGCGAGCATGTAAGACATTGCCGCCCCTGCCGATAACAGCTGCTCACTCTTCGGTACTTTCGGGTGGTCGGAATAACAGCAAACTCCGATTATCACGAGTGGAGCCCTTTTCGGCATACTCAGGTATTGATGAATTTTCTCCTCACTCAAGTCGGGTTGATCACGAATCGCCGCTTTTGCAAACAACTGCCCCAGCCTTTCTCTGCTTTCTCCATCAACAACAATAAAGCGCCAGGGTTTTAATGCCGCGTGGTCGGGTGCACGCAAGGCAGACTTTTTTATCCGCTCAAGAGTCTCTCCTTTCGGGCCGGGGCTATCAAGACGTCCGACCGAGTGACGGCCTAACAATAAATCAATGGGTCGGGCATGGGAATCATTCAGGTGTCTGGCCATTGCTTTCTCTATGGTTGATGCAGGTATTGGGAATTGTTAATTCTGATAATAACTGTTATGTTACCAGCCATCATATAGTACAGGAATAATTCCGGAACCTGCCATAGACAAATTCAAAACCGTCCGGCAGATTACGCGACAATGTCAGTAAATCTGACGGTGTGGCAATTGCAGCAAGATGCGTTAACACTGCTGTACTATTCGCATTCATTTTACGGCTGTTTAAAGCAGCCTTATTTTCTTTCAGGGTTTTGTCAGCAATGAACTCAGTGGCTTATTCAACGATAAAGTCAGTTACCGGTTCAAATGGAAAACCTGCCGCCGTTCCCCCGATGCCAGACTATAATGCCCGGGTACTGGGGTATTTGACCGGTGCTGCCATCGTTACTTCAGGTGTAGCAGAAAACCATTTCCACCAGGATCTGATCTGGCTGATTCCTGCCGCCATGCTCTGGCCTCACATGCTCTACTTTTTCGTTCGCTATCTCGGACGACAAAATGACACACTGCTGAGACAAAGAATGCTGTTGGCCGATTCGTTTTTGGCCGGTGCGCAAATCGTTTTAATGGAGTTCAGCCTGGTACCTTCTCTGTTTACACTAATGATGCTGGACTTCAGCCTTATTGTTGTAGGTGGAATGAAATCATTGTTCCTGGGCAGCCTGGTCTGTCTCGCAGGTATTTCCGTCACGTCCTTTCTCTTCGGTTTTCAATTGGCGGGCCCCACTCCAGTCAGTGTCGCAATCTGCTCCGGCATCGGTGCGATCACCTATGTTTGTGTGACAGCCTATTATACCCATCAACAGGCTCGCGCACTGGTGCTGGCAAAATACCAGATTCAGGTTCAGAGAGAACAATCCATCGCCCTTTCCCACAAGTTGGCCAAGTATCTCTCGCCCCAGGTATGGCAATCCATATTTACCGGCGAGAGGGATGTTATTCTTGAAACCCAACGCAAAAAGCTTGTTGTATTTTTCTCGGATATCAAGGGGTTTACCGATTTGTCCGAGGAAATGGAACCTGAGAGCCTGACCGAGATTCTTAATAATTATTTTACTGAAATGTCTCAAATAGCCCTGAAATATGGTGGCACAATCGACAAATTTGTTGGCGATAGCATCATGATTTTTTTCGGAGACCCGAGCAGCCTGGGAGCGAAGCAGGACACTCTGGCATGTGTCACAATGGCGATTGAAATGCGCAAGCATATGAAAATACTGCGTCAGAAATGGAAAAGCCAGGGCGTTCGAACACCATTAAAAATACGCATGGGAATAAACACAGGTTATGTTACCGTAGGAAACTTTGGTGCCGATAACCGCATGGATTACACCATTGTCGGGAAGGAAGTGAACCTGGCCAGTCGCCTCGAGTCTCTGGCAGATCCGGGTGAAATCCTTGTTTCTTATGAAACATTCTCTCTTATAAAGGACACCATTATGTGTCGTGACAAGGGCGAGATCACCGTAAAAGGCTTTAACAAACCCGTTCCTATCTATCAGATTGTAGATTTCAGGCGGGACATCGGTGGCAATCAAAGTTTCATGGAGCACGAAAAAGAAGGGTTTGCCATGTATCTCGATACCGACAAAATACACTCCACGGACAGAGATATCATTATTTCCGCACTGGAAAGTGCGACTCAAAAACTGAAACAACCCTGATCCTTGCTACTTCCAGCCTTTACCACACGGCACCCTTCACACGGGACTATTCACGCAGGACTATTCACTCAGCAATCTCCACACAAGACTCTTACCTCACGTACCTCACGTACCTCACGCAGGTTTCACCTGCCAAAACCTCGCTATTGCCGCGAAAGTTTCACATTAAACTGGCGAGTATTTCCAGGTAATGATTCTGTTGACCGCAACGGATTGATATCCAGACCACCCCGACGGGTATAACGGGCGTAAACAGACAGCTTGTCAAGGTTTGCGGCATTCATAATGTCAACAAACATGGTCTCAACACAATGTTCATGGAAATCCTGTTGTTCACGAAATGAAATAATATAAGCCAGTAAGGCTTTTTCGTCTGGAGGCATCCCTTCCCCCCAAATAAACACCGTTGCCCAGTCCGGCTGCCCGGTGACCGGACAATTGGACTTCAATAAATGACTGACACAGGCAAACTTGACAGGCCCTTCTTTCTCTTTTTCTGGCGGTTCGCCATTCAATAACTGCGGATTTCTTTTATAGCAGTCAACCGTAACGGGAAGATCATCAATCAAGGTAAAGCTGCCTGTTTCAAGCCAGTTTTCAGCCGTTGCCAACCCGTTGTCTTCAACCAGGGAAGCAGCTTTAAGTACCACATCAACCTGCCCTCCACTCTTTTCGGACAAATCCTGACGCAATCGCGCACTGACGGCTTCCGCTGTCGCAAATCGCGTCTGGTTAAATGAATTCAGGTACAGCTTGAATGATTTGGATTCGATAATGCAGGGCGAGTCCGCCGGAAAATAAAACTCGGCAAGAGCAACCCGGGGCTTTCCTTTTTCATCTATCCAGGACAGCTCATAGGCATTCCAGATATCCACACCATAAAAAGGCAGGCCGGAATTGCTGATGCCGATACTCCTGCGATTGTTTTCCCTTGGAATCGGAAAGAGTATGGATTTGTCATACCGGCTGACATATTCCGACTGTTTGCCCAGGGGTAGTTCTCCATGCTTCAGGCTTGTTGTCATTGCCGAATACCTGTTCCGCGACGCAATAAATACAGACAAAAACCGAATACCACAGCAATAAAAAACAAAACCATACCGTATGCGTAGAGGATATTGACATCGGAAATCCCGAGCACACCGTATCTGAATGCATTTACCATATAAAGAATCGGATTTGCCATGGAAACTGCCTGCCAAAACGGAGGCAGCAATGAAATGGAGTAAAACACGCCTCCCAAATATATCAGGGGGGTAAGTATGAATGCAGGAACAATGGAAACATCATCAAAACTGTTCGCATAGATTGCGTTGACAAAGCCACACAGGGAAAAGAGTATCGCCGTAAGTACAACAATGGTGATCACAACAAGGTAGCTATGAATGTGCAAATCATTAAATGCAAGAGAAAGGAGTGTTACGATCATTCCGACAGTCATCCCCCGTGCCACTCCTCCTGCCACATAGCCACAGAGTATCACCCAATCGGGAACCGGTGCGACCAGAATCTCCTCGATGCTGTGCTGAAACTTCATACTGAAGAAGGAAGACAGGACATTGGAATAGGCATTGGTGATCACTGACATCATAATCAACCCCGGTACGATAAAGCCCATGTAATCATGGCCATCCATTTCGCCAATGCGGTGACCGATCAAATTGCCAAAAACAACGAAATACAGTGTCATTGTAATGGCCGGAGGCAACAGGGTCTGCGGCCATATACGGGTAAACCGGCGAATTTCCTTTGTCACTATGGTCAGAAAGGGAACAGATACAGACCGTGGGATCGCCCTTGCAAATGGAACGGAAAGCAACGTACTGATCTTCATATCGAATCACTCAAAAAATTAATATGGCGATTACCATTGCGGTTTCATACCAACGGCAACAACGACGTAAACCGCTAACGTGAACCGCTATTTCATTGCCAGTCCGAGCCAATACAGCTAATCAACCATTCGAACAAACAATTCTTCCAGACGATTCGTTTTGGTTCGAATGCTTTTGGTCACTATACCCCGGTCAGTCAATGCGGCGAACAGCGTATTCAGGGTCTGGCCCTTGTTTACATCGACTTCAATGCTTCCATCAGCCTGAATCCTGAGTTCAAACTCGTCGAGCTTTGGCAAAGGCTCGGGGGCACGGTCAACATCCAGTATAAATGTTTCCAGATGAAGCTTGTCCAACAGGGCTTTTTTGCTCGTATTTTCGAGAATCAGGCCATGATTGATAATCGCAATATTACGACACAGGGCTTCAGCCTCTTCCAGATAGTGTGTCGTTAGTATGATAGTGGTACCACTCCGGTTAATCTCCTGCAGGAAACTCCACATTGACCGCCTTAGCTCTATGTCAACACCGGCCGTAGGCTCGTCAAGAATCAGGATTTTTGGCTCATGTACCAGCGCTCTTGCAATCATCAGGCGCCTTTTCATTCCACCTGACAACATGCGAGACTCAGTCGCTCGCTTATCCCACAAACCGAGCTTTCTGAGGTAGTATTCCGCTTTCGATTTTGCCTGACGTAACGGAACGCCGTAATAGCCTGCCTGTGTCACAACAATGTTAAAGACTTTTTCAAACTGGTTAAAATTAAATTCCTGGGGAACAATCCCCATATTCATTTTTGCATTAACCAGATCAGAATCAAGATCGTACCCCATCACACGCACCTGCCCTGACGTTTTATTTATCAGGGAAGTAACCACTCCCAGCGTTGTCGACTTGCCGGCACCGTTTGGCCCGAGCAATGCGAAAAAATCACCCTGTTCTACTGACAGGTCTATCCCCTTGAGTGCGGTGACGCCGTCAGAATAGGTTTTTGTCAAATTCACAATTTCAAGTGCCTTATCCATCAACAAGCTCTTACTTTCGGGATATCTGATAACAGGGAGTGCAGATTACCAAGATGGTGATGAATCGGGTAATTTCAACCGGTTCAAACAAATTGTTTTACTCTGTAAACAGATACAATCGGCTTTTTGCGATATATTTTTCATTATATCCTGTCAATGCAGGATATAATCTCCAACCACCAGTACCCTCTCCAAAAGGCTCATTTTTTATGAAGAACATCGGCAAGGCACTTCAGTCCTTACTTTTTGTTATCGTCGGCTGCACCGGATGCAGCGATGATGGAAGCGGCGGATCTCAAAACAGGCTGAAAGGGCAGCTTATGACATCCGGGTTACAGGGGATCAGCTATAAAACCGCAACACAGGAGGGCGTGCTGGGCAAGGATGGAACCTTTGACTACCTGGAAGGGGAAACCCTTTCTCTTTTCATCGGGAATCTTCCCCTTGTGGAAGATGTGCCAACCCATGAGTACATTTCCTTTCTGGAATTCAGCATGGATGCAAGAGAAGAACTCGATGAAGGTACCGTCTTCAATGGCATGAGCACAGAGGTGCAAAGCGAAGAGAAACTGGCCAGTTCAGATTACATCAACAATATCTCCCGGTTCATTTATCTGATGGGTGACACGGTCAATACAAACCCTGATGCCGATTCACCCGTCAAGATATCGGATCGAACCATTGAGCAGTTAAACGAATATCTTGCAACGGATCACCCGCCGATAGACTTCCATGTTCCGATTAAAACCTTTGAAGAAGAAGACTCGCCAGCGAATCAACTATTGAAAAGTATCTGTTTTTTCCCCGCCAATTATGTCGAATGCGAGGTTCCTCCCACACAAGAAGAAATTGATGCTGCTGAATCCATATATGATGAAGATGGCCAGGTAAAGGAAGATCGGGATACCGATATCCTTTACAAGGAAGACCTGGAAGCCAAAGTGGCCATCATCGAGGGCAGTATTCGCTCAACCATAGACCTGCAACCCGACAACGCAGCGGCCCTTTTGCTTTCCGATGCACGGGATATTCACAAAAAACTGGGAACCGATCTCTATTTTGATGTATTCACCTACTCGATTCATCAAGGTGACACGAGCACACGAACTGTCCATATCCTGTCTCGAAAGAAAGACTTCACCATCACCGAAATGGAAGTGGTCAGCGTGGATGAAAACATCCTCATTGTCGATCAGTTTGATCCGGCGGAAAAATTCTTTACATTCCATTCGGTCGGCACAGTTGGCCAGGAAGCCACCCTGTTGATAAACATCAGGCTGGAAAACGATTATCGCTGGTATCAAAAAACCTTTAGAGTGCTCATCAAATAATTTGTGATCAGCCTGTGAGGTGCTGAAGGCTGTGCGGCGCTGAAGGCTGTTGTGAGGAGCTGAAGGCTCTGGCGACCGTGATATGGCCCGAGTGAGTGTCAAAGACCGGGGTTGCATTTATTTCTTTAACTTGCAGATTCTATCACCGGGTACAGGTACACGATGCTCCAGACTATTCATCGGTACTTTTTTGATGAAAAATGTATAAGGAACGACAGAGGCCCTGAGGTAATCACGATTTTTCTTTTTTCCATCCACTTCAAACAGGGTTGAAGATGGCCAGCAGGAGATCGTTAATTCGATTTTATTTCCCAAGTCGACTATTTTGTTCGCGCCCTTTTCATCAGAAATGAAAGCACAGACATGGGAATCCGATGTAACCGGGCGTCCATTGCGATCCAAATCCAGCTTTGCCGAACCACAAGCCACAATGCCGTCTCCCTGGCACGGGAAGGGGTCGAAATCACTATCTTTGAAAACCAGTTCCCTCTCGCTACATTGGGTGGTCAGTTTTATCGGGGTAGCGCTGCCATCAAAAAAAACAGAATCAGAGGTTTGCCAGGACACGACAAAGATTCTCGACTCACCCGCCGAATTATAGGATTCCAAACTTCCATAATGCTCATAGTAACTGGCGCAACCGGATAGTAACAGAACCAAAAAAAGAGGGATCCATCGGCCAGAATGGTTAATCAACCCGCTAATCATCATATTTCCTTTTTGTCCATGCTCCGACCATAATATCAAGAACGAAAGAACAAAAAAAAGAGTTAATACCTGCAGAATTACTTGACCGATTCCCGGTTGCTTCCACCGCCTTCCACGGGCTCGGAAATAAAGTGCAAACCATAACCATCCATTCCCTTTCTGACAACGACCATATCAAGAACGGGAGCCGGAACCGGAAGCCCCTGCATTTGCACTTTTACCGTACTGCCTAACAGGGGAAACTTCTGGTCAGCATTGACACAAACAAATACTCCGGCATCGGAAAGGTCCCTCGTGTAGACAAAAAACTCCTCGAAGCCATCCTGGGTTATTTTCACCCTGGCATTAAATGCGGTACGAGGTGCCGATCTTTTTTCGCTAAAATCTGTTTTTTTGGATTCCGACAAAACCTGTCCTGCCCATTGTTGTTCATTCCGCATACGTGATAGGCCAGCTGAAAGCCGAATGCCGGCCCGGATTTTTTTCCCTTTGACCCGGCGAGTCGATCGGCCGCAGCTTCTCCCGGAACATATGAGAACCAAGCCTTTTAACTTATTGATTAATGATAGCAGTATTCATCAAAAGATCACTGAACCAGATACAGAAAGACGAGGAAAAAACACGAGCCACCAGCCTGACCATGATAATCGGCACCAGAATACATCAAAAAACCCGACAGGGTACCGGTATCACTGTTAGCGAAAACTTGACATGCTGTACTCTTTTAATAAAAATGTCTCCTTTTAATAAGAATGGTTCGCCTTCTCATAATCATTATTCAAAAAAATTCAAAGGACAGTTGAGACGGTTGAGTAAGTCAGATATCAGATAGTTGAAATAGGATATTTTATATATGAACCTGAAATACAGTGCTTCTATTGCCCTTGCAGTCATGGCATTCCAATTTCCATCCGTTTCGTCTGCAAACAGCAACGAGGTCAATGTTTACTCTCTGCGCCAGTCATTTCTGATGAAACCCCTGTTCGAGGCGTTCACAAAGGAAACGGGCATTAAGGTAAACTACACATTCGCAAAAAAAGGGCTAAATGAGCGGCTGAAACGAGAGGGAAAAAACAGCCCGGCAGATATCCTGCTTACTACCGACATAGGCAACCTTTCAACAGCCAAAAAAGCAAATGTACTTCAGCCTGTTTCCTCTGCCACTCTCGAAAAAAACATCCCGCCCCAGTATCGGGACCCTGAAAACTACTGGTTTGGTCTGACTACCCGGGTGCGAGTCATCTATGCATCGAAAGACCGGGTTCCTCCAGGAGCAATCTCGCGCTATGAAGACCTGGCCGATCCCAAGTGGAAAGACAAGGTCTGTACACGCTCGGGCAAACACCCGTATAACGTTGCCCTTATTGCCTCGATGATTGCACATAAAGGAGAAAGCGAAGCGCAAGGCTGGCTGGAAGGCGTCAAAAGAAACCTGGCAAGAAAACCGCAAGGTAATGACCGAACCCAGGTCAAGGCTATCAAGGAGGGTGTTTGCGACGTTTCACTCGGAAACAGCTACTATTACGGGAAAATGCTGAATAATAAAAACCAGGTGGCCTGGGCCAATTCGGTGCGCATCCTGTTTCCCAACCAGGAGGACAGAGGGGCACATGTCAACATCAGTGGCGTAGCACTCACCAGGAGCGCTCCCAACAAGAGTAACGCTATCAGATTTATGGAATTTTTGTCTGGCGACAAGGCTCAGGAAATCTATGCCGAGAAAAACTATGAATATCCGGTCAAGCCAGGCGTCAGTGCATCTCCTCTCGTTTCCTCGTGGGGCAAATTTAGCGCGGACAAACTCCCCCTTTCCGAAATTGACCAATATCGACCACAAGCAACCAGGCTGGTAGACAAAGTCAACTACGATGAATAATAGTTCCGCCGAGAACCGATAACACACGAATGAAATAGACAAATGAGACAGAAAGTACCGTCAAAAGCACTGTCACAAGTGCTTTCTGTCTCACTTTGTACATACATATGACAGAAGACCCCGCAAAACAATCTTTGGGCTCGCATAAGTCGAATGCCCGTTGGCTCATTTGTGCAGCCGTCACCACCTTTATCGTTGTACTGCCGGTTTTCTCGGTGTTCTATCTCGCCTTTTTCCCTGAAGAAAATATCTGGCCTCATCTCTTTAATACCGTTTTACCCTATTATGTCCAAAACACCCTTATCCTGATGGCGGGGGTGGGAGTAAGCAGTACACTAATCGGTGTCGGGGCTGCGTGGCTAACGTCCAATTGTGAATTTCGCGGCAGGAAAATCTTGAGCTGGCTTCTGCTGCTGCCATTCGCCGTTCCTGCCTACGTGATTGCATACGCCTATACCGACCTGCTGGAATATGCAGGCCCGATTCAAACAGGCCTGCGTAACCTGTTTGGCTGGACATCCCCGCATGACTACCGGTTTCCGGAAATACGGAGTATGGCAGGTGCCATTACGGTAATGTCGCTTGTGCTCTACCCCTACGTTTACATGCTTGCAAGAACCGCATTCCTGGATCAGTCTCCCACCTTGTTTATCACAAGCCGGAGCCTGGGTAGAACACCCTGGCAATCTTTTTACCTGATTTCGTTACCTGTGATACGGCCCGCCATAGTGGTCGGACTTTCTCTGGTTCTGATGGAAACTCTGAATGACTTTGGCACAGTAGATTATTTTGCAGTCAGAACTCTGACCGCCGGTTTGTACGACACCTGGCTAAACCTGGGCAATGTTGGAGGCGCTGCACAAATTGCGTGCGTCATGCTGATATTTGTGATTGCTCTTGTTTTTTCCGAGCGCTATTCTCGCCGGAAAATAAAGCTGTATCAAAACCAGACCGGCAACCACAACAAGAAAAGAATTGTCCTCACCGGAATAAAGGGCTTTCTGGCGACGGCAGGATGCCTGCTGCCTGTCCTTCTCGGCTTTTGTGTTCCGGCAGGCCTGTTAACCTATTACGCCATTGTTTACTTCGATATCAGTTGGAACAATCGCTTTTTAGACTACTCCATGAACAGCCTTACACTGTCCGTCAGTGCTGCCCTGGTTACAATACTCATTGGATTACTTCTCTCGTACACCAACAGGCTTATCAAATCGGGCCCGACACGCGTCTTCCTGCGACTGTCAACCCTTGGTTATGCCATGCCGGGTGCGGTGCTTGCCATTGGCGTTATTATCCCTCTGGCAGCCTTTGATAATGCAGTAGACGCCCTGGCGCAGCAATGGTTTCACACTTCCATAGGGTTACTGCTGAGTGGCACCGTTTTTGCCCTCATTTTTGCGTACAGTATACGCTTTCTTGCCATCTCCTCCGGGGCGATTGAATCCAGTCTGGAAAAGGTCACTCCCAATATGGATCTTGCTGCCCGCTCACTTGGCAAGCGTCCTTTTGATATTCTGAAAACAGTTCACATTCCCATCATTTCCCGCGGTATACTCACAGCGGCTCTTGTAGTTTTTGTCGACTGCATGAAGGAGCTGCCCACTACCCTGATACTGCGACCATTCAATTTTGAAACACTCGCCACCCACGTATATCAGTTCGCTTCTGACGAATTGCTGGAAGAAAGTGCGCTGTCAGCACTTCTCATCGTAGCGGTCGGCATCATTCCGGTCATAATACTCAGCAAAACCATAGATAACCACCAGCACCAGCCCCCCGACCGTGCAATGGAAGGCTGATATCCGGATCATTCAGGTTTTACAGGGGTTGGCAAATGGCGCTCCGGTACATCGACATAGACTAATTAGGTGTTGCTATATCTCCTCTCCAATGCTAAAAAGAGCGCCAGTCAGTGACGTAATGTCAATTGGTTCAAACAACAATAAACCCGGCCAATATTGGCTCCGATCAATTCCATGTTTAGATGCCCAAAATGCAAAACAGGTGAAATGCTTCCCGTATTCAGGGAAAGTGAGCCTGAATATACTGAAAATTATCAATGTACAGAATGCGGAAACAGTGCAATTATTCCTTCTCTGACCATTGTGTCAAGCCAGATTTTAACCGCAATTATCGGCGGTGTTGTGACTGTTTTTTTATTTTTCGAAGAGCTGGCAAGGCTGTTAACCGCTTTCCAGTTCAATATCTCTGAAGGCATGGCAAGACACATCTTTCTGGTGAGCACTGCAACGCTGTTTATTGCAGGGTTTGTTTTCATACTCTACCGGGCCTGTCGTGACCTTCAAACCCGTAAACGCTATCAATATGGCTCCAGGTAAATGAAATCAATTTTGTCTTTCGCTCCTGACAGTTCCACTCCTGACAAAGGTATCACTATGAAAACGCTACTACAGTCTCTGCTTCTTGCCACCTTCGCCATGCTTTCTGCGGTACCAGGCATAGCCGACGAAAAGTTTGTCGCCGTTACGCAGATTGTTGAGCACCCGGCTCTTGACTCAGTCAGAGAAGGCGTAAAGGACGCCCTGAAAGAACAGGGATTCGAGCAGGGTAAAAATCTCAGATGGATGTACGAGAGTGCTCAGGGCAACCCGACTATCGCCGCCCAAATCGCCAAGAAGCTGGCGGGAGCAGAACCGGATGTCATTGTTGCCATTGCAACACCTTCCGCGCAAACCGTCGCTGCAACGGCAAAACATACACCCATTGTTTTTAGCGCAGTTACCGATCCGGTAGGAGCCAAACTGGTAAAGCAACTCAAACAGCCAGGGAAGAATATTACGGGTGTCACTGATTCATCGCCCATTGACAAACATGTTGACCTGATGCTGGACATAGTGCCTGACACCAAAACCATTGGAACCATATACAACCCGGGTGAAGCCAACTCGGTAACCCTGGTAAAAATGCTGGAAGCCTCTTCAGGAAAGAAATCAATCAAGCTGAAAAAAGCGGCAGCCACCAAAACCGCCGACGTATTGGCCGCCGCCAGGTCTCTCGCCGGTAAGGTCGATGTCATTTATCTGCCCACTGACAACACGGTCATTTCTGCACTGGAGGCCGTTGTAAAAGTATGCAGGCAAAACAAAATACCTCTGGTCGCTGGCGACACGGATTCAGTTTCACGAGGCGCTGTCGCTGCTCTGAGTTTTAATTACTACGATATCGGCAAACAAACAGGAAGGGTTGTGGCACAGATTCTAAATGGTACCGCACCCGGAAGCATCGATGTTCGGGGAATAGAAAATCTTGACCTGCACCTGAATCTCAAATCGGCCCGGCAAATGGGGGTGACCCTGAGTCGTTCGCTTCGTGACAGGGCTTCAAAAGTGATTGAGGACTAACCTTCGCCCATTCGACAAGAGTGGAAACAGCCTGACCTGGCGATATAAGGTGTTTTTCACCTTTTTCAGGTAATAAGCGGTCAATTTTTTGGCCGCCCGCTTTTATTTCTTTCTCTTTTTAGATACTCTACTCGCCGCTCGAATACCTGACTTTTTTATCCTTACCTCCCGGGAATCTGCTTTGTCTGAAATCGCGTTTTATGGGGCACTGGAAACCGGGTTGATTTTCACCCTGGTTGCTTTTGGCATTTTTATTTCCTTTCGAGTCCTCGACTTCCCGGATCTCACCGTCGATGGAAGTTTCCCTCTTGGTGCAGCCATTTCCGCCTCCCTGATTGTATCAGGCATGAATCCCTGGATTGCGACTGTGCTGGCTATTTGTGGTGGTGCATTGGCAGGAATCATTACAGCCCTGCTAAATGTAAAACTGAAAATTCTGCATCTTCTGGCATCAATTTTAACCATGATCGCACTCTACTCTGTTAATCTGCGGATAATGGGAAAACCGAATATTGCCCTTCTCGGTGACCAGACTGTGCTTACTTTCATGGAATCCTGGGGATTACCCTATTACCTGGTTGGCCCGATTGCCTTTGCTTTCGTGGCTGTGCTGGTGCTTGCCATGCTCGTCCGGTTTTTCTCGACCGATATTGGCCTTGCAATGAGAGCTACCGGCGCAAACCCCAAAATGGCGAGCGCTCAGGGCATCTCCACGTCCGGCATGATTATACTGGGAATGGCATTGTCCAACGGACTGGTCGCTCTGGCAGGGGCACTTTTCGCACAAAGTCAGGGAGTCGCAGATGTGACCATGGGGGTCGGGGTCATTGTCGTTGGACTCGCTTCAGTCATCGGGGGTGAAGCGCTACTCTCAACACGCACTCTTTTTCTCAGCATACTCGCCTGCATGGTGGGTGCAATTCTTTACCGACTTGCCATCGCTCTGGCGTTAAATGCCGATTTTATCGGGCTTGAAGCACAAGACCTGAACCTGGTTACCGCTATTCTTGTCGCTGTGGCGATCGTGATCCCCGGCGCAAAATCATCACTCAAAACCAAATTGGCTGGAAGGCGATAATCCGTGATTGAAATATCCAACATTCATGTCACCTTTGGCAAAGGTACACCGCTTGAGAACCGTGCGATTCAGGGGATATCACTCAGGATACCGAAAGGCGAGTTTGTTACCGTCATTGGCAGTAACGGGGCAGGAAAATCCACATTATTAAATGTGCTGGCAGGTGACACGCTTTGTGACTGCGGACGCATCCGGTTCGGTGACAAGGATTGCACCAGGCAGGTCACGCACAGACGAGCGACTCGTGTAGCCCGGGTTTTTCAGGATCCCAAGGCCGGAACATGTGAAAACCTCACCATTGCCGAAAACATGTCTCTGGCAAACAAGCGAGGACAGTCGCGCTGGTTAAGGGGGGCGCACAGACAAAGTGATATCGAACTCTTCAGAGAACGCCTGGCTCATCTTGACCTCGGGTTGGAAAACCGCCTTGATGACCAAATGGGGCTGCTTTCCGGTGGTCAGCGCCAGGCTGTCAGCCTGGTAATGGCGACATTGCAGCCCTCTGACATATTACTTCTCGACGAACATACAGCAGCGTTAGACCCGAAAACGGCGGGTTTTGTAATGAACCTGACAGAACAGATAATAGCCGAGCAGAATCTGACAGCACTCATGGTCACACACAGTATGAAACAGGCTCTGGATGTTGGCTCACGAACCCTGATGCTGCATGAGGGAAAGATTGCCTTCGATGTTGCCAACCCCGAACGGAAAAATCTCGGGGTCAACGATCTGCTTCGATTATTCGAAGAAACAAAAGGGGAAGAGCTGACTGATGACAACCTGCTGCTGGAATAGCCTTCCTGTTTCAGGATCGCGGCTTACCCGATAATCGCGTGCATCCCCAATAATCGCATGCTTGCCAAATAAACGGCCTTTGGTGCCTGCTGGCAACGAAAAAAATCAGTTACCCCCATACTGGATGAGAATAATGGAAATATTGTCCCTGCCACCATTATTCTTCGATGTTTCCAACAAACAGTGGGCTTTGTCTCTCAGGTCAAGTTCAGACTCAAGAATCCTTGCGATATCTTCATCATTGACTTCTTCGGTCAAACCATCCGAACATAGTAAAACGACATCCCCGTCTGACAGGGAACCGGAGACGGTATCCACTCTGAGGAGGTCAACGTCACCACTACCCAACGCATGCAAAAGCACATGACGATAAGGGTGCGTTGCCGCTTCCAGGCGAGATATTTTTTCTTCTTCAACCAATTGCTCAATATAGCTGTGGTCTCTGGTCAATTGTTGCAGGAAACTGCCGTTCCAAATGTAACCTCGGCTGTCCCCTACCCACGAAATCTGATAAACACTCTGATCAATATGGCAAGCCACAATGGTTGTAGCCATACCGTCAAGATTTCTGTCGTTTTCAGAAGCTACCTGAATAGCCTTGTGTGAATTAAACAGTGCCTGCTGTAACGGCGTTCCGCGTGCCACCTCATTAAGCATGTAGCCACAGGCCATTTTGCTTGCAATCTCCCCGCTTTGATTGCCTCCCACACCATCAGCCAAAACCCATAAACCAAGTTTCGGCGCAGCCAGCAAGCTGTCCTCATTTATTTTACGAACGTGACCCTTGTCCGTTTCAGTTGCAAATCGAAGCATCCACGCTACCAGGTTAATGTGTAATTTACACAGGATACAAACCCCAACCCGTACATTTCGCACAACAAAAAAGGCAAAACACTAACAGTTCGTTATAATTCAATTAGTTAAGTCGAATCCGAACAAGGTTTTGCCCATGACGCATTGTACCCGGGGCAGTTTTTCTTTTCACCCCTCAAATCGAAAAAAGTGCAGACCATATCTGGTGGTGAGAATAATAAAAACGAGGTAAAACGCGCATGATCATCACAATACAGTTTAAATGGGAAAGGTTTGTCTGGCTGCACCAGCCAGGGACATTGTGATTTAACAGTGTGTAACATTTGGATGTGATTTTTCAATAGACCCTGGGCTGCCCTGCATGTAATATGTAGTTATTGACAGGTGAGAATTCAGATTCAGACCCTGATCTCTCATTCATTTTCCTTGTAAAGCTGGTTTAGCCCGACATATCGTCGGGCTTTTTTACTTTCGACCCTTGCGCTTTTCGACCCTTGCACTTTTAGCCCAAAAAGACTCACCGGTGCCCGACGTCTAGGTTTTTAACTGATGCAATTCTTTATCCAAAATATTCACTTCTTCGCCTAACGCCTCGCCACTGCCGCGAACCTTGTTGGCCAGTTCTTGCAAGCCGTATGCGGCTTCACCAATTTCTGTCAGGTTGCGATTGATTCCTTCACCGACGGTATTTTGTTTGTTAACGGCGGTTGCGACCTGATCAATGCTGGCAACAATGTTTACTATGTGTTCGACCACTACAGACAACGACTGATTGGCTTGCGTTGTGCCACCAACAGCCAAAGTGGCACGATCAGCACCACTCTGGATAATATCGACCGCGTTACCAACCCCCGCCTTCAGAGTATCGATCATATTGGTAATCTCATCGGCGGATTCCCTGGTTTTTGAAGCCAGTGTGCGCACTTCATCCGCAACCACAGCAAAGCCTCGACCCTGTTCACCTGCTCGCGCTGCTTCAATCGCAGCATTCAAGGCCAGCAAGTTGGTTTGTTCTGCAACACCCCTGATGACTTCCAGGATGCTATTGATCTCTTCACTGTGCTGGGCAACCTGTGTAATCGCTTCGCTGGCCTTGCCCATATCCTCAGCCAGGGCGCCAACGCCTTCGACAGCACTTTTCAGTACGACTTGCGTATCACTGACGTTGTTATTGGCTCTGTCGGCTTTATCGGAAGTTTCATTTGCAACCCGGGCAACCTCGGAAACCGATGCTGACATTTCATTCATGGCCACCAACACCGTCTCGATTTTTTTGTGCTGGCGTGACGTTTGTTCTTCGGTTTCTTTTGAAATCTGACTCACGTTGCCGGATTCGGTACTCACCCTGTCATTGACTTCTTTTAAACCCTGAACCATTTTACGCAAGCGCTTCAAGAAGGCATTGAAGCCATTGGAAAGCTCGATTAACTCTGCATGAGAGTCAATATATAGTTCTTGTGTCAAATCGCCATTGGCACTGGACAAGTTTCGTACACGGCGATTAATCTCGTCAATAGGCCTGATCACGGAGCGAACCAGCATTGTAATGATACCAACGGCAATCAATAGAATGAGTCCGCCCACCAGAAACTGGTTGTAAGCTGATTTGGCAATATTTTCATTAATGGTTTTTGATATGGCCTCGGCCCTGGCCATGGCTACTTCTGATGGAAGTTCAATCAATAGTGACCAGGAGGTGTTAGATGCAGCAACATTAATCCGGTACGAAACATAGAGTGTGTCTCCATCATCCAGATGACTGCCGGTTTCATGTAAATGGATCAACTTTTCCGCTTTTTGGGGCAATACCTCCTTCAAGGCCTGTCTGGGTTTATCATTATAGTGACTCGACGCAACGATCAGGCCTTTACTACTTAATAAAGAGACACGGGACTTCCCATCAAACAGTGACTGGCTCATTTCTTTCATCCATTCTTTCAAAATGGACAGGTTAATATCTACTGCGGAGACGCCAACAAACTCCCCATTTTTAAACAGGGGGACAACCAGACTGGATATCAACTCATAATAGCCGTCATCTATTCTGTACAGATAGGGTTCTACCAGGCAGGGAGCTTTTGTATCTCTCGAACACAGATACCATTCCGCTGTGCGGTTACCGAATTCATCCATGGTATCATCGTACATGAATGACGAATCAGCGGAACGAGTAAACTTCACCTCCCCTTTTTCATCCCGGTAATACCATAACCCCAAAACACCGGTATCGCTTGAGTGTTCAAACTGACCTCCGGCGAAGTATTTGTCATTATTATCGTAACTGTTCGGCTCAAAAAAGGCGTAAACCGCGCTGACAGAATCGTTTCCTTCCAGCACTTCTCCCAACGTTTGTTGCAGATCCAGCCGGTCAAGACGTGAAATTGCATCCTGGGACAGATTGTACTCAATGACGCTTTTAATCACTTGTGGTATTTGAAAAGCCGATTTCAATCTGCCGGCCACTTTTTCACCATACTGACCAGACATTGATTCAAGTTGATCAAAGACAATCTCTTTGAGATTTTTTTGTGTCTGCTGATCAATGGTCTGGCCAAGTTCTCGTATAGATAGCTGGGATGTCACAATCAAACTGATACCCAGCGTGAGCAACAAAACTATGACAGACACGTATAACTTAAGTTTTAAGGAGAGTTTTTTCATCTGGCCGGCACCCGTTTCAACAAGATTCGTCAGCATTCCATTGCACTATTGCAATCGCCGCTCAAACCCGGAAAACAAGGCTTGGAACGAAGGCGTACTTTCAGTGTAGCTTACTGCTAATAAAGTATAGCTTACTGGTAATAAAATGCTGCTTATTTAATGACTACTCGGGCACCCAGCCACCCCCCAGTGAGCGAATCAGGGAAATCTGTGCCAAAGAAATATTGCCCTGTTCAGCGATTTGTGTCTGCTGCTGGTCGATCAGTTGGCGCTGTGTATCAATAATATTCTGGAAGTTGCCTTCACCCTCCCGATACAGAATTTTTGCCATATTGTAGGCTTTCTCATAGGCCTTAACGCTGTTTTGCAGGTGGTGATAGCGCTGTCGGGATTGTGTGCAGCCCGCGCTAAAAAAGCTCGCTATGCGAACCAATTCTGGCCAGTTTAAGAGAGGTATCATCAATTTTGTATATCAAAACAAGGTCGGGTTTAATATGACAATCCCTATACCCGTGCCAGTCACCGGTTAGAGGGTGATCAAGATGTTTCGGGTCTGGCGTTTCACCTCGTTGCAAAATTGAAATTACATTGCCCACTTCAATTATGTCGGCAATTGATCTTTTGGTTATTTTCTTAAAATCTTTTTTAAATTGGGTAGAGTATTCAAGCTCATGCATTATCAAGCTTACCTTCACCCAGCTCATCGAAAAGTTGTTTTACGCTTGCTGCTTTATGTCCTTTTCCGCTTTCAAGTTCTGCAATAGCCTCAACCGTTTGTTTGTTCGGTTGCCTGACTTTAACTTCAAAAGGAATTCCACCATAACTAATCACAGCTTTGGCAAATAGTTGAATGGCCTGCGACGGACTGAGTCCGATCTCATCACAAACTAAAGTAAAAGCAGCTTTGGTGTCGTGGTCTATGCGTGTGCCAAGCATTTCTGTTTTCATAATGCACTCAAATGTGTTACTTCGTAATACATTGCATTTTAAATCGAAGCAAAACACATAACAAGGCGCTGCATGGGACAAAATACACTGGTCACCTTTTTTACGCGGCAAGCCGCTTTTACAAAAAGTCGCCAGGCACATTCTTTCCGCGAGCACGACGTTAGTGCTCCTTGAGCCGGGTAGTCATAGCTGAATGTCTGCCGGATAAATCACCCTTTCTGTCAGAACACCTGTCGCGTCATTTGATTTTCACTAGACCGGGATCAGGTTAAAGCCAATCCGGAGCAATGGCTATCCTGGGTGTATGGGCTTGGGTGTACTAGAAAAAACTGGCTGAATCAGAAAGCATCCAGACTGAGTCTGTCACGCAGGATTGTCCTAAGCTCAGGATCATTTCTCAATACCTTTGCCTGACGAGCCGGACATATCCTCGGGCACCCAGCCGCCCCCCAGTGAGCGAATCAGGGAAATCTGTGCCAAAGAAATATTGCCCTGTTCAGCGATTTGGGTTTGCTGCTGATCGATCAACTGGCGCTGTGTGTCAATAATATTCTGGAAGTTGCCTTCGCCCTCCCGATACAGAATTTTTGCCATGTTGTAGGCTTTCTCATAGGCCTTGACGCTGTTTTGCAGGTGGTAATAACGCTGTCGGGACTGCGCCAGTGCCGTCAGCGAGTTTTCCACATCCTGCAAACCGCGGAATATGGCAAGACGGTACGCAGCCAGCGATTGCTGGAAAACCGCATCCTGTGCCAACAGATTGTTTTCCAGGCGTTTCGCATTAAACAGTGGAATCGACACGGAGGGGCCGATACTAAACCCCAGACTGTCTTTACTGAACAATTTCCCCGGGCCACCACCAAAGAGGGTTGGCACACCATCGGCGACCTGTAGATTAATGGAACCTGACAGACTGATTCGAGGATAGCGATCCAGACTGGCCACCTGCGCACGTGCTGCCG
>PDPE01000008.1:0-40000 GCA_002747395.1 Pseudomonadota bacterium
CAGGATTCACAAAGTCAGGATTCACAAAGTCAGGATTCACAAAGTCAGGATTCACAAAGTCAGGATTCACAAAGTCAGGATTCACAAAGTCAGGATTCAAAAAATCAGGAGCAGGTCGCTAAAGAAGCTGCTGAGCAGCAGGCGAAGGAGCAAGCAAAAAAGGATGCAGCCGAGCAGGCAAAAGCCGCGCAGGAGGCTCGACAGCAAGCTGAAGATGAGGCATCCCCGGAGCAGGGGAAGCAGACAGAAGGTCAGGCTCATAGCAAAGACTCACTCAGCGAAGAAGAAAAAGCAACGGCCAAACAAACTGAACAGTGGTTATATCAAATTCCTGATGATAGCTCAGGACTGTGGCGTCGGAAGTTTCGGCATCAATACCGCCAACGGCAGACTACATCAAGTCAGAAGGAGGTGCCGCTATGGTAGGGCGGTTGTTGCTGTTTTTAATATTGACAGTATTTTCTTCTCTGGCGGGTGCAAACACGCTAAAGGCTCAGGTGGATCGCACTGAAATCGGGCTTGGGGAGTCGGTGCAACTGTCTGTTATTCTGTCGGGCGCAAATGGGCAGCAGCCAGACCTGCGTGGGCTATCCAAAGACTTCAGTATTGAGCAGAGCAGTCAAAGTTCTAGCATCTCCGTTGTTAATGGCTCTGTGAGTCAGCAGACTCATTGGACATTTTTGCTTACCCCTAACCATAAGGGTACGTTGACCATTCCCGCATTGAGTGTCAACGGCCTTAGCACTGACCCGATTAATATTGTCGTTGGTGATGAGCCAGTGGCGCAGTCCTCTAGCGATGATGTTTGGATGGAAGTCGAGGTTCGTCCGCTTCATCCTTACGTTGATGGTCAGGTGATATATATTCAGCGGCTATATTATTCGAGACCTTTGGTTGATCACGCCTCCATTTCTCAGCCCAAAATTACTCAAGGGCAAGTAGATATTGTATTCATCGGCTCATCTAACCCGCGTTACGTTAAGAAGAACGGACGGCCTTACCAGTTAATTGAGCGATATTATGCGGTATTTCCAAAACAGCCAGGTGTTTTGCAGTTTGCCCCTTCTGTCTTCCGTGGCAGCCTTGCCAGCCATCAGTCGCGCCGTGATCGTTTTGCCATGCCCGCATTTCCAGCCAGAACACGGGTGAGCGCCTACTCGCCAAAGGCTGAGTTGCATATTGAAGATAAACCGGCCAGTTTTCGTGGAACACATTGGTTGCCGGCTTCGAAAGTAAGTTTGCAAATGAACTGGTCTCAGCCGCCTGACACCTTGCAGGCTGGTGAGCCGGTAACAGTGACGATTGCATTAATGGCAGAGGGGGTGAAAGCTGAAACACTGCCCGAAGTTAAACTGGCATTACCGGATACGTTGAAAATCTACCCAGAGAAGCCTGGCTTTCGTTCAGATAAGGGGGAGTACGGGATTGTAGGTCTGCGTGAAGAACGGTTTACACTGCTTATTAATAAGGGTGGGGAGTATCAGATTCCGGCAGTTGAAGTGCCTTGGTGGAATACCAATACCAATAAGCAAGAAGTGGCGAGATTGGATGCTTTTACCATCAAAGTGAGTGGGACAGTTGCCGGAGCCAGTGCTGGGAGTCAGGCGGGGATATCTCCAGATAAGCCTGAAGTTAAGTCAGATACTTCGGCAGATCGGGAAACGTCCTCAAAACAAACAAAACCCCAGAGTGATGTGCATGCAGATGAGATTGTCGATCCTGTGATGTCATCGGGTATGCGTGGCTATTATCAAGAGAACAAGCTGTGGATTTGGCCGGTATTGCTGGTCTTTATTGCTTTGCTAGGTTGGGCTGGGTTCTCTCGACGTCGGAGTATTAAAGAGCCGGAGTCTCAGGAGGCATTAGGGGAGCAGCGAAAGCAAGCGGCTACTCAAGCATTATCCACAGCATGTAATGAGAATAATGCTCAAGCTGCGCTCAAAGCCTTACCAGAGTGGGCGGCAGCTGTTGGAATTTATCCTGCAACCTTGGTGGGGGTTGAGCAGTGCGGCAATCCGGCATTGGCTGAGGCTGTCAGGGAATTATCATGTGCTAGTTATTCGCTTCAGCCGCAGCCTTGGCACGGAGAGGCGCTGCTGCAAGCAATGACTCAGTACACCGTAAATCAGACAGGCCATCAGAGCGCTGTGGGGCTTTCTCCGTTACACCCCATTAGTTAGTTGTCCTGTTATTTATCAGTGGATCAATTTTGAAAAAAAGCACAAAAAACCGCTTGAGTCCAAGGGTTGATTCACCTAGAATGCTGCGTTCTTTGAATTTGATTAGATTGGGTATCTGGTCAAGCATTCAACACCAAATAGAATTAGCTTCATTTCCTGGAGAATTGACATGGGAACATACAGTGCAAAGCCGGCTGAGGTTAAGCGCGACTGGTTTGTCGTAGATGCCGAGGGCAAAGCACTTGGTCGTTTGGCCAGCGAGATTGCGTCACGTCTGCGTGGTAAACATAAGCCAATCTACACGCCACATATCGACACAGGTGATTACATTGTTGTGATCAATGCTGATAAAGTGGCAGTAACCGGTAACAAGTTTACTGACAAGATGTACCACAGACATACTGGTTATGTTGGTAATCTGAAGTCAATCAGTTTTGATAAGTTACAGGCTAAAGCGCCTGAGCGTATTATCGAGTTAGCGGTTAAAGGTATGTTGCCTAAAGGTCCTCTGGGTCGTGATATGTATCGCAAGCTTAAAGTGTACGCAGGCCCTGAGCATAATCATCATGCACAGCAGCCAAGGCCTTTGGAAGTTTAAGATTAATCAGTTTTAGAGAATTAGAGCATGGCTGATACACAGTATTACGGAACAGGACGTCGGAAGTCTTCTTCAGCACGCGTTTTCATGAAAGTGGGTGCGGGCAACATTACAGTAAATAAATTGCCTATTGATGAATACTTCGGGCGTGAAACCTCTCGCATGGTTGTTCGTCAGCCTTTGGATGCGACAGAGTCTACAGAGTCATTTGATATCAACGTCACTGTTAAGGGTGGTGGGGATAGTGGTCAGGCAGGCGCAATCCGTTTAGGCATTGCTCGCGCACTGCTTGAGTTCAACGAAGGTCATCGTGAAGTATTGAAGCGTAGTGGGTTTCTGACTCGTGATGCCCGTAAGGTTGAGCGTAAGAAGATTGGTTTGCACAAAGCACGTAAGGCGACTCAGTTCTCCAAGCGTTAAGCAACAATCGCAAAATACAATTCGAAAAGGAGCGGTAGGTCGTGCTATCGCTCCTTTTTTGTGTGTCTGCTGAATACTTTTGTTATGTGTCTCGGTATGAATTTATCTTCTGTGGTCACCAAAAGTCCAGAAGCAACTACCAGGGCAACGGCTGTTATATTCGTGACAGTTATGCTATCTCCAAAGATTAAAGAAATCCAAACAACGGAGAGTACTGGTGAAATGTACACCAACGGAGCTATTTTTGAAGCATCCTCCTTAGATAAAGCATATACCCATAATATATAAGATAAGCCATTTATAAAGACACCATTCACTAATATTATTAACACTGACTCGAGGTCTGGAATAACAAGATTGCTCCACGCTACGATCGAAATGAATGAAAAAATACTGGCCCAGAGAAAATACATAAATACACTAAAAGACACATCTACTCTGTGTTCCATTTTTGAAAACACAGAAAATAGTGCGAAGGATGTAGCACCGACAAAAACAGTGAGTAATACAAATGCTCCAGAGAAGCCTATCGAGAGTACATCTCCTTTTGTAAAAACGATAACGGCTGCGAAAAAGCCCAATACGATAGACACCACCTTATACACATTTAACCTCTCCTTTAGAAATAATACAGCGAAAACTGGCACTAATGCTGGCCATAGGTACTGTACGACAAGAACGTCCGTTGTATTTCCATGAGCATATCCATAATAAAGGCATAAATAGTAAAAGAAACAACCCAAGAACCCCAACAAGACAGTTTGTTTGTAATTGGTTTGTTTTATAGTTTCTATTAAGTGTTTTTTAGAGGGCTTTATAGTTAGCCCGACAGCAAGGGCGGACAAGAAGTTAGTCCAAAATAAAAACTGAAAACTGTCTATGTGTAACTGCCCTAGCTTTGATACTACAGGGATAAAGCTCCATGCAAACACGCAGACTAGAGCTAAAAGAATTGGAGATATGTTTCTCATTATTTTTTACCTTACAAAGAATGATGCACATTATTATTCATCATCCACAGCATTGCCATGATAGAATGCCCGAGCAATGGGGTGGTTGTGATAAAAGCAGGCCAGATTATTGAGCACGGGAGCATGGCTCAGGTCTTCCAGAACCCGCAACAAGCCTATACTGAAGCACCTCTAGATGTGGCTTCCCACTTAAATCTCGCAAAGATTTTGTGAATACTTGATAAAAACTGTCAGGTACTCTAGACTGCGCGAAAATGCGGGATCCGAAGTGGAGCATCAAACATGAAACTGACAACCAAAGGTCGATACGCGGTGACGGCGATGCTGGATTTGTCGTTGCACAGCGGCAAGGGGCCAGTCTCTTTGGTAGAGATTTCTGATCGGCAGGATATCTCGCTATCTTACTTGGAGCAGCTATTCTCTAAACTTCGTAAGCGAGGCTTGGTTGTCAGTATGCGCGGGCCGGGCGGGGGGTATCGCCTTAGTCGCAGGCCTGAAGAAATTGCCATGTCCAACATTATTATGGCTGTGGATGAAAGTGTTGATGTGACGAGTTGTGGCGGCAATGAAGGGTGTCAGCAGTCAAAGCGATGTCTGACTCATGATCTGTGGGTGGATTTGAGTGGCAGAATTCAGAGTTTTCTGGATGGTATTACGCTGGCGGATATGATGCAGCGCAAGGAAGTATTGGAAGTCGCAGAGCGCCAAAACAGCAAAGTTGCTGGAGAGGCGACACTCCATAACCTGAATGGTTAAGTGTGAGTTTAAAGAATTAGATACAGGTAGAACTGATGAGTGAAGTCAAGACCCCAATTTATATGGATTATTCCGCGACTACGCCAGTAGACCCGCGCGTTGCGGAGAGGATGTCGCAATGCTTGACGCTGGATGGTGTCTTCGGAAATCCGGCATCCAGGAGTCATGCCTATGGTTGGGCGGCAGAAAGTTTAGTTAAAGAGGCCCGTGAGGAAGTTGCCAAGCTGATTAATGCTGATTCTCGAGAAATTGTTTGGACAAGTGGTGCCACGGAGTCTGACAACCTGGCGATTAAAGGGGCAGCTCATTTTAATCAGCGTCGTGGTAAGCATATCGTCACAATGAAAACTGAGCACAAGGCCGTTCTGGATACTTGCCGTCAGTTGGAGCGTGAAGGTTATGAAGTAACCTACCTTGACCCGATGAGCAATGGCTTGCTGGATTTGGAGGTCTTTGAAGTTGCACTGCGCGATGACACCACGGTTGTGTCAATTATGCATGTGAATAATGAAATCGGCGTGGTTCAGGACATTGCCGCAATTGGTCAGATTTGCCGAGATCGCAAGATTGTATTTCACGTAGATGCGGCCCAAAGTGCCGGTAAAGTTCCCATTGATGTTGAGGCGGCAAAAGTTGACCTGATGAGCTTCTCTGCGCATAAGGTCTACGGCCCGAAGGGCATTGGTGCGCTGTTTGTTCGTCGCAAGCCACGTGTCAGAATTGAAGCACAAATGCATGGCGGTGGTCATGAGCGTGGAATGCGCTCCGGTACATTGCCTACTCACCAAATCGTTGGAATGGGCGAGGCATTTAAAATTGCCAGAGAAGAAATGGCGACAGAAAACGAGCGCATTCGTATGTTGCGCGACCGTTTGTATGATGGCTTTAAGGACATGGAGGAAGTGTATATCAATGGTGATATGGAGCACCGTATTGCCGGTAATTTGAATATTAGCTTCAACTTTGTTGAGGGGGAAAGCTTGATGATGTCGCTGAAAGACATAGCGGTTTCTTCGGGCTCAGCCTGTACCAGTGATAGCTTGGAGCCGAGCTATGTATTGCGTGCCTTGGGTCGTAATGACGAGTTAGCACATAGCTCTTTGCGCTTCACTTTAGGGCGTTTTACAACGGCTGAGGAAGTGGATTTGGCGATTGAACAGACCCGCACGGCAGTCAAAAAGTTACGTGATCTGTCGCCATTGTGGGATATGTATAAAGACGGCGTGGATATGGACAGTGTCGTTTGGGCGGCTCATTAAGTGCTGGTCGGCTGATTGACGAGTACGAGGCAAGATGTTGAGGATAAAGAAATGGCATATGGTAAAAAAGTAATAGATCACTACGAGAACCCGCGTAATGTCGGGACGTTCGATGCAAAAGACGCTGAAGTTGGCACAGGCATGGTTGGAGCACCTGCTTGCGGTGATGTGATGCGCTTGCAGATTAAAGTCAATGAGGGCGGTGTGATTGAGGATGCAAAGTTTAAAACTTATGGCTGCGGTTCTGCGATTGCGTCTTCCAGCTTGCTGACAGAGTGGGTGAAAGGTAAGACGCTGGATGAGGCCAAAGCAATCAAAAACACGGATATTGCGGAAGAGTTGGAATTGCCGCCGGTGAAGGTTCACTGCTCAGTATTGGCCGAAGATGCCATTCGTGCGGCAATTGACGATTATCAGAGTAAGCAGTAATCTCACCGACTGCATTAGCATGACGAGGGTAGGAGCATGGCAATTTCGTTAACACAAACAGCCGCTGACCGTGTGCTTGCATTTTTAGAAAAGCGTGGCAAGGGTGTTGGTTTGCGCTTGGGTGTTAAAACGCATGGTTGCTCAGGAATGGCCTATGTGATGGAGTTTGCCGATGAGATTGATGAACATGATACGGTGTTTGAGGATCATGGCGTGAACTTGATCGTTGATCCAAAAAGTTTGCTTTATCTGGACGGAACAGTCATGGATTACACTAGGGAAGGGCTGAACGAGGGCTTTAAATTCACTAACCCGAACGAATCCGGTAGCTGTGGCTGCGGCGAGAGTTTCACTGTTTGATCTTGTGCTACGACCTCCCGTTATGAGCCGGTTCTTTATCGGCTCATTGTGTTTCTAGCCTTTGTGATTGGGATGATATGTCGATAAATTTCAAACAAAACTATTTTGAGCTATTTGGTTTGCCTGTGCAGTTTGATGTAGATAATGCGATGCTGATGGCTGCTTTTCGTAAGCTACAGGCGGCGCATCATCCTGACCGCTTTGCATCGGGCTCCGATGAAGAAAAGCGTATTGCTCAGCAAGTGACCAGTTTCATCAATACCGCTCAAGAAACCCTCAGTAATCCACGGCTGCGGGCGCGCTATTTATTATCACTGAAGGGTGTTGATTTGAACGACGAGGTGGATACAACCAGTGACATGGCGTTTTTGATGTCACAAATGGAACGGCGGGAGGCTTTAGAACAGGTGACCGCAGCAGATGATCCGCTGAGCGCAATTGATGCTCTGTCAGATGATGTGAGGCGGGAAAAGCATGAGCTTGAGCAGGCGTTTGTGATTGCTTTGGAAGCGGAACAACTTGAAGATGCCAAGCAAGCCGTGTTGAAACTAAAATTTTTTGAGCGTCTGATGGATGAGATCAGGCAGTTGGAAGCGCGTCTGGAAGATGATGCAATTTAAAGGCTAACGCATGGCACTGTTACAAATATCAGAACCGGGTATGTCAACCGCACCCCATGAGCATCGTTTGGCAGCGGGTATTGATCTTGGAACCACGAACTCTTTGGTGGCATCAGTTCGCAGTGGCGAGGCGGGTACTTTGGCTGATGAACAGGGTACACATTTATTGCCTTCAGTGGTTCGCTACCTTGAAGATGGCAGTGTCGTTGTGGGCGCTGAGGCGCGTCAGGCACTGGGAAGCGATTTGCATAACACCATCGCCTCCGCCAAGCGTTTATTGGGGCGTGCCGTGGGTGAGATTAAGACCTTGGCGGGGCAGTTGCCGTATTCCTTTGTTGAAACAGAGGGAAGTGTTCCGCAAATGGAAACGTGTGCGGGTAATGTAACGGCGATTGAGGTCTCGTCAGAAATTCTGAAGTCACTGAAAACTCGCGCTGAAAAAACGCTGGGTGGTGACCTGGCGGGTGTTGTGATTACGGTTCCCGCTTATTTTGATGATGCGCAACGTCAGGCGACAAAGGACGCAGCACGTTTGGCGGGGCTGAATGTATACCGCTTACTGAATGAGCCAACGGCAGCCGCAGTGGCTTATGGTTTAGACCAGCAAGATGTGGTGGAAAATAAGGTCATTGCCATTTATGACTTGGGTGGTGGCACGTTTGATATTTCCTTGCTGAAATTAAACAAAGGTGTTTTTGAGGTTATGTCCACCGGTGGCGATTCTGCCTTGGGTGGTGATGACTTTGATCATGCGATTGCCGAATGGCTGCTGGCACAAAGCAGACAGCAGGCTGGTACGGATGCGCATGTGTTAAGAGCGGCGATGATTGAAGCTCGCAGAGCCAAGGAAGCACTAACTGACCAGGATTGCGTTGCGGTGGCATTAGGAGACTGGCGTGGACAGCTAAGTGTCACTGAGTTTAACGAGCTGGCGGAACCGTTGGTGAAAAAGACATTATTGGCTTGCCGTCGCGCCGTACGCGATGCCGATATTGATAAGAGTGACATTGTTGATGTGGTCATGGTTGGTGGCTCAACACGTGTACCTTATGTTCGTCAACGTGTGGAAGAGTTTTTTGGTCGTCCGCCGCTGGTGGATATTGACCCGGATAAAGTGGTGGCTGTTGGTGCTGCAATTCAGGCAGACCTGTTGGCGGGCAATAAGCCAGATAGTGATATGTTGCTGCTGGATGTGACACCGCTGTCATTAGGGCTGGAGATGTACGGCGGTTTGGTTGAAAAAATTATTCCGCGAAATACCACAATTCCCATTGTCCGCGCTCAAGAATTTACCACATTTAAAGATAATCAGACGGCCATGACCGTGCATGTGTTACAGGGTGAGCGTGAAACGGTGGAAGAGAATCGCTCACTTGCCAAATTTGCCTTGAAAGGTATTCCACCAATGGTGGCTGGCGCTGCGAGAGTGAAAGTAACTTTTCAGGTGGATGCGGATGGACTACTAAGCGTATCGGCAGAGGAGGAGTCCACTGGCGCTAAAACCACGGTTGAGGTGAAGCCGTCTTATGGCTTGTCGGATAATGAAATTGAGTCAATGATTCGTGCCTCAATGGAAAATGCGCAACGGGATGTGAATGTGCGGCGTTTGCGTGAGCAACAGGTTGAAGCGGATCGTGCATTGCAAGCGCTGGATAGTGCGATGGCTACGGATGCGGATCAGTTATTGAGTGATGAGGAAAAACAAGCGTTGCTGGCAGCCAGAGAGGTGTTGGTAAAAGCGAGACAGGGCGATGATGCAGAAGTCGTTAAAGCCGCAATTAAGCACCTTGAAGCCGCTGCTGAAGCCTATGTCGCGCGTCGTATGGATAGCAACATCCAGGCGGCTATGTCGGGACACAATATTACGGAGTTTGAGAGTTAAGCCCTATGCCACAGATTATAATTTTACCTCACGAAGACTTATGTCCTGAGGGAGCGGTGTTTGAAGCAGCAACGGGGACAAGTTTGTGTGATGCGGCCTTGGCGCAGGGCGTTGAGATTGAACACGCCTGCGAAAAATCCTGTGCTTGTACAACGTGCCATGTCTATGTACGCGAAGGCTTTGACTCTCTTGAAGAAGCCACCGATCTGGAAGAAGATTATCTGGATAAGGCGTGGGGGGTTGATCCAGACTCACGACTTAGTTGTCAGGCGAAAATCGGGGATGAAGACCTTGTGGTAGAAATTCCCAAGTACACCATTAATATGGTTTCCGAGCATCACTGAGGGATGAAATAATGGAACTAAAGTGGACAGATACATTGGACATAGCGATTGAGCTGGATGAGGCACATCCTGATGTAGACCCTCGGTATATTCGATTTACTGATTTACACCGCTGGGTAACCGAGTTGGAAGGGTTTAATGATGATCCAGCGCGCTCCAATGAGAAAATCCTCGAAGGGATTCAGATGCATTGGATTGAAGAAAAAAGCTAAGTCATTCGTATTTTGACAAGGGGAGTGTAATGGCGGGGAAACGGGAGTTTATTCCACTAAATCTAGCGGTGTTAACCGTGTCGGATACCCGAATGGATGCCGATGATACATCAGGTCATACCCTGGTTTCCCTGCTGGAGAAAGGCGGTCACCACTGCGCTGACAAGCAAATTGTCAAAGACGATCGTTATGACATTCGCGCCATTGTTTCAACGTGGATTGCTGATCCAAATGTACAGGCGATAATCACAACGGGTGGTACGGGGCTGACCGGGCGGGATGGCACACCGGAGGCAGTCACACCCCTATTCGATAAGACCATTGATGGCTTCGGTGAAATGTTTCGGGCGCTTTCTTATGACACAATTGGCACCTCGACCATGCAATCCAGAGCTGTTGCGGGAACGGCGAATGGCACGTTTATCTTTTGTTTACCGGGGTCTACCGGCGCGTGTCGGGACGCTTGGACGAAGCTTATTTCGTTTCAACTGGATTACCGAACTCGCCCCTGCAATCTGGTGGAGATAATGCCTCGTTTACTGGAGGCATGAAGATTTGCTGTTCCGTTTTAACTGATAAACACGTAGACACGCCATGGCGGGAATGATCCCACGGGAATTTATCGACCAGCTACTGACACGTTGCGACATTGTTGAGGTGATCAATGCGCGTGTGCCACTTAAACGGCATGGTCGTGAATATCAGGCGTGTTGCCCCTTCCATAATGAAAAAACGCCATCATTTACGGTCAGTCCCAATAAGCAGTTCTATCACTGTTTCGGCTGTGGCGCACATGGCTCGGCCATTAGTTTTTTAATGGAATATGAGCATCTGGAGTTTGTTGAGGCGGTAGAGTCGCTAGCTAGCTCGCTGGGGCTGGAAGTACCACGGGAGCAGGGAAAAAAGCACAACCCACAAACGCAGCTTCGCAATAAAAGCTTACTTGACCTGATGGAAGATGCCTGTCGTTATTATCAAAGCCAGTTAAAGCGCCACGCTGGAGCCGTAGAGTATCTAAAAAATCGTGGCTTAAGCGGTGAAATCGCGCAGACTTATGGCTTGGGCTATTCTCAGAAATCCTGGGACGCAGTAATTACTCACCTGTCGTCACGTTATCGACCAGAACAAATTGTTGAGTCTGGCTTAGCCATTGCCAAGGATGAGGGTGGCAGTTATGACCGCTATCGTGACCGCATCATGTTTCCGATCCGCAACCGAAAGGGGCAGGTGATTGGCTTTGGTGGTCGGGTCATGGGAGAGGATACGCCGAAGTACATCAATTCACCGGAAACATCCTTATTCCATAAAGGCAGTGAGTTATATGGTCTGTATGAGGCACGTCACGCCACCAGAAAGCTGGAGCGAATTGTCGTGGTTGAAGGCTATATGGATGTCATTTCCCTGGCGCAGTTTGGGGTCACCTATGCGGTGGCCACGTTGGGTACGGCGACCACTCAGCAGCACATTGAGATATTGTATCGTGCAGTGCCTGAAATTGTATTCTGCTTTGATGGTGATCGTGCTGGTAAAGAAGCGGCATGGCGTGCTTTAGAAAATACCTTGCCAATTTTGCGGGATGATAAGGCGATTAGTTTTTTGTTTTTACCGCAAGGGGAAGACCCGGATACTTTGGTTCGCCGTGTTGGCAAAGAGGCGTTTGAACAATTGATGGTTGATGCGACATCATTGAGTCGCTACTTTTTACAAGCCTTGGAAGAGCAATTTAATATCCACAGTAATGAGGGCAAGGCTCGCTTTATAAACCGGGCTAATGAGTTACTGAAGAAAGTGCCGGAGAGCCTACTTAAAGACCAGTTGGTTCAGGATATTGCTAAGTTGACGGGTGTCGAGGTTAGTACCATTATTAAGCGGCAAAGCCGCGATCATGATATACCACTGGCTGTAAAATCACGCAATCATATTTATCAGCGCTCCGTTACGCATCCACCGGTTCGCTATGCATGTATTTTATTGTTGAACAAGCCTTCTTTGGTCAATTTGGTCGAAAGTCCGGAAAAAATCGCATTTACAGACCTGCCGGGCACAGATTTATTAGCTACACTTATTGAATCTATCGAGGAGAGTCCTCATATTAGCGCGGTGACGCTCTTAGAGCGGTGGCGGTATTCTGGGCTAGAGCCAGAGTTGATACAACTCATGAAGTGGCAGCCGAGCAGTGATGACGACGATGTTTTGACACGGGAGTTCCTCGATTGTCTTGCATCGATTGATAAGCAATCAAGGCAACGCCAGTTGGAGAAGTTGCTCCATAAGGAAAGTACCGGTGGTTTGTCTGAGCAGGAAAAGGGTGATATGAGATTCCTGAGCAGTCAACTCTCTAAGCAGTAAAAAACACGATTTAGTAAATACTTCCTGATTGTCGAATTGGGGGTATTTTTTGCATGAAACAGACTACGGTGTGTTATCATGCCCGATTAACTTTTTTTCGGGAACTCAGCTACATGAGTGGACAAGAGAAGCAAAAATCCAGCTTAAAGTTGTTGATTTCCAAAGGTAAGGAACAGGGCTACCTTACTTACGCGGAAGTCAATGATCACCTTCCAGACACGATAGTCGATCCGGAGCAAATCGAAGACATTGTGCGCATGATTAACGACATGGGCATTAAGGTATTTGAGAAAGCGCCGGATGAGGACAGTCTGACATTGGGCGACGAAGCCGTTGATGCTGATGATGACGCCGCAGAAGAGGCTGCTGCCGCGTTGAGCAGTGTTGATACCGATTTTGGACGGACGACAGACCCAGTGCGTATGTATATGCGTGAAATGGGGACGGTTGAGTTATTGACGCGAGAAGGCGAGATTAGTATTGCCATTCGCATTGAGGAAGGTCTGTACGAAGTCCTGACATCCTTGGCTGATTTCCCTGCATCGACAGAGTACGTGCTGGATAAATTTGAGCGTATTGAGCAGGAAGAAGTACGTTTGACGGATGTGGTGAACTCTTTTGTTGACCCCGATGCAGATCGCCATGCCACAGTTCCTGTTCCGGCATCAACACCTGAGCCGGAAACTGAGGATGCGGACGAAGACTCTGATGAAGAAGATACAACAGACTCGGAGGCTGAAGGTGCTGAGGATGACGATGATGAAACAGAAGAGGAGTCTTTGGATACCGGCCCTGATCCAGAGGAAGCGCGTGAAAAGTTCCTGGAGCTAAAAGCCCTGTATGACAGCGCCCGTGAGGCGCGTGATTTAGGGGATATGGATAAATATACAGAGCTTCGTGCCAAACAAGCGCATAAGCTGTTGGAATTTAAATTTACCCAGCCAATTATTGACCACTTAGGTGGTCAGCTTAGTGACATCATCACCCAAATTCGTGGTTATGAGCGCAAGGTCATGCATCTGTGTATTGATCGTGTTGGCATGTCCCGCAAGGACTTTGTACATAGTTTCCCGAAGAATGAAACCAACAAGGCTTGGGTGCCAAATCTGATAGAGGCGCAGCCTGAGTTGTCGGATAAAATGTCGCTTTACGCCGATGATATACTCGCACTTCAGGATCAGCTGATTCGTATTGAGGAAGAAACGCGGTTATCTATCCAACAAATTAAAGACATTAGTCGTAGCGTTTCCGTGGGTGAGGCGAAGGCGCGTCGTGCCAAGAAGGAAATGGTGGAAGCTAACCTGCGTTTGGTTATCTCTATCGCTAAAAAATATACTAATCGTGGCTTGCAATTCTTGGATTTAATTCAGGAAGGTAATATCGGTTTGATGAAGGCGGTGGATAAATTTGAATATCGCCGTGGCTACAAGTTCTCAACTTATGCAACTTGGTGGATTCGTCAGGCGATCACTCGTTCGATTGCAGACCAGGCGCGTACAATCCGTATTCCGGTACACATGATTGAGACGATTAATAAGCTGAATCGTATCTCTCGTAAATTATTGCAGGAAAAAGGCCGTGAAGGCACGCCCGAAGAATTGGCGGAAGCCATGGATATGCCTGAAGATAAAGTTCGTAAGGTGATGAAAATTGCCAAAGAGCCAATCTCAATGGAAACGCCAATCGGTGATGATGAGGATTCTCACTTGGGCGACTTTATTGAAGATGGCAACGTTCAGTCACCAATGGACAATGCGACGGCATCCAGTCTGGGAGAAAGCACCCGCGAAGTGTTGAGTTCGCTAACACCCCGTGAGGCAAAAGTCCTGAGGATGCGTTTTGGCATTGACATGAATACCGATCATACACTGGAGGAAGTGGGCAAGCAGTTTGATGTTACACGTGAGCGTATTCGTCAGATTGAAGCAAAGGCGTTAAGAAAATTGCGTCATCCGAGCAGATCGGATATGCTACGCAGCTTTCTAGAGCTGGATAACGATCCACCGCGTTAGTATTCAGTTTCGGGCCTATAGCTCAGTTGGTTAGAGCAGCGGACTCATAATCCGTTGGTCGAAGGTTCGAGTCCTTCTGGGCCCACCATTTAAATCAATAAAAACAGCGACTTAGCATATCGACTTCGGTCGCTGTTTTTATTTTCGGGCTAACGATTTACAACCATCGGGCTAAACCCGAAAGGAACCGTCATTTCACAGTTTTACGTTTCTTTGTTTACAAGCAGAGACTCTCGCATTGGCTGCTTTTTAAAGAATGCTGATACGAGCACCAAGGCCGCCCACACTCCAGCAATAGAGGAGCGTGAGCGAGCTAACGCTTGTAAAGGTTAAATTCCGCTACAATTTAACGAAGGCGTAGGCGTTGTCCCACCTCAATGTGGTGCTTTTTTGAGCCACGTAAGCCGTTTAGGCGAACCAAGCGGCTCAAGCTAACCCCTGTTTTCCGCGAAATTTTTGTCAGAGTGTCACCGCTGCGTACTCGATACGTCTTTGCACGTTGTACACGCTTCTTACGCTCAACATGTTTGGCTCGAACTTTACGCTTGGCTCTTTTTTTTCTGACAGGCGTTGGCTTGGCCTTTTTGACTCGTTTAACCACTTTCTTCGCAGGCTGTGCTGCTGCAGGCGCCTCCCGTACCGTTAGCTCCAGAAATCCGTCGGAAGAGACCGTTGTTGCGTTTTCTGCAAACACGGTGGTGACGCCAGACAGTGCCAGTGTCGTGACAAAGGTAATTGCTACTTTTTTGATGCTTCTCATGTGGAATACCCCTTTAGTGATAAAAAACACTTCATCGTGACGGCTTCATTAGAAGAATGACTCACAAGCCGACTACATTAGTCTGCGCAAAAGCACCGCTAATCAGTGCCATTAAAATGTAATTTTTCGCAAAATAAAACCATTTATCTGAAAAAATTGGACAGTACGCTTTGGAGTATGTTTCAGAATTAACAATATCTCTTTTGCCAATTTAGTGGCATCACAACGCAGCGGGCAGGGCGGTATGCCAAACTCATGTCCGGTTATCTACTGGTATTTCAATAGTATACAGAAAGCTCAAGTCACTTTGTTGGGCAAGTCTTAAATGCAGCAGAGTATTAGTGACTGGCAGTAGTCGTAGACTTTGCGCTGATAAATTTCTCCAGAGAAGCCACTGGTAAAATCCCTGCTTGTAATGCCATCAATTTACCCTTGGGGTTAAAAATCATAAAGGTGGGCGTACCAACCAGAGACTCTTGTGCATTCAACTCCATCCATGCATTTATCTCAATAGCATTGCTGAGGATGTTTTTAAAAGGAATGCCATACTCATCAATCATCGCTTGTGCATCGGCTTTACCTGATTGACCATCCAATGCTACACCAAGCAAGCGGACATTTTTCATCTTGCCGTTAAATTTAACCATTTCAGGCATGTGCATACGGCAGGCATGACATTCTGATGACCAGACTTCCAACACCGTCCACTTACCCTTGCCGATTTGTGCTTCAATGCTTGTCTTTTCCCCATTAAACTCGGTAAAGGCTAGAGCGGTGCTGCTTAGCATGACGCTTGCCAATAACGGTAAAAATAATGTTTTTATTAAAGAAAATAGTTTCACGCGCATGTTCCTCAATTTATGATGCAGTTCAGGTTTTTCAAACGATAAAGATATAAAAAATGCTGACAAGTTCCTTATACACAATACGTGCAGTGCTGTTTGACCTTGATGGTACGTTGCTGGACACCGCTCCTGATATGATACGAGCACTTAATTTGCTAGTTCAGGAAGAAGGCTTGCCAGCCGTTGATCACGCTGTTGCCCGCCAGCACGTTTCTCATGGTGCGGGAGCCCTTGTCAAGCTAGGCTTTGGTGACACACAAAGTGATACAGATTACCAGCGACGTTGTCAGCGTTATTTGGAGTTGTACCAGCAAAACCTTTGCGTGGACACGGTTTTATTCGATGGAATGGCAGAAACACTGGCATTTCTGGAAGATCAGCAGATTGCGTGGGGTGTTGTAACCAATAAACCCGCATTCTTGACTGAGCCACTGTTGAAGGCGCTGGATTTGGATCGGCGTTGTGCAAGTATTATCAGTGGCGACTCATTGCCACAACGTAAGCCACACCCACAACCTTTATTCCATGCGGCGAATGAGTGCAATGTGTTGGCAACCGAGTGTATTTATGTTGGGGATGCTGAGCGAGATATTATCGCCGGTAATCGTGCGGGTATGATTACCCTGTTGGCAAGTTATGGCTACATAAGCGCCGATGACCAGCCGGAACAGTGGGGCGCAAATGGCATCATTCGTCATGCTCAAGAGATACTGGACTGGCTAACGGAGGCCACCGAGGAAACGCTGGATACTCAGCGCAGCCACTAATGGAGATTAATTCATGAATATAAGTAAAAATACCGCTCGCTCCACATTACTTCAGGTTGTTTTGCTGTTAATCCTGATGGCAGTGGTGTTGTTTTGGCAGAGAAATAACATTGCGGATCTGTATCTATCGGGTGAAATCAATCCAGTGGGCTGGTTGCTGAATGGGGTTATTATTCTGCTGTTTTTACTCGGCATGTTCCGCGTTATTGCTTTGCTGCTGTCTTACAGTCGGGAGCATAGTGTGTTGGAGCGATTGGTTGATTCGATTGGCGATGGCGCGAATGATCCGGCAAGCCATTTACCGGAAACGGCATTGGCTGTTGTTCGCTATTACTATGTGCAAAGTATGGCGCGTCGGGCGCTGCCCATTAATCATGGCGCATTGGCCTCCAGCCTGAGCACTGCCGAGCAAAGCCGATTTACATTGGTTAGATATATCAACAGTATTCTGATTTTACTGGGTGTTTTCGGCACGGTTGTATCGCTGTCGATTGCCCTGATTGGTGCGTCTAATTTATTGGATTCACCGGAAGGTGCGAACCGCATGGGCATGATTATTGGCGGTATGTCGTCGGCGCTCAGTACCACCATGACTGCCATTGTGTGCTTTGTAATCTATGCGTATTTTTACCTGCGGCTAAATAATGCCCGCGCACAACTGCTAAATGGCATCGAGAGTATGACATCAGTTCATCTGCTGCCAAAGGTGGTACACACTGAGGAGTCGCTGATTCGCCATGTGTCAGAGCTGACGGTGGCGTTGAATAAATCAGCAGACCGTTTGAATGAGATGCAGCAACATTTCATTGCTGCTGCAGACCAATTAACGAACTCAATTACACAGCAACAGGCTTCGGGTGGTTTGAGTGAGGAGAGTATTCAGGAGCTGAAAGACTTATTGCGTGAAGGCTTCCGTTTACCCAAGTCACCACTGCGCCACGCATCCTACCAAGCGCCGGGCGGTTCTGCTGTCGCACATAGCGTAGCGGATAGCCAGCGATGAACGGCAACTTTCCCGACTATCACAATTTCCCTGAGCGCGATAAGGGTGAGGAAAGTTTCTGGCCCTCGTTCACCGATATCATGATGGTGATTACGATGGTGTTCCTGCTGGTGACGGTTGTGGTGATTAGTAATAACTGGAAACTGGTAACTGACCTTCAGGCAAGTATGGAGGCGCAACGTCTGGCGGCCGAGCAGGCACTGGATAAAGAAGCGAAAAATCACACACTTGAAGATCGTATGCACCTTTTGGAAAACCGCCTGAAATCAGCACAGGAAGTTGTGGCAGAAAAGCGGGCGGAAAATCAGGACTTACAAGCAGAGATTGAGCGCATATTGGCAAAATCCAAGGAGATTGAGCAGAAGCTGGTAGCAAGCTTGAAACTGGCTGAATCCCATCAGCGGCAGGTTGTGCAGCGTGATGAGCAGATTCAGCGTTTAAAAACTGATCGTGATAAGCAATTAGCCACCCTAGAAAACAGGGCTGAAGCCTTGGCAGAGTTGCAGCGTGTACAGCAATCAAGTCAGGCACAGGTGTTACGTTTGCAGGCTGCATTAAATGCCAAACAGACCGAGTTAGCTGATAGTAAGCAGGTGAATGAAGAACGCTTGGTAGCATTGCAAAAAAAGCTGGAAAACAGCGAGTTGGCATTGACCCACAGTCGTGAGAGTCAGCAGCTCAGCGAAACACAGCTCAATATCATGCGCGAGGAGCTGGCGAAAGTACAAGCACAACGTGCTGACAGCCTGAGCAAGCTGGAGAGCCTGCAGGGTGAGTTTGATGTCCTGGATTCCAAATACCAAAAACTACTTCGTCCGGCGCGTTCTAGTCGTGGCAAGCATGTGGTGTCTGTTTGGTTTAGTAAGCAAACTGGTCGTGAAGTCTACCGTATACGGGATGCAACGGAAGATGCGTTTAAAACAGTCACGCGTCAGGGCATGGCTTCCGCATTGGCTCGTTTAAAAGATAAACATGGGAAAGATCTGTACGTGAAAGTGATTATCCCTGAGAATAGTGGCCTGTCATATTCGGAGGCATGGCGTTTTACCACTGAAATGCAGCGTGCTTATGACTATTATTATCAAGATGATGAATAAGCTAAGAGGGTAACGTATGTCTGAATCATTACTCAATTTTGTTCCCGCTGAAGGCGCATTGGCGGGACGAAAAATACTGGTGACAGGGGCCGGAGATGGCATCGGGCGAGCGATTGCCAAGGCTTATGCCGAGTTTGGGGCAACTGTCGTACTACTGGGGAAGTCAATTCCCGAAATGGAAAGTGTTTACGATGAAATTGTGGCCGCTGGCGCACCAGAGCCTGCGATTTATCCTTTGGATATGTCAGGTGCGACCACGCACGACTACGAGGAAATGTCGCGTATTTTAAAAGAGCAGTTGGATGGCTTGGATGGCTTGGTGCTCAATGCGGCGTGGTTGCCCGGATTTATCCCCTTTGAGCAGTATGATCTGGAAATGTGGCAGAAGGTAATGAATATTGACCTGAATGCCAATTACCTGATGATTCAGGCGTGCTTGCCACTACTGGTCGAGTCGGATCATGGCTCAATCATTCACTCTGCACACCATCTTGTCCGTGCTTATGCAGGGGCGTTCGGTGTGGCTAAGGCAGGTATGGCGGCCATGATGGCGATTGTTGCAGATGAGTATGACAACCCGGATCGCTTTGTGCGCGTCAACAGTATTGATTCAGGGCCATTACTCACGCAAATGCGTAAATTGAACTATCCGGGGGAAAGGCCGGATACGTTGGCGCCTGCCGAAGCGATTATTGGCCCTTATTTGTATTTTATGTGTGATGAAGCGGGTAAGCGTACGGGTGAGACGCTGGCGTTTGACAAGATTGAGGCTGACTTTGTCTGGCCGGGTATGAAGGCGGATAACAGCTAAACCCCTATGTTTAACTTTGATACGCTGTACCAAGACTTGGAAAGGTCTGAACTGGTCGCATGGGTGGATGACCTTCCCGAGCAGATTAATCAGGCATTTGCAGAGAAAACACACGGCTTTCTGGCAGATTGGATTCGCCTGCTGGATGAAATGCCAAAGGTCAAACCAACGGATATTGATCTGAATGTGTCGCGCGTCAGGATCGGTCGTTCAGAGGATATAGAACCTGCTGATGCTGAGCGCCTCGAACAGCAACTTCGCACGATTATTCCCTGGCGCAAAGGCCCGTATGAATTATTCGGTATCCACATCAATACCGAATGGCGTTCAGACTTTAAGTGGGATCGAATTCAGCCGCATTTATCACCACTGAAAAGTCGAACCATTCTTGATGTAGGCTGTGGCAATGGCTATCACATGTGGCGTATGCTGGGGGAGGGTGCTGAGTTGGTGATTGGTGCGGATCCCAGTCAGTTCTTTCTCGCGCAATTTCGTGCGATCAAACAATATGCGGGTGAAGACTTGCCGATTCATCTGCTACCAATGAAAAGTGAGCAACTTCCGGCTTTTAGTCGTCAATATAAAGGGGTTGGCTTTGACACGGTATTTTCTATGGGTGTGCTGTATCACCGCGCCTCTCCTGTAACTCACCTGCAAGAACTGCGCAGCTTCCTGCGCCGTGGTGGGGAGTTAGTGCTGGAAACCTTGGTGATTGATGGTGATGAGCGCACCGTTTTAGTGCCGGAAGATCGCTATGCCAAAATGCGCAATGTCTGGTTTGTGGCATCCGTATCGTTTCTGATCCGGCTACTGGATCGGGTAGGGTTTAAGAACTGTCGTGTGGTTGATGAGTCTGTCACCTCGCTGGAAGAACAGCGGGCAACGGACTGGATGACTTTTGAGTCACTCAAGGACTTTCTCGACCCGAATGATTTGAGTAAAACCATTGAAGGCTATCCAGCGCCGCGAAGAGCAACGGTCATTTGCGAAGCGCCCTAAGGCCGCGACACTGGATATTCGCCTGTTTAGGACTTCTTTTTCTTTTTACGTGGGCGCTGCTTGTCGTTATCTCGAACAGCCGACGGCTTGCGCTTAGATGGCGTGGCTGATTTGGGCTTTTTTCGGCTTCGGGTGTTAGCATCAGCATCAAAAGAGCGCTCATCTTTTGAGGTGAGTTGGCGTAACTTTAGCTGCCGACCCTGAACCCAGGTCTTGTACAAATGCTTGTGAATTGCCTTTGGCATCCCTTCTGGTAGATCGACGGTGCAATGGTCATCTTCAATCGCTAGATTGTTAATAAACTTGCTGTCAACACCCGCTTCGTTGGCAATTGCACCAACAATATGCTTGGCTTCAATACCATGCTCACGACCTACTTCAAGACGATAAGTCACCATCTCTGGCATATCCTCATCAGCAGCGTCACGGCGCGGGCGACGTTTCGTTTCTACGTTTGAGCTTGATTTATCACGAGCTTGGCGTGGCTTGTCGGGATCGTGCCTGCGTTGGCGATCAGCGCGTGCGGCCGGTTTATCGCTCATGCTGGGAATATCCAGAAGCTTTGCAGAAAGTGGGCGGTCTTTTTGTGCCAACCACGCCAGACTGGCGGCAATTTGTTCCAGACTTAAATCGCCTTCATTGGCAAAGTCAACCACCATTTTTTCAAGAAAATCAAGATCCTGTTGGAGCACGATGGTTTTAATCTGTTGCTTGAAATTGCTAATCCGATTTTCACTAATCGTCTCAGCCGTTGGCAATTCAAATGGTAGAATTTTTTGCTTAGTGGCGCGCTCAATGCTCTGTAGCATACGTTGACCACGGGGCGGGACAAACAGAATGGCTGTGCCTTCCCGTCCTGCACGACCAGTACGTCCGATGCGGTGAATGTAAGACTCAGTATCGTGTGGCATATCGTAGTTGATGACATGGCTGATGCGCTCAACATCCAAGCCTCGTGCCACCACGTCAGTGGCAATCATGATGTCAATTCTACCACGGCGGAATTGCTCAATGGTTTTCTCGCGCTGTTCCTGCTTGATGTCACCATTAAGAACCGTTGTGGCATACCCACGTGCTTCCAGCTTCTCGGACAACTCATGCGTCATGGACTTGGTACGCACGAAAATAATAATACCGTCGAAAGGCTCGGCTTCAAAAATTCGTGTCAATGCATCCAGTTTATGGGTGGTTTTGCCCTGCCAGTAACGCTGGCGAATGGTTGGCACTGTGGCTGTTTTGCTTTTAATGCGAATATCCGCCGGATCTTTCAGATAGCGCTGGGTCAGCTTTTTGATTGCCGGTGGCATGGTGGCAGAGAACAACACGACCTGTTTGTTTTCAGGGGTGGCTTGCAGGATGGTTTCTACATCATCTACAAAGCCCATACGGAGCATTTCGTCTGCCTCATCCAACACAACAGTTTGTAGTTGATCAAGTTTTAACGTACCACGATTGATGTGGTCAATGATGCGCCCCGGAGTCCCGACAATGACGTGGACATTTCGTTTGAGTTGCTTAAGTTGAATCCCTATACTCTGCCCGCCATAAATGGGCAGCACATGAAAGCCATGTAAATGCTTTGAGTATGACTGCATTGCCTCGGCAACTTGAATGGCTAACTCGCGGGTGGGTGCGAGTACCAAAATCTGTGGTTTTGTTTGCTTTAAGTCAATTTTTGACAACAAGGGTAGGGAAAAGGCGGCTGTTTTACCTGTACCCGTTTGGGCCTGACCTAACAGGTCACGTCCTGCCAATAGTGGTGGGATGCTTTCAACCTGAATGGGTGAGGGAAATTCATAATCAATCGCGGATAAAACGGCTTCAGATAAGCCAAGCTCTGAAAAGGGTGGAGTATTTTGATCTGACATTCGGGGTTTGTATTCACTGAAATATTTAAGGCTGCTAATTCTACGCTAGTTTTGACATGGGTGTTTGGATTATTTGGTGTTTAGTCAACTATCTTCTTTTCAAAAATGGTTTAATTGGTTCCTTATTAATCTTTTTTAGTTTAAATTATTTTAATATGTCTTTTTATTGATTACTTGGTTCGGGGAATACTCAGTATTATTAGCACTATGCTGGCTTGGCTGAGTTTTTTTGCTGTGGATTTGAATTGAACTTGGGTTAAGACAGTCAGAGTGCCTAATTTTTGGCATGAAGTGGTATCCGGTTGATGTTTTTAATGTGGTTGGTGGTTTGTTTTTATATGATCTGTCCTTTTTTTATTGCTGTAGGTGTTTCGATTACACAATATTTCGAAGTGTTCAGTTTGCGTTAAGCTTGGCTGGTTTAGCTTGATGTCTAGGTAAAAATGGTCGGCTGGTTGTTTATGATGGCTCAGAGTCGAAGTGATATCGCGTGTCGCTGTCTGTCGTTTTAATGCGTATTTAACTATGGAATGTTATGAATAAATTCACTGTATCGCCCAAAGTGGCTATTTTGACTTATGAAAATCTGGATACTTTCGAGTTTGGTTGTGCTGTTGAGCTGTTTTCAACGCCACGTCCGGAGCTGGAAGCGTGGTATCAGACAGATGTTTTGGGCTTGACTACCAAGCCTGTCAAGGCGACCGGTGGGATTACTGTACAAATTGATAAGCCTGTTGATGACTTGACGGGTTACGATATGTTGGTCATTCCGGGTTGGACAGGAATTGATGTCAAGCCGCCGGAGCATTTGATTGATGCAATGTTGGAGCTGCATCAGCGCGGCGGGCGCATTGTTGCGTTTGGTATGGGGGCGTTTGCACTGGCTGCCACCGGCCTGCTGGATGGAAAAAAAGCTACGACTCACTGGTCGCTGGCTAAGTCGTTTACCGAAATGTTCCCAAAAGTGAATTTTCAGGATAATGTTTTATACACAGGTGAGGAGCGTATGCACTCCTCCTCCGGTCACACGGGCGCGATTGATTTGGGCTTGCAGATGATCCGTCAGGATTACGGCGCTCATCGAACTAATGTCGTTTCTAAGGACTTGGTGGTTTCGTCTCACCGTGATGGTGCTCAGTCACAGTTTGTTGAGCGTACCTTGCGTCAGCAACACGGTCGTTTGCATGAGACCATCAATTGGGTACTTGAGAATCTGGATAAGCCACTGAATGTGACAGAAATGGCAGAGCAGGCCTGCTTATCTCGCCGCAGTTTTGATCGCCAGTTCCGTTCTACTGTTGGTAAGAGTCCAAAAGAGTGGTTGATTCATCAGCGTATTAACCTGGCTCAAGACTTCCTTGAGACAACAAATTACAGTGTAGAGGAGATTGCCTCCTCAACTGGTTTCCAGACAGGTATGAACTTGCGTCATCACTTTACGCGTTTATTAGGCTTGTCTCCCACTCGTTATCGGGCCAAATACTCGCAGCAGTAATGGTGCTGGAGAAAATATAACTCAAGCAGTGATGTACAGGCAGTCTATGATGCGGTAGACTGCCCAAGTAACCAGTTAGTGATACATGGGGGGCGACTTGGCTTCGACGTGGATTACAAAACCTGGGGAGCATGCAGTGGATGCAGTGACCACTTAAATTCAAGCTGCAAACTTTTAGTTGCCAACGACGACAACTACGCTTTAGCGGCCTGATAAGCCTGCTAAATTCCCACTAGCGTTCGCCCGCAGGTGCTTACTGGGAATCATTTATGCGGTATCGCGTGGAGGACTGTCCGGGGCCAAAGCGTTAAAACCTTACCGGAATCGCGGATACCTTCTCTGCCCGTCGAGATTGTGTTTGTTAAATTAATGACGGATCTAAGCATGTAGCGCCTTCAGGCAGCGGATTTGCGGACGCGGGTTCGATTCCCGCCGCTTCCACCATTTTGAAAAGGACAGCCCATCTCTCCAGAGCGATTCTTTGGGGCAGACGGGCTTTCTGTTTCCCCGCCTATCCCATCACACCCACCTCAATAGCAAGCTGCGGCAAGTCGTTGATCATCGGTTTCGCGACACCGGAGGCCTCTTTCTAAAAAATAGCACTTTATCGGGAATAGTTTATTTATTTTACAATTACGTGCTACTTTGCGGGATGAAACAGTCAGTTGGGGAACTGGCTCTTACTATCACATCGCTTTCCTGGCGCTCTGTGAGTGATTGTGAAAATAAAAATAAATGGGGTTGGGTAGAATGAACAAAGATGTTGCCAATTTGTTGAAAATTGGAGAGGTGGCTCGTTGTATCGCATTTCTTTCCTTGATGGCAGGAATGTCGTCTGCGTATGCACGGGATGTTGAATATGAAGTAACGTTAGGGGATCCAAAGGAAGTCGATACAAACGCAGACGAAGTAAGCTTTTTTTATAATGTCTCTGAGGAGCTGCTGAATGTTGATGTAGAGGACTTCCAGCTATTTAATGGTGCAGGGAGTGCACGTATCAAGTCACTTAATTTAATTGATGCAGAAACAAATCGATATGAGCTTAGAGTCGTAACAGGTGAAACTGGGACGAGCTTGGCATCTTTCATGAAGAACAATGGTACCGTGAAAGATGTATCCGGGACTGTTGTGACGCTAAGGTTCAGTGGTTCTTTGCCGACCTATACTATTGATAAAACACCGCCAGACGCTCCGGAGATCAAGGTGCCGAGATTTAGCTTTAATCAAAGTCCGGTCATCAAAGGATTAGCAGAGCCAGGTTCATCGCTCAGAATTTCAAATAACAACGGCACTCAAACATGTACCACCACTGTTTCAAAAAGCGGTCAGTGGGAATGCCCCATGAATCCGGCGTTGCCGTACGGTGATGTATCTTTGACTGCCTCAGCGACGGATAAGGCGGGAAATGTTAGTGATGCAACTCACTTAAATCTACTGGTATTAACAGAATCTGGTGATGAAGACGGTGATTCTTTAAGCAATAGTGATGAGGTCAACATTATTGGAACAAGTCCGGTGTTGGCTGATACTGATGGTGATGGGGTAAATGATTTCATTGAGGTAGGGAGTGACATTAACAACCCTACGAATTCAACAGGAGAAAAGCTCATAGATGCTTTGAACCCTCACAATGACACAGATAATGATGGTTTGTCTAATCAGGTAGAGAAGGATCTTGGGTCAGATCCACAAGATACGGATAGCGATGATGACGGTTTGAGTGATGCGCTTGAGCGGAGCCTTGGGTTGAATCCAAATAATCCTGATACCGATGGTGATGGAATACCTGATGCAGACGAGGACAGCGACAATGATGGCTTGCCGAACAACGTCGAAATTGTTATTGGAACGGATCCAGCGCTGCTTGATACAGATAAAGATGGTATTCCAGATGGTAATGAGGATACCGATGGTGATGGCTTGGCTAACTTAATTGAGTTGGGAGCAGGTCTTAACCCAGGTCTACAGGATACCGATGGTGATGGTGTCCTGGATGGTCAGGAAGATACTGATGGTGATGGACTCAGTAACCAGGTAGAAATTAGTTTAGGGACGAAAATTAACAATGCCGACTCTAGGGGTGATGGTGTTAGCGATGGTAATAGAGATACTGATGGTGACGGTATTTCTGATGCTGATGAAATCGCATTGGGCCTGGATCCAACGAAAGTGGATAGTGATGGTGATGGCATCTCGGATATTGATGAGGATACCGATGGTGATGGTCTCCCGAATGGTATTGAGTACACCTTAGGCTTGAACCCTAATAATCCTGATACTGACGGAAATGGTGTGGCGGATGGAGATGAGGATAAGGATGGTGATGGTCTTCCGAATGCTTTAGAGATCGCACTGGGGCTTAATCCATCAGATATAGATACTGATAATGACGGCATCCTTGATGGCAAAGAAGATCATGATGGTGATGGTCTTTCGAATCAGCTAGAAGTTCGGCTTGGCTTAGACCCAAGTAAGCGGGATAGTGATGGTGATGGTATTTTGGATATCAATGAGGATAGTGATAACGATGGTTTAACTAACTTTGAAGAAATTCACTTGGACTTGGACCCATCAAACCCAGATACGGATGGAGATGGTAATCTCGATTCGGTTGATTTGGACTGGGATAATGATGGCATCAATAACGGTGATGAAGTTCCTAGTGATATGTTGACGGATGCTGATTCAGATGGTGTGCCGGTTTATCTGGATGATGATGATAGATCCCCAGCGATTAAAGATGATGATGGAAAAGTGCATATGCATTACGACCATGATCGCGACGGTATTATGGACCCACTTGATCCTGATGATGATAATGATGGCATTAGTACTTTCGTTGAAACGGGTGATGTAGATAGTGACATGGATGGTGTTCCTGATTACTTGGAGCCTAACAATCGTGACACGGATGGGGACGGCATTGAGGATTACCTCGACAGTGATGATGACGGTGATGGGGTTCCAACACTCACTGAAGTGAAAGAGCAGGGGTATTTGAAACTCGTTGATGCCGACTTGGACGGAATACCAGATTATTTGGATGGTGACAGTTCAAATTCTGCGGGAATGCCCGATGGTTCGGGTGACAGTGATGCTAATGGTATTAGTGACCGTCAGGAATGTCCCTCAGGTATGGTTTGTCCCGATCTGGATTTGGATGGTGTGGCAAATTACCTGGACCCCGATGATGATGATGATGGAATCTCTGATATTGATGAAATTGGTGATGATGCGAAAAATCCTTTAGACAGTGATGGCGACGGTATTGCTGATTACCATGATAAAAATACATCAAGTCACTCTGGTTCCGGCTCTAGCTCTACTTCCGGCTCTGATTCCGGTTCTGGCCCTGATTCCGGCTCCGGTTCTGGCTCTGATGATAAGTTGAATACCGTTATTAACGGTGGTGGTGGCAGTACATCACCTGTTTGGGTATTACTGCTTGCTCCGTTACTTTGGTTAAGAAAAAAAGCGTTTTTACGCAATAAAAAATAATCGTAAACGCTGAGGCTATTATGAACTATAAAAATAAAAAGAAGCGATATCTTGCTGTTTTTTCCCTGTTGATTACACCACATCTCATGGCGGCACCACTGGAGTCACTGGAAGATAGTTGGTACGTGGGTGGCGCAATCGGTCAAAGCCGATTGGAGCCGGAGGGTGATAATTGGAATGTTGACGATAATAAGGATCTCTCCAAGAAAGTTTATGGAGGGGTTAATATTGGTCGTAACTTTGGTCTTGAGATGTTCTGGAATGATTTGGGGGTAGCTAAGGTTAGTCACAATAAAACAAATGCTCAAGCCAATGTGGCATACAAAGCTTATGGTGGAAATCTTGTCTACCATGTTCCGAGCTACCTTGGTGATATTCATCCGATTGTAAAGCTGGGTGTTGCCAAACTTGATACCAAGGGTGAGGGTGCAGAGGTAAACCAGAAAAATAAGTTTGCTGTCATGGGTGGCTTGGGTGCGGAATATCAACTTAGCCAAGGTTTCAGGGTTCGTGCAGAGTATGAGCTGTTTGACAAGGACATAGATCAACTCAGTGTGGGCTTGAATTGGCGTCCTGTTTTGACGCGTCGTCCAATTGAGGCGCCAAAGACTGTTGTAAAAGAAAAAGCAGCAGAGTCGCCAAGGCCTATTGTGATTGTGAATCAGCCGCCAACGACACCAACCATTGTTAAGCAAGCTCCGGTACCTGTAACGCCGCCTGTGGTGAGGACAATTGTAAAGCATGTACCAGTTCCGACTCCCAAGCCGCAGCCCAAAGTGGTTCATAAAACCCTGGCGGGTGGGTCGAACTTTGCGACTAACAGTGCAGTATTAACAAGTGCAGGGCGTCTTGCTTTGGATCGTATGGCGAGTGATCTACTACGTGATGGTGTTGTTATTCACAATATCGCCATTATTGGGCATACCGATAATGTAGGTAGCCACATAGCGAATCAGGCACTTTCACAAAGGCGCGCTCAGTCAGTTGCAAATTACTTGGTGTCACGCGGTTTAAGCCGTCAGGTAATGACGGTGGTTGGTCGCGGCGAAACTCAGCCAATAGCAAGTAATGCAACAGCAGCGGGTCGAATGGAGAACCGCCGTGTAAAAATTATCGTTAAAGGCTCACAGACAATTCAAAATTAAGTGAGTTAAGCTTCAAAAGCCAGTGGGGTTAACGCACTGGCTTTTTTATTGTGTGCCGGGCGATATTCGCTGAAGAAGCACATTCGCAAGCAATCGGATCGGGTGAGTGATACGGTCGAATCAGCATAAAAAAGTATCAGGAAATAAACCGAGTCATGGCTAATTTAGTTATCTTGTTGCGTTGTGCTCAGCGCATTAAAAGGGGTGTGTTGAACGCCGCAGAATGACATAGACGGATCCGGTTCCACCGTCACGAGGTTGTGCAGAGTGAAAGGCCATCACCCGGGGATGTTGTTGCAGCCAGTGATTAACGAACTGCTTCATTACTGCTGGCTCCCCCATGTGTGAGCGACTGCTTTTTCCATGAATAATACGCACACAGCAGCCCTCAATGGGATAGGCTAACTGGATAAAATCTAACAACACTGGTTTGGCCTGCTTTAAATTGAGTCCATGCAAGTCTAGTTCTTCGGTAATTTGCAGTTTGCCCTGTCTCAGCCGGCGGAATAAACGGTTCTGTATGCCCGTCCGACAATAGCTTAATACCGTTTCTGCATGTACTTTCTCGATCTCTCCAGAATCTGATAACATGTCGGGCGCTGAGTCATCCGCTTCATCGTGCCATTCTCGTACTTTTGGGGCTGCGGGGGCTGGGCGTAAATCCACCTGATTTAATTCTGCGAGCGGGATGGTGTCTGTCATAGCATTAAGAAACAGACTGCTCTCATCCGCATTGTCAGGTTTTTTTTGAGTCATGGGCAAAACAATGCTCGCTATCTAATGGAAATACTCAGGTGCGAAGCCTGAAGATCATAATACAAATGAAAATTTTACTCAGCAATGACGACGGTTATTTTGCCCCTGGGTTACAGGCACTGAGGTTGGGGTTGGCTGATGATGCGGAACTCTTGACCGTTGCTCCCAACCGTGATTATAGCGGTGCCAGCAACTCACTGACGCTGACGAATCCCCTGCGTTTGTCAGCTCATGGCGAAAACCTTTACAGCGTTGATGGCACGCCTACAGATTGTGTGCATTTGGCTCTGACTGGCTTATATGACTCACCACCAGATGTTGTTATTGCAGGTATTAACTCAAGCCCAAACCTGGGTGATGATGTCATTTACTCTGGTACTGTTGCTGCGGCTACGGAAGGCCGTAATCTGGGATTGCCAGCACTGGCAGTTTCCTGCTGCGGCAGTGGTGGTGACAAGCATTATCAAACTGCGGTTGAGGCCGTGCGAGTGCTACTAGCCAAGCTAAACTCACTGAAAATTAATGCGCAGACTATTCTGAATGTGAATGTGCCGAATATTCCTTGGTCGGAAGTTAAAGGGTTTAAAGTCACTCGGTTGGGTAGACGTCATCATGCCGAGCCGGTGATTCGCGCAGAAGATCCCAGAGGGCGGGAAATTTTTTGGATTGGGCCAGTTGGTGAACAATTAGACGCAGGCGAGGGTACCGATTTTCACGCTGTTGAACAGGGATACGTTTCCATCACGCCGCTCCATATAGATTTAACCCAATATCAGGCCATAACATCAACAGAGCAATGGTTGCAGGAGTTATAAATGGCTGAATTGGATATTAAAGGCATTGGAATGACCTCGCAACGCACGCGGGACCGCCTGATCGACAAGTTAAGAGAGATGGGTATCCAAAATGAGGCGGTGTTGCGAGTGATGAGTTTGGTGCCGCGTCATTTGTTTGTTGATGAAGCCTTGGCATCACGCTCCTATGAAAATACCGCTTTACCCATTGGTCACGCGCAAACAATCTCCCAACCTTATATTGTTGCAAAAATGACTGAACTATTATTAAGCGATTCTGTCCCAGCGAAGGTATTAGAAGTCGGTACTGGTTCAGGCTATCAGGCGGCGATTTTGGGGGGCTTGGTACGCGAACTACATACTGTAGAGCGAATTACGCCGCTTTATCGTAGTGCCAGAGAGCTACTGTACCAGTTGGGCTATCGTAATGTACGGACGCATCTAGCTGATGGCAGTTGGGGTTGGGAAAAAGCAGCCCCTTATGATGCCATCGTTGTGACCGCTGCACCTGAGTCTGTTCCAGAGGCGCTAAAGCAGCAACTGGCGGTAGGGGGGCGGTTAGTTATACCTGTTGGTGGGGAAGATGAGCGACAAGAGCTGCTGTTAGTGCGCCGTTTGTCCGAAGACAGCTTTGTAACTGAAAGCAAAGAAGCGGTTGTTTTCGTACCTTTACTCGATAAAATAAATTAAAAAAGTCCTTTAAAATGAAACTGTTTTCTAATATATATAAGAAAGTGATTGAGTTAGCCAAACACCGTCACGCGGAGTATTACTTGGGGGGGTTAAGTTTTGCAGAATCCTCGTTTTTTCCGATACCACCGGATGTTATGCTGATGCCGATGAGTCTGGCTCGTCCAGACCGTTGGTTCAGGTATGCCCTACTAACGACAATTACGTCAGTTTTGGGTGGGATTGCAGGTTATTTCATTGGGGTGTGGGCGTTTGGGTGGCTTGATTCTATTTTAACAGGGGGGTATGCAGAAAAGTTTGAACAGGCGAAGCATCTTTTCAATACTTGGGGAGTTTGGGCAGTTCTGGTCGCAGGCTTTTCGCCGATACCTTATAAGTTATTTACAATAACCGCCGGTTTGCTTTCGATGGCTTTTTTTCCGTTTGTCATCGCTTCAGCGATTGGTCGCGGAGCCCGCTTTTTCCTTGTCGCGGGTTTGGTTGCTAAAGCAGGCCCGAAGATGGAGCCGACTATTTTAAAATACATAGAATGGCTTGGTTGGTTGGTGGTTTTTTTGTTAATCGTGATAGTTATATTTACTCAGGCATAAATCATGGACAGAAGTTATAAATTATTAGTCGCTGCGTCGTTGGTATCAATGATTGCGACGGGTTGTTCTTCTTACGGAACCCGCAGTAATGCAGATCCTCAGACGTCTGTTACCGGTGCGGGTACGACCCAGAATGCATCACAGTCAGTTGCTCAGGATCAACAGCATGTACAACAAGAGGCTCAGACGCCATGTACAACGTGCGGTACGCAAAAGAATCAGGCAACGAGTGGTCACTCACAGCAGTGGTACATTGATCAGTGGAATCGTCAGCAACAGGGCAAGCAACAGAAGCAGAAGATTCCTAACGGACACTCTCAGCAGTGGTATATTGATCAGTGGAATCGCCAGCAGCAGGGCAAACAGAAGCAGACGTCTGCAAGCGGCCATTCACAACAGTGGTATATCGATCAGTGGAATCGTCAGCAGCAGGGCAAACAGAAGCAAACGTCTGCGAGCGGTCATTCACAGCAGTGGTATATTGATCAGTACAACCGTCAGCAGGCAGCCGCCAAGGCTGCTGCGGCAAAAGCGAATCAATCGAAAAGCGCCGGAGGGCACACACAGCAGTGGTATATTGATCAGTACAACCGCCAGCAAGCAGCCGCTAAAGCGGCGGCGGCAGCCAAGGCTAACCAGTCTCAGGCAGTGGCGAGCAACGGTCGTACCCGGCAGTGGTATATAGAGCAATGGAATCGTCAGCAAGCGGCTGCTAAGGCAAAGGCGCAGACACCGGCGAAAGCGTCCGTTTATGTTCCACCCAAGCCTATCGTCGTTCAACCTTCTACGCCAGCCTATGTGCCACCAAAGCCTTATGTTCCGCCCAAGTCTTATGTTCCTCCGGCACCTAAGACAACGACTCAGTACATTGATTATACCGGTGGCATGGCCGCAACGACGCCAACGCCATCAAACAAGAGTCTGTACACGGGCAGCTTCCAGAAACCAAGCCAAACTTACGGCCAGTATACGCCCAAGACCTACACAGGTGGCGCAGCTTCCGGTACGAGCACCACGTATACCCCTGCTGCTGTATCCTCAGGCAATGGCAATACCTACGTTGTGAAGAAGGGTGACACTGTGTTTGAAGTAATGCGTCAGACAGGTGTTTACTGGAAGGACATCATTAGCATCAATAACTTACAAGCACCGGCCTACACCATTCAGCCGGGTCAGGTTCTGCATTTGAAATAATCGCAGTTGACTGAAGTAAGAAAGCCACTACTTTTTTGGGTAGTGGCTTTTTCTATTTTCGGTTATCCCCAATCAAAAATGCGATCCCAGAAAGATTTTTTCCTTTCCGGTTGCGGATCATCTGCCATCGATTTTTCTGGATTGGTATAAAAGCTCAGGTTGTCGTAAGTTAGCAGACCGATATGCTTATCAACTAATTCACCTTCTGGTGAGATGATAAAAGTGACTGGAACCCCGGCCACTTCACCAAAGGCTGTCATCGTACTGCTTTGGGTGGGGATAATCGGATAGTTAATGCCTTGCTCGGTAATAAATTTTTGCAAACTTGTGGTGTCGTCCATGCCCACATCCATACCCAGTACGACCAGTTTATTGGGGTGGTCATTCACAAAACGAATTAACGCGGGAGTTTCAACTCGACAAGGTGGGCAAAATGTTGCCCAATAATTAACCGCAACCCATTTGCCACGATAATCCGAGAGTTGGTGAATTTTTCCGTTTACATCCTGAAAGCTAAAGTCATTAACTGGTTTGGCAATGACCGCAGGTGTTAGTAATACCGACAGGAAAATAAATCTTAAATAGTGCATTAGTGTCCCCTGCGCCCGTGGATCATGGTAGATTAGCGACTTGTTCATTCTGTCGTCTTGCCACAGGTCTTGTTATGAGTAGAAAAACGATCATATATCACAACCCTCGTTGTTCAAAATCCCGTGCGACCCTTGGACTGTTGGAAGAAAAAGGGGAGGCGCTTGATGTGGTCAAGTACTTGGAAACGCCACCAAATAAAGAGACGTTGCGGCACATATTAACGATGCTGGGACTTTCGCCGCGAGCATTGATGCGCCAAGGGGAGGCTGAGTATAAGGAGCATAACCTAGCGGATGAATCATTGAGCGACGAGCAATTGCTTGATGCTATGGTGGCCTATCCAAAGTTAATTGAACGCCCCATTGTGGTGAAAGACGGCAAGGCTGCCATTGGGCGGCCGCCTGAATCAGTTTTGGAAATACTTTAAAGGGTGAGTCATGAAAAAGGTATTGGTGCTTTACTATAGCCGTCATGGCGCTACGCTTGAGTTAGCCAAGCGGGTTGCTAGAGGTGTTGAGCAAGTTGTTGGCGTTGAAGCAATATTGCGTACAGTGCCTGAAGTCTCACCTGTGTCTGAGGCAGCAGAGCCAGCCATTCCTGAGTCTGGGGCACCTTATGTCACCGTGGAGGAGTTTGCTGGTGCAGATGGCTTGATTCTGGGTTCCCCGACACGTTTTGGCATGATGGCCGCTCCCCTGAAGTATTATCTGGAGCAAACATCTGCGCAGTGGTTGTCTGGCAATCTGGCGGGTAAGCCCGCGGGAGCATTCACTTCCACGGCGAGTTTGCATGGTGGTCAGGAGGCAACCCTGTTGTCCATGCTAGTACCACTACTACATCATGGTATGTTGATTAGCGGCATTCCATATAGTAATTCAGAGTTGATGACTACATGCTCGGGTGGTACACCGTATGGGGCCTCGCATGTGGCGGGTGCTGAAAATAATCAACCCGTGAGCAATGATGAGCATGTCTTGTGTATTGCCTTGGGGAAACGCATCGCCGAGTTGGCAGTGAAGTTAGCATCATGACTGCGATAAAAAGGGCTTATTGGCTCAGCGTCTTGTCGATAATCGGGTTACTGGCTTTAGTAATTGTGTGGAACGGTTGGCTGGCAACGGAGCAGGATATTCCGGTGTCGTTTGAGCTGGCGGTATTTTGCTTGCCGCTCGTGTTCTTTTTGCGAGGAGCACTTAATGGGGTGCGTGGTACGTATGTGTCCCTAATGGTTGTTGCCTTTTTCTATTTTATGGCCGGTGTCTGGCACATTATTGAACCATCAGAGCGATACTATGGTATAGCGATGGTTGTACTCAGCTTGGGGCTGTATTTGGGTGGTTATTTTTACGCCAAAAACCATGATAAGGTTGCTCAGGCTCGTTTGGATGCAGAGTCTTCGGTCGATTTAAAATAGTATGGCTAACGCACAACGCTTGTAATGGGCTCGTCTGGCTTGACCCTATGACTGTTCCTCAGCCTTTACCTGCTGCCAGACTTGGTCAAGTTCTTCATCGGTATAATCACGTAACTCGCCTTTTGCTGTTAGCAGTTGCAACAGGCGATTGGTTCGCTTTTCAAACTTGTTGTTCGCCTTGCGCAGAGCATTCTCCGGTTCCACCTTGAGCTGGTGTGCAAGATTGGCCACACTGAGTAACAGATCGCCGACTTCCTCCTCAATGCGCTCCTGACACTCGTTTAGTGAGACACTTTCAATGACCTCGTCCAACTCTTCTCTAACCTTATCAGCCACGGGTTGCCATGCTCGCCAGTCAAACCCAAAGCTTGAAGCACGTTTTTTAAGTTTGACTGAGCGCATCAATGCCGGTTGATTTTGTGAAATATCGTCAAAAAAACCACTATGGGACCCACTATGTTTTTGTTGCCGCTCCTGTTGCTTGATGACCTCCCAGTCTGCTTTTTGTGCTGCTTCATCCTCATACTTTTTGTCAGTAAAAACATGAGGATGTCGCCTTATCATTTTATGGCTAATGGCTTCGGCGACAGTATTGAACTCAAACTGACCTTGTTCTTTGGCAATTTGAGCATAAAAAACAATTTGGAATAATAAGTCACCTAATTCATCGCACAGCTCAGCAGGGTTGTTGGCATCTATTGCAGCACCAACTTCGTGGACTTCCTCCAGAGTATGAGGAAAAAGACTGCCCCAAGTTTGGCGCCGATCCCACGGGCATCCACTATCCGGATCTCTGAGTTTCGCCATAATGCCCAATAGTTGTTGCATGGCAGGGAGGGGATGATTGTTTGTTGGAGTCATGGGGTAGTGTCCAGTTGCGAGGAGGGTTGCAATGATATGGGGCTAAACATCCACTTGCAATTCAATACACGAAAGATCAATATCCCCAGCATGAGTAAAAAAGCAAAGAAAGTCAGTTATGAAGACTCAGTTGCGCGTCTGGAAGAGACAATAGCCAGGTTGGAGCAGGGTGATATGTCGCTTGAGGAGGCGTTGCAGTCCTTTGAGGAAGGGGTGTGCTTGAGCCGGGAGTGTCAGAAACTATTGGCTGATGCAGAGCGACGAGTGGTGCGACTGACTGCGGATGGTGAAGAAGATTTTTTAACGGATGAATAAAGTCAAATTGTCAGAGCCTCACCGCTTGCGGATTGAGCAGGTGCTATCGGAGGCGCTTCCCCTTCAGGATATTGCCCCCTCTCGTTTACATGAAGCCATGCGTTATTCAGCTTTGGCAGGTGGTAAGCGAATTCGTCCAAGGTTGGTTTATGCCAGTGGTGCAGCGTTACAAATCCCCTTATTGCCGCTGGATCGCATTGCAGTGGCGGTCGAATGTATTCATGCATATTCGCTGGTGCATGATGACTTGCCTGCGATGGATGACGATGATCTGCGGCGTGGTATTCCCACGGCACATAAAGCGTTTGGTGAAGCAACTGCCATCCTCTCCGGTGATGCCTTGCAGGCGTTTGCCTTTGAATGGCTGAGCGAGCCGATAGATGGTGTAACGCCTGAGCAGCAGCTCCGGTTGATCCACATGCTATCGGTTGCGGCAGGCTCTCAGGGGATGGTGGGTGGTCAGGCCATCGACCTTGCATCGGTTGGGTTGGGGTTAGCAGAGCAGCAATTGGAAGTGATGCACGCCCGCAAAACTGGCGCATTGATCAATGCTAGTGTACTCATGCCAGCCTATTGCAGTAATCAGGTCAGCGATAAACAACGCGAGTCACTGAACCAATATGCTAATGCAATCGGTCTGGCTTTTCAGGTTCAGGATGACATTCTGGATGTTGAAAGTGACACGGAGACACTGGGTAAACAACAAGGTGCCGACATGGCCGCCAACAAGCCGACCTATCCCTCAATTTTGGGTATGGCTGGGGCCAAAGAGAAGCTGCATCTGCTTCACCAGAAGTCGTTAGCGGCACTTGATGAGTTTGGTTCTGAGGCAGACTTGCTAAGGGATATTGCCCAGTTTATTGTGCAACGCATTAAGTAATGTCGATACTGGATCAGGTGGTGACACCCGATGAGCTTCGTTCACTGGAGAAAGCGCAGCTACCAGAGTTATGTGATGAACTACGGGCTTTTTTGCTGACATCCATTGCTGATTCAGGTGGGCATTTTTCCGCAGGCTTGGGTGTCGTAGAGCTCACGGTCGCACTACATTATGTCTTTAACACTCCCGAAGATCGCTTGGTGTGGGATGTTGGACATCAAGCCTATCCCCATAAGATTCTCACAGGGCGGCGCGACCGGCTAAGTAGTATTCGTCAGCAAGGTGGCCTGTCCGGTTTTCCCACGCGCAGCGAAAGTGAATACGATGCCTTTGGCGTAGGTCACTCCAGTACCTCGATCAGTGCTGCGTTGGGAATGGCAATAGCGGCGAAACAACAGGGTATCAAGCGTCAAAGCATTGCTGTTATTGGCGATGGTGCGCTGACTGCGGGTATGGCATACGAGGCGTTGAATCATGCGGGTACCCTGGATGTGAGCATGTTGGTGGTCTTAAACGATAACGATATGTCGATTTCACCCAATGTGGGTGGTTTACGTCGATATCTTTCCCGTCGTACTCAAACGCACGTCAAGGGTGCATCACCGTCCGCCACATTGTTCGAGGAAATGGGGTTTAACTGCTACGGGCCAGTTGACGGGCATGATGTGCTTGAATTGGTAAGGCTTTTTGAAAAGGTTCGTGATTGTGAAGGGCTTCATTTTTTGCATGTGCTAACCAAAAAAGGGAAGGGGTATGTGCCGGCAGAAAATGATCCCTGTGCTTATCATGGCGTGTCTGCGTTTGATTTAACGCAAGGCTTGACGAAAAGTTCCCAGACATCCACCCCGACCTATACTCAAGTGTTTAGCAAGTGGTTATGTGATATCGCCGCCCGTGATGAGCGTGTAGTGGGTATTACACCTGCGATGTGTGAAGGCTCTGGGCTGGTTGAGTTTTCCAAAAAATTCCCAGATCGCTATTTTGATGTAGCCATTGCCGAGCAGCATGCGGTGACATTGGCTGCAGGTCTGGCGTGTGACGGGATGAAACCCGTTGTTGCGATTTATTCGACATTTTTGCAGCGTGCCTATGACCAATTAATTCATGATGTGGCGATACAAAACTTGCCAGTCATCTTCGCGATTGATCGTGCGGGGTTGGTGGGTGCGGATGGTATGACACACGCAGGCAGCTATGATCTGTCTTATTTGCGTTGTATTCCCAATATGGTGGTGATGGTACCCGCAGATGAAAATGAGTGTCGGCACATGCTTTACACCGCCTATTTGCAGGATGCTCCCACCGCAGTGCGCTATCCACGCGATAAGGGCGTAGGAGCGGAGCCGGAGGAAGTCATGACAGCATTAGACATTGGTAAGGCAAAGCCACTGCGCGACGGGAAGCGGATTGCTATTTTATTATTTGGCGCTTTACTCGATCCTGCCAAAGAGGCAGCTGAGGTACTGGATGCCGGTTTGGTTAACATGCGTTTCGTTAAACCCCTTGATGAAGCCATGATTCAAGATGTTGCAAACAAGTACGAAATTATTGTCACTTTGGAAGATAATGCTATCCAGGGAGGTGCAGGTAGCGCTGTTTCGGAAAGTTTGGCCAAAACTGGGACAACCGTTTTTGTTTTGCACCTAGGACTCCCTGATCGGTATATCGGACACGCCAGTCGTGAGCAACAGCTTGCGGAGGCTGGTTTATCCGCAGCAGGAATCATTCGGCAAGTGAATGATTTTGTAAACGCTAAGACCCCGCTAGAGTTCGGTCATAGCTGGCATCGCTAGACAAGCTATAAGTTTTATAGCATGATCAGCCGCACCTCTGTGAGGCGTTAAGCGCAGGTTATGACATTGTTTAATAAACTAACCCAATATATCTTACCAGCCATAATAAAAATAACGGCTCGGTCAACGGGGATTTTATGTTAGCACAAAGAACACTACAGCGTGCCGTGAGTACGGTAGGCATTGGTTTGCACTCAGGGCAGCGCGTCGGACTGACACTACGGCCAGCAGCGCCCGATACAGGGATTGTATACCGTCGCATTGATCTTGATACTCCTGTCACAATTAATTGCACACCACGAGCCGTTGGTGAAACCGTTCTTAGCACCACATTAGTTCAGGAGGGCGTTAAAGTCGGTACAATTGAGCACTTGATGTCTGCATTTGCGGGTTTGGGTATTGATAATGTCTATGTGGATTTGACCGCATCTGAAGTTCCCGTCATGGATGGTAGCTCGGCACCTTTCATTTATCTGATCCAGTCAGCTGGAATCGAAACACAGTGCGTACCTAAAAAGTTCATTAAGGTTAAACGGACTGTTCGCTTTGAAAACCAGGCGGGTTGGGCGGAGCTTCGCCCTTATGAGGGTTTCAGGGTATCCTTTGAAATCGATTTTGACCATCCAGCAATTAGGTCTACCGAGCAGGTATTGGCACTGGACTTTTCAAAAACATCCTACAGTCGAGAGATCAGTCGAGCACGCACCTTCGGTTTTATGCGTGATGTTGAATACATGCGTGCCAGAAACCTGGGGTTGGGTGGTAGCTTGGGGAATGCTGTTGTGCTGGATGAATATCGCGTGTTGAACAAAGATGGCCTTCGTTACGATAATGAGTTTGTGAAACACAAAATGCTGGATGCAGTCGGTGACTTATATACGATTGGTCATAGCATTATTGGCGCATATCACGGTTATAAATCAGGTCATGCGATTAATAATCTACTGCTTCACGAGCTGATTGCCCAGCCTGACGCATGGGAGTTGGTCACTGTAGAGCCAGAAAAAGAGGCTCAGATTAGCTACGCAGGTGAGCTTGGTTATGCCTGATTTTTTAAGTATCTAGTTCATCAAGAACCGCTGATAACATCTTCTTAATGTCATCTGGCAGTGGCTTGTGTACCTTGGGTGGGGCTGGCGGGGGCATGACAGGCGGTGATATTTTCACCCTAATCTCTTTGAACTCTCCCAAAAAGCGTTTGTTGATAAAGCGCAGAATATCTTGCTGTTGGTAACGCAGCTGCGAAGCAAATACCGGACTCTCTAGCAATAAAGTGATCTCCTGTCGTCTTGGTAGCACAAATAGTTTGTGTTGCTCGGGGTTAATTCCCAAGTGTTGGCAAACCGCCACTGACAGTCGGTCAATGTTTTTGATGCTTTCAGAGATGTAGGTATTTTGGAGCTTGCGTACTTGCTTCATGCTGCCCAGTGTAACTTATTTCA
>PDPE01000008.1:42500-44298 GCA_002747395.1 Pseudomonadota bacterium
TAACAAGGTAGCCCTAGGGGAACCTGGGGCTGGATCACCTCCTTAAAGAAACAGTTGAGCGAGTTACGAATTCCCACACAAGTTTTTTGGTCTTGAAAAGAGAAAGACACAGCGGAGCCTGAATTGGGCTGGCTATCTTTTACTGAGGCTTGTTGTTTGAAGTGAGAAACGGAGAATAATGGGCGTCACGTAAACGGGTCTATAGCTCAGTTGGTTAGAGCGCACCCCTGATAAGGGTGAGGTCGGTGGTTCAAATCCACCTAGACCCACCAAACCTGCGCTGTTTGTTGTCAATTGACACGCCTAAACTGGGGCTATAGCTCAGCTGGGAGAGCGCCTGCCTTGCACGCAGGAGGTCAGCGGTTCGATCCCGCTTAGCTCCACCAGTAATTGCTCGCGTATTAGGACATCTTTCTCACTGATCAAGCCTTCAGACAAGGCACTTTGAAGCGATAGCATCGTTTCAATGACGAGGTGATTTGTCTGACGGTTTCGTCAATACTGATAGCAGAGGCTGTCAGCGATCTTTAACAAACAGAAGTAATAATCTAGGTAACTAATTTTACTTGTGATGAGCAAGATTAGTTATTGAAAAAATGTAGTAAATCATACAATACATTTTCTCAAGATAAATCGTTACAAAGTTAATAGTCATTGCTTTGAACGTAACGGGAATCAAAAGGCCGTTACAGACTGTTCAAGGTTATAGAATCAAGTGACTAAGCGTATGTGGTGGATGCCTAGGCGATAAGAGGCGATGAAGGACGTAGTAATCTGCGATAAGCCCCGGTGAGCTGATAAACAAGCATTGACCCGAGGATTTCCGAATGGGGGAACCCGGCATTTTAAGATGTCATCCGAAAGGAAGCTAACCCGGAGAACTGAAACATCTAAGTACCCGGAGGAACAGAAATCAACCGAGATTCCCTTAGTAGCGGCGAGCGAACGGGGAGCAGCCCTTAAGCGGCTTTGCTGATAAGAGAACACGTTGGGAAGCGTGACCAGAGTGGGTGATAGTCCCGTATCTGAAATCATCATAGTTGTGAAAACGAGTAGGTCGGGACACGTGATATCCTGATTGAAGATGGGGGGACCATCCTCCAAGGCTAAATACTCCTTATCGACCGATAGTGAACCAGTACCGTGAGGGAAAGGCGAAAAGAACCCCGGAGAGGGGAGTGAAATAGAACCTGAAACCGCATACGTACAAGCAGTGGGAGCCGGAGTTTACTCTGGTGACTGCGTACCTTTTGTATAATGGGTCAGCGACTTACTTTTAGTGGCAAGCTTAAGCGAATAGCGTAGGCGTAGGGAAACCGAGTCTTAATAGGGCGTTGAGTCGCTGGGAGTAGACCCGAAACCGGGCGATCTATCCATGGCCAGGTTGAAGGTGCGGTAACACGCACTGGAGGACCGAACCCACGTATGTTGAAAAATGCAGGGATGAGCTGTGGATCGGAGTGAAAGGCTAATCAAGCCCGGAGATAGCTGGTTCTCCTCGAAATCTATTTAGGTAGAGCCTCATGTATTACTCACGGGGGTAGAGCACTGTTATGGCTAGGGGGGCCTGACCGCCTTACCAACCCATTGCAAACTCCGAATACCGTGAAGTATCAGCATGGGAGACACACGGCGGGTGCTAACGTCCGTCGTGGAAAGGGAAACAACCCAGACCGCCAGCTAAGGTCCCCAAATTACCGCTCAGTGGGAAACGATGTGGGAAGGCCCAGACAGCCAGGAGGTTGGCTTAGAAGCAGCCATCCTTTAAAGAAAGCGTAATAGCTCACTGGTCGAGTCG
>PDPE01000009.1 GCA_002747395.1 Pseudomonadota bacterium
CAACCGGGTAGCCATAGAAGAGTTTGGTAAAGCGAAGCAAGACTGGTTTACAGATTTGCCGGGGCTGGAAAACGGAATCCCTTCCCACGATACGCTGGGAGATGTTTTTGCCGCTATTGAGACAACCCGGTTTAGCCAGTGTTTTTCCAATTACACTGACGGACGGTGAAGTGATTGCCATTGATGGTAAGTGCCTTAGGCGAAGTATTGATGGTGCCTCAAAGAAAGCGGTTATTTCCATAGACGCAATGGGATGCCAAACAAATTGCAAAACAGATAATCGGTCAAGAGGCTGATTACGTACTGAGCCTGAAAGGAAACCAGGGAAGTTTGCATGAGGATGTTGCTACCTGCTTTACATCCAACCTGTCTCCGGAGGTTTTGGTAGAAAGTTATGACGGTGGTCACGGACGAACAGAAACTCGGTCTCTCCGTGCGTCTGATGATATCAGCTGGTTGAAAGAACGACATTCGCGGCCTGGACTTCAGAGTATCATTGCCGTAACAGCTACGCGAGAAACGTCAGATAGAGTGACACAGGAAACACGCTACCTTGTCAGTAGCATCCGCGCCAGTGATCCAAATAGGCTGGCATAAACCGGTTGATATCAATGACAGTGTTTCCCGCTTGCGTATATGGCAAACAAGCCCATAAAAACCGAACCTGTTTGCCCACACAAAACACTTGATGCTGTATTGATAAACAGATAGCATTCGAAGAATGAGGGGCGGGGCGAGAGAAACCCCTCGTGGTTGTTAAGGATGTCAGTTATCACGGCTACACACAGGAAGTCGCTTGAACAATAATTATTATCCCTGGTTTGATCATGTGTTCAATCAGCTCAATACCGCAAGAGCTGAAGGAGTATTGGCTCACGCACTGATTTTATCTGGCTCTGAAGGCATGGGTAAGTGGGACTTTGCCTTGCAACTGGCCTGGTCGTTCCTGTGTGTCGGGGAAGGGAAGCCTGCCTCGGGTGTGGCTTGTGGGCAGTGTAAAAGCTGCAAGCTGAACAGGGCGGAAACGCACCCGGATCTGGTGTTTTGCCAACCGGAAGAAAAGAGCAGGTTTATCAAGGTGGATCAGGTCAGGGCGATCAGCGATTTTGTTGCCCGGTCACCACAGACAGGCTCGATGAAAGTGATTCTGATGAACCCGGCAACTGCGTTGAATGGTAACGCAGCCAATGCATTGTTGAAAAGTCTGGAGGAGCCAGCCGGTAATACGCTCTACCTGCTCATTGATGACCGCAAGAGAACCTTGTTGCCAACAATACGTTCTCGTTGTCAGATAGTGAAGCTCGACCAGCCGGGGACAAGTCAATCAATCGACTGGCTGGAAAAAATGACGGCGAAAAACGCTGAAACCTATAGTTCTGCCGAGCTTCATGCTGCCTTGAAAATGGCCTGTGGCAGCCCGCTCAAGGCACTGAAATTGCTGGAAAGCAAAGGGGTGGAAGCCGAGTTGAAACTGATAGGGCGGTTGGGTGACGTACTCAAGGGAAAGGATTCCGTCGTGGGCTTTGCGGAAACCTTTGACAAACACTTTCCTCCCGGACTGGAGCAGTTTTTGTTGTGCCAGAACAGTTGGCTTGAAACAATGCTTCGATACAAAATGACTGGTGACGAACAGTATTTTGACGGTGTCAACGGGGCCGCCATGTTGAAGTACCTGGCGGACAGGAATGATCAGCGCCTGCTTTTTTCGCTAAGGGACGAGTTAAACCGGAGGAGGCGAGACTGGGTAAACGGGGCGAATTTTAACGAAAAGCTGTTTTTGGAAAACATGGCCATTCAATGGCAAAAACTGATGGCGAGCCAATAATTTTTCAGGTGCGGGTTGATTAATTGCGATATTGAATTACTGTTAAAGTAGATTGAAACAGACAGCATATGGTGATGCAGAGGGCGACACAGAGTGTACCTGGGCCTGGTGTTGTTTCAGGCGCAGGGTGCCTGCCCGGCTTTGTTGCTTATAATTACTGCTATCAACCTGTAACTATTAATCTTTAACTATCATTCATTTCAGTTTCGGGTATTGAACATGCCTCCAGGATTAGGTGCCAGACACGGTATACTTACACTTACTATTAAAGACAAGGCGGTCTTGTATGCCGCTTATATGCCTTTTATCAAAAATGGCGGGCTGTTTATTCCAACAGCGAAGAACTACCAGCTCGGAAACGAGGTTTTCTTGTTGCTAAACCTTATGGATGAAGTGGAGAAAATTCCGGTAGCCGGTAAAGTGGTCTGGGTGACACCCAAAGGTGCGCAGGGTAACAGGGCGGCCGGGATTGGTGTGCAGTTTAACGACGATAATGAAAACGCCCGTAACAAGATCGAGACCTACCTTGCCGGGTCTATCTCCTCTGACAGGCAAACCCACACCATGTAGGTGTATTGTCGATGTAATGTTATAGCCGCGACGTTATGGCTGCCGGGTTATATTATAGCTGCTGCGTTACAGGTTATAGCTGATATGGCTGGCTTGGGAGAAGGCTCAATAAGTATCAAGTCATTCCATCGAGCCGTCGAAGGCTCCGCTTTTGGCGTCCGCTGAATTTGGACGTTGGCTTTCCAGAGTTGGCATTATAGCGTTTTGACGTTATCTTGCGAAAATTCTGAAGAAAATTGAACAGTTAAAAGAGAATCCCAGGCCAGAGGGAAGTGAAAAATTAACCGGGAAAGAGCTTTACAGATCGGCAAGGCATATATCGGATTGTTTATTCTATTCAAGATTCTGAGCTCACAATCTGGATAGTAAAAGTTGGACATAGGAGAGAAATTTATAAAAAACAAGCTGACGAGTCGTTACGAATGGCATGATCAACATTAGAAAATACAAAGAATCAGATGCACCTGCCCTGTGGGCGGTCTTTTATCACACGGTTCACAATGTGAACATACGCGATTATTCCAAAGCACAGGTAGAAGCATGGGCCCCCGATGAATTTGACCCTGAAATATGGCAGCGAAAAATGAACTGCATTTCACCTTTTGTAGCTGAAATAGAAAATGAAATTGTTGGTTATGCCGATCTTCAAGAAAATGGATTAATTGATCATTTTTTCTGCCACTACAAGTATCAAGGTAAAGGCATAGGGCGAAGCCTGATGGAACAAGTGATAACTACCGGTCAACTAAAAGGAATCTCCAGGCTGTACTCTGAAGTTAGCATCACAGCCCGTCCGTTCTATGAGAAGTTTGGTTTTAAGGTTGTTAAAGAACAAATCGTTGCCGTCCATGGTCAGAAATTATGCAGCTTCGTTATGGAAAGATTCAGCTAACCCTCTTCAGGATAGTTGCATCTTCCCCTTGAAGGGATTCTAATAGCGATGAGGGAGCGGTTGAGAGACAGACAATGGGATATTCCCTCAGGCGTAAACAGGCCGTTTTGAAAAAAATGTTGTCGCTGAACAATCAGGCTATAGCCGAAATTGCAAAATAAGAAGGTATTTCCGAAGCAACCTTGTATCTGGAAATTTCTTTTCATGTAGATAGATTTACACTTAAAATGTAACTGGTGAAAATGATTTCATAGATTATATTATTATTTTTCATTAACTTGCATTAAGGGTTTGTAAATATCATGCCAGGTAATAAGGAGTTTAAGCTTCGAGTTGTCAGTCCCGGCTTCGATTCTCAGCTCACAGACACTCTTTTCGAGCTTAATCACCTGAGAAGGCTAAAATTACGAGGATCGACAGCTCCCTGGATGTTTTTTCAGTTAAAGAGTATCTTTCATATATTGGAGAGTGTCGGCTCTGCCAGGATCGAAGGGAACCGAACTACTATTTCTGAGTACATCGAAAGGAAAATTGAGCACCAGGAGCGCTCAAGTGAAAGTTTCTCTGAAATTGCCAATGTTGAAGCCGCTATGGACTTCATCGAAGAGAGCATTAGTGGGGGCACAGAAATAACCCACCATTTCATCAGGGAGCTTCATCATTTGGTTGTTGGGGATCTGACCGATGAAGGTGACAGAACTCCTGGAGCTTATCGGACATGGAATGTTGAGATATCCAGGTCAACACACACGCCGCCTGATCATATCCAGGTTCAGTCTTACATGGATGATCTTCTTAAATTCATCAATGATAAAGCTCCTGATAAATATGACCTATTGAAAACGGCAATTGCACATCATAGATTTACCTGGATACATCCATTTGGTAATGGCAATGGCCGTGTAGTCAGATTGCTAACTTATGCATTGCTAGTCAAGTATGGATTTAACGTCAAGGATGGAAAGATTCTAAACCCGACTGCTGTATTCTGTAATGACCGAGATTTATATTATGAAAAACTTTCTGAAGCAGATTTAGGAGATGATTCATCTTTGTTGAATTGGTGTGATTATGTACTCACGGGGATACTTGAAGAAGTAACTAAAGTTAACAAGCTATTGGATTTTGAATATTTATATCAAAATATTTTGGTTCCTACGATCAATCTGGGATTCGATAGGGGTTATTTAAACAAGAATGAAGCTAAAGTCCTTAACATTGGTATAAAAAAACAAAAATTTAAAGCCAACGAACTGCATGAAGTTCTTGGTGGGCTTACGCCAAGGCAAAGAACCCACCTTATTTCAAAAATGAAAGATTCTGGATTTATTCGGCCATTAACAGAAAACGGACGGACATACTACGTTAGCTTTATGAATAACTTTCTTATGAGAAACTTGATTCAAGTATTGGAGAAAGAAGATTTTATTCCGCCAATCAACCAGTAAGGCCTTAATAAATTAAAGCACTCGGACGCAGCAAAGCTGCAGCAGTGTTTGAGGCGTTATACAAACAGAGAGCAATCGATAGAGTCATGTATAAAAAACATTTTCCGATAAAGATATATGGAAAGGAGTTATCTTGTTTGAGTCAAATGCCTGCCAGCGAAGGATTCTGTTGACATACCAGGTGGGCTCTCGATAAACACAGACCACCTCACACCATACTGAGCAGATTGCATTGAAATCTGCGCTCACACCCTTACAATACCCGCTCACTGACTTTATTCGGATTCGGGATTGCTATGTATATTGATTCTCATTGTCATCTGGACAGGTTGAACCTGAAAAAATACGAATCAGATTTGAGCCTGGCTCTGGAAGCGGCTCGAAGCCGGGGTGTGGATACCATGCTCAATGTTGCCATTGATCTGGAGAACCTGGAGCATCTGCTGGCTATCGCTGACAACTACGACTTTGTTTACACCTCGGTTGGTGTTCATCCATCCTCCAATGAAGGTGAAGATCCGACAGTCGAGCGTCTGGTGGAACTGACCAGACACCCCAAAGTGATCGCAATCGGTGAAACCGGGCTGGATTACCACTATGATGAAGACAAAAAGGCTGTACAGCAATCCCGTTTTGTTAACCATCTTGAAGCCGCGAAAATAACCCGAAAGCCGGTGATTATTCATACCCGGGATGCAAGGGAGGATACCATTTCACTGATGAAACAACATGCAGACACCGCATTGGGTGGTGTTATGCACTGTTTTACCGAAAGTCTCGAAATGGCTGAACAGGCGCTTGATTTGGGGTTTTATATTTCGTTTTCCGGCATTGTGACTTTTAAAAATGCCCGGGAGATTCGTGATGTGGTTGCCGGTGTGCCTGTGGATCGAATACTCATTGAAACGGATAGCCCGTATCTTGCGCCTGTGCCTTACCGCGGCAAACCCAATGAACCGGCCTATGTGGTTGAAGTGGCAGAACAGGTTGCGCAAATAAAGAATCTGCCGGTCGAGGAAGTGGCTGAAGTGACCAGTACAAATTTTAGGCGACTATTCAAATTGACTTGATAATGGTCGAAATCTCAAAGATTAAAGATTATGGCGGCAGCCCATGTGTCACTTTACAGAAAAAAAGATCAATAACGGGCGATTGGACATCGCCTACAGGCAGTCGGGCAACCCCGACGGACAAACCCTGTTGTTACTGCATGGCTGGCTGGATAACGCCGCCAGCTTTGAACGCCTGACTCCCCACCTCGACCTTCAGCGTTTTAACGTGATTGCTCCGGATCTGCCAGGTCATGGCCACTCGGGTCATCGTTCGCCTGCCGAGGCGTACCATCTGCTTGAATACGTTCTCGATTGTGAAGCGTTGGCCAGAGCACTTGGCCTTGCATCCGTTCGGGTTGTTGGCCATTCACTGGGCGGGGTAGTGGCTGCCATGTGGGCATCAGCGATTTCTGACAGGATAAGCCGGTTGTTCCTTATCGATTCACTGGGCCCAATGACCAGCGACGAATCGAAGTTTGCATCGCAACTGGGCAAGTCAATTCAAAAAATCCTGTCTCCGATTCAGCCACTCAAGGTTTATCCATCCATTCATGCGGCCGTCCAGGCCCGGCAACTGGGCTTCGGTCAATTGACCGACAATACAGCCAGATTGCTGGTGGAAAGAGGAGTGAAAGAATGCGATGGAGGTGTGACCTGGAGTTCTGACCGCCGCCTGCGACACCCATCGTTAATGCATTTGTCCGAGGCTCAGGTCAATGCCATGCTATCTGCCATTCGCTGCCCGGTCGGAGCGGTATTTGCTGAAAAAGGCGTGTTGACCATAGGTAAAAAATTCGAGTCGAGACTCAGGCATGTCAGGCATATTGAATACTGCAGGTTGCCCGGAGGCCACCATCTGCATCTGGAGGAGTGCCCGGATCAGGTTGCACAGCGAATCAATGCCTTTTTTCAGCAGGGAAGAAGTCACTGTGATGCCTGATGCTTCCGGCACAGACCGCCCTCGGAGGCTTGCATCAGGGTTGAACAGGGGGGAGAATAATAGCCAAACAGCTTTTCCCATTCAGCCTATAAACAGTTTGCCGGTTTGGGGAGGCCTGCTATTTTGGCGCAGAGCTTGGCAGGGCTGCCGGGAAACAGTTTCAATAAATACATGCTGTTTCCTTTTTCCTCTCCCAGGCGGGTTTTTACATAATTAACCAGTGTGCGATTCACCGGAGACAGGTCAAATTCTTCATAAAACTCTCTGACAAGGGAAATGATCTGCCAATGGGCTTCATCAAGCCGGATGCCTTCTTCGGCAGCGATGGTATTTGCCAGTGATCTGTTCCAGTCCTGGTAATTGATAACAAAACCTTCTTTATCCCTTACTTTGTTCATTTCCTGACTTTATTTATCTCTTGATCGTATCTGCACGCCCTCGCGGGCAGTCCGCGCAGAAAGGCGCTGTTCATCCTCTGTTACCAGGTAATGCACTTGTCATTTTCGGCAGAGAGTGTAACAAATTCAGTGTAGTCTATGGTATGAATTTTTGGTGCCAGCAGATCGGACAGTCCACGGGCGGAGACATGATCGGCTAACGCCCGGAAATTAACCGTTTCGGATACAGGGCTGGAAAAAAGCTCGCCAAACCGGTTGTTGACGGCCAGGTACACACCTGACTGTATAAAAAGGCAGGTATCACCAGGTCGGAGGGTGGCATTTAACAGTGCTGCCACCTCTCTGGTTTCTATCATTCGGGAGAGTAAGTGTAATGTCATAAATCCGTATTGCCGCCGTATCGCTAATAAATTAAGACCTGATCCGCATGATGGATTAATGTGCTTATTTCACTTGTTGCCACTTCGTCATAGTCGATAAAAATATCCCTCGCGGTCAAGCCTCTGGCGAGCAGGGAGTCGCGGTCTATGTGGACTTTTTCTATACCATACAGGCCTGGTGCAGACAGTATTTTGATCGGGCTTTTCGCGCCGATTTTGGCCGGATTCTGATGCTTGACCAATTGAAAGACCCCGTTACCTGTGAACACGGGCTGTACCCGTTGCCCATAAGCTGCAAAAGAGAGCATGACATCAATGGCCTCTCGTGAAGACTGGCCATCATAGGGGGGCTGGCTGAACAGTATCACTGTGGTTTTGGCGGTCTGACCAGGTTTTGAACCGGTTACAGCAGACGTGTTTGCAGTTGACATGGATTCATTCCGGTTTAAAAGCTGATGACTCTGTCGGATTGGGCAACCGCATCAACCAGTTGTCCCAGCCCTGACAGCTCAAAATGGTCTGTGCAGTTGTTTCCGCGTTTGTCGTATCGCCGGGCTTCGTTTTCATCCACCACACCTCGCCTCAACGCGGCAGCAATACACACGACCACGTCTATCTCATGCTCCTGGCTGAAAAGTTTCCACTGCGCCTGGATGTCTGTTTCATCTGTCGATAGTTGCTGATAGTCATTGGCTATTTCTACCGCTTGTCGGTAAAGAAAAACGCGATAGATATCGTGCTTTTGATTGATCAGCTCCCTGGCGAAAGCCAGTGCGGTAAAGGGGCTGTCGGACTGGTTTCCGGATTGATTGATTACTATCGAATACTTCATCCCGATTCTCTGCAAACAAGTTAAAGCAGCTGTGTGCCAGGCCGTATAAACTGAAAAAGGCTCCCAAAGGAGCCTTGCTGATGCCGAACTGGCAAATATTGGCGTTTAGTCTTCGCCGGAGAATGCCATCAATAATTGCAGCAGGCTCAGGAACAGGTTGTACAGTGATACAAACAGCGTCACTGTCGCCATGACATAGTTTCTTTCACCGCCGTGGATAATGGCACTGGTCTGAAACAGGATAATGGCAGAAGAAAACAGGACAAAGCCGGCAGAGATCGCCAGTTGCAAGCCCTGAATATCGGCAAATATACCCACCACCATGGCACCAATCAGCACAAAACAGCCGATGGTGATAAACCCGGCCAGGAAGCTGAAGTCCTTACGTGTAATCAGGGCATAGGCAGAAAGGCCGAAGAAAACAAAGGCGGTCAGGCCCAGTGCATTGGTAACCAGGTGCATGGCACCGGCACCGGCGAACATGCTGATAATGGGGCCAAGCGTGTAACCCATAAAGCCTGTCAGTGCAAAAGTAAACACCAGACCCATACCGCTGTTCTGTGTTTTGTGAACGGCAAAAAGCAGGCCGTAAAAACCCACCAGCGTAATAATAAGGCCGGGGTGAGGCATATTGAACATCATGGACATCCAGGCAACAAAAGCACTGAATGCCAATGTCAGGCCAAGCAGCATATAGGTGTTTTTAAGTACCTTGCTGGTTTCCAGTGATTCCACGCCGGCCGGTTGCCCGGATACGATTGCCGCATCGGCAACCCCGGGCCGGTTTTGCCGATTAAACATCGCATTGATGTCAGATTTCGAAAATTTCTCGTTACTCATACAAAAAGGCTCCACAAAAGTCAGGCTGTTCGTATTCCTGAACCTGGCATTATGATTGTTGTTGCTTGTGATTGTTGTTGCTCGTGATCGTTACTGCACTAACCTTCATCATAATGATGATTTCGATTTATTCAACACCTATTACAGATATAGTTGCCGGAGTTAATGTAAATTAATTATTGACACATGGTTTTTGTAATGTATTATTCACTGCGCTGTCGAGAGGCAGCAAATGTAATATTCAACCCTTCGGTTGGGTGTTATCTCGGTGAGCTGGCAGAGTGGTCGAATGCAGCGGTCTTGAAAACCGCCGTCCGTTAATAGCGGACCCGGGGTTCAAATCCCTGGCTCACCGCCATTTTTCCTTTCGGATGAATGGTTCTTTTGTTTCCTTTTTACTATTCCGTGTTATTTTGTTTCCTTCGTGTTATTTCTTTCTGTTGTGTGCGTATTCGTTTGTTGCCCATAATTCAGCAACTGCGTAGTATCTCTGGTCAGTAGCAGATCGAAAAATGATTCCGGACAAAAAACGACTCCGGGCAAAAAACAATACCAGACAATGAGGTATGGCAAGGTGACATTTCTGAAAAAAAGCTGTCAAGACAGGCGAGTTACGGTTGGCAGATGGCTACTCTTCCTTTTCATTCTGACTTCAACAGCGGCAGGAGCCAGTCCATTGAAAACAATTACAAGCAAGCAGTTGGGTGGTGACGAGCGTTATCTTGCCTATGTAAGCACTGACAAACCGGTGTACAGAGCGAATGAGTCGCTTTATCTGCGTGTTGTTGTGCTCAATGCTGCCGATAATACCCCGTTGCAATCCGGAGAACCCGTCATTCAGGTGAAAATTCAGGGGCCAAAAGGCGACACTGTCTTTCAGAGTGGTGGCACGGGAAGTGACAGCTCCGCAGGTATCGAGTGGGTAATTCCCGAGGGAACACCGGGAGGTCAGTATACTGCTCTGGTGACCAGTCCAAATCTGGGGCTGCCGGAAGCCTCGCGTACCTTTGAAGTCCGGGCATATCGTACACCCAGATTAAAAACGCAGGTTGAATTTATTCGAGAGGGCTATGGCCCGGGGGATGAGGTTCAGGCCGGTGTGAAAGTGACCCGGGCAGAAGGCGGAGTGCCTGATGGTGCAAAAGTCACGGCGGTTGCCAGGGTTGATGGCGTAGAGGTCTATCGCAAAACCGGCCTGACGATTTCAGATACTGGTGAGACATCCACCGCCTTCACCTTGCCTGGAACCATCGCCACGGGGGATGGTACGTTGAGCTTTATTATCGAAGATGGTGGCGTGATAGAAACCGCGAGCAAAACCATTCCCATTTTGTTGCAAAATTTGCATATCTCGTTCTTCCCCGAGAGTGGCGACCTGGTTGATTCGCTGGAAAGCAGGGTATATGTTCAGGCCACCCGACCGGACGGCAAACCGGCCGACATTGCCGGCCGTGTGGTCGAGATAACAGATGATGCAGGTTCCGGTAATGGGAAAACAGGTAAAACCGTGGTGTCCCGGTTTGCCACAAAACATGAAGGGCGCGGCTATTTTTTCATCACTCCCCAACCGGATACCCGCTATGCACTGGTTTTGGATTCTCCTGCCGGTATCACCCGACACTTTCCCTTGCCTGGCAGCAAGTCAAAAGGCGCGGTGATCAGAAGTTTGTCTGATGTTTATGCCTATGATGATGAACTGACCCTCTCGGTGGCAGCCAGTGATGCCAGATCGGTGGCCCAGGTCACGCTGCACAAGCGGGAACGGCTTGTGGATTCAAAATCGTTATCTCCCGGTACTTTTTCTTCCGGTACTTCTTCTTCTGGCACTTCTTCTTCCGGTTCTTCCGGCCGGGGAGAGACCCAAACCCTTGCTCTTGACGCAAAGGACAGTGAAGGCGTGCTGATCGTGACTCTTTGGGATGCCGCAGGCAACCCTTTGGCCGAGCGTTTGATCTATCGGCAGCCCAAATTTCAGGTCAATATAAAATTGCATGCTGACAGGCAGGACCTGGTTCCGGGTGAAAAAGTCAAACTCCAGATAGAGACCGCCGATGAAAATGGCAAACCGGTGGAAGCCGTGGTCGGGTTGACTGTCACCGATGATGCAGTGCTGGAAATGATTGAGACGCGGGAGCATGCTCCTCGTCTTCCTGTGATGGTGTATCTGGAAAATGAAGTCGCTGATCTTGCAGATGCCGGTGTGTATCTGGATGCAACCAATCCGCACTCGGAGGAATCTCTGGATATGTTACTCGGTACCCAGGGGTGGCGACGGTTTATTCTGGTGCGCTATGAAGAGATAAAGAGAGAGTATACCAAAACAGGCCGGAGAGTCCTTGCTGAACGACTGAAACCGGTAGTAAAACACCGCGCCAGAGATCGGGTTTTTGCTACGCCCATGGTGCGGGCTGTGCGACCCCTGGGCATTATTGATGATGCTGTTGAACAACCCGATGTCGAGTTGGCACACATGGACTTCCTGGCAGAGATGGAACTTGCTCTGCCGGAAGGGGATTTGGCTGCGGTCGAGCCTGAACCTGCACCTGCACCTGAAAACAGGCCAGCCGGGAATAACCTGAAGCCTGAAATGGATCAGCAAGAACAGATTATGATAGCTGACCTGGTAATGGCTGACCGGGCGAAGGAAAGACGCTTGCCAGACCGTAAAAGAAACAACGCCTGGGTGGCGGTAAGGGAGTACGCTCACCAGGTTCGGCCCAACCGGAAAGCCAATGACCGCATCGATTTTACTGAAACGCTGTACTGGAATGCCGGAATAAAGACCAGTGCAAGAAACGGAAAGGCGAGTGTCGAGTTCAACCTGTCTGACAGTGTGACCGGTTTTCGGGTTATGGCAGATGCTTTCGGGCGCAATGGTGCGCTGGGCAACAATGACCTGATGATCCACTCCATCGAGCCATTCTATATCGAACCCAAAATGCCCTTGCAGGTCACCGTTGGTGATACGATTGAACTGCCCGTTGCATTGGTCAACTCGACAGACAGTAAAATCGAAGCCGTACACCTGCTGGTCAAGGGAGAGGGGGTAACAATTACCCAGGCGGCTTCCGGGCCATTGGCTGCCGGAGAAAGGGCAAGGAGACTGGTCAGGCTGGTTGCAGACAGGCCAGGCACCTTTCCGCTTGTTCTTTCTGCGTCTGCGGGGCCATATACCGACAGGGTGACCAGAACACTGGAGGTGAAACCGCGCGGGTTTCCTGTTGCCATTCATCATGGTGGTCTGATCGGGCCTGACCATGAATTCGATGTTGAAGTCACCATCCCTGATGAGAGGGAGCCGGGCAGTGTTTATGGCATGGCCAGGGTCTACCCGTCACCACTGGCCAACATGGAAGATGCACTGAACGCGCTGTTGCGCCAACCCGTCGGGTGTTTTGAACAGAGCAGTTCGACCAATTATCCTCTGGTAATGGCGCAACAGTATTTTATGTCGCACCAGGGAATTGACCCTGACAAGGTGGCAAAAGCCAAACAACTGCTGAAACAGGGTTATAAAAAACTGATCGGCTTTGAATCCGGCCAAAATGGCTACGAATGGTTTGGTGGCGACCCGGCGCACGAGGCATTGACTGCTTATGGCCTGATGGAGTTTGTCGATATGGGCGAGGTCATGCAGGTTGATCAGGGTATGGTAAATCGAACCCGGGACTGGCTGTTAGGTCGGCGGGATGGCTCTGGTGGTTTCAAGCGGAATGAAAAAGCCCTGGACAGTTTTGGCAGGGCGCCGGCCAAAACAACGGATGCCTATGTAGTCTGGGCTTTGCTGGAAGCCGGTGAAGACCCCGATACCCTGGCCAGGGAAATCGAGGCAGTTAAACAGGAAGCCCTGCAGACTGGGGACAGCTATGTGATTGCCCTGGCGGCCAACATTCTCTACCTTTCCGGCGACAGGCATAACGCTGGCCTGTTGGCAGAAAAACTGGCGAATGCAGTTGGCAAGGATGGTGCTGTCACCGGTTCAGTAACTTCCATTACCCGCTCTGGCGGGGATGCCCTGATTATAGAAACGACAAGCCTGGCGATATTGGCCTGGCTAAAAGACGATGAGCGGTGGGCGGCTCATGTCGAGACATCCATGAAATGGTTGTTTGCAAGAAGCAAGGCTGGCCGGTTTGGCTCTACACAGTCGACCATTCTCGCATTGAAGGCAATCAATGCCTATGATGCGGCGCGAGCACAGCCCAAAAAGCCCGGTTCTGTCCGGTTACTGGTGGATGGAACGCCATTTGGCAAGCCTGTGGAGTTTGATACTGATACCAAAGGGGCTATCGAATTACCGGACTTTGCTTCTTCCCTGCAACCGGGAAGGCATCGTCTCGGCCTGCGTATGACTGATGGAAGCAAAATGCCCTTTGCGTTTGAAATTCGGTATAACACGACCTTGCCGGTTACCAACGCCGAAGCGAATGTGAAACTGGCCAGCCGGCTTTCATCAAATCAGGTGGTCGAGGGAGACCCCCTGGAGCTTGAGGTCAGTGTTACCGCTGGCGACGAAGACGCGCCAACACCCATCGCCATTGCGGGTATTCCGGCCGGACTGGAAGTGCGGCATGACCAGTTGAAAGAAATGGTCGAGTCAGGCCGGATCGACTCCTATGAGGTGATCGGCAATGACGTGGTGCTGTATTGGCGGGCACTCAAAGCCGGGGAAACCCGTACCGTTCCGATTAGCCTGGTCGCGACCATCCCGGGGTGGTTTACCGGGTCGGCAAGTCGCTCCTATCTGTATTACACGGATGAACTCAAATTCTGGGAAGCCGGTCATGCGGTGAAAATCACGCCCAAACAGTAGACACCAGGAGGCTTCTATTGTGAAAAAATGAGGTGGCCGATTACCTGATCGGAACCCGGTGTTCCCGTTCAGGTATGGCGTTAAAAACAGCTCGTCAATTACAATACGCTTCAAACATTATTTCCATTGGTACCCTTGATGAAAAGCGTTTTTACAGTTTCCTCTACTTACCAGCCTGCCGGCGACCAGCCCACTGCCATCGCCAGGCTGGTGGAGGGGTTGGCTGACGGTCTGGCACATCAAACCCTGCTGGGTGTGACCGGCTCGGGCAAAACCTTCTCTATCGCTCACGTTGTGGCACAGACACAGAGACCCACTATTGTTCTCGCTCACAATAAAACGCTGGCAGCCCAGTTGTACGGCGAGTTCAAGAATTTTTTTCCGAATAATGCGGTCGAGTATTTTGTGTCTTACTATGATTATTATCAGCCCGAGGCTTATGTGCCTGCGTCTGATACCTTCATCGAAAAGGATGCGTCTGTCAATGAACATATCGAACAGATGCGACTATCTGCAACAAAAGCCCTGCTGGAACGTGACGATGCCATTATTGTGGCAACCGTCTCCTCTATTTACGGGCTGGGTGATCCCGACTCCTATTTAAGTATGATGTTGCACCTTGATCGCGGTGACAGAATTGACCAGAGGAGAATACTGCGCAGGCTTGCCGAGTTGCAGTATACAAGGAATGACTACGAGCTCCACCGGGCGACCTATCGCGTCCGTGGTGAAGTGATCGATGTGTACCCCGCTGAATCGGACAAAGATGCCATACGCATAGAGTTATTCGATGATGAAATTGAAAATCTCAGTTACTTTGACCCCTTGACCGGTGAAATAATACGCAAGGTTCCAAGAGTTACGATTTATCCCAAGTCGCACTATGTGACACCGAGAGAAACCGTATTGGAGGCGGTTGATAAAATAAAGGAGGAACTGAAATCTCGCCTGGAACGGTTAAGGGAAAACAACCGTCTCGTCGAAGCACAACGATTGGAAGAGCGAACTCAATATGATATTGAAATGATGGTTGAACTCGGGTACTGCAATGGTATCGAAAACTACTCCAGATACCTTTCCGGCCGTGAACCGGGAAGCCCGCCACCGACACTTTTTGATTATCTGCCGAACAATGCCCTGTTAATCATAGACGAATCCCATGTCACCGTTCCCCAACTCGGCGCCATGTATAAAGGTGATCGATCAAGAAAGGAAAACCTGGTGCAGTACGGTTTTCGATTGCCGTCGGCCCTGGATAACCGGCCCATGCGGTTTGATGAATGGGAACAAATTGCACCTCAGATGATATTTGTCTCTGCGACTCCGGGTGACTATGAAGCAAAATACAGTGCCCAGACCGTTGAACAGGTGGTAAGGCCAACCGGTTTGCTGGATCCGGTTATTGAAGTGAGACCGGCCTCTACCCAGGTTGATGATCTGATCTCTCAGATCAACCAGCGCCTGCCTCTTGGTCAACGTATTCTGGTGACGGTTCTGACCAAAAAAATGGCGGAAGACCTGACCGGGTTTTTGACCGACAACGGCATCAAGGTCAGATATTTGCATTCGGATATCGATACGGTTGAAAGAGTCGAGATTATCAGGGATCTCCGTCTGGGAGAGTTTGATGTTCTGGTCGGGATCAACTTGTTGAGAGAAGGGCTGGACATGCCGGAAGTTTCTCTTGTGGCAATACTGGATGCCGATAAGGAAGGCTTTTTGCGATCAGAGCGCTCGCTGATTCAGACCATTGGCCGGGCTGCACGAAACCTGGAAGGCCGGGCGATTTTATATGCGGATAACATTACCGGCTCCATGGATCGTGCGATCAGGGAAACAGAGCGACGCCGGGAGAAGCAGGCAGCCTACAACGAAAAGCACAACATTATACCCAGGGGGTTGGACAAGAGCGTTGCCGATATTATGGAAGGTGCCGCTCCTTATAAGGTGAAAGGCAAGACCAAACGCGGCAAGGGTTCTGATGGCATGCGCAATGCGGAGGGGCTTGATCTCAATAATCCTGCACTGGTCGCAAAACGAATAACACAACTTGAGGATGAAATGTACAAGGCGGCAGCAGACCTGAATTTCGAAAAAGCGGCGCAACTCAGGGATGAAATCACGGAGTTGAAGCAGACTGTGCTTCGATGATGATGACCCGATTCTGTTCCCGGCTTCAGTCTGGTTATCCTGGCGAGGCAAGACAGCGGAATTACCCCGTGCATATTTTCAATTGGGGCCATACACTTGCCTCGTTATTGAATTGTCGCGTCTGTTCAAGAAGCGGTTATTCACAATCTTGTCGTTATCGTCATTTTTATAACAAAAAAATGACACAAGCCGGCAATCAAAGTGTTGACAATTATAACTCATTGATAATAAAGATATTTTTCATTGACCAAAAAATAACCATTTTGGCCGAATGATTCTGTTTTCGTGGCATTTCGGGTGTTTTAAATGGGTTTTCAACAAAGTTATCCACAGATATCGTGGATAAATGTCAATAATGTAACAATTACAGGGTCAAAGGCCGATTCCCGTGGGCAAGGGGGCGTGGTTGTTTTGCAGGGAGGAATCAGGCGCTGAAAAGGTTGCTGCCATTCAGTCACTGTTGACGACGTGTCGCATTCCTCAAAAAATTTCTGATATTTCAAAAGCCTTCAGCACCCGCCACGAACGATTTGAATCCGGAGTTTTCAAACTCCCAGACACCACGACCCTGATTGATTAATAGCCCGGCTTCCCGCATTCTGTTTAACGAATTCTGGATGGATGATTTTGAAACTTTCACACCAATTTCTTTAGACAGGGAATCATAGCTTTCCCTGGTGTACAAGGAGCCCGCTTCAGGTTTGGCCAGTTTTACAAGTATCTTCCGGTCGATCAGAGAAAGAGCGTTCCAGATTTGAAGGTTGTCCTCGTTACGGGGGTGCAACTTGTAGTAATAGGCTAACCCTGTATCAAGATCGTAGTATCCATCTCTTACCATGACCTGTAAAAGCTCAACAATAAATGCCGGTGAAGAGTGATTTTCAATAAAGACAGGCATAATCAGTTCAGCAGGCAAACTGCGGCCTGTAAGATAATGAAATCGCCTTGACAAAAATTCAGCAAACTCGATTGTCATATCCGGAAAAGGCACGATTGAAGCGCTGTTATAGAATGCTGCCCGCTGGTTACGGAACAGCCTGTTAAGATTATCCTGGGAAGAGCCTGTAAATATGGTTCTTACGCGCTTTTTATTACTATCAATCCAGGTGCGCAATGAAGCTGTTACATCCTCAAATTCAGGGCTTGTGGCAAGGTGCTGAATCTCGTCACATTGCAGCAGGATTGTCCCATCAGGCTCCAGAAGGCACTGAAGGGCTGCGTTGGCGGTCTGAATGCTCGCATCGGCATCTTTGGTGATTTTGGCCTGTAATGCGCCAAGGTTGACCGATATTTCTTTTTTCCACCCTCGCAAAACACCAACAAGCTCGGATTTAAGGGAGCGGTTCACTCCATTGACAATACAGGCAACCGGGTTGGTTCTATCTTCCCAGAAATTCACATAACAGCATCTGTGCCCCTTCGATTCAGCCAAAGGCGTCATATCATCAGTGAGAAACTCGGTTTTCCCTTTACGTCGCTCAGCAAAAATCGCCATGGTTGGTGCACCGCTTTCAAGTGTCATCAAATAGGCCTGTGCCAGTCTGGTTCTGGGATAATGCCAGGATAGTTCAAAGTCTTTTTTCATATCAATTACTACCTTTTACTAAAATTTATAGTAATTACTATAACAAAAAATAAAAGGTAGTAAATCACAACGGGCCGGCCTGTTTTTGATTACTTCTTGTACTTTTGCCATAACCCCGGAATCCTGTCTCCTGACGTTTTCTGCTTTAAAGTGGAACTGTTCGAGTGGCTGGATTAATATAGCCATGCTTTTTACCCGTTACCCGGTTTGATAGTTGGCTTTCAACAGGCAGCAATGATGCACGAAATAGCAGTTGATCAGTACCCCGCGTTATTGGCGCAAAAGCGTGACCACCTCGCCAGCTTGCTGGCACCGTTTGATCCTCCGGAAATCGAGGTATTCGCCAGCCCGGTTCTGCATTTTCGTCTGCGAGCCGAGTTTCGTATCTGGCATACGGGTGAACGGTGTTTTTACGCGATGTTTTCCCCGTCCGACAAACGCCAGCCTGTCGAAGTGACCGATTTTCCCATTGGCTCCGGGTTGATTAACTCCCTGATGACTCAATTGCTGACTGAACTTCACAGGCAGCCGGTGCTCAGGCACAAACTCTTTCAGGTGGAATTTCTGACTACCCTGAGTCAGGATGCCCTGGTTACGCTGATTTATCACAAGCCACTGGATGATGCCTGGCAGAAACAGGCGGAACAGCTACAGGAAACGCTCGGCTTTCCCGTTATCGGGCGTTCCCGCAAGCAAAAGCGGGTATTACAACGGGACTATGTCAACGAAACGCTTGTCGTGGATGACAAGCCACTCAGGTATCGGCAGATTGAAGGTGGCTTTACCCAGCCCAATGGCTGTATGAATCAGATGATGCTGTCCTGGGCGCGTCGTGTCAGCCTTGCAGGGAGGGGAGAAGCGGGAGAACAAATTGGTGATTTGCTGGAACTGTATTGTGGCAACGGCAATTTTTCCATAGCCCTGGCGGATATCTATCAGCGGGTGCTGGCTACCGAGGTTTCCAAAACATCCGTAGCGGCAGCACAGGTGAACATCCGGCAAAACGCGGCTGACAATGTCACCATTGTGCGCCTGTCCAGCGAAGAATTGGTAGAGGCAATAACCGGTGCAAGAGCATTCCGGCGTCTGGAGAATATCGACCTTTCAGACTATGACATTCAAACCGTACTGGTTGACCCGCCCCGAGCCGGGCTGGATGAGAAGTCTGTCCGGCAAATACAGCAATACGAGAGAATTATCTATATCTCATGCAACCCGCAGACACTGGCAGATAACCTGCAAACACTCAACCAGACGCATCGTATCACGCACCTGGCCTTGTTTGACCAGTTTCCCTATACCCATCATATTGAAACCGGGGTGATGCTGGAACGTCGTTGAGTTTCAGCTTCTCCCGAAGTTCGCCAGAGCCTCGTTATACGCCTGAGTCATGCTACCAGCTCTTTTAAAATTTCCGGGTGCTTTACTGCAATTTTGCATAGCACAATAGTGCTGCCAGAGGGCTTGAAGCGTCCTTGCTCCCAGTCGCGAACGGTGGCAACGGGGGTGTGGATAAAGTCTGCAAATTCAGGTTGTGACAGCGCCAGTGCCTGCCGGGCAGAGCGCAATAATAACTGCTCTGGTGTGTATTCACGGCCAATTTTACCAGTGTTCATTTCTGCGAGGGATTCGCGTAACCCTTCAAGGGGTTCACCTGCGTCATCCTCAATGGCTTTGGCTATTTTGTCGATGTCCACGTTAGCGCACCTCTCTAATGTCTTTTGGGCTCATGTTCTCTTTCTCTGCTTTCTTGTAAATGGCAACAAGGCAAAGAAAGTCTTCATCAATCTATAAAATCAGAGACCCAAAAAAGCAGTGAAGTGATGTGGGTGAAAGTAAAAGCACCCACATTGTCATGATGAGAACTGAATTTTTCAGGGCAGACTAATTACATTTGCTATTGCCACAACTCAGACAGGTTTCACAGCCGTCCATTAGTATGACTGCTTTCGTCGAGCATTTCTGGCAAAGCGTGGCGTTGGCGGGGTAGGTGCTGTCGCTATCGTCTCCATTGCCGTTATCGTTTGTGCTGCTGTTTTTTGCATCATAGGCTGCACGTTTCTCGGCCAGAATGCGCTTTGTCAGTTCACTCATTTCTTCGGTTTTAATCAGCCCGATTGCTTTCATGTGCTTTTCGATTACGGCACCAATTTCGGCAACCAGAGAGGGCATGAAAACGCCGCCTTTTTTATAGTAGCCACCACTTGGGTCATAAACCGAGCGCAGCTCTTCGACCAGGAAAGTGACATCGCCACCCTTGCGGAATACTGCTGACAATACCCGGGTGAGTGCGATAACCCACTGGAAGTGCTCCATTGATTTGGAGTTGATGAAGACTTCATAGGGTCTTCTGACTTCGTGATCGGTTTCCTCGTTCAGTATGATGTCGTTAATGGTGATGTAAAGCGCGTGCTCCGATATCGGGGGCTTGATTTTATAGGTCGTACCCAAAAGGAATTCCGGGCGCTCGATGCTTTCATTCATTTCAACCGGCGCGTTTTTGAGCACCTCGGTATCTGCCTGAGATGAATCCGGCTGGTTGGTTTTTACCGCATACCCAACTATCTTCTTGTTTATCTTGACTGCCATAGTATTTAACCACCGTAATAGTATTTAACCTGTCTGAATCCCTGGTACATGTTCAGGCATTATTTATCAGTACGTCATTTATAAGTACGTTATTTGCAGTTACATTATTTGCAGGTGCATTGTTCACTAATACTTTCCATAGGTGCCTTCTTTCAATGCGTCGAACAGGTTGGCAGCCGAGTGAGTTTCACCATCGTACTCGATTTCTTCGTTTCCTTTTACGCTGACCTTGCTGCCGTCTTCCAGAGTAAATTCATAGGTGGTATTTTCCAGATCCGTTTCCTTGACCAGCACGCCCTGGAATGCTTCCGGGTTAAATCTGAATGTGGTGCAACCCTTCAGGCCCTTGTCATAGGCATACATATAAATGTCTTTGAATTCAGGGTAGGGGAATTCCGTTGGAACATTGGCTGTTTTGGAGATGGATGAATCCACCCAGAGTTGGGCAGCGGCCTGCATATCAACGTGCTCCTGGGGTGTAACATCATCTGCGGCGATAAAGTAATCCGGCAATTGCTGGTCGGGATTGTCGCTGAAAGGCATGGCACTGGAATTGATCAGGTGCCGGTAGGCCAGCAGTTCGTAGCTGAACACATCCATTTTTTCCTTGGTTTTTTTGCCTTCACGAATCACATTGCGGGCGTAATGGTGAGCAAAGCTGGGTTCGATGCCGTTGCTGACATTATTCGCCAGAGACAATGAAATGGTGCCTGTCGGGGCAATAGAGGTGTGGTGGGTAAACCGCGCCCCTTTCTCGGCAAGGCTTTCCACCAGTTCCGGGGCGTACTCTGCCAGTCGCTGCATATATCGGCTGTATTTTGAGTGGAGCACCTTTCCTTTGACCTTGTCACCGGTTTTTATGCCGTCTTTGGCCATTTCCGGCCTTTTGGCCAGCATCTCGCCGGTTACGGTAAATTCCTGATCCATGATCGGAGCGGGGCCTTTTTCCTCACTCAATGCCAGAGCCTGACGCCAGCCTTCCAGAGCCATTTCCATATTGACCTGCTCGGTAAAGGCAACAGATTCACTGGAGCCGTACTTCATTTTCAGCATGGTAAGGGTGGAGCCCAGCCCGAGAATACCCATCCCGTGACGACGCTTTGTTTCGATTTCCCGGCGTTGTTGTGGCAGGGGCAAGCCGTTTATTTCTACCACGTTATCCAGCATGCGGGTGAAAATGGCAACCACCTTGCGGTATTTGTCCCAATTGAACCTCGCTTTTTCGGTAAACGGGTTTTCCACAAACCGGGTCAGGTTGACCGAGCCCAGCAAACAGCTTCCGTAGGGTGGCAGCGGTTGTTCACCGCAAGGGTTGGTGGCTCGAATGTTTTCGCAGAACCAGTTGTTATTCATTTGGTTGACCTTGTCGATAAGGATAAAGCCGGGTTCGGCAAAGTCATAGGTGGAGGTCATAATTGAGTCCCAGATGAATCGGGCCTTGACTGTCTGGTAAATCTTGCAGGCAACCAGTCCTTGCTGATTGGTGACATAACCATCCTGAACCGGAAACTCCCTGAATATAAAGCGCTTGGAAGTGGCCAGGTCTTCGGTTTCATGCTCCGCTTCTTTCAGGGTGATAGGAAACGACAGATGCCAGTCCGAGTCGTTTTTTACTGCCTCGATAAAATCCTCTGTGATCAGCAGGGAAAGATTGAACTGGCGCAACCGGCCATCTTCCCGCTTTGCCCGGATAAAGTCCAGTACATCCGGGTGATTGACATCAAAGGTGGCCATTTGTGCGCCTCGTCTGCCACCGGCGGAGGAAACGGTAAAGCACATCTTGTCAAAAATATCCATAAAAGACAGCGGCCCTGATGTCGTTGCTCCGGCCCCTGCTACATAAGCGCCTTTGGGTCTCAGCGTGGAGAACTCATAGCCGATACCGCAACCGGCCTTGAGAGTCAGCCCGGCCTCGTGGTTTTTAAGCAGTATATCGTCCATCGAATCGAACACCGAACCGGACACGGTACAATTGATGGTGGAGGTCGCGGGTTTGTGTTGTGCTGCTCCTGCGTTGGAAATAATTCTGCCCGCGGGTATTGCGCCGTTCTCCAGTGCCCAGGTGAAATCCTTGTAGACCTGATCCCTTTTGCTTTCGTGTTCGACATCAGAAAGTGCCCGAGCCACTCTCTCACAGGTTTCGTGTATGTTCTGATCGACAGGATGGCCGTCCTTGGTCTTCAACTGGTATTTGGTGCTCCATATATCCAGGGAAGCGTCCTGCATGGGAATGGTTTTTACAATGGATTTCACTTTTGCGTTCATTCAGTGCCTCTGATGGGGGTGTTGTGAGTAATGTATCGTTTTAATGAGTACGAGTAACTTTTAAACTATCTATAACTACTATATCTACAACTACTATATATAGTGGTTCGTGGTAAGCGTTCTGTTCGCGTTATCCGGGCTGGTCGTTCATGCCAGCCTGATAGAAACTCGGACTGGCAATCAAAATGGGCAGGGTTGTTCCTCCCAACCGCTGTACCCTCAGCACTGCCCCGTTTTGCCCACGTTTGCCGGTTTTTCCGGTGATCTTTGCGAGCCTGATCCATTTGCGGGAAACACTATATATCTGTATTTTTTTGACAAGTATAACAGCATATAGTGTTTTGTGAAGGAGGAGATCGGATTAAATCGGGCTGATTCAAACCATGAAAATGGTGTCATGGAAGAAAGGGGAAAGACTGGAATTGTCAAGAAAAAAACAGAGAAAAAAGTGAATTTCTGTTGAACGCAGAGCTGGTGCGGGATTGCAGACGCTGGCTGGTATTGGAAATAATGTACTGATCAATCGGTATGCAGCTTTTTTGTTCTTACACTACATATAGTAGTAATGAGTTGTTTACAAAATGTTACTTTTTTCTGGCAAAACGGTCTTTTAATGGTCAATGTCGGCTTATGGTTGCCAGGTTTTCCGGTGCAGGATTGACATTCTGTTCCCGGTTCGATAAAAACTGTCACCACATAAAAATGACTAATGATAAAGGTGTACCAGGAAAAAAATATGTCCCTACTAAAAAACATTCCGCTGTTCTTGCTCGTACTGATTGTTTATAACGTTGTAGCATTCACCGGGGAGGCAACCGTGTTTGAACAGTCGTTGTTTTCCATTTCTCTCGTTTCCGGCGCAGTGGTGACGATGACCACCGATACCGTCATTGTTTTGTTCGGCTTGCTTGTCATGGCAATAGAGATTTTCAAGTCGACGCGGTCTTCTGTCGCCTCGGTTATCGATCACGCGCTTTCAACGCTCGTGTTTGTCGCGTTTCTGCTTGAATTTGTTCTGGTGGCTCAAGTGGGCAAGCCCGGATTTTTGATATTGACAGTCCTGTCTCTGCTGGATGTGATCACCGGTTTTACTGTGACGATTTCAGCGGCAAGGCGAGATGTGGCCGTGGATCGTTAAAGCCATCTTGTTCAGGCACGCTCATCACTGAGCGAAAAACCACCGCCAGGTCGTATCAGGGTAACCTGGCGTGTTTTTACCTCCCTGAACTCAGGGTGCTCGGGTTTATCCGGAAATCTGGTTCGTCTGCTTGAATTGTTCCAGATGATGTTGCACTTTATCGGCTACAGAGTGTTTGATCCTGTCGGTTTTTAACAGCCACTCGATGCAGGCAACCAGGCTGTTTAACGCAGGGCGGGGCTGAACACCCAGTTCATTTACGGTATCCTGATACTCGTAGTAGGCAAACCGGTCTGCCACCTCGTAGACAAGGTCATAGGTAAACGGAGGCGTTACGCCAATCAGTTTGCAAAGCGACTCGACCACTCTGGCAGCAAGCAGCGAGATAGTTCTGTTGAAGGGCAAGTGAATCGGCTTGATGCCTGTCATTTCCTTTAACAGAAGGCCGATTTCCTTCACCTCTATGTTTTGGCCGCCGACAATGTAGCGTTTTCTGTTTTCGCCTTTTTCCAGTGCTGCCACATGCGCTTGTGCGATATCCCGGACATCCACCAGGTTCAATCCGCCGTTATAGGTCTGACCCTTGCCATTTATCCAGTCCATGATCAGCTGGTTTGAGGGGGTAATTCGGTAGTCGAGGGGGCCGGTCACGATACAGGGGCAGATAACGACGGTGTGAATGTCAAACTCTTTGGAAAGTGCCTGGGCTTTTTTCTCACTCCGGGTTTTGGCGATGTAATAAGGGTTGTGCGCATTCTCATTCCAGTCGTTGCCGGTGCGCAGATGATTCGGGTTATCGGAAAAGCCGACCGACGCGACAGAGCTGGTGTAAACAATGCGTTTTATACCTGCTTTATTGGCAGCATGAAATATATTTTCAGCACCGGTTATGGCCGGCTCAACAATCTCTTCGGGGGTTTTTGCGATGGTTTTATAGACTGCAGCCAGGTGAATAATGGCATCGCACCCCTCTGCGGCAGAGCAGACTGCCTTGCTGTCCATAATGTCACCGTGAACATAGTCAATCTGCAGCCCTTCCAGCCCGCGACGGTCAGCCGATTCACGGATGAAAGCCCTTACCCTGTGCCCTTTTTCGAGAAGCGCCCTGACGACATTTGCTCCTATATGGCCATTCGCGCCCGTAACCAGTACCTGCATGGTCATTCTCCCTGTTATTTGATGGTGTTATTGTGATGGTGTTGTTGTGATCGTATTGTCGTGATGGTAATCTTGTTCCGGGCCCAGGTAAATACGGTGACACTGGCATGTTGGCTCTTGTTTGTTGAGCGGATGCGTTTATAGCATTGTTTATAATGTTTTTTATAACAGCGACTTACAGCCGGAAGCCAGGATGATCGAAGAACTCGCCGCGTCTAACGAGATGGAAGAAAAAAAAACAAAAAAAGGCAATGAACCCGCAGATGTGAATGCGCAAAAAAGCATCATAGAAATAAATTTGCCTGAATTAAAAAATCGCACTGATGACGTATTACGTGGTGCCGGAAGTCTTGCGACCAGCACCATCAAGCTCCCAGGGGCATTTGTCCCCCTTGCCCGGTTGTTTGTGCGGGATGGCGAGGTAACGCGCGAAGAACTCGGCGAGCATCTGGATGCACTTTTTTCCACACTCTATCAGCACCCTCTTTCAGATCATTCCCGCACCCTGACCCTGTATCTCAGAAAACTCAAGTTGATTCCCAACGAGGAATCTACTGAAAACCTGATTCGTTTTCTGGTTAAACAGGTTGTACTCCGCAGCCCTGTGGACGTGCCTGACGTGATTGTTGACGAGTTCTGGTCATTTTTTCATGAGCTGATCAGCGCCCCCGAATTGCGCGGGTTGGTGGAACTGAATCTTGATATTGTCAGGCTTGTACTGCGAACTTACGAGCCTTTGCTGGTCGAACTGATTAATAAAATCAAACATCTGAAGCGGGTGAATCAGAGCACCATTGGCGAAATGGTGCAAAAGGTACTGGTACTGCGCGGCGATATTGCCATTTTGCGTCGGCAAATCAGAGCCATACGTTATATCAAACCCTTCTTGCAAACAGATCCGAAAGACTTTTCCGGCCAGGCTCAAATCGTTGCCAAAATGGTTCGGGAATTTGGCCCCCTGTTTATAAAAATGGCGCAGGTGGCAGCAGCCAACAGTGACTTCCTGCCGGAAGAAATCGCGAAGGAATTGAAAATCTTTCAGGAAGACGTGGAGCCCATGACCGCGAGCGAGGTGAAACAGGCGTTTTTTGAAGAATCCGGTCAGTCACCGCAGGATATTTACTTCAATTTCAATGTTGACAAGCCGCTGAAATCCGGCTCGATCGGCTCGGTTTACCTCGCCAAGAAGCCAGTCGTTCAAAATGGTGTTGAAATTCTTGTTCCTGTTATTGTCAAGGTTGCCAGACATAACCTGGAGCGAGAGTTTCAAATGGGGGCACTGGCTATCGAGTTAATGCTGATCAGCAGTCAATACTGGGCGCCTCATTCCAAAATCCACCCTTTCCTTGAGTCCATGGCAAAGCAAATCAAGGAGTTCACCAGGGGCTTTGAGCAAGAGCTGAACTTTGAAGACGAAGCCATTATTCAAAATCGTTTTGTTGAAAGAAGCAAGAACTCATCAGTCTGGCACGTGCCGAAGCTCTATGCGAGTTCGGGCAGAATACTGGAAATGGAGTTTCTTGAAGGTGCCATGGCGATCAATTATGCCATTGAAACCCTGTCGGGCAAGGAGAAAGCCAGGTTCCAGCGGAAGATTGCCGAAAACTTTATGTTTACCATTTTGGAGCAGCTTATTGTCTATCAGGAATTTCATGGAGACCTGCACCCTGGCAATGTGATGGTCGATGACCATGCCCACCTGTACCTCATAGATTGGGGAAACGCGGTTGATATGCGCGGCAAGTGGGGCCTGGTCTGGGAATATCTGGTTGCTGTGGTTGTCGCTGATACCGAGCAGTTGGCAGAGGTATTGATTAAAATGAGTACCGACCCGACCGGAAATCGTGAACGATTTGACGAAATTCGCCAGGCGCTGGACGATACCCTGCAGAAAAAACAGATTACTCCCATTCGCGGCAAGTTGCTCAAAGCCCTTCAAAGAGAACGATTGCCGGGGCTGCATCGCCGTTTTCAGGCAGTGATGCAGTTAATGTCCAATACCTATCAACTGGGCATTGTGATACAAGGGGATTATTTGCACCTTTCCCGGTCGATTGTTGCCATGGCAGGCACCTATGGCAATCTTTATCGGGGCTTGTCAAAAATCACAATGGCTACCGATCTGGTGAGCCAGGTTGCCCTGTTTCCGGTCAACCTGTTGGTTGATCGTGTGAATATAAAGAAAAAAGAAATTCAGCAACAATTAATTGTGGGTGAATGATTGTACTTTCAGCCAGAATGATATCGACCGCTACAGCATTTTTACCTTTTTTTCGCCACAGCGCCTGCATTGATAAAGCGTGACCAATTTTCCCCGTTTAACGTCAAACTGCTTCTCCTGCACTACCTGCCAACTGTGGTGCCCATGCCTGCACAAGGACTTCCCCTTGTGTTTTTCCTTGAGAGTGGGGCGTTTAAAGGAGATTACCTCGGCCATGTCTGCTCCTGTTTGGTAAAAGAAAGATTTTACCTTATCTTGCAGACATGGTTTAATTTTTCAGCTTCAATAGATACAAAATAACTAAACTGCCAACTATAAGACATCTGTTTGGAAGCTACAGCGCAAAAGCAACGGGAACCCGTTTTTTCAAAAAGACGCTCACTACTGATAGTAAAACGTGTATTTTTTGTCAGCGTTCTGGTTCATCTCGTTTTATTGTCCACTTTGGGAGAATATTACCGATCCTTTCTTGAAGAAATAAAACAGCAAAACAGGAATCGAGCCTGGAAGGTTTACCTTAAAACTGAAAATATCTCAAAAAAAGAAGCTCTTCCGACGCTTGAAAAAAAGAAGCCCGAAGAAAAAAAGCCTGAAAAAGAAAAACCCGAAAAAGAAAAAACAAAGAAGCAACAGCCTGAAAAACTGCTTTCGGAACAGCATAACCCGATGCATAATTCGAATAGGCCCGGGTCCAGCAACAATACAAACCAAAACGTAAAGGCAAAGGTCGTTGCCGGGAAGCGCGTCAAGCAGCCAGTCAAACAGCAAGGCAGGACTGATTCTGATACCGTGGCCCAATCGAAGAAAACCGGGCAAGCCAGGGAATCAACCAAAAAGCCGACAAGGCAACCGGCAAGGAAACTGAAAAGCGAAGCAACCGCAGAGCGTCAGCCGCAACAGCAAGCCAAACGGAACTTGCCAGCGCCAGCTTTATCCGCGCTCAAAAAAACGATCCCGCTGTCGAACAGGAAAAAACCAGGCTCCGAATCAGACAAGAAACAGGTTGCCAGAAAAATCGGCGATAAAAAACAGGGAACTGCGTCAGATAAAGAAGGAAAAACCAAAAAAGAAATCAAAGGGAGCAGAATAGGCAGGGAAAACAGGGTAAACAAGGAAAACCATAGCGGAATCAAGCTCACACAACCGAAAAATGCTCCGGGCAAACCCCTTGAAATACCGGCCGGATTTTTGAAGAAACTGGGCAATATGGAGCTTCTGGATGATGGAGAAATGCAGTCGACCAGGGTAGAGGAGCCATTTAGTAGCATAGAAGCGAAAACCATTCGCATGGTGAATCGTTACCTGGCCAGAATGCAGCAGCAAATACAGCAATTTTATAAAAAACCGAATAAACCCCTGGGCAATTTAAGAGGTATAATCCGCTTTTATCTTGATGCGGATGGCTACCTTAAAGACGCATTTGTTTTTATTGGAAGTGGTGATGCTGAACTGGATTCGGCTGCGCTTGATGCGGTTCGTCGTGTTCCTCGCTATGAGGTGCCTGCAAATAAAGTCATTGCTGCCCGCTACTACAGTTCCCTGAAATTCTACTACAGCTCCGCTGAAATCTATGTCGAGAAAGCCCCCTGGGAACAGGCGCAGACTGACTCTGCTCCCGAGGACAGGTAATATTGCAGGTAGCTGCCGCGGATGCGTGAGTCACTGCCATCACACCATTACACATTTACAACGGTAAACAATTTATGCTGACAGATATTTGCCAGGTTATTCAGCGTAACCTGGATCACTTTGAATCAACCCGAAATGGCCTGGTACTCGATTGTATGGATGAGCATATTATTGATGTGCTGCCTGAATCCTTTACGGCATTTACGACCAGCCGATCCGTTTACCAAAAAGCGCAATCAGGCGGGCGCATGACCTTCGGCGTATTGCCTGAGGTTGATGCAAAGCCGGATACGGTTCTGGTGATCATGCCCAAGTCAAAACCCGAGCTGAGATTCCAACTGGCCTGGATTCGCGCCAATGTGCAGCCCGGAGGCAATGTGTATCTGGTGGGGGCAAAAAAGGAGGGCATCGCCAGCGGTGCAAAGTTGCTCGATGAGCTGGGCGGCCAGCCGACAAAAATTGATGTGGCGAGGCATTGTCAGCTATGGCAGGTGGAAGCCCTTGATCCTGTTGACTCTTTTTATCCTGGCGACTGGGAAACGACCTGGAGTTTTTCCCTGCCAGGTGCGGGTGATATAAAAGTCTGTTCACTCCCCGGCGTCTTCAGTCATAGTTCGCTGGACAAGGGTACCGCCTGCCTTCTGGAAACACTGGAACCGTTTTTTGATGACCTGGTCAAGCGAAGAAAACCGCTTAAAGGCGAGTGGCTGGACTTCGCCTGTGGCGCGGGAGTCATTGCGGCGTATTTGCTAAAGCGTTTTCCTGAATTGACCGTTACCTGTGTGGACAATAGTGCCGTGGCCATACATTGCGCGAAACGCACCTTCGAAATGAATGGTCTCAGCGCCCGCTTTATCGTTTCCGATGGTCTGGCTGAAGTGTCTGGCCGATACCACGGGATTGTGACAAATCCGCCTTTTCATTCAGGGGTTAAAACCGACTATAGCGTGACCGAGAGTTTTATTGCGGATATATCCCTCCATCTGAAAAGAAAAGGCCAGCTATTCATGGTTGCCAACAGTTTCCTGCGCTATCCGCAAATGATTCGTGAGGTATTTCCCGCTTATAAAAGACTGGCAGCAGATAACCGGTTTGCCGTTCATTATGCGCAGATGTCCGGGTAAGCCGTCTTATGTCTGATCGCTATTTCGATGAATTGGCAGATAAATTTGCACGCAAAATCTACAACAACAAAAAGGGTGAAATTCGGCTCGGTGTGCTCTGGCAGGATATGCTGACCAATTTGCCCGGCCTTTCCGGTGGTCAACCACTGCGTATTCTCGATGCTGGTGCCGGTATGGGCCAGATCGCCCTTCGTCTTGCTGAACTTGGCCATTGTGTTACCCTGGTCGAGCCTTCAGAAAAAATGATGCAATACGCTCAGCAACATATTGAAACGGCCGATGTGGAATCAGGAAAAATCCAAACCTGCTGTATACCGATTCAGGATATGCCGGCGGAGTGGTCAGGGCAGTTTGATATTGTAGTATGCCACGCCGTTATGGAGTGGTTGTCCGAGCCCTTTGGTATATTGCCAAAACTGTTGGCCATGTTAAAACCCGGAGGGCACCTGTCACTGATGTTCTACAACAGACACTCGGTGATTTTACGGAATTTGATCAAGGGCAATTTCAAAAAGGTAAATTCTGGCGAGTTCTCGGGCTATAAAAACAGCCTGACTCCCACTAACCCGATAGAGCCGGAAGAGGTTTACCGGTGCTTGAACGATCATGGAATGTCGATAAAATCCAGAGCAGGAATACGTGTGTTCTCAGACTATCTGAGCCGGGAAGTCAGCGACGCCCGTTCTCTGGAAGATACCCTTGAACTTGAGAAAAAATTCTGTCACCAGGAACCCTGGGTGTCGATTGCGCGATATATTCATCTTGTTGCTGAACGCTGAGGCTTATCTCGGGTATCGGGCGGGTGAGCAGTTACGTTTGCTTTTTACACAGGCGGCTCATAGAATCGATACGAGTTGCCAATAACGCAGCGGGCCAGCTGGCGGAAGACCATTTCGGTCGGATTTGAGATAATAAAATAATAAAGGAAAGTACGATGACTGTTATTTGTGAACTTGAAGACCTGCGTCGGCTTTATCATCGCAGGGTACCCAAAATGTTTCAGGGATATTGTGAGTCCGGCTCATGGAGTCAGCAAACGCTGGCCGAGAACTGTAATGATTTTAAAGACATTCGTTTTCACCAGCGGGTCGCCAGAGACTTGACCCCGCGCAGTTTGAAAACAGTCATGGCCGGGCAAGAGGTGAAAATGCCATTGGCCATAGCACCCGTTGGTCTGCTGGGAATGCAACATGCAGATGGGGAGGTTCATGCCGCACGGGCGGCTGAAAAATTTGGTGTTCCTTTCACTCTGTCTACCATGAGTATCTGCTCTATCGAAACCGTGGCGAAGGCCACGCAGTCGCCTTTCTGGTTTCAGCTTTATGTCCAGCGTGACCGTGAGTTTACCAAAAAACTGGTGGAGCGAGCCAAAGCGGTAGACTGTTCTGCTCTGGTAGTGACCCTGGATCTGCAAATGATTGGCAAGCGTCATGCGGATCACCGCAACGGTATGACGGCCCCGCCAAGGCTCACTCTGTTGAATATTCTGGATATTATGCGCCGCCCCCGCTGGGCGCTGGGCATGTTGACAACGAAAAACCGGGAATTTGGTAACATTCAGGGTAGCGCGGCCGGCGTTGACGACATGGGCGATTTGATGAAGTGGACAGCAAACAGTTTTGACCACAAATTAAACTGGGATGATATCAAGCGTTTTCGTGACATGTGGGATGGCCCGCTTATCGTCAAAGGCATCATGGAAGCCGGTGATGCGGAAGAATGCGTCAAGCTGGGTGCTGATGCCATGGTCGTTTCCAATCACGGGGGGCGTCAATTGGATGGTGCTCGCTCATCCATTTCCGTGCTGCCGGAGATTGTTGAAAAAGTAGGTAACGATATTGAAGTCTGGATCGATAGCGGAGTGCGAAGCGGGCAGGATATTATCCGCTCATGGGCCCTGGGAGCCAAAGGAGTGATGGTCGGGCGCCCGATGGTCTATGGCCTGGGAGCAATGGGGCAGGCTGGTGTCGAGCGTATGCTGAAAATTTTCTACGAAGAAGCCGAGTTGACAATGGCATTTATCGGTCACCGGGATATTCAGTCGGTTACGTCCGATGATGTGGTGATCGGGCGTCGGTGATTCCAGCTGATTAAGGTCGGTTCAGGCAAAAAAAAAGCCCCCGGGGAGGGGGCTAAAACAATTCCAGCTCATAAGAGTGGAAGTGAGGGGTAACAAAAACCGATTGCTAGTTAATCAGCCTGCTCTTCATTTCGTGTGCTTTTTCCGCTGCCTGCCTGGTTTTTTCTTCAAGCTGGTCGACATACACTTTCAATTTTGGTGCAATTTCTTTCTCAACGGCTTTCTCCGCCTGCATTTTTGCGTACGCCGCCATCATCGCCACGTTCCACTCCATTGTTTTCCGGGTGTCATATGTTGCGGAATCAACGTTTAACATCAGGCGCCTGAACGACGGATTGTTGGCTTTGATCTTGGCAAAAATATCTGCGAGCCTGACACCGGAATCAACCTTTTCACCTGCCACATCCGACAAAACCCGGTACCCTTCTTCACTGGCCTTATCAAGCTGCTTTTCAATGGTTGACTGAACCTGCCCGCTCACTTTTTGCAAGTTTGAAAATTGTGTTTTCAATGTATCCTGAATCATATCCGTCGCCCTCCATCCGAATGCCAACCACCCGCCGATTCAGCCTGAACTAACGCACCAGCGCACCGGGCAGCCAACGTTTCCGTCAAAACCTTTTATTCTTCGTCCGGCTGATTTACTCAACAGGTTTGATGGTAGAAAAATTAATTAGAATGTTCATACTAATTTATTTGTTTGAAAGGCGTTCGCTGACTGGTGCGGAATTGAATCAATATGGCATGCGTCACCGCAAACGGGGCAGAAACGGATTCTGCCCCTGCGGGTGTAACGATATGATTCGAAAAAACAACATGATTGAAAATGGCCGGGTACTGTTGAAATTGGCCGGGTACTGTTGCAGGTTCCGGTTCTCTAAATCATCGAAACCAGTTTGGTGACCAGTTTCTCAATACCTGACGCGGCTTCTGATATGCGCCCTGCCAGCATGTAGGCGGGGGTGGTCAAAACCCTGTTTTCCTCGTCGATCACCACATCGTCTACCGGGCAGTTGATATGCCTGGCACCCATTGTTTCAAGTGCTTTGGCTGTGTCCTCGTCACTGCCGATGGTGCACTTCACTCCGGAGCCGTATATCGAGGCAACCATGGAAGGGGCGATGCATATATATCCGGCCGGTTTGCCTTTTTGGGCAAAGTCCCTGGCAACGCGCATAACCTCGTCGTTGATTGTCATGTTTGTTCCTTCGGTGGCAAAGCTGCACAAGTTCTTCGCCACACCGAAGCCGCCAGGGAAAATGACCGCGTCAAAGTCATCAGCCTGGAGGGTGTTGAGGTTTTTAATTTCCCCTCTGGCCAGGCGGGCGGCCTCGACCAGCACATTTCTTGTCTCGCCCTCGGCGACCTGACCGGTAAGGTGGTTAATAACGTGAAGTTGATCGATGTCGGGAGCAAAGCATTGGTACCGCGCATTATGGCGGTCAAGAGAGAGCAGGGTAATCACTGACTCATAAATCTCGGAGCCGTCATAGACTCCGCAACCGGCTAGTACAACAGCAATATTTGCCATAAAAATCCCCTTGTTATCTGGTATGTTGTGTGGATGTACACCTGATCATTGATGAAAGGGGAAAACGGGCCTGCCTCCCCCCAAATATCATTTCGCTACATTTGCCTGCCCGGGTCAGGGTAGTGATTTGTAGCGAATTTGTTGTAGTTTTGTAAATTTGGCTGTCCGCCGCACAGTTGAAGCCACACCACCCGCATCCCTTTGCTAGACTGTTATTTTGGCATGACAGACATTCAGGATAATAACACCTGAATATCTGTACGTCATGTACGAAACCGGTTTAACTGGCGAGTATACGCATAGCGCAAGGGTATAGCGTATGTCGATGGTGATAGGAATTGACAATAATTAAACTGGAAGTGCTGGTTTTGTGCCGCAACGAAATCACTCTGAAAGAATGGTATGACTGTGAGGATAGAGTCCCATGAGACAAAAATCAGGCGTAGTGAAAGAAAGCTCCGGCCAATTCGTGGCGATAGACAAAGACGGCAACATCCGCATCCTGAAAGCCGGGGACTTTATTTACGAAGGTGACGAAGTCAGTTCAGCCTATGAAGTGGATGGAGCACTTTCCGGTACTGTCGATTTGCAGGAAGTTTCCAGCGACAATTCCTACATTACTATCGAAAATTTATTGAGCTCGGAAGTGTACCTGATACCCCAGGGTGGATACCGGTATTTTGGTGCCAGGGATATGGGTGAAGACGAAGGCAGCACTGAACGCCTGAGGTTTTTCGGCACCAGACAGGAACAGGCTGGCATCGATGAAAATCAGAGTAACGTCCATGTCAGTTCACCGAGCACGCAGCTTTACGAATGGCGAGCATCCAATCCGCGCAATTACCAGCCCGAACCTGATGAAGAGCGAGAAGTATCGGAAACACCGGAAGCACCTGTAGTCCCGTTCCAGCCAGAGCCGGAAATTACCCCGGAGCAGGTTGAGCCACGTCCCGAACCACGGCCAGAGCCAGAACCAGAACCGCAGCCAGAGCCAGAACCAGAACCGCAGCCAGAGCCAGAACCAGAACCGCAGCCAGAGCCGGAGCCAGAACCGGAGCCAGAACCGGAGCCAGAGCCGGAGCCAGAACCACAGCCAGAGCCGGAGCCAGAACCACAGCCTGAGCCTGAGCCAGAACCAAACAATCCGCCTGTTATCACTGGTGGGGAACATACTGGCGCAGTGACAGAAATAGGCGATCACCAGCCCGGTGAAAATAATACCCGGCTGACTACCACTGGCACACTCGACTTTAATGATGTCGACCTTGCGGATAACCATAGCGTCACGGTTACACCAAAAGGTGAAGGCTATGTTGGTATCCTTACTCCAGGGATCGACCCGAACACCAATACCATCACCTGGACATTTTCCGTCGATGATGCCGACCTTGATCCTCTCAAAGAGGGTGAAATCCGAACCCAGACCTACACTCTCATCCTGGATGATGGAAATGGCGGTTCCGTCAGCCAGGATGTTGTCGTAACGCTCAATGGCTCAAACGATGCGCCGGAACCTGAAGTCGATACGGGAGCAGTCAGTGGCAACGGACCCTCACTTGTCTCTGGCAATGTGCTCGATAATGACAAGGATAGAGACGGTGACCCGCTGATCGTTGTCAGTGAGATCGATGGCAGCCCCGGAACCACCAAAGAAACCGAATATGGAAGCATCAGCATCCAGCCTGATGGTACCTATGCCTACAATCTGAACACCAATAGCCCGGCGGTAGCCAACCTGGGCGATAACGAGACCCTGACCGATACCATTACCTATACCGTGGCCGACGGCAAGGGTGGTGTCAGTACCGGCACCCTGACCATCACCATAACCGGCAGTAATGAAGCCCCTGTCATTGACAGCAACGCTGATACTACGGGTCAGGTGACAGAAATTGAAGATAATCAAACCGGTGAAAATACCGTCATACACACGGCTACCGGTTCCCTGAGCTTTACCGATGTTGATGGCACAGATACTCATACCGTCAGTGCCTCGGCCAAAGGCACAGGTTATCTTGGCACCTTTACGCCCGTTGTCGATCAGACCAATAACAGGATTGACTGGGCATTTTCTGTCAGTGATGCCGACCTCGACTCTCTCAAGGAAGGTGAAACCCTGACCCAGACCTACACTCTCACCCTGGATGATGGTAACGGCGGCACCACTACCAAAGACGTGGTCATCACGGTTGTAGGTAAAAATGATGCACCCGATGCCGGAGCCGATAGCGGCAGTGTTTCGGAAACCCAACCGGGCACCAGCGGCAATGTGCTGGGCAATGACAGCGATGTGGATTCGGATTCCCTGTCCGTCAGCAAGGTGGATGGTGCTGACCCGGGCAGTGCAGTCACTACCCGATATGGAACCATCACCATCAACCCGGACGGGTCCTACACCTATACCGCAGATACCACCAACCCCGCCGTATCCGGCCTGAATGATGGCGATACGCTGACCGATACCATCAACTACACCGTTAGCGACGGCAAGGGCGGTACCGACACTGCAACCCTGGCTATCGTTATTAACGGGTATACTCCACCAAACGAAAATCCGGCTTTCACCGGAGGTGATACCACAGGTCAGATTACCGAGATTGTTGATAATGGCCCTGGCGAAAACCAGGTTGTCCATACCGCATCTGGCTCGCTTGCTTTCACGGACGCCGACGCCGGAGATACGCATACCGCAACCGCCACTCCGAATGCGGCTGGTTATGTTGGTACATTTACCACTACCGTTGATAGTGCCAGCGGAAAGGTGGATTGGCAGATTAGCGTACCCGATGCCGATATTGACTTTCTCAAAGAGGATGAAACCAGGACTCAGACCTACACCATTACTGTAGATGACGGCCACGGCGGTACTGCCACCAGGGAGGTTGCGGTTACCATTACAGGCAAAAACGACGGCCCGAATGCCATTGCAGACTCGCCTGTTGCTGTAAAGGGACAGGATGCCAGTGGCAATGTGCTGGACAATGACAGTGATGTGGATGGTGATGCACTCAGTGTTACCGCCTTTACCGTGGCTGGCGCCGAAAATCCAGGCCCGTTTGAAGTAGGTACTCCCTGCACCATAAAGAAAGGTGCTGAAACAGCCGGAGTCCTGACCCTGAACAGTGACGGCACATACACCTTTGTTGCGGACAGCAATTTCCACGGCACAGTACCGGACATTACCTATACGATAACAGATGCGCATGGTGCCACAGATACCGCCTTGCTGAAACTCTCTGTGATTGATAACAGTGCCCCCTTGATTGACCTCAATTCACCGGCAAATCTCACTGACCCGGATACAGCCTGGGCTGCCACCTTCACCGAAAATGGCAATGCGGTCAAGATTACTGATAGTGATGCGGGTATCAATACCAACAACGGTGGAGCCATTGAACGAGCCACCATCACCCTGACCAACCCCCAGGCCAATGATGAGCTGGATATCAGTCAAGTTGGTAACATGTTTGACGTAACCCCTTCAAATGGTGCTAATGGGGAGAAAATTTTTACTATCAGTATTAAATCTGGTGCCACTGCTACCAGGGAAGATTTTGAAGCGGCGATTCAAACTATTACCTTCAAAAACACCAGTGAAGATCCGAACACTGACGACAGAATTATCACTGTGCAGGTTCACGACAACAACTCCGGCAGTAACCTTGCCATCAGCACCATTCATGTTGAACCTGTGAACGATGCTCCCGCTATCGGTGGCAATGATGCCGGAACGGTGAAAGAAGCCGGACATGATGACAGTGGAGCAGAGGTTCCCGGCACCTCCGCGGCAACAGGCACATTGACTGCAACAGATCCGGAAAGCAGCTCTGTGAGTTGGTCTGTGTCCGGTGATAGCGACTATGGTTCCATAGCCATTAACTCCGGCACCGGGCAGTGGACATACACTCTGGATAACGACGACCCTGATACCCAGGCTCTCAAGGAAGGTGAAAGCAAAGAAGAACAGTTTACGGTTACCGCTACTGACAGCGACGGAGCCACAACCACAAAGACTGTCACCGTAACTGTCAACGGCACCAATGACAAACCGGAGATTACCTCTGATGCTGCCGCCGCCCAGGGCTCCGTTACCGAAGATGCCGCCACGACAACCGCCACGGGCACCCTGACATCCTCGGATGTGGATGTGGATACCTCGGCAGCCAATCATGGCGCAACCTGGTCTTTGAACACCACGAACGGTACCTATGGCACTATTGCCATTAATGATGATACCGGGGAGTGGATATATACCCTGGATAACACAAGGGCTGCGACCCAGGCGCTTGGAGACGGAGAGACAGGAACCGAAACCTTTACCGCCACGGTAACCGATGATAAGGGGGCCCAAGATACCCGGACAATTACGGTTACCATTAATGGAACCAACGATGCCCCTGCGGTTCAGGCAGATACCAACAGTGTTGTCGAAGAAGCGACCATCAATGTTGCGGGCAACGTCATTACCGGCCATGACGATGGGACTCAGAACAATGCCATGAAGGATATCGATTTAGACAATGGGGATACCCTCACGCTAACCGGTATCGCCACAGGTACAACTGCCGCTTCCAGCGACAATGTTGCCGCCAGCTCCACCAGTACCTCCAATGGCACATCCGTTACAGGAACCTGCGGAATCCTTACAATTGGTGCGGACGGCAGCTATGCCTACCAGTTAGTCAACGCTTCGGATGCTGTTCAGAGCCTTTCCAAAGAACAGACCAAAACCGACACCTTTACCTACACGGTAAAGGATAGTCATGGAGCCGCCCAAAGCACCACCCTGACCATCAACGTCACCGGCACCAATGATGCGCCGGATATTTCCGTGAAAGACGGAGATGCTGACACTGCCGCAGACAATGAAACCTCGAATCAAATCAGCCTGGACGGAACCCTGTCCATTGCAGATAAGGATACCTCGGATACCGTTACCATGAGTGTGGCAAGCGTAAGCACCAATGCCGGAACGATACTTAATGGTGAATCTTATCCTGATTGGAGTGGAGGTAATGAAGCAGGGTTTAACGCCAAACTCATGGAGATGCTCAGCTTTACCCCCACTCAGGTTCTGAACGGCACGCAAACCACAAGCGACAACGGTATTCACTGGAACTTTACGACAACAGTGGGCAGCACAACCTATCCTTTTGATTTTGTTCCTTCAGACAAGGACTTTACCATCACCTATACCGTCAAGGCCACGGATAGCAGCGGCCAGGGCAACACCGCCAGCAACGGTAATGCGGTTGATAACGACACCCACACCATTACCATCACCATCCACGGCACCAACGATGCAGGCAGCCTGGTGGCTGAGTCTGTCATGACCAACGAGGATACCAACCTGAGCGGCAATGTCTTTACCAATGCCATTCAGGACCCGGATGCCGGACAAGCACTGGCCGTTACCACCTTTACCATTGGCGGGATGGCTGGAACCTACAACGCAGGAAACTCGGTTAACGTTACCAGCGGAGGAACCACCATTGGTACGCTCGTTCTGAATGCCGACGGAAGCTATACCTTTAATCCCGCACAGCACTACAGCGGCGCAGTACCACAGATTACCTACGGAGCCACAAGCGGCGGTGATAGTGTGGGAACTTCCACCCTGGATATCACGGTCAATCCCGTCTCTGACCGACCCATAACGGGCGCCAACATTACTGTGACCACAGATGAAGATACTGCGGTTGCCCTGAGTGATAACAATACCAGATGGAAACTACCCATCATTACCGATAACACCGACCTGAACGGGGCTGCTACCGACGGCGACTGGCCGGAACGCCTTGGCCTGCTCAAGCTTTATGGCCTGAAAGCAGGTACGAAAATTCAGGATGGCAGCGGCAACGAGCTCTATGCGGCAACAAGTGATTCTGAAATAACCATCAAGATAGTCGCAGATGACGGTTCCAGTCCTTATGCCCCAGACGGGAAACCATATCACACCGCAGATGCTCACACTGCAGATGCGACCCTTACGCTGACCCGGACCCAATTTGAGGCCCTGAAAATCCTGCCCAAGGAAAATTCCAGCACAGACTTGAACCTGACGCTTGAGGCCAGGGAATATGAGGTGGACAATAATGGTAACCCGCCTTCCGGAGCTCAGGGAGCCGTATCATTCCAGAACATCGAGGTAATGGTCGCACCGATAACCGATAGTGATAACTTTAACCTGACAGCAGGAACCTCTCCCGGCGGCAATGAGGACGATGCCATCAACCTGAAAAACGCCTTTACCTTTACCCAAAGCGTGGACGCTGACCAAAGTGAACATTATACACTGAACTTTTCCTGCGATAATGATGAACGTGTGGAATTAAAGTTTCAAAACGGCGGTTGGCAGAGCCTTGCTGAATTTAATAATGCAAATCATGATTTTACCGGAGGCTCTTTCCCTGATGTCTATATCAGAACCAAGGGCAATGACAGCCGGGACATCACAAATCTGAAACTGAAGCTGACCGCGCAAGACCACGATGAGGATCCCTGAAAGAGGCATCTCCCAGCGGCAATGAAGATACCAGAATTGCTATGGGACTGGATTTTGAAAATGCTGACGGGACAGGAGCCACTGGTCAGGAAAAGGTTGACCATCTGGTTATCAGTGGTATTGAGAATGGTATAAAAATCTACAGTGGTGATACCCTGGTTTTTACCGGTGACGGTAACAAAGACTTTGATACCAATATGCCGGAGGCTGGAGCGGCTCTGACCACAGCCGAAATCAAGGCCCTGACCATCCTGCCAACGCAGGATTTCAGCGGCACCATAGATATTGGCGTCAAGGTCTATTCCAAAGACTTTGATGATGATACGTCAGGAAGCGGGCAAGTAACCACTCAAAACCCGACCGAAGTCACCCATACCATTACCGTTAACGGTGTTGTGGATACCTCGGAGACGGCTGGTGCCCAATTGTGGACTGAGGGAAATAATGAAGTCGGTAACAGCGGCCATCTGTATGTCAAGATCAACAGTACAGAAGTAGATGGTGACCCAGGTGACGAAACCATCTTCACGACGGATGAAGATAAGGCTGTTGGCCTTGGTATGGACTGGAAGAGTTTTGAGGATATAGCTCCTCATAGTACGACCTCGGACAACTCGGAAACCGCCGAGTTTATCATCCGCAACCAGAGTGGCGATACCACATCCTTTACTCTGCATCCGCAACCAGAGTGGCGATACCACATCCTTTACTCTGGTGGATGGTACTGGCGAGAATGCCAATGCCATAGGCACCCAGGTTTCTGGTGGCTGGAAGCTGACTCTTGCCGAATTGCAGAATGCCCATGTCAGGGCCCAGAAGGACTTCTCCGGTGACCTGAATCTGGAGCTTGTTACCACGGTTACGGACGGAAGTGATTCCAACGAGCAGACAGACAGGATTCAGGTAACCTTTAACCCGGTAACAGACACGCCTGTCTTGCAACTGACCGATGTATTTGCCACCGAAGATACACCCACAAAGTTTGATATTTTCCCGCAAACAACAGACGTGGACGGCAGTGAAATTGTGACCAAAATGGAACTAAGCAGTATTCCTAAAAATGTAACATTTTCTATTGGGGAAAACGGTCAGTCCATAACAACGACCTCTGACAATGAGTCTATAACCCTAAATGTTATAGAGAGTGGTACAAGCAATCTTGCGAATAACACCATTACCAAAGCCGACCTGAAAAATCTCCATATTACAGCACCAAAGGATTCCAATGAAACCTTTAACGTTAATGTTACACCCACGGTGAAAGACGGGAATGCTTCTGTGGAAACCATAGCTCCACAACAGGTCACGGTCTTTGTCAAGGGAGATGCGGATACGCCGGTACGTACAGACGGAACTACTGGTGCTACCAGCGTAGACGCCGACGAATTCCAGTCTGCTGATGGTGGGCTCGTGGACATTCATGAACTGGGTTTCAAGACCGGTGAGACAGTGAACCCGGCAGATAAATCTGAAACCCTGACCTATGTGCTGAAAAACCTGCCCAAGGAGTTTTTGCCCACAGACGCAGACGGGAACACCATTGGAGATTTTATCTCCACCAATGGAAACACGGTAAACTGGTCATTGACCCAGGATCAGATGAACGAGTTACATATCAAGGTACCTCAATACCATAGCGGCACCACCGCTCTGACGCTGGAAGCCATTGCCGTGGAAAATGATGGCGATACCGCTACCGCATCACGGAACTTTAATCTGGTTATTGACCCTGTTATCAGTACCGCAGACCCGGTACAGCATGAATATAATGCCAAAGAACCTGTTACCCTGCATCCAGACAATAATGCCAATCCAACATATCAAGACACCAGGGTTGCGCTTAACTTTAGCAATACCATAGACAGTGAAACCGTTACCAAGGTGGAAATTGGTACTGTTCCAGACGGTGTTAAATTGGGTATTCAAAATGGTGATACCTTCACCGAAGCCACCCCTAATGGCAGCGGAATATATACCTTTGATAGCGATATCGACAAGATTGTCGCTGTTATCAAAGCTGATGGAAATTTTGGCAATACAACAACAACACCAACAAATAATATTACCCTTGGGGGTATTAAGGTCTGGATGAAGGATGCCGGTGATGACAGCAGCGTAACCGCCGCAGAAACAGGTGCTAACGGACTTGCTGTCAACGATATTATCATCCATATGGAAGGGCAGGCAGATCAGCCCTATATCTCGGCAGTGAATGTCACCGCACCCTCTGGCGGGAATGTCTATAATGATATTTCTGTTACCACCACCTTTCCCGATAATGATAACAGTGAAGCCCACTACTATATCATCAAGACCGAGGACAATGTGCTGCTGAATAAAGGCATCTATCAGGGCAACGGCGAATGGTATCTGACAGAAGCCGAGGCAGCCAGCTTCCATGCCGAATTTGACGGAACCGGGGAAAAAAACCTTGTTGTAACCGCCTATTCCGCAGAAGGCACCTTGCAGCAGAATAGCAAAACCGTGCAAATTATCGGTGCCGATGGTGCAGGAACAGGCACCAATACCCTTGCGGCACAGGAACCAATACTGGAAGTAACCAACCCCCAGACCAATGAAGATAATCCATTTACCCTGGCTGATGTGGTGGTTGGTGCTGATACCGGCAATCAGGACGATGGCAACGGCAATGAAACCCTGTCCTTTGTTATTAAGGGGCTGGATGATCTGGCGGCAAGCCATATCAAATCCATAGAAGGTGTTACCCAATATAGCTATGAGGATGACCAGGGAAACACCAAAACCGCCTACCGTGTTGATATTGCCGGTATAGAGCCGGATGAGAATGCCATTGAAGCCGCCCTTGCCAATGTCAAAATCCACCCGGAAGACAACTATAGCGGTAACATTACCTTTACCCTGGAAGCTGTTGCCAATGAACCGGGTGCGCCTATGGGAAGCCGTTTTGCCAGTACCAGTGAGGAAGTTACCGTAACGGTTCAGCCCGTGGCGGAAAACAGTTTGAGTGCGTCAGCCGCAGGCGATCTGGCAAATCCGATCAACGAAAATACCGGAGCCAATACCGCCATTACCCAGGTAAAGCTGAATCTTTCCAATGAAGATACATCCAATCCGGAAACATTCAGCAATATCGCCCTTTCTCTGGATGCGGATAAAGGGGAATTTGTCAAGGCTGACGGCACCGGTCTTGGCACCAGCCTGACCGGACTCAGCTATAATCCAGCAACCGGAGTGATTACGGATGGCAGTGGAACCGAAATCATCTATTACCAGCCCAAACAATATGCCAGCGGTGAAGTAACCATCCATATAACCGCGGATATGACTGATGGCAGCAATACCACACAAGGAGCCGTAGCCGATATTACCATCAATATTGCTCCTGTGCCCAGCAGCGGTGACTTTACCCTGACCGATGGCAGCGGCAACACCGTCAGTACCACGGACAAACTGGGTGTGAATGAGGACGGTACAGTCAAGCTGGATATTCACAGCGACTTCCATGATGATGATCATTCGGAATTTCAGACTATCCTTATTAAGGATGTTCCGCCCGGAATGCTGTTTTATAACAGTGACGGTGATCTGGTGGGCGAGATCAACGCCGTAGGAAATGATGGCAAAAGCATCTGGAAACTGCCTGCCGGGTCAGCTCAGGATGGTGGTGTTATGAACGGCAATCTGTTTATTAAACCGCCCCTGCATTATACCGAGGATATTACCCTGAAAGTTGTGGGTGTGGCCATGGAGCAGGACAATATGGGAACCCAGATAAGCCATGAAAAATTCTTTACCCTGGATATTACGCCGATAGCCAATGGTGCAACCATCTTTCCGCAAAATGCAAGCGGCGAGGCAAATACCCCCTTTGCAGTTGACTTGCAGGCAGAACTTGTGGCTCTTAATGAGGTTAAAACTGTCGGGCTTGTTGATGATTCTGGAGAGCCTCTTTTTGCTATTAACGAGATATATAACCTGACTTTTACAAACGTCCCAACGGACATCACTCTTTATTATAAGGATGGGGGTAATGAACTGCACCCCAAGATATATATAGACAAAGGGGATAGTGGTACCGTTAGCCTGACCCAGGCTGAAATTGATGGACTACATATGCAGCTAAGAAACAGTGAAACCGGAGGTTTCGCATTTGATATAAAAGTGACTACCACAGATGGAAACAGTACGGTTTCTGATGCCGATGCCGCCACCGGAACCCTGAATGTGAATGTTGGGCCGGCAGCAAGTGTTCACACCGTGATCATAGATGGAAAAACTACCATCTTTGGCAGCTCCCAGGATGATACCGTAAACGCTGCGGCGGATTCCGATAATATTTACGGGGGCGAGGGCAATGACAACCTGAACGGTGGACAAGGTGATGACGCCATAAGTGGCGGTGTTGGCAACGATACCCTGGATGGTGGAGTTGGCAATGACCAACTCTGGGGAGATGGTGGCAACGATACCCTGAACGGTGGACAAGGTGATGACACCATGTATGCCGGTGAAGGCGATGATACCCTGAACGGCGGTGAGGGCAAGGATAAACTGAATGGACAGGATGGTGATGACATCCTGGATGGCGGAGCTGGCAGCGACGAGCTCTGGGCAGATGCGGGTAATGATACTCTGATATTTGACCCGGCTGACACCAAAATTCACGGAGGTGATGGCCAGGACACCCTGAAAGTGACAGACTCCAATGTAGACTTCACGACCCTTGCCAATGAACTAATCCTGGATATGGAAGTTATTGACCTTACCGGAAGCGGCTCGCAGGCTATCAAACTTGATAAAGCCCATGTAAAAAGCATGGCTGGCGTTGCCAGCAACACCCTGCTTGTCAACGGAGACACAGGGGCAGATACGGTCAATCTGGAAAACGGCTGGACAACCAGTGGAACCGATGTCATAGACGGCATTACCTACCGCATCCTTGATAACGGAGATGCACACCTGAAAATCCAGGACGGGGTGAATTACAACATAGCATAGAGATAACAACTACGGCAGCCCGGAACCTGGCTTCCGGGCCTGCCCGGCAAACCAATAAAGGAAACAACAATGATGAAACCAAAGGCTACTCACTTCTTTCCTGTCATTATGGCAGGCTGCCTGACCATTGCCGGAGTCAAAGGCGTTCAGGCTGTCACTCTGGACGATGTGTTACAGGATGTAGTGACTACCAATCCGTCTGTTCTGGAAAAACAAAAGGCCTATAATGCCGCATTGGCCGAACAGAAAGATGCCAGAAGCGGCTATTTGCCGAAGGTGATTTTTACCGGTGAT
>PDPE01000010.1 GCA_002747395.1 Pseudomonadota bacterium
CGCCACAAAAATTGTGGCTTATTCCATTTGCAAACCGATACGAAGCCTTTTAAAACTTCTTCAATCTCTTTTTCACTGTAACGGCTTTTGGAAACAATTCCTGATCGATAGCATACGTCCAGGTACTCGTTAAACAACGCATTTCCAATCTGCGGATGTAACTGTTTGAGTAAACACAACTCTACGATTCGGAAGCTGGCACTGGAGCGGCTTGGACTCAACAGTACGTTCACTAGTATGTTTGTATCTATGACTATATTCATAGTTTGCATGATAGCAATTATGATGTCATCTATGAAGGCATATATGACTACTGTTGAAGTAGATAATACAATTATGAAGAAGGCAGGGAAAACTTGTTCAGGGCAGGTTATACAACAATGGCCAGTTAAAGTGCATGAGTAAGGCGTTTTAGTTTGAATAGTGGTAATGGGCAGGAAGATCGGGGGAGAGCAGTCGCGCCTGTCTGTTTCAGGCGCATCATTGATCGGGATCAGTTGATGGATATCAAATGCGCGTTTTTGCTCAGGATGCTGGCGCCAATTCCCTTGACGTCTTTCAGTTCATCAATATGGGCAAAGTGACCATAGGTTTTCCGATAGGTGACGATAGCTTGTGCTTTTTTCAGGCCGATTCCCCGCAAGGTGCTTGCCAGTGTCCTGGCATCTGCCGTGTTGATATTGATTTTTCCGGTTTGTCCGGATAGTGCGACTTGTGCGGTTGTTTTTTCTTTGGCTACCTTGTTTGCAGCCGTATCGGCGTAGGCCAGATTGCACCCGATAAAGGATACAAGCGCAAAAGCCAGCATAATACTGCGGGTAAAAACTGCTTTGATTTTCATTGTGACAACTCCATGTCTTATTTTAAGGTTCGGGCCTGGAAAGCGCTATTCCGGTAACTTGTTGTTGCTGCCAGGTTCGATTTTTGGGGGGGGGAGGGCGGGTTCATGTTCCTTATGAACCCGGGTTTGAAAACAAACGCTCTCCCTCAAAAACAGGTAGGGCAGGTCCACGTTCCCTATGAACCCTCCTTGGAGACATATGCTTATCCCTAAGCTTTCTGTAACTTCCTTGTCATCCCTACAAATATGCATCCGTTGCATGGGTGTCCATTCTACGGTTATTTGCAGAACGGAAAAGAGGATATTTGCCATGGTTTGCGTGAGATATTTCTTACAAAGAGTCAGCTTCACCGCCCCAAACACGGCATTTCAAGAAGATATAGGGGATACCTCAAAAAAGTCTTAAAGACTTTGTCAATTCCATTTGCTGATTTTCCTGTTGTGGCTGTCGTAGCTTTAACTTGTAATTTTATTTACACTTGCCATTCAATGTGTCGATACTTTTTGGGGTGAGCAAACTGTCTATGAAATTCTTGATAACCGGAGGGGCAGGTTTTATCGGCTCCGCAGTCATTCGTCACCTTGTCGAGAACACGGAGCACAGCGTGGTGAATGTGGATAAGCTGACCTATGCCGGCAACCTTGAGAATCTTGCGTCGGTTGAGGGCTCGCCTTCCTATCATTTCTACCGGGCTGATATTTGTGACCGGGAGCGCATGATGTCCATTTTCAGCGAGCAAAGACCGAATATCGTGATGCATCTGGCAGCCGAGTCTCACGTTGATCGCTCTATAGATGGTCCGGCAGATTTTATCGAGACCAATATTGTCGGCACCTATACCCTGCTCGAAGTCACTCGTGCCTGGCTTGGCGATGTCGGTGAAAGCCTGTCCGGGCAGTTTCGGTTTCACCACGTTTCTACCGATGAAGTCTTTGGTAGCCTGGGAGACAGCGGCCTGTTTACCGAGGCCAGTAAATATGAGCCAAATTCACCCTACTCTGCTTCCAAGGCGTCTTCTGATCATCTGGTCAGGGCATGGCGAGAAACTTACGGCATTCCAACGGTATTGACCAATTGTTCAAACAACTACGGCCCTTACCACTTCCCGGAAAAGCTGATTCCCCTGGTTATTCACAATGCGCTGTCAGGCAAACCTCTGCCCGTTTACGGAAAGGGGGATCAGGTAAGGGACTGGCTCTATGTGGAGGATCATGCCCGGGCTCTGGTCAAGGTCGCGCTGGAAGGGAAGGTGGGTGAAACCTACAATATTGGCGGACACAATGAAAAGCAGAATATTCAGGTGGTACAGACAATCTGTGACTTGCTGGAGCGGCTTCACCCCGAAAAGCCGACCGGTGTTGCCCGTTACCGCGATCTGATTACTCATGTTGCCGATCGTCCCGGACACGATCACCGTTACGCTATTGATGCCAGTAAAATTCAACGGGAATTGGGGTGGTATCCCCGGGAAACATTTGAAAGCGGTATGGAAAAGACCATTCGGTGGTATTTGAATAACCAGTCCTGGGTTCAACGAATTATGAATGGAGCATATCGGGGCGAGCGATTGGGTCTGGGGAGCAACGAACGGAACGGTAATGGTGGTATCAATGGCAAGCGTGATAACTAAAGAGGAGGCATCATGAAAGGCATTGTTCTTGCCGGAGGGTCGGGCAGCCGGCTTCACCCGATTACCAAAGGGGTGTCGAAACAGTTGTTGCCTGTTTATGACAAGCCGATGATTTACTACCCTGTTTCGGTGTTGATGTTGGCCGGGATTCGTGAAATCCTGATTATTTCCACGCCCGTGGATCTGCCTTTTTTCAAAAAACTGCTTGGCTCGGGGGCGGAGTATGGTGTGTCTTTTTCCTATGCTGAACAGCCTCGACCGGAAGGGCTGGCCCAAGCCTTTTTGATTGGAGAGGAGTTTATTGGAGACAGTTCGGTTTGCATGGTGCTGGGAGATAATATCTTTTATGGACTGGGGTTCCGTCCGAAACTGGTTCAATCCGCGCAGCAGGAAAAGGGGGCAACGGTTTTCGGTTACCGGGTGACTGACCCCGAGCGTTTTGGTGTGGTTGAATTTAACGATCAGGGATTGGCGCTTTCCATAGAGGAAAAGCCGATCAAACCCAAGTCCAATTATGCAGTAACGGGGCTCTATTTCTATGATAACGATGTGGTGTCCATTGCCAAAAGCATCAAGCCTTCATCGCGAGGTGAGCTGGAAATAACCGACATTAACAACGTGTACCTTGAACGTGGTGAACTTCGCGTGGAAAAGCTGGGCCGCGGGTTCGCCTGGCTGGATACCGGCACCCATGACAGCCTGCTTGAAGCTTCTCAGTTTGTGAAAGTTATTGAAACTCGTCAGGGTCTCAAAATCGCCTGTCTGGAAGAGATCGCCTTTGAACAGGGGTGGCTGGATGCCGGGCAGCTTTATGAGCAGGCAAAAGCGCTTGAAAAGACAGGATATGGGCAGTATTTGTTCGGGTTGTTGAAGTAATGAAAGTGTTAAAAACCAAAATTGAAGGTGTGCTGGTTGTCGAGCCCAGAGTATTTGGTGACGAGCGTGGCTATTTTGTTGAAACCTGGCAGGCAAAGCGTTACAGAGCCGCAGGCATCTGCGCAGATTTTGTGCAGGACAACCATTCCCGTTCCGCACACGGGGTGTTGCGCGGGCTACACTTTCAGGTTTCCAGGCCGCAAGGCAAACTGGTGCGTGTTACCTGCGGAGAGGTGTATGACGTGGCGCTGGATATCAGGCCGGACTCGCCGACCTTCGGTCAATGGGTGGGGGTGCTGCTTTCCGGAAAAAATCATTGTCAGCTTTATGTGCCACCGGGTTGTGCCCACGGCTTTTGTGTTACCAGTGAGTCGGCGGATTTTCTCTATAAATGCACCGATTACTACGATCCGGCAGATGAGGCCGGAATTATCTGGAATGACCCGGAGTTGGCGATTGAGTGGCCGATAGCCGCCCCCGTGCTGTCTGAAAAAGACACTCACTGGCCTACTTTTTCCCGGTTCAGGAAACAACTCGGGCAAAAGACATGATTATTCTAGTGGTTGGTGCTACCGGGCAATTGGGAAGTGAGCTCGTTCAAAGTGGTGCGCTTGAGCCCCATACCGTTCTGCAGGCAGTTCGCAGTGAAGCGGGTGAAGTGAAGGCGCTGGATGTGACCGACCCGGAAGCGCTGGCCGCTTTTTTTTGTGCTCACAAGATTGACCTGGTGATCAATGCGACCGGCTACACGGCTGTGGACAGGGCAGAAAGTGACCATGAGGGCGCCTTTCTTCTGAATGCACAGGCAGTGGCCAATCTTGCTGATGTTTGCGCACAACATGACTGTGTGCTGATTCATTTCTCAACCGATTATGTGTTTGATGGCAAGCAGAAAACTCCCTATGTAGAATCAAGCCCGACTTGCCCGGTCAGCGTGTATGGTCAATCAAAGCTGGCCGGGGAGCGGTTGCTGGCAGAGAGGCTGGATAAATTCATTATTCTTCGGGTCAGTTGGTTATTTGGTGCCAATGGCCATAACTTCGTGAAAACCATGCTGAAACTGGCGAAGACCGGGAATGTGGTGAGAGTGGTTAATGACCAGAAGGGGGCTCCTACCGGCGTCAGGTCTGTTGCCAGTGCTGTGGCCAGAATTATCTGCCATGATTCTTTTGGAAAAGACAGTTTTCCCTGGGGCGTCTATCATCTCCCTTCGTTACCGGCGGTGACCTGGTTCCAGTTTGCCGGGGTGGTTTTTGATCAGGCTCTGGAACTGGAGTTGTTGCCAAAAGCGGTCAAAGTCGTCCCTATCTCTTCCGAAGACTATCCCACTCCGGTAAAGCGACCCGAAAACTCGGTTCTGGCGAGCGAATTGATTGCAGATGCCTTCGGTATTGCTCCATCCTGCTGGAAAACAGATTTGAGGGGGATGCTGCAAGCTCTGAAGGTGCAAAATCAGCATGTGAAAAACTGACAGGCGACGGGAATAGATGGGAATAGATACTTCTTTCGCGCTTTTAGCCTTTGTGATTGCCTTTTTCGGTACCTCTTTTCTGCGCAAATACGCATTGAATCTGGGGCTGACCGATGAACCCAATCACCGAAGCTCTCATGCCGTGGCCATGCCTCGCGGTGGCGGGGTTGCCGTGGTTGCTTCATTCTCTGTTTTTCTTCTTCTGGCCGGCTTTTTCGGTATCAATACGCCTTTGGGTTCGCTCGCCGTTCTGATTCCTGCCTGGGCTGTTGCCGTAGCCGGATTGATAGATGATCTTGGCCATCTGTCAGCCGGTTATCGCTTGCTGGTTCACTTTGTGGCTTCTGCTGTTGTGTTGTCTGTTCTGGCTTCCGGCCATTCTGTATTGTCGTCAATTCCGATGTGGCTTACTCTGGCACTGGGCGCGATTGCCCTGGTGAGTATGGTCTGGCTGGTCAATCTGTTTAATTTTATGGATGGTATTGACGGAATCGTTGCGCTTGAAGTGCTGTCCGTATGTGCATCCGCTTTCATACTTCTTGCAATAAATGATGGACTGGCGATTGCCGGGTTCCCGATCCAGGTTTTTTTTATGGCTATGGCAGGCTTTTGTTTCTGGAACTTTCCAAAAGCGGAAATCTTTATGGGAGATGTCGGGAGCGGGTTTGTGGGTTTTGTCATGGCCCTTTTTATTTTGATAACCACCAGTAACGGGCTGCTCTCTGTTTTTGTCTGGTTGATCCTGCTGGCGGTTTTCTGGGTGGATGCCACATACACGCTGCTTCGACGGCTTGTTACCGGCCAGAATATTGCCCAGGCTCACCGAAGTCATGCCTATCAGATTCTGGCTTCAAGGTGGGGGGCGCACTGGAAGGTGAGTTGTACCGTTGCCGCCGTCAATCTTCTTTGGCTGTTTCCGCTGGCGGCATTGACCAACCTGATTGCCAATGTCGAGACGGGTTTTTGGAAAGCCACTTTTTATGCAAGTGCCGTTTTGGTCATTGCGGTTTTGCCGTTAATTTTTGTTCAGGTCCGGCTTGGAGCAGGTGAAAAGGCGTGCCAAAAAGACTACAATGTTTTCCGTCAGACCTGAGCAGATATAAAAATGAGCAATATTGAAGGGACGTCCCCGAGTTGATCGCGGCGTGGAAATAAACGGAATTTTGGGAAGCAGAATAGTATATAGATGATAGCGCTTCTGTTTGAACTTTCTCGGAGAAACAAACGGCTGGTCTCGATTTTTGCGGATCTTCTGTTTTTGCCTTTTGCTTTTTGGTTGTCCATGAGCCTGATACAGGGCCGGATTTTTTGGCCCGATCAAAATACATTCTACATGGCCATGGCTGCAACGGCTGTTGTCAGTATTGCGGCTTTTATCCGGCTGGGGCTCTATCGTGCTGTTATCCGGTATATGAGCAATCACGCACTGGTGGCCGTGGTTACCGGGGTTAGCATTTCGGCAACCGTTCTTGCCCTTTCCGGACTGTTTTATGGCGCCCCGATTCCCCCATCAGTCTGGTTGATATACTGGTGCCTCGCCTTGCTGTTTGTCGGCGGCTCCCGAATGACAATCAGATTCATTTTTCAGCATCAAATGATGAAATCGAAGGAGCGCGTGATCATCTACGGCTCTGGAAGCTCGGGTATACAACTCAGTTCGGTGCTCTATCAGGGCAATCAGTTCCAGCCTGTTGCATTTATTGATGATGACTCCCGAAGACTCGGAAACATTCTGAATGGCCTGCGGGTTTATCCAACTGTTCATATGGCCCGTACCATAGAAAAGTATGGAGCCAAGCGCATTCTGCTGGCTTTGGACAATACGCCGCGCTCCAGGCGGAACCTGATCCTCCGCTTTCTTGAGGACTTGCCGGTGCAGGTGCAGACCATTCCATCCATGTCGGATATTGTCAGCGGGAAATCAACCATTGCAGAGGTCAGGGATGTTGATATAGAAGACTTGCTTGGTCGTGATGAGGTGGTGCCGGACAACAGTTTGATCAAAAGGTGCATCACAGGTAAAGTGGTGATGGTGACCGGAGCAGGAGGTTCCATTGGAGCCGAGTTGTGCCGTCAACTGGTAGAGCATGAGCCCATGCGGCTGGTTTTGTTCGAGCTTTCAGAGTATGCCCTTTATCGAATTGAACAAGAGTTATCCAAAGCGATTGAGACCAGAAAGCTTTCTGTGGAGCTGGTTACGGTGTTGGGGTCAGTTCAGAAAGAGCATCGGGTAGAAGTCATCATGCACACATTTGGTGTGCAAACTGTTTATCATGCGGCTGCCTACAAGCACGTGCCCATGGTGGAGCACAATATCGTTGAGGGGGTGCGGAACAACGTATTTGGTACCTGGTATTGTGCCGAGGCCGCGATCAGGGCCGGTGTTGAAAGCTTTATTCTGGTTTCTACCGACAAGGCGGTTCGTCCCACCAACATTATGGGGGCGAGCAAGCGGATGGCAGAACTGGTTTTGCAAGGCCTGGCGGAAAGGCAGTCCAAAACGCGCTTTTGTATGGTGCGTTTTGGCAATGTGCTTGGCTCTTCGGGTTCGGTCGTCCCCTTGTTTCGTGAACAGATTAGAAAGGGTGGGCCGGTGACGGTCACAAACAAAAATATTACCCGTTACTTTATGACCATTCCGGAAGCGGCCCAGCTGGTTTTGCAGGCAGGCTCCATGAGCAGCGGAGGTGAGGTGTTCGTGCTGGAAATGGGAAGTCCGATTAAAATCGACGACCTGGCCAGAAAGATGATTCACCTGATGGGCTATGAAGTAAAAGACGACATTCATCCCGATGGTGACATCGAGATCAGTTATACCGGGTTGAGAGCAGGTGAAAAGCTGTTTGAAGAAACGCTGATTGGTGGCAACCCGATGGGAACCGAGCATGGTCGTATCATGAAGGCACAGGAAACGTTCCTTCCCTGGGAGGAGCTCAAGGCATTGCTCGATGAAATGGACAGGGCATGCCATACCTTCGATTGCGAGCGTGTTCGTCAGCTTCTGGTGAGTGCGCCAACAGATTATCAACCCAGGAATGAAAATCAGGACCTGGTTTGGCAGCAAAATCGCCTTCTGGAGACAAGATCCAACAAGGTTAAAGTGTTGAAGCCGGTCAAGAAAGAAGGGGTGGCGTAAGCTTGCCAGGTTTTTCAATCTATCAGAATTTTGGAGAAACGAATTGATTGTACCCGTAGTATTGTCTGGCGGATCGGGCACCCGGTTGTGGCCCTTGTCGCGCGAGGCCTGTCCAAAGCAGTTTATCAATTTGATCGATGATGACTCGTTGCTCGGGAATACCGTGGCGAGACTGGATCATATTTCGGACGTGTCTGATTTGCTGGTTGTCTGCAATGAAGATCATCGATTCATGGTTGCCGGGGTGTTGCAATCCCGAAACAGACTGTCCGGGGCGAGTATTATACTGGAACCTGTCGGGCGGAATACGGCACCGGCAATTGCCCTGGCGGCCATGCAGGCCAGGAACACGGACAAAGACGCGATTTTGCTCGTTATGCCTGCCGATCACGTTATCAAGGAGTCTTCCGCTTTTGCAGCAGCAGTGGAGAAAGCGGCGAGCGCTGCCCGATCAGGCAAACTGGTCACCTTTGGAATCGTCCCTGACCGCCCTCATACAGGCTATGGTTATATCAAGGCAGGCGAGCAAAATGGTGACTGGTCAACAGTGGCTGAATTTGTGGAAAAACCCGACCTGGAGTCGGCTGAAGCCTATGTGCGTGATGGAAACTACTACTGGAATAGCGGGATGTTTGTGTTTCGGGCGGACAGATATCTGGAAGAGTTGCAAAAGTTTCGCCCTGACATTCTCACTTGTGCCGAAGAGGCATTTAACCGGGGTGTGGCGGATCAGGACTTTATTCGTGTTGATCGTGATGCTTTTGAAAAGTCACCAAAAGACTCTATTGACTATGCCGTGATGGAAAAAACCGGAGACGCGGTGGTTGTGCCACTGGATGCGGGATGGAGTGATGTCGGCTCCTGGTCTGCGTTATGGGAAATCAATGACCATGACGAGCAGGGGAACGTTTGCCGGGGTGATGTCCTGGTGGAGGGGGTGACCAATAGTTACATCCACTCGGAGTCCAGGCTGGTGACTGCCATCGGTGTTGACAGTCATGTAATCGTTGAAACCGATGATGTGGTATTGGTTGCTGACAAGAGTCGCGTTGAAGAGGTGAAACAGCTTGTAGAACAGGTGAAAAACCAGGGGCGTCAGGAACACCATTTCCACAAAAAGGTGCATCGCCCCTGGGGAACGTACGAGGGAATTGCTATCAGTGACCGTTTTCAGGTAAAACGCATAATGGTGAAACCCGGAGCGAAATTGTCTCTGCAGAAGCATCATCATCGTTCAGAGCACTGGGTTGTGGTAAGTGGAAGTGCCATCGTTACACGAGGGGAAGAAGAAATGCTGCTGACTGAAAACCAGTATGCCTATATACCCCTGGGTGAAATTCATCGTCTGGCAAACCCCGGGGTGATTCCTTTGGAAATCATCGAGGTACAGACCGGCGCCTACCTGGGAGAAGATGATATTGTCCGTTTTGAGGATACCTATGGCAGGGTGAAGTAGAAGGGGGCGCCAGAAGGGGTACATTTTGTTTTTTGGTAACTGCTCATCTGGCCGGTATCAATGATATTGACTGGTAATTGCAGTTGGTCCCGGGTTTGGCTAATAGTGTGGAGGTGGCGCATCCCCGTCGCCTTTTTCCCCTGAATCATATTCGAGTTTTCTTATCTGATCCTTGAGAATTTGGCTGGCATGCCACAACTGGTCGATTTCCTTCTGCTGGTCGGCAATCACTTTGTTTAGAGATTCCAGAATATCTTCCTGAAAAGCGGAGCGCGTTTCCAGTTCTTCCAATCTGACTTCCAATTCTGAATGCATAGATCAGGTTTCCTGCAGGGTTAAATTTGCTATTATTGGCATTAGCCCTCTTAAAATTATGGGAATAGCATGTGAAAAGGCTAATCGGTGCCGATAAAAACATCAATTGGTATGGGGGTTGTTTCTTTTTCACTTTAACAGGTTTATTGTACCCGAGTTAATTGTACCCGGTTTGAGCGTATTGTCTTTATGTTTTCTCAAGGTGATCTCGCCTCACTTCCAGAGAGTTATCGAAGTGGGTGGAAAACCGGGATTGGTATGAGGGTGAAGTACAATGTTAATTTTACGCACTTTTGAAAGTGCAAGAACGAAGGTTATACCCCTGATCGGTTATGCCGGTAATTAAAATCATTGAGGTAGAGTTAATAATGGATAATGGGTTTGTACGTAAATTGGTAACCGGATTGCTGTACGCAATACCTGCACCGGTTGTTTTGGGGCTGATTGTATTTTCCTTTTCAACATCACTCCATATTGATATTGACGGGGAAAAAGCGGGGCTGCTTGCTTACCTTGGAACCGGGGAAGGGTTTCTGGTTTACCTGATCACTGCAATACTGTTTCTTGTTCCCCTGATAATTATTCAGTCTTACGGGGAAGTTGCTCCTGACGATACCGATTTCATTGATGCCAATGATAATCGTGAGCAGGGAACCGTCAAGTGGTTCAATGTAAACAAGGGGTTCGGGTTTATAACCAGGAGTAACGGCGAAGACATTTTCGTCCATTTCCGCTCAATTCGTGGAAGAGGGCATCGCAGTCTCAAGCAAGGCCAGGCTGTCAGATTTGATATTTCCGAGGGTGAAAAAGGATTGCAGGCAGACAACGTTTGTATCATTGATTAATGCTGAAAGACAACAGTCCGGCTTTCCTCTCCCGGGCTGTGTCGCCAATAAGACCTGTTTCAGATGAGACAGGTTTTATTGGGCCTGTTGATTTTCCGCCACCCTTCACTGTCCTCATTACCTTCCTTTCCGTTGACCTTGTCGAATAATCTCAAGTTGGTAATGGCGAGAAATTATTTCGATGTCGGGTTGTTTGGGTTGTGCCACCTGATCAATCTCGTTCTATAAACTGTCGAAAACGAATCGTCATAAGGCCAATGTAGCCGGTTAATGCGATCACTCCGCCGATGCCCGCTCCAATCAGGGCGATTAGCGCACAGATTTCCTGTTCTTTTGAAGGTTCGAGATAAATATTCAGCATAAACACGCCAATCAGGCAAGATATCATCAAAATGCCCCCGGCGAGGAAGCGTCTGAACAACCTCAAATGATGCTCATTAAGCTTTTGTTGTTCTTTATTTTGAGTTCGATCACGCATTGATGTTTTTTATCATTCCTGATTACAGTGTAATTGTTGACTATCTTGAGCAAGAGTTTGCATGAATCATTTAAGGGCACCAGGTATGAACTAGATAATTTGGCTGACGATAAAAATACAGGCGATAACCAGTAACACCAGTGATGTGCGAAGCCATCTTTTCTGGTTGTCGATTTTATCCAAAGCCGACTCATAACGATCGAGAAGCTTCAGTTTTTCTTTTGCCATGGTGTCTGTCAGCTCTATTTTGGTAGCAAGTTTCCATTCGATGGTAGCCAGCTTGCTGCGGGCTTCATCAAGTTCATCTGTCAGGTCTCTTACTCGCTGGGCCTGCTCTTCTGCGTGCCTGGCCTTTGACTCAAAGAGCTGTGTTTTTTCCTTGAGCTGTTGTTCCAGGTCCCGGTTGATTGTATGTACTTTGATTACCTTGTTTTTTTGTGATTGGTTGTGTTCATCCAATTGCGCCCGCTGTTCATCGAGATCGGCAATCCGTGCGCTTTTGCGGGCAGCTTCATCTTTCAGTTCTTCAATTGTGGACAACGCATTCCCGAGCTTTGATTTTTCTTGCGCCAGATTTGCGATAAGTCGTTTGATGTTTTGTTGCCCGGCAGCCCCGTCCTGTTTCAGCTCATTGACCTGGTAGTTTTTGGCCCTGGATTCGATGATCAGCTGTCTGATGGCTTCTGGTAGTGTCCGGTTTTCAATATCGACATAGGGTTTGAGTATCTGTTTGGCATCATTAATTAACCCATTGTTTTTCATAATAATCGATCGGAGATTCGACACGGCCAGTTGCAGGGTTGAAAAATCATTCGAGTCTATGGCGCTGCCTTGCAGTGGCTCAATGTTTTCTGCTATCCAGTCCTGGTGGTTTGTCAGCAGGGTGATTGCCAGGTCGCTTTGATACCGGTTTTCTATGAGGCGAGCTTGCAGTGATTTGTACTCATCCTTGAGACTATCGTATGACTGTACAGCCTGGATCGATTGCCTGACAATGCTTTTCTGCCTGGGGTCGGTGAGCTGGTTATGAACCGAGTCGAGGGCGAGAGCCAGTTTCTCAAGGCTGGAGAGAGCCGAGAAATCCGGGAAACTGACGGTTTTACTGGCTGATTGCTCGCTTTGCATGGTAGTTGGTCTCTTTGTCTCTTTTCCGGGTTGTGCTTCTTCGTGAACTATTATGTTATTGCTCATTGTCAATGCGTACGCGGATCAGGGTGAGTTGTTCGATAATCTCATCGAAGTGTTCAGCACTTATGTACCCGACTTTCATGTACTGGCCCAGGCTGACCATGTACCTGGACAGCGTGTGTGCCAGATCGACATACTCAAGTGCTTCCATTTTACCTAATTGATCGAATGGTATCTCGGGAAGGGTGGCTCCGATCAGATTTAACTGTGGCAGCTCACCCAACGCTTTTTTATGAAGCTGGCTGATGGCTTCTTCAAGTTGCCGAGAGTCGGTAACGGGTGCTTTGGGCCGGGTTTCTTCTTTAAGCGGATGGGTCATTGCTTCATACCCTTCATACCGATTTAGAAACGCGGCGATTTTGGCAACAATGCCTGGTAGCACTTTTGCCTTTCGTTGTTTCATTCTTGTCAACAGCTCTACATCAATACCGACCCAGGTTGCCAACTCGCGTTCATCAAACGAGGGGTGATCCCGCTTTACCTGTTTGAGAACTTGCGCCAGGTTTTTGCTGCTTACCAGGCCAATCGGTGATTGTCTTTGCAACATAATACAAACTGCCTTATATACGTTTATACATTCTGCCTGCGGGGCACCACCAGAAAGCGGCTTCAGGCGGTGTACCATACACGCCATTGTAAATTTGTGACGCCATGGGTGAAAATTATACAGCATGTTTATTTGCGGCTCTAGCCTCTTTGTGGCCTGAACATGCCGACATTACATTGCAACAAGCTGTTGACTTTTCCTGATGGCCGTATTACAAATTTGCCATACAAAGAGCATGGTTAACTATATCCAGACTCAAAAGTGACAGTGCCCGGGAAATGGAAGATTGGTCAGGAATAAAAAGTTGACGGTGAAATATCAGGGTTTGCCAACGGATTTCGCAGATTCCTGTCTTGTTTTACTTGCCGGGAAGTCCGGAATCAATACCGGAGTGGCTATCGGGCACGGTTTTACCCTGTACCGAATGGATGGCAAACAGGCAATTGAAACAGTTCTGCCGTAAATTACACAACCAATGAGAGTATGCACCAATGCCTTGTTGGCTCCCCGGGATGGTTGAGCTTTATGGGTAATCAGGAACATGGGTAATCAGGAACAAAAAAGAACGATTCGCAGTTTTGTATTGCGTGGTGGTCGAATGACCGCCGGGCAGCGGAATGCCTGGGAGAAAAACTGGCCGAAATTCGGTTTGCGCAGGGAGGACGGCCTGCTTGACCCTTCTTCCGTTTTTTCCCGCCAGGCCCCCCTGACTCTGGAGATCGGTTTTGGCATGGGCAAGTCGCTTGCGCAAATGGCGTTTGAAGATCCTGGCCGTGATTTTATTGGCATCGAGGTGCACAAACCCGGGGTGGGGGCGCTGTTGATGGAGGTTGAATCACGGCAGTTGAACAATGTGCGAGTGTATTGTGACGATGCTGTAGAAGTGCTGGCAAAGTGTATTGCTGATAATAGCCTGGATCGGGTTCAGCTCTATTTTCCAGACCCCTGGCATAAGAAAAAACACCATAAGCGGCGTGTCGTGCAGGCTGATTTTGTTGAAAAGGTCCGGGCAAAACTGGCTGTTGGCGGCGTATTCCATCTGGCGACGGACTGGCAGCACTATGCCGAACACATGCTTGAGGTGATGGAGGCGGCGGAAGGGTTTGTCAACTGTGCCGGTGCCCGGGCCTGGTCTCCCCGCCCCGACTTTCGACCACTCACCAAGTTTGAAAATCGTGGCATTCGCCTGGGCCACGGCGTGTGGGATCTGTTGTACAAAAAAATCTGATACCGGATCTAGTCCATAAAAAGACCAAGGGTTTCGTTCAGGAAGTGAAAGCCGGTTTCGGTGCAGGCGAGCCTGTTGGTTCGCAGCAGGCCTTTTTGTCTGCCCCGGGTCAAGCCTTTCTCAAGCACTGTGGCTGGCAGGCCGGTGCGTTGACTGAACAGGTCGGTGTGAACGCCGTTCTTGAGGCGCAAGGCATTCATCATAAACTCGAAAGGCAGCTCCTCTGCCTTGATCAGGGTTTCCTTGGCAATGTAGTTGCCTATTCGCTTCAAATACGCATCGGGCTGGCGTGTTTTACTGTAACGGGTAATGGCCAGATGATTTCGGGCATCACATTCCGATCGTTTACCATGCGCTCCGGCCCCGATTCCAATGTAATCGCCAAACTGCCAATAGTTCAGATTATGTCGTGACCTGCGACCCGGGCACGCCCAGGCCGACACCTCATAGTGTTCCAGGCCTGCAGAGGCGAGCCTGGCCTCTCCCTGTTGCTGGATGTCCCACAGGGTGTCATCTTTCGGCAGGGGTGGTGGCTGGTGATAGAACACCGTGTTGGGCTCGATAGTCAGTTGATACCAGGATAAATGCGGCGGCTCGAAGCCCAGCGCCGTGTCCAGGTCAGACATTGCCTGTTCCGGCGTTTGTTCTGGCAGCCCGTGCATGAGGTCGATATTAAAATTATCGAAACCGCTCGATTTCAGTTGCTCGATGGCGCTCATTGCCTGCCCTGCGTCATGGATTCTGCCCAGCTTTTTCAAATGCCTGTGATTGAAGCTTTGTATGCCGAGGGAAATCCGGTTAATCCCGGCCCGGCGATACCCGGCGAACTTTTTCTCATCCAGTGTACCCGGATTCGCCTCAAGGGTAATTTCCGTTGTCGGGGGCAAAGGATAGTATTGTTCAATCTCATCAAGCAGGCGATGATAAAATTCCGGGGACATGACGCTGGGTGTGCCGCCTCCAATAAAAACTGACGCCAGCTCTTTTTGTGGATGACGCCGGGCCTCATATTCCAGATCAAGAAGCAGCGCCTCCAGGTAGGCCTGTTCAAAATCTGGCGAGGCGAGGTCAAGCGAGTGCGAGTTAAAGTCGCAATAGGGACACTTTCTAATGCACCAGGGAATATGGATATACAGGCCGAGGGGAGGCAATGTGCAGGCAATGTCAGGGGTCGGCATCAGTCGCTATGTGCCTGCAGATATTGCATTTGTTGCCGGAGCAACTGAAGGGCCTGGCCCCTGTGGCTGATGGCGTTTTTTTCCTGCTTGTCGAGCTGGGCTGCGCTGCATTGGTGCTCCCCCACCAGGAACACCGGGTCGTAGCCAAAGCCTCCCGTGCCCGCAGGGGAGCGGAGAATGGAGCCTCGCCATTGCCCGTGGCATATCAGCGGGGTCGGGTCTTCTGCATGTTGCATAAGAACCAGCACGCAGTGAAAACGCGCCGCTCGCTCTGTTTCAGGCAGGTGTTTCATTTGGTCGAGCAGTTTGCGCCAGTTGTCTTCGTCGCTGGCTCCTTCTCCGGCATAACGGGCGGAGTAAATACCGGGTGCGCCATTCAGTGCATCCACAGCCAGGCCGGAGTCGTCAGCCAATGCGGGCAAGCCGGTGGCCCTGGCTGCGTTTCTGGCCTTTTTGAGCGCATTTTCAACAAAGCTCAACCCGTCTTCGATGACATCAGGAACCGCAAAGGCCGATTGGGGAAGTACCTCGATATTCATCGAGGCCAGCAATGCGTTGAGCTCGTTAATTTTCCCCTGGTTGCTGCTGGCGAGTACGATTTTTTTCATGCGGGTTTTTCTGTCCTCTGTATTATTGGTTAATAGCTATTGGTTAACAGCGACTGGTGAATGGCTGTTTGATGAGCGTTGTTTATCAAGGCCGAAATACGGCGACCTGGCGTCATCAGTCGCTATAGAAATTCTGGCTGAAGCGCAACTTGAGAGGTTGCGTTCCCCCCTCCGGATAAACGGTGATAGCGAAAGTCAGCAATTCACTTTGGACGAACTGAAATTCGGCAATATAGTAAATGGCGCGACCTTCGGTAATCCGGCGAAAGGGCAGGCGGCGCTGCTGCTGGACGCTGTTGTTGAGCAGGCCTTCAATCTGGGCCGCGACGGGAACGGGTTTGCTGCCTTCTGCGGTTTTTAGCACTGTGATGTTGACTACCCCCACAGCCTTGCTGCGGGCGATACCGTAGCGTTTGGCGACATCAGGTTCTAAAAATGTACTGGAAAACGCGTTGTAGTGGACTTCAAATCCGTCAAAGACTTCTTTTTGTTCGGCAAAGGCGCTCTGGCAGAAAACCGCCAGGATGGCAAGCCAGGCTGTGATAACTGGCGAATGCCACAGGGTGTGATCGGGTTTGGTCATGTTGATTCTCTACATTTCGAGTTGATTTCAGGTTGGTTTTTGATAATGGTTTGAATGAGCAGTTACCATTTCCCGCACTCAGCGGCTGATCCGGTAAATGGCGATCTCTCCCAGCAGATTTGGCCACATGGTGTTGAACCAGCGGTGGCGGTGTTCGCGGTCAACCACGGTGCGCTGCATGATGTGAATGTTTTTCTGGTAACACAGGGCTTCAAAGTCCTTGAAGGTGCACAGGTGTATATTCGGTGTGTTGTACCAGGTGTAGGGCAGGGATTTGGATATGGGCATTCGTCCCTTTTTGCCAAGGTAATAGCGGCATCGCCAGTGGCCGAAGTTGGGAAAGGTAATGATTCCCTGCCTCGAAAGACGAAGCATTTCATCCAGCATGATGTCCGGCTGTCGCACGGCCTGCAGTGCCTGGGTCATCACCACGGTGTCAAAGCTGTTGTCCTGGAAGTTGGCCAGTCTTCTGGCGTCAAGATCCTGTTGGATGACGTTGACTCCGTGCCTGACGCACAGGGCAATGCCTTCAGGGTTGATTTCCAGGCCATAGCCGCGAACCTGCTTGGTCTCTTTCAGGTGTCTGAGCAGGGTGCCATCACCGCAGCCCAGATCCAGTATCCGGCTGTGCGGAGCGATCCACTCCTGAATAATGTCCAGGTCTGCTCTCATCAGTGAGTGACCTCTTTAAAAACATGCTCCATATAACCGCCAAACACATTGATATAGTGCGGTGTCGGGATAAGAAAGGCATCATGCCCGTGCGGCGCTTCTATTTCCGAATAACTGACTTCCCGGTCTGCCTTGATCAAAGCGTTGACAATCTGTTCGGAGTGTTCGGGAGAAAAACGCCAGTCGGTGCTGAACGAGATGACAAGAAATCTGGCCCTGGCTTTTCTCAGGGCCTGGTCGAGATGATGGTCAAACTCTTTGGCCGGGTCAAAATAATCCAGTGCACGGGTCATTAACAAATAGGTATTGGCATCAAAGGTTTCGGTAAATCTCTCACCCTGGTAGTGCAGATAGCTTTCAACTTCAAACTCGATGCCGAAGTCGAAATTATAGGTGTCGTTGTTCATTTCCCGACCAAATTTTTCGCCCATGGATTCATCAGACAAGTAGGTAATGTGGCCGATCATTCGCGCCAGCATCAGGCCATGTTTGGGGATGGTGTTTTTTTCCGCATAGTAGCCACCGTGGAAATTCGGGTCGGAGGTGATTGCCTTGCGGGCTACTTCGTTAAAGGCAATGTTTTGAGCTGTCAGTCTGGGTGTCGATGCGATGATTACCGCGTTGGCGACCCGCTCCGGGAAGTCGATGGCCCACTGCATGGCCTGCATGCCACCCAGGCTGCCACCGACAACCGCAGCCCATTTGTCAATGCCGAGTTTGTCGGCCAGACGAGCCTGGCTGACCACCCAGTCCTTGACGGTGACGATGGGGAAGTCCGGCCCATACTGTTTGTTGGTGTCGGGGTTAATGCTGGTCGGGCCGGTGCTGCCGTTGCAACCGCCAAGGTTGTTCAGGCTGACGACAAAAAAACGGTTGGTATCGATCGCCTTGCCGGGGCCGATACAGGAATCCCACCATCCCGGTTTTTCATCCTCCATGGCATGATAACCCGCTGCATGGTGGTGGCCGCTCAGTGCATGACAAATCAGCACGGCATTGCTTGCCCGGGCGTTTAATGTGCCATAGGTTTCGTAAACAATGTCATAACACGGGAGCTGCTTCCCGCTCTGTAAAATCAGGGGTTCACTGAAATGAAGGGTCTCGGGTGTGACCAGCCCGACACTGTTTTCTGGGATTGTTTCCGGCATCTCGCTCAACTAAAGGACAAATTCAAACGGGTAGACCGCGCAGTGTAAACAGGCATGGGGTCATACGCAAGTGATTGCGACAACGAGGTGCTGTTCAGGCTATTTTCCCGGAAATACTGACCACTTTTTGTGTCGCGAGTGTCGGGGCAGGGCGTCGGAACAGTTTATGAATCTGTTCCAACTCCTCAAGTTGCTCTTCGGTTTCGTTCACCAGTTCTTGCAAATGCTGCCTTTCCTGTTGCGCATTTTGATTTTTGTTGTTCAGCCTTTTCAGTCGGCGGATCTGCTGTTCAAGCGTGGTTTTTTGTTCATGGGTGTATTGCATGATCGGCAACAGGGCTTCTTCCGACCATCGGTTCACTTCTGCCAGTATTTTCTGGTGAATGAGTCTGGCTTCGCTGACCAGAGTGTTGAAAAAACGCCTGATAACCAGCTTTTGTTCGGTCATAATGGTTTTGGGATCGCGTTGGAATTTCTCGGCTTTCTTTTTGAGCGCCGACAATTCCCGACAGGAGCGCCTGATAGAAAATGGTACAGGCTGAAGATGTTGGGCCCGCACGTCGACCTTGTACCTGTTGTAGATGGACGTGACCATTTTGCCGGCCAGTGATGCTTCATTCATCAGGTTGGCGATATCATCCTCGAAATTGCGGAACAGCGACGACATGGCACGGTTCATTCCTATGGTAGTCCAGCTTTGTTTCAGTTGTTCCAGGGTTTGCTGCACATGCTGTTCGAATCGTTCTTCACTGATCAGTTGGTGCAGTATTTCCTCCTGAGATTTCATCAGACGCCGACTCGATTTGAGAGTAATCAGCTTTTTGTAGTAAAAATCGTAATCCTCTTGTGTCTTTTGTACCAGTGCCCTCATCAGCTCCTTGTCTACGCCTTTTCTTTCCAGGTTGGTCAGTTGCTTGCTCAGTTGGGAGTGCCGTTTGCCCAGGATCGTTTTGCTGGTTTCCAGCATGCCCAGAATGTCCTTGTTCAGCGTCTGGGTTATGTATTCCTCCTTGTGGGCCAGAATCCGGTCGCTGAGCAGATTTTCAAGCGTGCCGAGCCGACTTTTCTCAAGGAGTTGACTGTCCCCTTTCACCTTGGCAATCAGTCCCTGCTTTGCCGAAACCGGAATGATATCGTCCTTGCTCATTGAAAGGTGCGAGGCGGTGTGATCAATAACGTGGTTGATGGATTCCCGGGTATGCTTTTCGCCTTGAAGGTCGTCCCATAAAACGTCAATTTTGTTGAGCACGGCAAATCGCCCGGCAGTGTGGTACGCTTGCTGGTTGTCAATATGCTCGTTCCAGATTGCCATGTCGCTGGCTGTAACTCCGGCATCGGCACTGAACAGGAATATGATCGCGTGCGCCGTCGGCAGCAGACTGAATGTCAGCTCGGGCTCGGAGCCGAGAGCGTTTAACCCCGGTGTGTCCAGTACGCGCAGGCCTTGTTCCAGCATAGGGTCTCGCAGGCTGATCAAGGCATGTCGCCAGGCAGGTATGATCGCTTTGGTTTGATCATCCGGATCCAAATCCAGGGTGTTGTCGTCGAATCCCAGTACTCTGGCTTCGGCGGTGGTGACTGTTTTCGTACAGGCTATATGATCAAGCGCTTCGCGCATGGCATCGGGAGAGCAGGTATCCAGGGGGATTTCCGTCCACTTCTCACTCTGTTGGCGAAGATCATTGATCGTGCATTCGCTCGCTCGTGTTTCAATGGGCAGCAGGAGCAGGTAGCTTTGATTTCGTCTTTTGTCATAGAACAGTTCAGTTGGACACATGGTTGTGCGCCCTGCCTGGGAGGGCAACATGCGTTGCCCGAAACCGGAAAAAAACAGTGCGTTGATGAGTTCGGTTTTGCCCCGGGAGTATTCGCCCACGAAGGCGATGGTCAACTCATCCTCACGCAACAGCTTGAAACCGCGCTGCAATCGGTGGTTGATATCATCGGAAAACAGGCCATTTTTCTGTAGCCAGTTCTTATATCTGGCTATTTCAGTGATAAGCACGTTTTTCCACTTCTGGTAGCTTTCTACCTGGGTGGTTAAGCTGCTTTTGGTCATCATTTTTGCTGCTCGCACATTCCAGATTCTAGTGTCAGCGCCATGCTAATTACTGATTATAGGTGCTAAACCCGGTTTGGTGGTCACTCTTTCCCGGGTGCAGCCCATGCAGGGCAACAGTTTTATTTTCGGGCGTGGCCCTGATCTTTCTCCTGAATATTTTATTTAGTAAAAACAAAAGGTTGTCAGGTTTCCGGTTGGAATGTAACCGGCTGTTTTTTGTTGTAAAAAATGGTATTTCCAGCACTTTTTTGTGCTGGAAACAGGAGTGCGACAGGTGGAAAGTGAGTCAGAAACTGATGCCTACGGCACCGAGGCCGACTCTGGCCGCCATGTGATCAATCATGATGTTGATGACATTGAGTACGAGAAAAACAAAAATCGGAGACAGGTCCAGGCCGCCTATCGGTGGCAACAGCTTTCGAAACGGGCCCATAACCGGTTCCGTGATTTGACTCAGCAGCATGATGGCAGGGTGACTGCTTCCCTGTGCGACCCAGCTCAGTATAATCACGGCAATAATGGCCCAGAAGTAAATTTTGGCGACCAGTGCCAGCAGGGTGATTGCAGACCACGCCATTATTTGCAGGGGGTTGATGGCGGTAATACCTGCGGCAATCAATATCAATACGAAGACAAGAGTCTGCAATATAAAGGCCAAAACCAGAGAAGACAGGTCAAAACCGGCAAAACCGGGAATCACTTTTCTTAACGGAATAACAAGCGGGTTGGTTGCCTTTACCACAAATTGGGAAATCGGGTTATAAAAGTCTGCCCGGGCCAGCTGGAGCAAAAAGCGCAGTAACACGATCGTCAGGTAGAACGCTGACAGTATTTGCAGGGTGGAAATAAATATCTGTGTCAGCATCCGGGTTGGCTCCTTGATGGCGGGTTGATAATAAGGTCGTTTTAAATGAATTGATATCAGGTGCCCTAGTATATCGGGGCAATGAATCATTTTTCCAGCATTTTTAATGTGATCGGTTTTTCCTGTACGGATGAAGTACCTCGTCGTCAACGACCGGATAACTCGCGCGAGCGCTGAACTGCGGCATGGAGGGCGCTGTCAACGATTTCCCGGATTCCCCGTGCCTCGAAGGTGTTGATTGCCTGCTCGGTCGTGCCGCCGGGAGACATCACATTTTGTTTGAGCTGGCCCGGTGACAGGTTACTCTGTTGCGCCATCGCGGCTGCTCCGAGCATGGTCTGAATGCCCAGCTTGCGTGCGCTTTGTTCAGGCATACCTGTTTTTTTGGCGGCATCTTCGAGTGCTTCCATAATCAGGAAAAAGTAAGCCGGGCCACTGCCGGACAGTGCCGTTACCGCGTGCATCCGGTCTTCGCATTCCACCCACTCAACCAGGCCCACGGAAGAAAAAATATGACTGGCAATGGCCCTTTGCCGTTCGGTGACCTGCTCGTTGGCGAACATGCCGGTTGCACCCTGCTGCACCAGGGCAGGGGTGTTTGGCATACAGCGAATAACGGGGTGGCCGCCACCCAGCCATGTGTCGATACAATGGGTGTCCATGCCTGCTGCGATGGAGATAATCAGGGGGCTGCGGGTCAGCTCCGGTGCCAGACCTTCGCATACGGCCTGAAGAATTTGGGGTTTGACGCAGAGTATCAGCACTTCCGCCTGTCTCGATGCGACAGGGTTGCTGGTGCAGGTATGGATGCCGTACTTTTGTGCCAGTCGTGCCAGGTTGGTTTCGGTCGGGTCACTGGCCGTGATTTTTTCAGCCGGATAATCGGACTTTACCAGCCCGCCAATAATGCTGCCGGCCATATTGCCCGCGCCGATAAACGTCAGGTGGGGAAAATCATTCATAAGGGTATGTGTCTCTTGTTGGTTTTATCTGGTGTCGATTTTATCGTATTTACTCAGACCGCCTTCCGTGGCCTGTACCGACCAGGTGAGTAGTCGGGTTTCATTTATTGCTCGCAACGCGCGGGCCAAAAATGGCTGTACCTGTTCTGACCAGTGTCGAGCCATGGGCAATGGCGGTTTCAAGGTCATCTGACATGCCCATGGACAGGGTATCGATGCCAGGATATTGCTGTTGCAACCGCCCGAACCTGCTTTTCATCTGACGAAAACAGTCTGCCAGCTCTTTATCGGAATGCGAGGCAGAGGGGATGGTCATCAATCCTCTGAGCCGGAGGTTTTGCATCGAGGAGATGATGTCGGCAAGTTCGTCGACTTCTTCCAGTCGAATACCCGATTTTGATTTTTCCCCGCTGATATTGACCTGGATACAGACATTCAGTTTTGCCTTTGACTCCGGCCGTTGCCGATTGAGCCGGTGCGCTGTTTTGGGTCTGTCCAGCGTATGCAGCCAGTCAAAGTGCCCGGCGACCTGGCCTGTTTTGTTTGACTGCAGGGGGCCGATAAAATGCCATTCCAGATCAAGGTCTCTCAGTGATTGCATCTTTTCCAGCGCCTCCTGGAGATAATTCTCGCCGAAACGGCTTTGGCCGTTTGCATGGGCTGCACGGATTTCGTCAGGGTGGCGGGTTTTTGATACAGCCAGCAAGGTAACGGAACCCGGCCGGCGACCCGAGATTTTTTCGGCTTGTGCTATCCTTTGTCTTACGTTCCCGAGGTTGTCTGCTATGCTGATCATTGTCCCATTCTGAAATTTGCAGACCCGTTTGCGCCTGAGCGGGTCGTTTTTTGGTCAGGATTATTTGCCGGGGCGAACTGCCAGTCAGTGTTATCCAAACGGGCAGTTCTGCAAATAACCGGTTGAATGGCACGTATTGTATTCGCTTTTCTAACCAAATTGATAGAAAAAAATCCCGACGAGGAATAGCATGGATATTACTGAACTGCTCGCTTTTTCTGCCAAGCTGGGAGCCTCTGATTTGCACCTTTCTGCCGGCTTGCCTCCCATGATTCGTGTTGATGGTGATGTGCGCCGTATCAACCTGCCAGCCATGGAACACAAAGAAGTCCATTCGTTGATTTATGACATAATGAATGACAAACAACGGAAAGACTACGAAGAGTTTCTGGAAACAGACTTCTCTTTTGAGGTGCCTGGTGTGGCCCGTTTCCGGGTGAATGCGTTTAACCAGAACCGTGGCTCCGGTGCCGTATTTCGAACCATTCCATCGAAGGTGCTGACAATGGAGGACCTGGGCATGGGGCAGGTGTTCAAGGATATCTCCCTGGTGCCTCGCGGCCTGGTGTTGGTAACGGGGCCGACCGGGTCGGGTAAATCCACCACTCTGGCGGCGATGATCGATTATATCAATGACACCAAGTACGACCATATCCTCACCATTGAAGACCCGATCGAATTTGTTCACGAAAGTAAAAAATGCCTGCTGAACCAGCGGGAGGTGCACCGGGACACCCTGGGCTTTAACGAAGCCCTGCGTTCCGCCCTGCGGGAAGACCCGGACACCATACTGGTCGGTGAGATGCGGGATCTGGAGACAATCAGGCTGGCATTGACCGCCGCCGAGACCGGTCACCTGGTATTCGGCACCCTGCACACCACCTCGGCGGCAAAAACCATTGACCGGGTAGTGGATGTTTTTCCGGCGGAAGAAAAGGCGATGGTTCGTTCCATGTTGTCGGAATCACTGCAGGCGGTTATTTCCCAGGCACTGATGAAGAAGGTGGGTGGGGGGCGTGTTGCTGCGCATGAAATTATGATCGGTACACCTGCAATTCGAAATCTGATCCGGGAGGATAAGGTCGCCCAGATGTATTCAGCGATTCAAACAGGTGCATCGATTGGTATGCAGACGCTGGATCAGTGTCTGGCTGATTTGTTGAGAAAGGGGTTGATCACCAGTGATACCGCTCGGGAAAAAGCCAAGATTCCGGAAAACTTTTAATCTGGTCAGGCTTGATCCAGTCGGGTTTTATTTAATCGGGCCCTGTTTAATCAGGCCTGGTCAGGGGGGCAAGTGATGGACTTTGATAAACTGTTACGTCTGATGGTGGAAAAGGGCGGTTCGGATTTGTTTATTACCGCCGGAGTACCACCGAGTATCAAAATTAACGGGAAGATCATGCCCGTGACCAAAACCGCACTGACACCGGAGCAAACCCGGGAAACCGTTTTGGGCTGTATGACTGATGATCAGCAAGAGTTATTTCAGGTTCAGCATGAGTGCAATTTTGCAATCAGTGCGAGAGGAATCGGCCGTTTCCGTGTCAGTGCCTTTTACCAGCGTAATCTGGCCGGAATGGTGCTGCGGCGTATCGAAACCAATATTCCGAAAATTGAAGACCTCAGGCTGCCCGACTCTTTGCGCCAGTTATCCATGACCAGGCGTGGTCTGATTATTTTTGTTGGTGCCACGGGTACCGGCAAATCAACCTCTCTGGCGGCCATGATCGGTCACCGAAACCGGAACAGCAAAGGCCATATTATTTCCATTGAGGATCCCATTGAATTTATTCATCAGCATCAGGGCTGTATCGTCACCCAGCGCGAGGTAGGTATAGATACAGACAGCTTTGATGTTGCCTTGAAAAACACCTTGCGTCAGGCACCTGACGTGATTCTAATCGGTGAGGTCAGATCCGCTGAAACCATGAACCATGCTCTGGTATTTGCTGAAACCGGTCACCTGTGTTTATGTACCTTGCACGCCAACAATGCGAACCAGGCGCTGGATCGGGTTATCAACTTCTTTCCTCCGGAGCATCATAACCAGGTGTGGATGGACCTGTCGTTGAACCTCAAGGCAATTATTGCCCAGCAACTGATACCGACCCCGGATGGAAAGGGGCGGCGGGCAGCGATAGAGGTGATGATCAACACGCCACTGGCGGCCGATATTATTCGGAAAGCCGAGGTGCACAAGCTGAAAGAATTGATGACCAAGTCCCGCGAGATGGGTATGCAGACCTTCGATCAGGCACTTTACGATCTTTATTCGGCGGGTGAAATCACCTATGAAGACGCCCTGGCTCACGCGGATTCAGCCAACGATTTGAGGTTGTTGATCAAACTGGGCAATGAAACTGATTCCGAATCCCTGGGTTCTTCCATTGACAAGCTGATGGTGGTGGAAGACGACGACCCGGGAATCACTTTCAGATAAAGGCAATCCGACTTGCCCTGACTTGAAAACAGGGCGCCGGTGTCACCTGTTATTCACAGCGTTGGGCCACCTCTCCGGGTGAAACCCCGTTTGCTGACAGGTAGTCAAGCAGGTCTGAGCCTCCCAGGGCGAAATTGATCCTGGCAGGAGGGTCGCCCGGAGTGGCGGTGAAGGTGTTGATACCGACCACAGCGCCACACCGGTTGACCAGCGGGCCTCCACTGTTGCCCCCGTGAATTTCAGCGGTGTGTGAGAGTGTCGGTACATGATACTTGGAATCACTGACAGAGCTGACGATGCCGTCCGTCATGATAAACGGAGGCAGTGTGCGCTGGTCAAGGTCAACCAGGCTGGAAATGACTTCCCGATAAACACCCGGGTAGCCGGCCGAAACCACTTCCATCAGTTGATTGACTTCGGGAGTGATGGCCAGGGTGCCAGGTGCGGTGAATCCGTCAACACGAAGTAACGCATAATCTCTGCCACCGAAACTGCGTTGATAGTCAGTAGCCACTTTTTTTGCCTTTGCCGCTTTCCCGGCGTATTCGCTGTAAACGTGCAGAGTGCCCGGATCGATGCCGTCTACGACATGCGCGTTGGTCACTATTTCGTCCTCTGAAACGAAAAAGCCGGTACCGGTATTAAACTGTTTGCGACCACCTGTTCCACCGGTCTCGCCAATGACCAGTACCACTGCCCTGGTAATCCTGTCATGCAGCCGGGTTGTAGACAGCCGGTTGCCAGTGTCGGTCGTTGAATCAGGGGAGGCATCAGTGCCGGCCTCACAGACCTCTCGGGACAGCGCCGCTCTGGTTTGCTCAATGGAGGAGCGTAACACCCGGTTACGTTGTTGCTGCATGGACAGAATGGCTTCCAGGTCTGGCTGATCGTCGGTAACACTGGGATAAACGATACTTTCCCGAGGCTTGAGCAGCCAGGCAGCCAGGGCGATAAAAAGTGCCAGCAAGATTACCCCGACCGGCCAGGCGGGCCGAGTGACATACCAGGGCAGGGAAGATTGACTGGATCTGGTCGTTTTCATTGTCCGCGACTCCTTCGCTCGAATACGGCATATACTGGCCTGGTACCTTTTTGCAGCAGGGTGCACTTTGCCTTGCCCTTGTCTCCCAGCTTGCATTCAACGGTATGGCTTTTGTAGCTGGATGGCCAGGTCGGGCAGGCGGCGGGAGTTGCCTTGACGTGTAACACACAAATGTCACCGGTTTTTTTGAAGGTTGCCGATGCCTGTCCCTTGCACTCACTGCCATCGGCCTCGATGATGCCAATCTGCCCCTCGCCCTGACCGTCAAAGTCATAGTTGACCCTGACGGGTTCACCGGATTTGGAATTGCGTAATTCGTTAGAGCGGGATTGCCACCGGCCGGTCAGATTGGCAATGTTGCAACTCTCAACCACGTCTTCAATTTTTGCAGGGGTGGTCGCCTGTTCCGGCTCGGGAGGTGGTTCTGGTGGCGTGCAGTTGCACTTTTTCTCTGCCAGTGCTGACTGCAATCTGGCCAGCTCGGTTTGCAGTCTGTCTCCTGCCGAGACCGATTGGCGTATTTTGTCCAGGATTTCCTGGTTTGATGTTGAGACGGGTACCGGAATACCCGGCGACCGATTGAACAGGCTGACAATCAGAGCGATGACGAAAAGCAGTCCGGCGAGAACAGCGCTTCCCCACAGGACCTTGCCGGCATACCGAAGCAGATTAAACTCCTGTGCGGGTATTGTTTCTGTCGCGGCGGCTTCAGGGGGAGAATTGTCCCGGTCAGGGCGGGCTGTCGGTTGGGACTCAAGGCCTGTTTTTTCCAGGGCTGTATCGGCTTTCTTCGGGGCTATATCAGCTTTATCCGGAGCGATGTCGGTTGTATGCGGAGCGATATCGGCCCTGGCCGGAGGTGCGTTGTCGGTTCTGGCCGGGGGCGGCTCGGTGACTGGAGGCTGCCTGATCTGGATGTATTTTTTCAGCAGTTCCGGATAGTCCGGCGCACTTTGTACAAAGCCCCAGAATACCACGGTTGGCTGGTTGCCAATCAGGTAGCGGTGAGTGCTCTCGGGCTCACCTGCCGCTGCGAGCAGGGCCTGGCCAATGGTAAGTTTGCCCGGGTCATTCGTTGCCTGTATATAGCGTTTTGCGAGAGCAGTCAGTTGCTGGCGAATCGAGTCTATTCGACCGACAGTTTCGATTTTCTCGCTGTCCGACAGCTCGCCAAATTCTCTGACAGGGCCATCTGCAGTGCTATACCAGTCGATTTTGTCCTGTTGTGAATCAAAAACCGGTTCAGCCAGATAGTCCGCAAAATAGTTGCCCAGATCCCGTTGTATCTGCAACCGCAATTGCTGAAAAAACAGATACGCAGGTTTGTCTGTGGCCACTGAAGACAGGCCAATCCCTGTCGTGGTAATGAGTGCTGCCAAATAGCGATCCCCGTGTGGTGTAATGTCAACCCGACCGTGTCAGGGCCGGTATGCGGCCAGGCTGCCTAATCCTGGCCCTGCTCGATTCGGCAAATATTTCGTTTCATCATGTCTTCGATCTGTGAGCAACTGTCGATGTTGCCGGTTATCGGCTGACTGCCGGTATGTCCCGGATTCGCCAGTCGCCAGGTGCATGGATCTTTCGGCCAGTCGCCGACATCGGCATACAGATCCACTTCCTGCCATTTGCTATGGCCGGTTTGTTTGAGGTAGTCAATGGTGTTACGCAGGGCACTGCCCACTTTTGCAAACTGTCTGCAACGCTTGGCATAGTAAGGGCTGATGCGAGCGGAAAAGTCGAAAGCGACCAGCAGGGCCTTCACTGCGGCTGTCGTCACCTTTTTATCCAGCCAGGGATAATCTTCCGGGCCAATTGTGCTTTTTACATAGGGGAGTTTGCGGGTGAAACTGTCAGGATCGATCTCAAGGAAATGGACATTATTGAACTCTTCCGGATAGTGGCTCTTTAACTTGCCCAGGTTGGTAAAAAAGCTGACCGGCTTTCCGGCAACGAAGATCATGGCGTCAAGATCGCCTTGCAAGACGGCCTGGGCAGCATCCCCCTTGGATGTGTATTCGATCACCGGGTGGATATTGGCATAGTCAAACAGGGTGACCGCCGTCAACCAGGAGCCGCCTCCCTCGCTGCCGACTGCAACCCGCTTGCCGTCCAGATCAGCCAGTGATTGAATGCTTTTTTTGGCGAAGACATGTACCTCTTCCTTGTAAAGTGGAGCCATTAATCGCAATCTGTCTGCCAGCTTTTTATTGTCTGCATCGCCTGAAAACCGGAGATAACTGAGAATGTCGGATTGAACGATACCAAAACCGGCGTTTTCCTTGCTAGCCATCCTCAGGATATTTTTTAACGAGCCTTTGGAGGCTTTTACGTCTACATCTACGCCTGTCCTTTTTGCGATCCGCGCAATGTCTCTGCCTATTTTAATATAGGTACCTGACTGGGAACCGGTGACCATGCCGATAACCTCTTTGTTCGTGTCACTGTCGCTGGCTGTCGCCGCGAGGGTGGGCAGGGCCAGCATCACCAGAAGAGCCACAAGGGGGCGGGTGAATATGCGATATAGTGTGTGCATGTTTTATTCTCTCTAATCTGTATGAATCGTATCTGAAACTGCCTTGCCTACCACTCTGTTGTACCCGGCAAAACCGGATCCCGAGCCATGATGGTAACGGTTGCTGTTGCGGTTCGACCTTGCGCATCCTGAATCTGATAGCGGAACGAGTCATCACCATTCAGGTCACTTAACCATGTGTACATGATTTGCGTGTTTTGTTCAATAGTCACCAGACCTCGTGATGGCTTCTGGACAATGGCCACTACCCTGATCTGCTCCCCGGAATCATTCTCCATCACCCTGAGCCGGGCGGGTTGTCCGGGTTTGACTCGAAAGCGGTCGTCACTCGCAGTCGTTATGCCAGAGTCGAACGGGACTGGTCGGGGCGCTGTCTCGGGTACCGGTTCGGGTACTGGCTCCGGTTCTGTGGTTTGCGGGGCTGTTGGCTGTGGGGGAGCCGGGAGTGGTTGTTGCTCCGGAGGAGGTGGCGTCTTTGAAACCGGAGATGAGGTCTGCCTGTTATCAGCCAAAAGCAGATAGAGTATGATGGCGAGCAGAATCAGCACAATTGCTGCAAAAACCACCCAGACCGTTTTGTTGGTTTTCTCTGTCTCCCGGTTGACCCCGGTTTGCGGGGGCAGGGCAGTCGTGGCACCAGCCCCTGCCTGATCCGGCGAGATGTTCTCCGATGATTCGCCCTGTTTGTCTGGCGTTACGTCGGCCGGCTTTTCCTGCCCGGTTCCGGTTTCTTCCTGCCTTGTTCCGGCTTCCTCATGCTCCACTTCGGCTGCTTCTTCCGTCTGGCTTTCATTTGAGGCTTTCTCGCTGTGAGCGGTGCTGCCGGGCGAAGTGTTTGCTACTGAAAAGCCGTCGTCAACATCGTAGTCTGGTGGCTGGTAGGCTTCCGGTTTGAAAGCTGCCGAATTGTAATCGCTTTGTTCGGCCTCGCTGTTTGTATCTGTGGTTTCGGTAATATCTGTGGGTTGGGTAATATCTGTGGTTTCGGCAATATCTGTGGTTTGGGTAATATCTGTCGATTCGGTAATATCGCCGGATTCAGTAATATAGCCATAGGTAATGTCGCCAAAGTTGGCAGGCTGGTGATTGCCGTTGCTGCTGAAGTGGGGTGGCGAGTCCGGTTCTCGCACTTCTGGCCAGTGAAACACGGCTGTGTGCGCTTTCCCGCCATGTCTCAGATGCAGCTCGTAAGAGCGGGATTCCATTTCAAATGCGAGATCGGGGGACAGGGCAAATTTGAACCGGTCGCCGGTATCATTGCCGGTGAGCGTTACGCCAAACCGGCATTCTCCGGGCTGCCAGCCTGATGTGCCCAGAAACTCGTCCTGGCTGCCCGGCTTTTTAAAGGCAACCTGCAAGGGGGAACCATCGTTGATGTCGGGTACGCCCTCAATGGTGATAATGGCGTTGCCGGGTTCCTGATTGAAATTTTCGGTAACTGAAACGACTCTCACTGATTTTTCCTGTCTGGTTGCCTGTATACCGGTGCTTGTCTGCGGTGGCTTGTGCTGCGCGTTTTGGGTCACCAAACCCGGGAGCCAGGTGAAGACCTGGCACAGGTTTCTGTTTATGGCCGGATTTCACCCAGCAGCCGATTCAACGCCTCATTGGCATGAGGATTGAAGAAGCTGTCTCCCCCCGCGTTTCCGGTCGGATCAAAAGTGGCGTTAAGAGTGACAAATTCCAGATAGGCTTTCAACCAGTCTCTGGTATATTGCCGCTCATAATGCTGTGGTGCTTCTTCCAGTTGTGGCAGCCCTCCGGTTTTGGTGACGGGAGAAAAAACAGGGCGACCTGCCACCCTGGGGCGATCGGCCAGAGCCGTTGCCTTGAAACCGAGGTAATTGATGAACCGGCTGATAATCTGGGCGGCCTGACGTGATGGCAGTTTGACCGCATCGTGTATGGTCAGGCGTTTGCTTTCGGTCTGGCTGACGATCCGGGCGATTCTTTCCTCCAGCCGGACGCGTGAACTGCCGCTGCCCAATTCCTTGATAATGTCCTGAACAGTGGCACCGGTTATGCGATACCAGCTCAGGGCTGCGGTGTCTTCTGCCAGTTCGTTCAGGCGGGAAATCCAGGTGCTGACCACTTCTGCCGCCAGCGCCCTGGCGAAGCGGGATGAGTCAGGGTCGCCAGAGGAATGTGTGCTGCCCGATCCTGACGTGTCGCTTTCCAGGATGCCATCGAGAATGGAAAGACTGATGGTGGCCGGTGTGTCGCTGTCATCTTCTTGTGTGCTATCTGTCGGCCCTTCCCGGTGGAGCCGGTAATAGATGCGGCTTATTTCGTCTTCAGGCATATGCAGTTCACCGAGGAAGTTGCCGAAGCGTTGCGCCTCAATGCACCTGAGCAGGTTGTGCAGGGTTTCGCGGGCAGATTCCTGGCGTTTCCGAACCATCTCGGCCTGGTCATCACCGACGTAATATTGTTCCATTTGAGTGCGCATTTCGGAGTATAAACGCTGAATCTGGTTGCCCAGTTGCGTGGTTTTCAATTCCGGGGTACAAATCTTTCCCAGTTGGTGGGCGAGGTAGGAGACTCCGCCACTGTTCGGCATCAGGGCCTCGTCAAATGCGCGTTCGGGGTGTTCAAAATGGCGTGTTACCCGGGGGTTGTTGAGGAAACCGTTGCGCAGTTTGTCGATGCGGGCTCTTTCCCTTGGGGATTCAACAATACCGATCTCCTTGCCCTGATCATCGTAGCTGAAAATATGTTTGGCCATATAGTTCGGGTTGCGAATCCAGAATACCTTGTTAAAGGGGGCGTCCGGTGTCCAGTGCTCGACCCAGTCATGCTGTTTGCCGAGAAATTCCCAGACAGAGGCATGTAAACGTGTCTCCCACTGGTTAACGTAGTCTTCGTCCTTTTCACCCATTCCCTGTTTTTCTTCAAACTCCTTGTCGAACATGGTGAGAGCGAGAAACAGTGTGACGGGTTTGTTGATACGCTCCTCGGGGCTGTCGCCGTGGGTGTCGGCAATCCACTCAAACACGGCTTCCGGCAGGGAGTTGACATCCTGATTACTGGCAGCCACGCAGAGTATCATGCTGGTCAGTTCACGATCCTCCCGGTATCGGCGATAGAGAAAATCCACCTTGCCACGAAGAAAAAACCGGGGCAAGCCGTTTTTCCTGACCAGAAAGGTGTCGACATCTTCTATTTCCTCGCGTGCCCGGTAGCCGGGGAAGTCAAGCAGATCCGTATAGTCGAAGTAATCGTAGGGGCGATCTTCCATTTGAATCACCAGCTCCGCGATCAGGGCAGCAAAATCACAGCGCCTGAGAGTGATTGCCTGACCCTGGGCCGAGCGGACATGAATGTTTTCTGATTCGTCCTCACCCAATTGCCGGATGGTGGCTACGTCGATGACACTGTTTTCCCTGGGCAGCAAGGCTCCCGTCATCTGGCTGCCCGGCACAGACTCCAGGCCACAATAGGCGACGGGGCTGTGATCGAGCTGGTTGAGCGCATTGCCGAGTCGAATGTAGAGCCGGGTGAAGGCATCATGTTCGCCCCAGAACAGTGATAGCAATCGGGCTCTGGCGGGCAATGGCAGGTCGGGAATCAGGGTGACAAACCGGTTCCATACACTGTCATCGATACATTCCAGTCGGCTGATGCCTCGAAAATAGCGAGACAGGTAGCTGCGCAGGTCATACACATCTCTCGATGTCAGGGGGTTGGATGCGATTTCGGTGGCCTGAGCCGCCTGTTTGGCTGCGATTGCTTCCTGGATGACAGCGGCGATTTCGTCACCGGTTAACGGGGTGATGGAGCTGGCCTGAACATCGGAAAAGTACGAATTGGCGATAATTTTGACAATATCCAGCTCACTTAACAGGCGCACGGTAACCGGGGCATCCGGGTAAGGCACGGCTGATTTGCTGGTGGTAAACCGGGTCACTATACCGGTCGATTCCTTGCCGCCGCCCGGGTTGATTTCCCTGATAAAATCAACCCGGCGTTCACCGAAGCAGGCTACCAGGGGTTCAGTCTCTTTTCTGGCGAGCGCGGAAATCAGGTAGGATTTCCCGGCCTGACTGGGGCCGAATACGGCAACCCCCATAGGACGACCGGCAGCGCGTTGCATTTGCTCAAATTGACGGGCGTAGCGATTGAATTTGTTTTGTATGGCGCTGGCGTCCTGACCGACAATCTCCGGATACTTCGCACTCCAGTCGATAAACTGTGTCGCAACTTTTTCGCCGGTTGCACATTGTCGCGTCGGTTGGTTGTTTTCTTTGGTCACCCTGGTTTACCTTTTTACTGTTCTTTCTTTAAGAATGAAGTTCACTTTTTGCCGCCTTTGGAGCGACTGGCTATCTCAACTGCATCGGCACGTTATCTCAAATGCATCGACATGTTATCTCAAGTGCATCGGCACCTTGAATACGCCGGTGTCTTTCCAGTGGCCGTTCCGATCCGGCAGGGTTTGCAGACTGAACTGAACCTCACTGACCGGCCGGGGGTTCCCTTCGGCATCTTCGATATCCTGCACGTCAAACACTTTGAATGTGCGGTCTTCGTCCGGGGGAATCAGGCCGATGGTGATGGTCAGGGGAAGGGCCAGATAACGTGCCCGATCCGGGTTTTTAAACTCGATTCGAAACAGGTGTGTCGCCGGCCAGCGTTCCACTCCGAGCTGTCTGAATCCGATAAACATGGGGCCGCTGAAGCTGAAATGGCTTGATAACTCCGGCTTTCTGGCCGACAGGGCGGTATCCAGATCCAGCTGACTGAAGTAAAGGTGGCTGTTTTTGATGTGGCCCGTATCTTCCATCATGCCAATGTAATTGATGGTGGATTGCATCTGAATATTGCGACTGAGCAGGGTGAACCGCTCCAGGTGCCCTTCCGACAGGGCGCATACCATGGCTCCCACGGCGGCTGTGGTTTTCGGGTCAGACAGAAAACCGTGGTTGTTGCGAAATGGATACCAGGTGCCCACCTTATAGCGATTCATCGGGATGATTTTGTCGACAGTCACCGGCAGCTTCGACAGTATGGTATTGCGCACGGCCGGCATCATGCTGGGGCGACCGGATATCAGCAGATAGTCGCAGTCACTCAGGTAGACCAGTTCGCACATGTCAGCCAGAACCGGGCCAATGGTTCGGGTGACCGTTTTATCGACCGCTTCCATATTGGCTTCCAGTGTCAGATCCAGCAGTGTGCATTCCGAGCCACCACGTTCCCGTACCGCATCCTGAATAAAATCCAGCACCTCTTTTTGCGGTTGCCGGTTGCCGGTGAGGAATTCCCGGCAGTTGATGGTGCTGACCTGGTTGCCCCGCCTGGGTTCGTATTGTTCATACAGCTCGATCAGTTTCAGCGCCAGGGGCATGGCGATCTGCAGGGTAAACTGTCGTTGCAGTGTCGAGCGTCGTATATCGTCATTGGCACGTGACGCACCAAGCAGTGATACCAGCAAGTCGGCACTTTGAGTGACTCCGTGCGCCTGAATAAATTTGTTCAGTGCCGGTATTACCTGCTCTTCAATCAGGGCACGCAGAATATCGTCGCCTGCGATATTGAAACCTTCACGCAATTCGTGCCCGGGTCGCAAGGCAGAGCCGTCAAGGGCAGAATAATTGTTGATAATCAGATCCGTGGTGCCACCGCCGATATCCAGGCTGGCGATACGAACAGACCTGTCGTCAGTATCTGCCGGTTCAGAATCCGGGTTCATCGGAGAGCGTTGGTTTGCCGTGTAGAACAGATCAATGTCGCCCCGGTAATTGGTTTTGATTTCATTGTATAAAAAGACGGTTTGAGTGCCGGTCGCCTCATCCCATTGCAAGACCAGCTCCGGCAAGTGGTCAGTGTGGATTTTAAAGGCATCGGCAACGATTTTCAGTGCCAGGCGGGCCCACTTGTCAAACAGCCTGCGCTCGGGAATGGTCATTGCTGTGGGCATGGTAAGGATAATGCGATTCAGCCGCCTTGGCACGTCGGTATAGGGCCGCTTCAGTCTCTGGCCAAAGCTGTTGATCTGGGTAAGTGCCTGGGTAAAGACTTCCGCGAGATAAAACATCATCATGGAGCTGCGGCTATAACGGGCCCGGGTGGCACACACCGAGTCCGGATCATCCTTGTCCCATTCTTCTCCCGAGTTGGTCAGGAAACGGAAAAAACTGCCTTTAATGGCAGGTTCATGGCCGGTTTTGTCCCGCTTGCCAAAGCGGTTGAACTGCCACTCGTGTATTTGTTCCCGGTTGTCCCAGAGATAGCGTTTGGGGCTGGACAGGCCGGTAATTCCTTCTGCGTCCGATGAATAACAGGACAGATGCGCGGCCTCCTGGCCGATGCGGGCAGGGGTTGGCCAGGTAAATGCGTCTGCCCGGCTGCGGCGGGTGAGCCTGTTATTGCCAAAGGTTTCCCGGTGGAACTCGATGCGGGAGGGAAAGGGTTCGCTGCAGCTGTGTTCGGCCTGGCTCAGATTGCGGATTTCGAGAGAATAACTGCTGTTGAAATCAACCGCGTCGAAGCCCGATGCCTCGACCAGAATGCCGCAGGTTCGGGAGTTGCCCATATCCACTGCCAGGTCAACCTTGATGACTTCATCCAGACCGGCCTGGCTGATGTTATCAACAAACCGGATGCCCGGTATTACATCCGCTTCGCCGATCAGGTGAATGATGGCAGAATACTGTGCCCAGATATCGAAGGGGCTGGTGTTGGCCTTTCTGGAGAGGTATTGCCGTTCACTGTAAGAGTCAAACAGAAACTGGTCCCAGGCATTTTCGACAATGCTTCGGCTCCATTCGGCGTCGAACATCCAGGCAATTTCGTGTTGTCCGTGTGCCAATGCGTATTCGGAATTTGCCGGAATGTCTTCAGGGCAGGGTGCGGCGTAAGGTCGCCCGGGATAGCGTGCCAGCAAGCCGGTGTCCACCGCCAGAACCAGGCGGTGGGTGAAACCGTCACTGTCGGGTTTGTCAAGTGCAACCATGCGAAGGCGCACCCAGTTCAGCGGGCCCTGCTCAAATACAGTAATACCGGCGGCAGAAATTTCTTTGATTTTGAGCACGGGCAGGGGCAACCAGGCCCTGTCAAAGGTGGCGAAGGCCTTGTCTTTATTGGGGCGTATCAATTCTTCGCTGTGGTCAAATATCTGCTCGCCATCCGAGTCCTGATAACTGATTCCGTCCGGGTTCTGCCGGACTTCAAGCAAGCGGGTTGTCGCTCCCTGTTGTCTGGCCCGGAACAGAGGCGGTTTCCCCATCTCGTTTATATTGATCCCAAAATCAAGAAACTGAATGCCGGAATCGGGAACGAGTGAAACGGATTTGATCTTTCGATCTGAGCTGTTGATTGGATCGGGTAGCACCTGGTATCTCCTGTGTATTCCGTTACCTGTTACCTGATTGCTGGTGTGGTTTGTCTGGCAAGACAGCGCGAGTCAGAAATTCGAAAACAGCAAGCTGTGAAATAATTGTCTGTCCGGGAAGTATAGCGGCATTTGCCGGTTTCTTCCTATTGTTATGTACTGCCCGAGCCGGTCGGATGGCTGAAAACCCTGCAATACGGGTGGATTTTCTGTTTTGGCCTGATCTACAATCCGGCTGTCTTTTCATCCTGCTGCTATTTTTTATCTTGCTGCTATCCTTGTTAACTGCCCGAGGAACAAATGAGTATCGAATATAAAATCAACGAAACAGTATCTACTGATCAATTCATTGAGTTGTTGGTAAATTCAACATTGGGAGAACGCCGACCAATCGATGATCGTCAGTGCATGGAAGGTATGATTTCAAATAGTAATCTTACGGTAAGTGCCTGGCACAATGGCAGTCTTGCAGGTATTGCGAGAAGCGTCACAGATTATCATTACGCTTGCTATCTATCAGATCTGGCTGTAAGTAAAAAGCATCAAAAATCAGGTATTGGCAAGCAGCTCCAAATTCTTACACAAAAACAGCTAGGCCCCAAATGCAAGCTCATCCTTATAGCCGCGCCAGCAGCCAACCTTTACTATGAACATATTGGCTTCACCAATAATCCGCGCTGTTGGGTGCTTGACCGTGATTCAGGCATCGGCGGTTAACAAGTCAAAGCATTCCGGGCGCAGCAAAGCTGTGCCGGTTTTTGAGGCGATCCTTCAGTTATTCCCTGTTTAACGGAGACCGATTTATGACGATTCAAGTTGTTTGTGCCCATTGCGCGAGACCCAACCGGATACCCGAATCGCGCCTGACCGACGATCCGAAGTGTGGCGCATGTAAACAGCCTGTGATTGATTCCCGACCCATCGAGATGTCCGAGGCTGTTTTTTTAAAGCATCTGCAAAGTAATCAGTTGCCCCTGGTGGTTGATTTCTGGGCTCCCTGGTGTGGCCCCTGTCAGGTCATGGCACCGGAGTTTGCCAAAGCCGCCGAACAACTCAAATACACGGCAACACTGGGCAAGGTGAATACGGAAACCGGGCAACAGATCGCCGGCCAGTTTTCTATCCGCAGCATTCCTGCCATGATTCTTTTTCAGAATGGCAGGGAAGTGGCGCGCATGGCCGGGGCAATGAGTGCGGCGCAGATACAGCAATGGGTGCAGTCTACCCTGGCGAAAGGGGGAGCATGAAAAGGTTCATCCCCGTTTTCCCTGACGCTCTTTTCAGGATTTTGCTCAACGCTCTCCTCACTAACAGTGCCGTGGCCAATTAATGATGGAAACACAACACAAGTCTTCTGACAGATTACCTGACAAACCGGCTCCCGCCGCCGGGTCTTCCCGATTGATAAAATCCGGTGCGACCGTTGCGGCCATGACCATGCTGTCGCGTGTATTCGGGTTGATCAGGGATGTGGTGATAGCCCGGGTTTTTGGTGCAGGTGCGGCCACGGATGCGTTTTTTGTCGCCTTTAAAATACCCAATTTTCTGCGGCGGCTGTTTGCCGAGGGTGCCTTTGCCCAGGCTTTTGTGCCTGTACTGTCGGAATACAAGGTCAAACATGGCTATCAGGAAGTGAAAAGCCTGGTCGATACGGTGGCGGGCAGTCTGGGGCTGGTATTGCTGGTTGTGACCGTGCTGGCCTGCGCCGGTGCGCCTTATGTGACCTGGCTGTTTGCGCCGGGGTTTGCCGATCAACCGGAAAAATTTGCCCTGGCGGCGGATATTCTGCGTATTACCTTTCCCTATTTATTGATGATTTCCCTGACGGCGTTTGCCGGGTCTGTGTTGAACAGCTATGGCCGGTTTGCGGCGGCCGCGTTTACGCCCGTATTGTTGAATCTGTCACTGATCAGTTGTGCCATCTGGGTGGCGCCGCTGTTTGAGCAGGGGGTGATGGCCCTGGCGTGGGGGGTGTTTATCGCAGGGGCGCTTCAGCTTTTTTTTCAATTCCCTTTTTTACTGCGTCTCCACCTGCTGCCCCGGCCACGGGTGGACTATGGCCATGAGGGGGTAAAACGCATACTTGCCCTGATGTTGCCGGCCCTGATTGGTGTCTCGGTGAGTCAGATCAATCTGCTTCTGGATACCATTCTGGCTTCGTTTCTGGAAAGTGGCAGTGTTTCCTGGCTATATTACTCGGATCGCCTGACCGAGCTTCCGCTGGGTGTGATCGGTATTGCCATTGGTACGGTCATTTTGCCCAGTCTGTCACGCAGTCATGCCAGCGAGTCGCCCGATGCCTTTTCCGGCACTGTGGATTGGGCGTTGCGCTGTGTTCTGCTGATTGGTTTACCGGCTTCCCTCGCCCTGGTTGTGCTGGCTGAACCCCTTATTGCCACACTGTTTTATTACGGCGAAATGCAGGCCAGGGATGTCACGATGTCGTCGCACAGTCTGGCTGCCTATGCGCTTGGTCTGCAGGCGTTTATGCTGATCAAGGTGCTGGCTCCGGGCTATTTTTCCCGCCAGGACACCAAAACGCCGGTCAAAATCGGTATCATTGCCATGGTCGCCAACATGGTGCTGAATCTGTGTCTGATCTGGAACCTGGCGCATGTGGGCCTGGCGCTGGCGACGTCTCTCTCGGCCTGGCTGAATATGGCCTTGCTGTTACGCGGGCTCTGGCGTGAAAAGGTCTATATTCCCCGCCCGGGCTGGCGCCGCTTTTTGATCAGGCTGGTGATTGCCAATGGCGTGATGGTTGCCATTCTGCTGGTCGCATCACCGGCGACCCCGGAGTGGATGAGTCATGGCGCAGGGTTCCGGGCAGGTACTCTGGCCTGGCTGGTTCCATTGGGGATGGTGTCCTATTTTGGCCTGTTACTGCTGATGGGGGTGAACCTGAAATCACTCTACCGGGAAAGGGGCTGAGTCGGGTCGGGTGGTGGTGACAGATGATGGATTAATCATTAAATCCAGATCATGGATATCTGAACTGCTCACATATACATTCTGATCCAGTTCAGAGTTGCATCTTGCACTGATTTCATCGAAATAGTCTCTCGATATCCCGCTACTGTCGGTTACTCGAAGAACATATTTGTTAAATGTATCCGGTTTATCCGGGCATGTTGCGATTCCGGCAATCTTCACTGCGCTTAACGATGGCAGGCGTCTTCTCAAATTGTCACGTAAGGTATCGCTTGTGAAATCCGCTATGGATACGAAATGAGTTGAATCCGGCGTTTTCATTAACATTTCAAATCGCTCACTGGCATCATTCCAGATCGGGGTCAGGATGGTGCCTTGGAATAACCTGATGATGTTTTGCATTTCATAGTCATCAATGTAATTTTCTGTTTCGTCTCTATTTTCACAGTCATTCTTGCGATTGCCGCGATAAACAATTTCTTTGCCGTCCAGGTCAACCACTGTGAATACGGTTCCACCTCCGCCAGCAGAGCACCAGCGATCATGGTAATACTCTTCAAAGGGAACCCTTTTCAGTTTCTCCAGGGCAGATAAAATTTCAGATGGGATATCCGCGCGGTCATATTCAGTT
>PDPE01000011.1 GCA_002747395.1 Pseudomonadota bacterium
GTGGTTGGCAGAGCAGGATGAACGCATTTTTATTCCGTTTTCGACCAGGAATGAAGGAATCAGTATACTGTTTTTGGTCGAATTTATCTCCCTGAAATGAAAGATTTTTAATAAAATTCATAAGGTTGGGTGTTTTTCAGGGGGGACTAAGTAACCGGCTGATCGATTCGCTCGGCAAAACCGTTCCCCATTCCCCGAACAGGCAGTTTCAACCCGGTCATCAACACACGGTATTCCGTCGAATAGCAGGGCGGCACATTGCAATTACTAATAATTAACTCGGCTGTGTCTGTTCATATCGTCACCACTGATTTAAAATCCTGGAATCGATGAATTATATTAGCTGGCCGCCTGGCAGCCACTAACGGCCCGGACGGCGAGTATGACAAGCGCACTCTGCCGCGATTGATGATTAATAATGAGAATGGAATTTGTGAAAAACTATCGAGAACTATCTGAAAAGCCATCGTTAACAAGCCGTCCGCTGCTGGCAAAGAGTTTCTTCCTCACGCTGTTATATCTGATGAGCTGGGGAGTTCAGGCCAAACTTGCCAATGACACCGGGTTCACCCCGCTCAGCCCGCAAAAGGAACAAATGCAAACCAGTGCACTGATCGCCTATCAATTGCAGCGCTATCACTACAAAAACCTGACCATTGACGATGAGGTTTCCAAAACAGTCTTTGATAATTACCTGGACTCGCTCGACAATCAGAAACTGTATTTCCTGGAAAGTGATATTGACGAATTCAAACAGTACAAAAAAGAGCTTGATCGGGCACTGAAATCCGGTCAGCTTGACCCGGCGTTCCGCATCTACAACCGCTATCAGCGCAGGGTAATCGAGCGATTACAGTACTCTCTCAAGCTGCTCGACAAGGGGCTGGCAACCTTCGACTTCACAAAAGATGAAAAAATTCTCGTTGACCGGAAAGATGAGCAATCGCCTGAAAATGAAGCTCAATTAAAGGATCTCTGGCGAAAACGGGTTAAGGCCGCCATTCTCAGCCTTAAACTGGCGAAAAAGAAACCGGAAGACATTGTAACCACCTTGAAAAAGCGCTACCAGAGCCAGCTTTCCCGCCTGATGCAAACCAATAATGAGGATGCCTTTCAGGTGTACATGAATGCCTTTACCGGCGTGTTCGACCCTCACACGCAGTATTTCTCCCCGAGAACGTCGGAAAATTTCAACATTAACATGAGCCTGTCTCTGGAAGGTATTGGCGCGGTACTGCAAACCGACAACGAGTACACCAAAATCCTCAGACTGGTTCCCGCCGGGCCTGCTGACAAACAGGGCGATCTGCAGCCGGCTGACCGAATTGTTGCCGTTGGGCAAGGTAAAGACGGGGAAATGGTTGATGTGGTGGGCTGGCGTCTTGATGAGGTTGTCGATCTTATCAGAGGCCCGAAACAAACCGTGGTCAAGCTTCAGGTTATTCCGGCAGAATCACAAGATGAAACCATCACGAAGGAGATTTCCATCGTCAGAGACAAGGTTAATCTGGAGGAGCAGGCAGCCCGGAGTTCCGTTATCGAAGTCGAGCGTGACGGCGAGAAAAGAAAGTTTGGAATTATCGATGTTCCCACTTTCTACGCAGATTTTCAGGCCATTCAACGGGGCGACGCCAATGCCCGAAGAACTTCCTCGGATGTCAAACGGCTGCTCGGAGAGTTATTGAAAGAGGGCATTGACGGGTTGATTATCGATTTGCGAAACAATGGCGGCGGTTCTCTGGGAGAAGCAAACTCGCTGACCGGCCTGTTTATAGACCAGGGGCCGACAGTTCAGATTCGCTATGCCAGAGGACGTCTCGATGTACTGCGGGACCAGGAAGAAGGCGTCGCTTATGATGGGCCAATGGCCGTGCTGGTTAACCGCATGAGCGCCTCGGCTTCAGAAATTTTTGCTGGTGCCATGCAGGATTACGGGCGAGCGATCATTATTGGCGACCAAACTTTCGGCAAGGGAACCGTTCAACAAATCAGGTCACTCAAGCCGTTGATGCATGGGCAACTGAAATTGACCCAGGCAAAATTCTATCGGGTATCCGGAGCCAGCACGCAACATAAGGGTGTATTGCCCGATATAGCCATGCCATCCCCCATTGACAAGACTGAAATTGGAGAAGATGCGCTTCCGGAGGCATTGCCGTGGGATCAGATCAGCAAGGTTGACTTTCAAAAAAGTGGTTCCTTCTCGGCAATCAGTGATCTGTTAAAAAGCCGCCACGAAGAAAGAATGACGAATAATGCCAACTACCAGGCACTGCTTGAAGAAATCGACTTTCTCAACAAGGAAAAGTCTCGCAAGTATATTTCTCTCAACGAAAAGGTGCGTATCGAAGAAAAGGACCACAAGCAAAGCGAACAGCTGCGCATTCTCAACGCCAAACGAGCGGCAAACCATGAAAAACTGCTGACTTCATACGAAGAGCTTGAAAATGAAACCGGGAAGGAAGCGGAAAAAAGCCATGATAAAGAAATAGAACACGACCTGATGATCAAGGAAAGTGCAGAAGTTCTGCTGGATCTAACCCGGTTAAACAAACAGGTTGCGCATGCAAACAACCCGATCTAGCAGTCGTTTCAGGCGGCTTGCCATGCCCCGCGTTCAAAGATTGCGATACCGTTGAAGACCGAGACATTATGTCAGGATATACCACCTATGAGCGATATTGAAAAATCGAAAGACAACCGAAGCAGCTCGGAGACACATCAGACCCCGGACAAGCATGGTCACCATTCATCCCAGCGCACCGAGAATCCGGCCGACTCCAGCACACCACCCGTTCAAAAAAAGGCAAAGGCTGCCAAAGGCGGCAGCTCGGAACCCCCTCCTCCCAGGGAAGAAAACCTTACAACCCTGATACATCGCCTTTCAGATATCACAAACTCTGCCATTAAACTGGCCAGAAAAACAACCGGCACCTCTTTTAAAGTGGGCAAAGCATTGATTCGCTCGCAGGATCAGCTAAAACTGATGGTATCTGCCGGTGAATCCCTGAGAGACTTGAGGAAAGTGGCAGGCTTGACAATAAGCGAGTTGAGCGATGCCATTAACCTTAAGGACAAGAACCTTTTGGAGGCAGTGGAAAACGGTACCGCCACTCTGTCTTTTGAGCTAATACTCCGGCTGTCTGCCCTGCTCGCCAGAAACGATCCGATCCCGTTTATTCTGAAATATACCCGAACCTACAACCCGGAAATATGGAGTATTCTTAACGATTGGGGTTTGGGTCGAATTCCCTTGCACTTTGAGCGAGAACGCAAATTTATGAACATCTATCGCTCCGATGATTCCGCAAGGCGGCTTTCCGATGAAGGCTTTGAAAAAGTGCTGGAGTTTACCCGTAAAGCATTTGACCTGTCGTTACATTTTATTGCTGAACAGGAAAAAGTTCAGGAAGAAGAGAACCGGACAGCAGAAGAAATTCTCGCCGAAGAGCTGAAACGTCGCACCAAAGAACTCGATACCAACCCGGACGAAAAGTAATATCCGGGTTTCCTTTCTGTTCAACCGCTCAAATTAGTATGTTAATACTAGATTTTTCTGACAGCATAGGTAGTGGTGTGTTGCGGTGAATTATTATTCTCCTTATATATCAAACTCATACAAGCGTCGCCATCGCAACTCGCCAGAAACCTTATCCGGTGACTGGTGAGGACTGTAGCAGTAGTTGCGATTGTGTTTGTAATAATTGCAGATGTGTTTGTAGCAACAAGACCAGGAACAAGAGCAAAGTTCGTCAGTGATTGCCGATTGCTTTTTCAGGTGCGAGTAAAAAGCCATGCGCAAGTTGGTAAACCCCAAATATCATAAACAGGCAATGGAACAGCTGGGAGGCGACCTTGCAAGGCGCTCGGTCGTCGGCTCGATCGTCTATTTTCTTGGCTGGATTGCAGTTGTTTTACCTTCCGTCTCTTCCACTACCGGGCAATCTCAGAAAACCCTGTTAATGCTGTTCACCGCCCTGGTGGTTGCAGTCTCCGGTGCCAGGGTTCTTTTCATTCGTACTTATCACAAAAAAACCGATTCACTCTGGCCTTTGTATGCCGGTGTGTTCCTGTCTGGAGGAGTATGGGGCAGTATTTCATACTACATGCTGACCACCCCCGGTTTTGCAGATTTCTCTGTGCCGCTTTTTATCGCCACCACCGGGTTATGTGCCGGTGGCGTGTTTTCGCTCGCACCTTGCCGCGAGTGTGCCATCATCTTTCTGGTTTTGCTGGTCGGCCCTCTGGGAGCGGCATTGTATTCGGGAAATGTTACCAATTCAGAGTCTGTAATCTGGCTTTCCCTCATTTACCTGCCCGGACTTTGCGTGCTTGCCAGCCTCCACAGAAAGGAATACTTTACTTCATTAAACGCCAGATTTTCTCTCGAAGAAAAGTCTGCCAGGCTCGCTGAGCTCAACACCATTGACCATGCCACCGGCCTCAAAAATCATCGTTTTTTCGAGGCTCGTCTCGCCTATGAATTTAAGAGAGGAATAAGAGAAGAGACACCAGTGTCAGTTTTACTGATTGATGTTGACCACTTCCAGCGAATACACAAAAACTACGGCAAGCAAATTGCTGATGAGTCCATCAGGGAAATGGCTCGCTCCATATCCAGCCTCTTCAACCGGTCGGTCGATATAGTGGCAAGATATGGTGGCGATAAATTTGTGATCCTGCTTCCGGGCACCCCCTATGAAAGCGCAAAGAAACTGGCAGAGAAGATTCGGAAAAAAATCGAACAGATAGTAATAAAATACGAAGATGCTGAGATCAGGTTTACTGCCAGTATTGCCGTAAATTGCTGTATACCTGATAGTGGAAGCAGTGAAGTTGAACTGATACTGCAAACCGAAGAAGCACTGCGCAGGGCAATTAACAATGGCGGCAACCAGATAGCCACTTGTAATAACGGGCCTTATGATGAGCAAGAGGAAGACATGCTAGTAGAAGCGGCGGCGCTTTGATCTCAGGCACCAGAAGCAGGTTGGGCGACCTCATCAATGGCTTCGACGTCCAGTTGCTGGACGGCAATTACAGCCTGGGTTCGGTTTCTCACTCCCAGTTTTCTGAATAACGCGGTGATATGCGCCTTGACTGTTGCCTCGGAAACATTCAGGTCATAGGCAATTTGTTTGTTAAGCAACCCCTCCGTCAGCATTCCGAGCACTTTAAATTGCTGCGGCGTCAAGGTTGCCAGTTTATTGGAAAACTCGGTTGAAGCACTTTCCATTCTGGCTATCTTTTGGGCAACATCCTCAGGCAACCACACCGCACCCTGTAGTATTGCCGATATCGCCTCGGTGATTTTGGACAGCGAAGACGATTTGGGAACAAAGCCTGATGCACCATAGTCAATCGCACGCCGGATCACTCCCAGATTATCCGACCCGGAAACCACCACCACCGGCAACCCCGGATACTGCCCTCTTAAAAAAGCCAGACCGGAAAATCCGTGAGCACCCGGCATTTTAAGATCCAGCAGCACCAGGTCGGAGTCTGGATGAGACTCCACCAGTTCCTGCAAGGTGGCGATAGAGTCTGCTTCAAAAATATCAACCGTATCCACCGATTGGGCAACAGCCTGTCTCAGTGCTGCTCGAAACAGAGGGTGATCATCCGCAATAATTATTTTATAAGACATAGAAAAAGCAATACTCTGAAAATGAAAGCGACGAGACACAGAAAACGAAAAAGCAGCAACACCAAACACATAATAACAGTCAGTGCCACCGCTTTGATCCTGGAACAAATTAGTGGGCTGCCGCAGCAGTGATCGATTATATCAGAAGCCGACAAATCGATCACAAGAAGCAGCCAGGCAATTGATCCCTATCTGTTCGCCCGGTTATCAATCAGGTCATCAACCACTGTCGGATCTGCCAGTGTAGAAGTATCCCCGAGGCTGCCATAATCATTTGCAGCAATTTTACGCAATATACGACGCATGATTTTCCCTGAACGGGTTTTTGGCAGCCCGTCTGCCCACTGAATAATATCCGGTGACGCAACAGGCCCGATCTCTTCCCTGATCCATCCAACTAATTCCTTTTTCAACTCATCGGTGGGAACAACATCATGGTTGACTGTCACATAAACATAAATCCCCTCACCCTTTATGTTGTGAGGATAACCGACTACTGCGGCTTCAGCCACCTTGGGATGGGCAACCAAAGCGCTTTCAATTTCAGCCGTTCCCAATCTGTGACCGGACACATTCAGTACATCGTCTACACGACCGGTAATCCAGTAATAACCATCTTCATCCCGTTTGGCGCCATCACCAGTAAAGTACATCCCTTTGTAGGTACTGAAATAAGTCTGAATAAAGCGCTCATGGTCACCGTAAACCGTCCTCATCTGACCAGGCCAGCTATCCAGAATAACCAGGTTACCCTGAGTCGCACCTTCAAGAATATGGCCATCACTGTCAACCAGTGCCGGCTGCACGCCAAAGAAAGGTCTGGTCGCCGAACCCGGTTTAAGATCAGTCGCTCCGGGCAGTGGTGTAATCAGAATGCCGCCGGTCTCGGTTTGCCACCAGGTGTCTACGATTGGGCAGCGCGAATCCCCCATTGACTGGTAGTACCACTCCCAGGCCTCGGGATTGATCGGCTCACCCACACTTCCGAGCAACCTCAGGGTTTCCCTGGAACTCTGCTTCACATACTCATCACCCTCGGCCATCAATGCTCTTACCGCTGTAGGGGCAGTATAAAGAATATTCACCTTGTGCTTGTCTACCACTTGACCAAATCGCGCACTGTCAGGGTAATTGGGCACGCCTTCAAAGAGAACGGACACCGCACCGTTCACCAGAGGCCCATATAAAATATAGGTGTGCCCGGTCACCCAGCCGAAGTCGGCTGTACACCAGTACACGTCGCCTTCTTGATAGTCAAAAACATACTCATGGGTGATGGATGCGTAAACCAGATAGCCACCAGTCGTATGCAGTACGCCCTTGGGTGCACCGGTTGACCCGGATGTATATAGAATAAACAGAGGGTCTTCCGCCTTCATGGCTTCCGGTTCACACTCGGCCGATGCTGCTGCCATCTCTTCGTGGTACCAGAGATCACGCCCTTCAACCCAATCGACCTTGCCACCTGTGCGCTCGTAAACTATCACTTTCTCAACACATTCGGTGCCCGGTTTTTTCAGTGCCTTATCTACATTTCGCTTTAACGGGATCGGCTTGCCACCACGCACACCCTCATCAGAAGTGACAACGATTTTTGATGCGCCATTTTCAATTCTGCCTGCCAGTGCTTCCGGGGAAAATCCACCGAACACCACAGAGTGAACCGCCCCGATACGCGTACAAGCCAGCATGACGACTGCTGTTTGCGGGATCATAGGCATATAAATGGTGACCACATCACCTTTGCCTACTCCCTGGGACTTGAGTACGTTGGCAAATTTGCAGGTTTCCTCGTACAACTGGCGATAGGTGATATGCTCGGATACGTTCGGGTCATCACCCTCATAGATCAGTGCGGTCTGGTCACCCCTCTTTTCCAGGTGCCTGTCCAGACAGTTAACGGAGGCATTCAGTTCACCGTCTTCATACCATTTGATAGAGAGTTGCTGATAATCATAGGTCGTATTCTTGACTTTGGTATAAGGTGTTATCCAGTCAAGTCGCTTTCCTTCCTCACCCCAAAATCCATCAGGATCCTCAACAGATTTTTTATAGAGCGCAAGATATTTTTCATTATCAATCAACGCTCTTTCCCTGGCAGACTCAGGCACAGGATAGACCTTCACATCACTCATTCTTCATTCCTCTCGGTGTCAGGCACTTGTTGTTATGGCCAGATTATTTCAAATCAAAAAAACCACTCATCTGATGGATCTATTTCTACCCCGATGAAACATCAAATAGAATTAGACATACGTCTACCCTGGCTTGTCGAGAAAGTAATTGAGTGAAAAAAATGTAAAAAAAAAGTTGAAATATCAATAAATTAAAAGCCGGGTCAGGCTTGTTGCCAAAATGGTAAAGCAAGTGATGAAGCTGATTCAACTGACGCAGCTGAAACAGGCAAGGCCGACAAGGGATACAATTGGTTGGTGATTGAGCGCTTTCATTTGCCGGTTTTCATTTGCTACACGAGCAGATCATCCAACAGGCCTGAAACCTTGCGTTTTCAGTGGTGACAAAAAAAAGTCTTCAGCACCTAGCGGCCTGTCAAACAGGTAACCCTGCCCAATCTCGCATTTCAGTTTCTTCAGATATTCCATTTGCTCTACCGTTTCAATCCCTTCTGCCACGACTTTCAGGTTCAATGCGTGGGCCATGGCGACAATCGCCGCAGTGATTTGCTTGTCATCGTTGCTATTCGGCAAATCCATGACAAACGCCCTGTCCACCTTCAGTTTGTCCAATGGCAACTGTTTCAGGTAATGGAGAGAAGAATAACCCGTGCCGAAATCATCAATGGCAATCGTCAGCCCCAAAGACTGCATCTCTTTCAAAAGAGCGATAGCGTGCTTGATATCGGTTGCCAACAAGGATTCTGTCACTTCAAATTCAAGTTTTTCGGGATTGATACCGTGATATTTGATTTCGCGATTAATATCATCGATGAGATCGGGGTCACTGAACTGGCGGGCAGACAGGTTGATAGATATTTTTATATTGGTTAAACCACGCCGGTTCCAATCAGCACACTGTCGGCATGCCTCACGTATTACCCACCTGCCAACCGGTATAATCAAGCCATTGCTTTCCAGCACATCAATAAAAAAGACTGGCGACAACAACCCTCGCGAGGGATGGTTCCACCGCAACAGGGCCTCACACCCGATTAACTGCCCGTCATTCAAATCAAGTTGTGGCTGATAGACCAATACAAACTCTTCTTTTTCAACGGCATGGCGCAATTCTTCCTCAAGCGCCATTCTTGAATCGGCATCAATGTGCAGTTGATGGTTGAACAGGTGATAACTGTTTTTACCTGACGCCTTCGCCTGATACATTGCCAGATCAGCATTTTGCAGTAACGTCGCCGCAGATGCGCCATCCAGTACAGACATGGTAATACCAATACTGGAGGTAACGGACAACCGGCGCCCTTCAATGGAAATGGGTTCCTCTATCACTCTGAGTATTCTTTGGGCCACTTCTACCACCTGTTCTTCGCTGTGGGCATAACTCAGCACCAGACCAAATTCATCTCCCCCGGTACGCGCCACTATATCCGAACCGGAAACACAGCGAATCAAACGGTCAGCCACGACAGTCAGCAGATTATCACCAACCAGGTGCCCGAGCGCATCATTGATATGTTTAAAATTATCCAGATCCAGATGTAAAAATGAGAATTCTCTGTCACGTTCGTTTGGGCTGGCCAGTTTCCCATCGATCAACTCGATCAGGTAAGGACGATTGGCCAGCCCTGTTAACGAATCAAAGTGCGCCATCTGGTGCAACTCTTCGGCATTTTCAGTCAGCTTTCGATGATATTCCTCAAGCTGGGAGGTCACCTCCAGCGAGGTGGACTTGAGTTGGCTGATTTCATCGGCAAACACATAGCTTTTTGCCATTCTGTTCAGTTTTTCTTTCGCCTCCTGGTAGCGCCCCACGGGCAGCAGGGGTAACGCCCTGGCCTGGCGCTGCAAAGAGCGAATCGGGCGCCACAGAACCAGAAAGATCAGCAGCATCGAGACTATGACAGCCAATACACCCGCAAAGATATTGGCATATCGGGCAAACTCGATTTTTTCTTTGACATGCGTGGTATTCGTAATAAAAACAATCAGCGCATTGCTGCCAACCATCTCCCGATTTGACACAAACATTAATTCATAATGAACACCTGGAAGGTCAATTGTGTCGGTCAATTGCCAACCCGCATCAACAAAATCTTCCTTCCATTTTTTCTGAGTCGCGTGTCGCAGGAGAACAGGTTGCAAAAGCGGCTTGTTAGTCAAAGAGGAAAAAGCCAGCCCGGTGTCGCCAAATTCTGATTCTGAAGCGAGGTCAGACTCACTATTAATTGGCGCAAGAATCCCGATATCTGCACCGGTAATACGGTTGAAATCCAGCAAAAGATCAGCCAGAGACACACTTAACTGAACCAGTTTGATCTCGCCATCTGCACCAAGAATGGGGGAAACCACCACCAACTGACAGATTTCAAAACAAACCATCTCCTGCGAAGGCGTCTGGCTGGTCAACGTCCGCCTGACCATTTCAGGTTTGGGCACAACCCGCAAATCTCCCCACTGCCCCAATACTTCACCATTCGAATCCAGCAGGGTTGCGCTCTCAAGTGCCCAGGTAATCTGCAACGACAACCAATGAGAGTCCAGCTTGTCTTTGATCAACGGGGTAGAGGACGTGAGGTTGGGCAGGCCATCGATCAGATTGATCAACTGCAGGGAGCTTTTTTTCAACAGGCCATTGTACTCAACGATGTATTGCTGCTGGTTATCATTCCGGTTGTGTAACTGCAGCGCCTGCATCTGGCCGACATTAAAGTAGGTAAAAACAGCAATGATTGACAGAAAGATCGCTGCCAGGCCAGAGGCTGCCTTCCAGTAGAGACTGACAAAAATCTGTTTTTTCGAATTATGCATCAGAAACGATATGCTGCTTGAGCCAGAAACATATTCCAGTACCGCTTTTGCCGGAGAGGGTCAGGGTTCTCGACGGCGGGCACCCAGTAATCACCATCCACCAAATGAAATTCAACGCCAAAATTCCAGTTAAATGACGGTGTGTAACTCATCCCGACAGTGATATCTTTGGCAAAGGCAAAAGCTGCGGGGCCTCTTCTGCCAGCCTCGAACAACAACCCCTGTCTATCATCCTTGTCAAGGAATACGGCGTCATAACGCATATAGGGTTTAAGGCCATGTTCAAACTGGTAACCGACCTGAAAATAGTAGCCGAGATGTTCGTCATAAATGGTGAAAGGTAACGCATCAGTTATACTCAAATTTCGACGAAAGGCTTCAGTAATCAACTGGAGCTCATCCCAGTTGTATTCGAACGACAGCATCAACTGACTGGAAGTAATTTTACCCTCACGCAATATATCCTCCGGACCCACCTCATAGTTCCCCCGATACAAGACATAAGTCAGCGCACTGCGCCATTGTCCCCGCGCATCCTCGTAACCCAGCTGTGACACCAAAAGCCGGTTCTTCCCGATACGCCCTGTGGCAGATTTACCGGGTAAACCGCCCATTATAACGCGCACAACTTCCTCATAAACCAAAGGCCGCCCTATGTTGGTATTGAAGGACAAGGTTCCCTCTCCCATTTCACTGCGAGCATACAGGCCAATACTGTCAGACGATCTGAAAAGGAATTGAAGATAGTCAATATAGGTTGATTCAGGCAGCAGGATACTTGGTCTTGTGGCAGCGACATCTCTTGTCTCATTATAAAAACCATAGGCATTCATCAGCCGCCCGCCCCTGAGTCCAAAGCCCCGGTCAAACTGATCAACGATAGCCCAGTCCAGGATGGCATAATCCAGATTGGTACCCTTGGGTTTCGTGTTACCGATTTGCTTGTACAGGGCCTGGGCCGATAACTGAATGCTGTTACATGGTTTCCATGAAGCACCCAGCCCTGCACTGCTAAATTTGAAACTGCCGTTAGTGCTGGTACCCAAAAAATCGTTTTCATCCGTCAGTATGAAGCTTTGACTCAGAAAACCGTGCCATTTTATCTCCTCTATCAGGCCAACGCTTCTTTCTTCTCCATAGATTCTTTCTTCTCCATAAGAGAACAACGAAAGACCAAACAGTAACGTAGCCAGGCTCGCTTCAACGAATCTTGAGCGCAATAACCTGCTCATAGGGCAAGCCTCCTTCGACATAACCAATCGCATCTGGTGTACTGCTTACAACTTTCAACATTTCTTCCTGGGTGTTCACCACTACCGGCCCCAAACCAATACCTGCATAAATATACCGATCCCACTGTCGCCGCAACTGATGAGGCAGCATCTTTAATGTGTTTACCAAAAATGTACGATGGACCGGATTGGCATCGTTGAGTGATACAACCGTGATTTTCGCACCACCCGGCCACTGTCTGGCTCTCAGGCTGAAGATGGCTCTCAAATCCCCAAGCGTTAATGAGTCGGTATGCACTGAAGGGTTCACAATCACATGGGGGGGATCACGATGGCCATTCTTGACAGAGTGATGCTCCGCATAAGCGCCTTCAGACCACAAAAGCGCAGCCACCAAAGGAAAAGCATAAAGGGTCAAGAACTGTTTCCGCATGCCACTAAATATAGACCAAATTCTGAAAACCACCAGTAGCAAGAATTTCCAACGCCGTTATCACCGGGTGGCAACATAGCCATCACCTTCTCCGGCATTGTGCCAGCTATCTGTCATGCGACCACAGCCAATACAGCACGGTTTTTCGCCTGTCCGGTTTCATTGTTTTACCGCTTTTGCGTACGAACTTTAACTTTTGACAATTATTATCTACTATCTACTTGACTGCCTGTTATTTGACTGGCTGCGTGGCTGCACATGCGATTTATTCAGACGACCGACGGTTCGCGCACTCAACCAGGATACCCACTATGGCAAAGCACTCTCAATCCATTTTTAAAGAACTCAACGTCGGCAGGCTTCCTTCCCTGCCGGGTGTATTGATTGAGATGCTTCAGGCATGCCAGAGCGGAAATGCAAATTTCCAAACCATATCAACAATAGTCAGCCAGGATGTTACCATTAGCGCCAGAGCACTCTCTCTGGCAAACTCCTCTTTCTACTTTCGAGGTCAGAAAATTACCTCTCTTGAACGAGCACTGCTGGTACTGGGTACCGAGACAATGAAAACCATTGTTATCACCGCCTCCATCCAACAGTTTTTTTCCAGTTTCAACTCAAGGCATAACTCTTATTTAAAGTCCATGTGGCAACAGTCTCTCACTTGCGCCATGCTGTCACGATCGCTTGCAGAGATGACGGGCTACCCCCAACCCGAAGAAGCGTATCTTACCGGCCTGTTACACAATATCGGTGAGCTGATACTGGACACAAACTACCCTGACGATTTTCTCGCTGTGCTCGATAACCTGAAAACAACGCAGAGAAACCAGGTTGAGTTGGAAAACGAACTGTTTCTGACCAATCACTGTGATATCGGAGCATGGCTGGTTGACAAATGGCAACTCAACGAATTTTCGTCCGATGCAATTCGATACCACCACGCACCACTTGACAAGGTGCTAGACGCACACCACCTCGTAAAAATCCTGTACGCGGCAAGCAAATTCAGCGAAAGAGACAGTATCGACTGTCTGGAAAACTTTGAGGCTACGGATAAACTGTTTGGTCTGACCGCTTCACTCACACAGGAAATCGTTGTCAAGGCAACGGAAAAGTCGGCAGATATCGCCAGTTCGATGGGGGTCGAAACCGACACGGACGACGACGAATCCGATATTGCCCGGAGAGCAAAGCTGGCCGAACAAATCCGAAATCTCGGGCTGCTCCAGTCTTCGTCAACACTATTTTCCGAGGCAGCGGACCTTCCCCGGCTGGCCCGATACATTGCCAGCTCGGCAGAAATGCTGTTCGGTTTTAAAAACAGCCTGGTATTCTGGTTAAGTGAAGAAGCCGGTTTACTCGAATCCATAGCAACTTCAGAGCACAATAAATCTTTCAAACTGTCGATCAATCTGCAAGCCGGGCGAAGTATTGTCGCCAGTGCCGCGCTGAACAGGCGCACACTGTTTTCCTGCGACCAGCAACTGTTCCGAAACAACCTGCCAGTCATTGATCAACAACTGATTCGAATCACCGGCAGCCAAAGCATCGCATGCGTCCCTATCATCGTCGATGACAGTCTCAAAGGTGTGTTGGTCATGGGTACAAGCTCCCCGCCAGATAATATTTCCGAGTCGGATCAACTAATCGCCCTGTTTGCATCCCTGGTCGGCAGCCATATATCTGCCTTTAAAAACAGACAAAACCACGATAATGAAGCTGCTCAAAGTGTCGCCAGTGCATTGAATCTTGCAGCACGGGAAATAGCTCACGAGGCAAACAACCCCCTCAGCATCATCCGAAACTACCTGGAGGCGCTATCAAACAAGCTGTCAGACTCTGCGAATATGCAAAATGAAATTGACATAATACGGGAAGAAATTGAGCGAACCGGCCAAATTCTGCTACGATTAGGGGATCTGGGCGGTAGTCAGGAGCCGGCGCAGCCGGACAAACGGGTCGATATTAACGGGGAAATCCGCAGTTTGGTCAATCTCTATCAAAGATCCATGTTCACTACCCGTGACATCAAGTGCACACTGTCACTCGATGACCGATTGAACAAACAGACAACCAATCGCAACACGCTTCGCCAGATAATGACCAACCTGTTGAAAAACTCCGTGGAAGCCTTGCCTGCAGGCGGCAGCATTGCTATTCGCACAACGGGTACCGTAAACGTCAATGGCAAGAACTTTGTTGAAATAGTGATTTCTGATGACGGACCCGGCATACCTTCCGATCTCATGCGAAATCTGTTCAAGCCGGTCACATCGACAAAAGGAAAAGGGCATTCAGGACTTGGACTTGGTATTACGCGAAACCTGATTGACCAGATAAATGGCTCTATCAGCTGCCGAAGCTCAAACAAGGGCACAGAGTTTCAAATATTGTTACCTGCTGGTGGCGGGCCCGGTTAGGGAAAGCCCGACATGAAAACGACAAGACATTGGAACCACACCCTGGCAACAACTCGCTCAATCACGGCAACGACCAGAACAAAAGGCAGCAAACGGACCAGTATGCGACAACCATGACAAAACAAGCCAGCCACTCAGGTTCAATAAAAGCAAAAATTCTCATTGTAGATGATGAACCTCGTTCGATCCAAAGTCTTGAGACCCTGCTGGCTGCATATAATTACACTGTTGTCAGTGCGTTAGGTGGCGTAAGCGCTTGCAAAAAGCTCCAGAATCAAAACTTCGACCTTGTACTGCTTGACCTGAATATGCCCGACAAAAACGGGCATGAAGTCATGGAATTTATGGCAAGGAACAACATTGATACCGCCACCATTGTTGTGAGCGGTGAGTCTGCATTCTCAACCGTCAGCCGTGCCCTTCGTCTCGGCGCCTGGGACTATCTGAAAAAGCCATACGACCCGGAAGAACTCATCGCTACGGCTGAAAATGCATTAAGGCAAAAGAGGCTGAAGGATGCGCACAGATTGATGCAGCAAAGACTGAAACGTTCCGAAGAACTGCATCGCTATCTCGTGAACCACTCCCCGGATATCGTATTCATGCTCGATCAGGACGGCCGTTTTACTTTCTTGAACAGCAAAGTTGAATCTCAACTTGGTTATACCAAGGCCGACCTGATTGGTCAGCATTATCTGGCCATCGTAGATGGGAAGGACAAGGACAAGGCTGACTACTACTTTCATGTCGATCCGCCCCCACCGGGTACAAAGGATAACAACAACGCGATTTTCAACCACGACGCGATCAGAAATTTTGAAATTTACCTGTCCCTGGCCGGGGGAAACGGGTCCCGATGCTATGAAATCACCATTTTTCCTATCCAGCGAAAGGTCAACGGCCTGAAAAGGGACGAGCAACACCCGGGGCGACACCATAAAAGTGGTATATTCATCGGGTTGTACGGCACCGCAAGGGATGTCACCGAGAAAAAAGAGGCCGAAAGATACATCACCTATCAGGCCTATCACGACCTGCTTACCCGTCTTCCCAACAGAGAGTTGTTCAAGGAACGATTGAAGCTGTCCATTGCCCAGGCGAAAAGAAACAAAACCAGGCTGGCAGTAATGTTCCTCGACCTTGATCGCTTTAAAGTCGTCAACGACACTCTTGGTCACGCCATGGGCGACCGCTTGCTGCAAGAGGTTTCTGATCGCCTTGGGCACTGCCTGCGTGACGGAGACACCCTGTCCCGCTTTGGTGGTGACGAATTTACCCTTCTGCTTCCTTCGATCTCAACCAGAGAAGATGCCAGACAGGTATCGCGGAAAATCATACAGACAATAAAGGAACCCTTTACTCTTGGAGAGCATGAAGTCTTCGTCGGGATCAGTATCGGAATATCGATTTTTCCCGAAACCGGGTTAACCGTTGAAGAACTCATTCAGAATTCGGATGCTGCAATGTACCACGTCAAGACTGGAGGTAAAAACGGCTACCAGTTTTTTGTCAACAGTATGAAGAACCGCAGCTCAAACCGGCTGAAAAAAGAGCGCGACCTGCGCAGTGCCCTTGAGAACAACGAGTTCAACGTTTATTACCAACCTCAGGTAAACACGAAAACAGGCGATATTATCGGTGTCGAAGCGCTGGTGCGATGGCACCACCCCGAAAGGGGAATCATTTACCCGGCTGAATTTTTATCTCTCGCAGAAGAAACCGGACTGATCATTGATATCAGTGAATGGGTGCTGGTAACAGCATGCAGGGAAGTCAGGGAGTGGATTAAAAACGGACATGAATATATACGGCTGGCAGTAAATCTGTCTCCGAAACAATTTGAGCACCCACGTTTTGTCAGGCAATTGATCCGGCAATTGAAACTGACCGATTTCCCGGCCAGAAACCTTGAAATCGAGATTAGTGAAAACATCATAATGAACGATCTGGAGCATATCATCCGCAAGCTCAACGCGCTGAACGAGTATGGTATTTCAATCGCAATCGATGATTTTGGCACCGGCTATTCGTCCCTCAGTTACATACACAAGCTACCCCTCCATACCTTGAAAGTGGATCAATCCTTCGTGAAAGACCTGCAAAACCAGGTGGGAAAACCCTGTATTGTAAACGCAATTATCGCAATGGCTCAGGGTCTCAGGTTAAACATTATTGCAGAAGGGGTAGAAACAGCGGAACAACTCGACTACCTGAAGAAAATCGGGTGTCACGAAATTCAGGGGTTTTATTTCGCAAAAGCTGAACCTGCCTCCAAAACCTTGACCATGATCAACCGGCAACCTCGCGTTTTCGCGATCTAGAATGCCCGCAACCTGCTCTTATTGTCCTACAATATCCTCTTGGATTGTCGAACATTCTCATTTTTTGATCCTGTGTTTTTTGCACCATTCCGCATTTTTGAAACCACCTGTAGCCGAAAAGTGAGGGGTAACTCACATCTTTTTTCCTTTCTTTCTATAACATTATCCTCGACAGCAAAAAACAACAAAAACCGACAAAGTGCAAACAAAAAACTGATAGCAAAGAACCTGGCAGCAAAGAACCCGGCAGCAAAAAAACAGTTGCAAACGGCCGGTTCAACACATGGTTACCAGACACGGCTGATTGGTCAGTCTGACAGAAACTGTCGATTGTAATCAGTAATTGCAGAACACAGATCGAGGGGAGTAATTCAAATGGCTGAACAAATTCTGGTCCTGAGTGGACTTGGGGAGTCGGGAAAAAACAGTTTCACTTTTAGTGAACGTGTAGACTATCTGAAAAAATTTGGTGTTCATTCACAGGCGTTTTCGACTCTCCAGCCGGGTATGGATTATTTCGATATGCCAGGTATCGGATATATCGGCTACATGAAAAAGTGGGGCAAGGTATACGTATTGTCCGACCCGGTTTCAGATCCGGCCAACTTTGAACTGCTTCTGACCGAATTTCACAAGAAAAACCCGAATGCCGTGTTTATTCAGATCACCAAACCGGTTGTAGATATTTTACACAAACGCTTTAACTACTACGGAACCCAGTTCGGGTCAGAATCAAAAATTGACCTGACCAACTGGAACCTGAAAGGCAAGAAAAAACAGATTTTGCGCACAGCGCTGAATCAATCTGTCAAATCAGGTATCGAAGTAAAAGAGCGATACAGTGATGACCATACTCGGGAAATATCAGAAGCCTGGATAAAAACCCGCAAATGCAAGAGCAATGAGATCCGATTTCTTATTCGCCCAATGGTGATGAACTATAAAGAAAACGAACGCCACTTCTATGCGTATCAAAATGGCAAGGCGGTCGGCTTCATTTACTTTGACCCAATCTATGAAAAAAACAAAATCGTAAGCTATGTACCCAATATTTCCCGGGCATGCGCCGAGTTCAAACAGGGCATATTTTACACTCTGATGTGTCATGCCATGGAAGTATTCAAGGAAGAAGGGATCCCCTATGTTGATTTGGGACTGATTCCCCTGTCTCTGTCCGATGAATGTGAACCCCAGGAATCCAGAGTATTCAAAAAAGTAATGAAAACTCTCTATGAAAAAGGAAACTTTCTCTATAATTTCAAAGGGTTGGAGTTCACCAAATCAAGATTCAGGGGGACTGTTGAAAAAACCTACTGCAGCCACAAAACGGCTCTGCCTGTTTTCGAATTTCTCAGTATGTTCAAGTTGACGAAGCTGATCTGACACGACGAGAGTGGGCCGGTGCCGATCTGTGTTTGACTGAAAAATCCCGGATCAACGGTCGATAAAGGTCAACAAAATCTCTTCACCGTTGAACTCCGCACCCAGAACGGAAATGAAGGTATAAACCCCGACGAGCTTTCTGTTTAAAAAAACGAACTCTTTGGGGGGGATTGTGAAATAACGACTAATCGCCGAAACTGCTGCACGCTTTGCAACACGGCCAGGCAGATCGCTTTGCTTCCAGCGGTATTGGCCCTTGCTGTTCAATGCATATTCGGGCACATCCATTCGGGATGTGGCGAGCGGCTCGAGCACAGCCATGCATACTTTTCCAAACTCCTCAAGCACGGAAGCAGGCCAGTGCGCACGCATAAACTGTAACTCGACGCCTCCCTGGACAACACCAGCCAGATCCTGATTATAGGATGCCTTGATCATATTGCGTACCGGCCCCAGAATCGCATCCGGATACTTCTGAACAGCCCCGAAGTCGAGCAACACGATTCTGTCAATTTCCCCCGGGCCGTGAGCCAACCGGATCCGGTAATTACCAAAGTTGGGATCGGTCTGTAACTCTTTCCAGTCGTAGATTTCTTTCAGGAACAACTCCAGTGAGGCTTGAGCCAGATGGTTTCGTCGCTCCAGGGACAATTCCTGGACTTCATCACTGGTAACCGGCACACCCGGTTCGTAACTGGTCGCCATAACGTGTGCAGTGCAGTACTCCTTGTACACCTCTGGAACGATAAAGCGGGCATCGCCTGCCAGCATTTCGCGAAAACGGCATGTTGTATCCGCCTCAAGACGATAGTTGACCTCACGGTGCATCATCTGCCTGACCTCTTCCAACCACTCGTCGAAGTCCGGGCCAAAAGAGGCCATTTTTGTCAGTTTTAACAGTTTTGCGACGGAATTCAAATCTGAATCAACCGCCTCTGCAACTCCCGGGTATTGTATTTTCAGGCAAATCTGGCGGCCATTGGATTTTATCGTTGCCCGGTGTACCTGGCCCAGAGAAGCCGCTCCGACCGGCTCCTGTTCGATTTCGAGTCCTGTCAGCCTTTCATCCCCCAGCTCACGATGCAAGACCTCGTGAATAGCTGACCAGTCCAGAGAGACGGTTTTGTCTTCCAGTGTATGAAGCGCTTCTGTTACCTCGACAGGAAGAAAGTGCTCCCCGTACAGCGCCATCATCTGACCAATTTTGACCACACTGCCCTTTAACTTGCCAAGCTCTTCAACCAGAAAAACGGCCTGTCTTGACAGCATTTCCTTACGCCTTTTTTTCCTCGCTTCCTTTCCCGAGAACATACCGAGAGCAGTATGGGTAGCCATACGCGTACCGGCAAACAGCCCCGCTTTTGTCAAACTGAGCCGACGCTCAAAACTGCCGGTTTTAATACGGGATACGGATTTAGACCCGGTTGCTTTCGACTCCATTGGAAAACTTTGTGTCCTTTTGGTTGCAAGTCAGCATGTTACAACGAGTGGGTTCCACCTGTTACGAAAAAGTTATTTACCGGTGATAACGGGCAGCCCTGACTCTCCATGTGAAGAACTATACCCCATAATGCCGACAAATTGCTTTAGCAATTCATTCGAGACAGAGTTGAAATCAATGTCGGGAACAAAATCTTCGAGTTTTACCATTTCCAGGCCCTGATAACCACAGGGATTAATTCGCTGGAAAGGCGACAGGTCTCCAATTATATTCAGCGACAAACCGTGATAAGACTTGCCTCGAGTCACCCTCAGCCCCAAAGAAGCAATTTTCTTTTCGCCAACGTAGACTCCGGGAGCATCTGCCCTCGCCGCTGCACTGACACCAAAACTCGCAAGGGTTTTTACCACTACATTTTCAATCGCCGAGACCAGTGCTCGCGCCCCGTTTTTTTGACGAGCCAGATCAACAAGCACATAACCGACCAGTTGGCCAGGCCCGTGATAGGTGACTTGCCCCCCTCTATCCACCTGAACGACAGGTATATCACCCGGAAAAAGAACATGCTCGGGTTTTCCGGCCTGCCCCTGGGTGAATACAGGTTGATGCTGCAACAGCCACAGTTCATCTGCTGTCGTATCAGTGCGATCTTTGGTAAAGGCCTGCATGGCCCGCCACACCGGCGTATAAGGCATTTCTTCAAAGCGCCTTACAACAAGCAAATCCTGCCAGGAAAAACCTGCCGGGCCTGAGGGAGATGAACGGGAATCATCCGCCGAACGTGATGTCATAGCACCATATGCACCCGACCACTGGCTTTCAGGTCTTCAAATATGTTTTTAAGCTGGGTTTCACCGGTTGCAACAATTTTTAAACGAACGGAAAGATACTTGCCGTTCTTACTGGCATTTATGTCAATTTTATCGATATCCAGGTCTTCTGCGTGCACCTTCACCGCCCGGATAACGAAGTCTTTGAAATCCGGGGCACCATCACCGATCACCTTGATCGGGTAATCATCACAGGGAAATTCTATTTTGGGTGGTTCTTGTTGCGACGAATGCTGCGACATAGCTTATCAGTTCCACGTCAGGTTCAATGTTAACCGCGAATTATACTCCGCCCTGAAGAGACGGGCCTGCCCGGGCATTTCAGTCAAAATAATGCTCGGACAAGGTACTCGCAATTTCATCAGGAAGCGGCAAACAGTTGAACAAAAAACAGTTTGATCATATCCCAAAGGCGCTTGAAAAAGCCGGCTTCCTCAACCGGCTCCAATGCCAGCAGTGGTTCTTCAACCAGCACATCCTGACCCAGCCGGATTTTCAGGGAGCCCAACACATCGCCTGTATTCACAGGCGCTTTGATAACAGTATCGATATCCCAGGCAGTTTCCAGGCTTTCTTTCTGGCCTTTATAAATGGTTAAAAAGACATCATTCGCCAAACCCAGCTTCACTTGCTCGGCGACCCCGCCCCAGACTTTCCCGGTCTTCAATTCTTCACCGGATTGATAAGGGTTGATACTTTCGTAATAACGAAACCCGTAGTTTAACAGTTTTTGCGTCTCCCTTGCGCGAGCGGCTTCACTATCCGTGCCCATTACAACACTGATCAAACGCATGTTATCCCGAAGGGCAGACGCTACCAGACAAAATCCGGCTGCACTGGTATGGCCGGTTTTGAGCCCGTCTACGGACTTGTCTCGCCATAAAAGACGGTTTCTGTTTGGTTGCCTGATTTTGTTATAGGTGAAATACTTTTCCTTGTATAAGGAATAGTGATCAGGAAAATCGAAGATGATAGCTTTGGCCAGGAGCGCCATATCCAGTGCGGATGAATAATGCTCCTCCGAAGGAAGGCCGGTTGCATTACGAAAACTGGAGTTGTCCATATGGAGCAGTTTGGCATGCTGGTTCATAATGTCTGCAAATGCATCCTCGCTGCCTGCAATATGTTCAGCCACTGCTATGCTGGCATCATTTCCGCTTTGAATAATGATGCCACGCAACAAATCCTGAAGCGATACGCGCGTACCTTCCTTGATAAACATTTTCGAGCCGCCGGTCTTCCAGGCATTGACACTGATCAGAACCTGATCATCCATTGATATATTTCCACGCTCGGCTTCATATTCAACGATATAGGAGGTCATCATTTTGGTCAGGCTTGCCGGAGGCAATCTGGCATCGGCATTATTCTCGACAATGACTTCCCCGCTCGATGCGTCCATCAAAACATAAGACTTTGCATTGATTTGGGGAGGAGCAGGGATCAAAGCCGGATTATTCGCCATCGCAACGGCCGGGAATAAAACGAGAAATGACGAAAGAATCAGGAACAATGAAGGCACCTGGAACAATGAAGGCATCTGGAACAATGAAGGCGTCTGAAACAATGAGAGTATAGACAGTCTGTCATCGTTACGAGACTGTTCAGGCCGGGGCGGGGTGGGAGCGCAGGTGATTTCCATAGAAAAACGTTCGGTTTCCATAAATGAGTTTGGTTTTATCAACATGATTGACAGGGATTGGTATTATCCCGGTTGATCAAGGACATCCACATCCAGCGCAGCGATCTGACCTGACAATCCGGCATAAAAACAGCCAATAACTGTCAGGTAACACTGACAAAACGCCATACTGATTGTGATGGACTGCAGATACTACATGATTCGGCAAAAACAGTCACCGTTTTAACACACCAAAGACCACGCACATCGCCAGGGCAGTTCTTGTTACGGTTCTTGTGACAGTTTTTGTGACAATTGATAGACGGCCAACGCGTACATTTCACTATGATTGTATCGGGTAATCACGTAGAAGTTATGCAGGCCTACCCAAAACTCATCCCCGGACTTTCCGACCAGCTTCATCAGTCTTGCAGGCTCTTTCGAGTCAAGCTTGCTACTAACCTGAACACCGTGTTTACGCATATCTGCCACTTTATGCCGGGGTTTCAGCTTCTTGTGCAGTAATTTGGTGAATTGTTGGCCTGTTACCCTGGCCGCCTCGGCAATGGGTGCTCCTTTTTTCCATTTGTGTTGTCGAAAATAATTGGCAACACTCCCGATGGCATCCACGGGATTGTCCAGAATATCCACGACACCATCACCATCGAAGTCGATGGCGTAGTGTCGATAACTACTCGGTATGAACTGGCCATACCCCATAGCACCGGCATAGGAGCCTTTCAGTGCGGCAGGATCAAAGCCCTGCTCGCGCACCAACAGAAAATAGTGTTCCAACTCCGAGGTGAAAAATTTGCTTCTTGGCGGATAATCAAAAGCCAAAGTCGAGAGAGCATCCAGCACCCGGTAACTTCCCCTGTTTTTTCCATAGCGGGTTTCCACGCCAATAATTGCGGCAACAATTTCGCGTGGAACACCGGTTTCCCTTTCTGCTCTGTCGAACGTCTTTTTGTACTTTTTCAGAAATTCCTTTCCGAGTTTTATCCGGTTATCGGTCAAAAATATTTTCTGGTAGTCTTTCCATTCCAACACTTTTTCTGCCGGCCTTCTCATCGCTTCCAGAATACTCTCTTTTGTCTCTGCCCGAGCCAGGTAATCTGACAGCCACTTTTCATCAAACGCATGTATTTTCACCAGCCTGTCGACAAATTTCTGCTTTGCCGACTGATTCGCATAACCGGTCTGGAAAGAGAGGGTCAGCACGAGAAACAGAGCCAGGAACGAAAAAGAAGACCCGGGTAACACCCCGGATAATGGTGAAATTCCGGATGGCAGTGAAACCGACGATCGAGAACGCACAACTCGCTTCATAAATCCCTCTTTGTTGAAAATGTTATATTTACTATTTTCTTACAACCAAAAATAATTAAAACTGAAGATTATTATAACCATGTATAAAAAGAACCCTAAGCCATTAAAACTATTAAAACTATTAAAACTATGCCTGTTATATATTCAGGTGAGTTCGTTTTATGTACATGTTCAGATATGTCTGTAACGCTAGGTAGTGATCATTTTCCTGTGTGTACTTATCGACATAAGCACTCCAAAGGCCGCCATCAGGGTGACAATGGATGTCCCCCCGTAACTTACCAAAGGTAGAGGTACTCCGACAACAGGCAGTATGCCACTAACCATACCAATATTGACAAACACATACACGAAAAAAGTCAAAATCAGGCTGCCAGCGAGCAAGCGACCAAACGAGTCCTGGGCAGAGTACGCAATGACCAGGCCACGAGCAATAATAAGCAGGTAAAGCAAAAGCAACAGCATCACACCGACAAAGCCAAATTCTTCGGCAAGCACAGCGATGATGAAGTCTGTGTGGCTTTCCGGCAAAAAATCCAGCTGGGACTGGGTTCCTTGCAACCACCCTTTCCCGTACATCCCCCCGGAGCCGATCGCCGTCTTGGACTGGATAATATTCCAGCCAGATCCCAACGGATCACTTTCCGGGTCAAAAAACGTCAGCACCCTTTGCTTTTGGTAGTCCATCATAAAACCGAACCAGAGCAGTGGTGCCGCCGCTGTAACCGTGGCAGCAAAACCCAGGATATAACGCCAGCTGATTCCGGAAAAAAACAAAACGAACACACCCGAGGCCAGAATAAGTATGGAAGTACCCAGATCCGGCTGTTTTGCGATCAGGGCAACCGGAATAAGCACCAACAATAACGATACAAATACATGCTTGAAATGAGGTGGCAGGTAGCGACCGGAAAGATACCAGGCAACCATCAACGGCACGGCCAGTTTCATAAATTCAGATGGCTGAAACCGCGGCAAACCCGGCAGTTTAAGCCAGCGTTGGGCGCCCTTTGCACCTATTCCGGTTATCAATACCGCAATCAGGGCAACCAGGCCTATCAGGTAAAGCCAGGGTGCCCAGCGCTTGTAGACAGAAGGATCCAGTTGGGCAAACACCATCATCACAAAAAATGCCAGAACAAACCTGATAGCCTGCCTCTGTACATCGGCAATACTCTGGCCACTGCCACTATAGAGAATAACCAGGCCAACACCTGAAAGCAGCAGCAGCAGCAAGAGCAAAATCGGGTCGACATGCAGCTTGCTCCATAGCCCGCTCTTCGCGGCCAGATGGCTTGAACTGCCCGGCAACTGCCTTACAAAATCCTGTCCTGACAAAATAAAAAACCTTGATATCAGTTTGTATTCAATTCATGTTGCCGGCGAGAGGTAAACCCGGATTACCGGCATTTTCCCTGTCATGCATCAGGGGCGCTGTCATCAGCATCAAGCAATCCGGGGTTCAGGTCTAACAACCAGGCATCAAACATTTTTCTTGCCACAGGAGCAGCCGTCGTGCTTCCACCCCCGCCATTTTCAACTATCACAGCAACGGCAATTTTCGGGTTGACCGAAGGAGCAAACCCGATAAAAAGGGCATGATCCCTGTGCCGTTCATCCAACGCATCCGCATCGTATTCTTCGCCCTGCTTGATGCCTACTACCTGCGCCGTACCTGTTTTACCGGCAAACCGATACACAGAGTCCCTGCCACTTGCGCGGGCTGTGCCCCGTTTGCCGTGCATGACTTCTTCCATCGCCGAAATCACGTAGTTCCAGTCATCGGGATTTTTTACTTTGATGTCTTCCGGGGGCGGTGGAATATTCAAAGGCAGGCTATCCCCGTTTTCGTCCGTGATATGCTTCACCAGCCTCGGCCGCACCCATTTGCCTCTGTTTGCCAGCACTGCCGTTGCAGTAGCCAGCTGCATGGGGGTGGCCAACATAAATCCCTGACCAATCCCCATATTCAGAGAATCTCCGGGAAACCAGGGGAGCCTTTTTTTCGCCCTTTTCCAGGCGCGGGATGGCAAAATGCCCCCTCTTGCCTCCTTGATATCGGCCACATTGACAGTTCCAAAACCGAACTTGCCAAGGTATTGGTGCATATTGTCCACACCCATTTTAAAGGCCAAATCATAAAAATAAACATCACAGGATTGCGTTATCGAATCGAAAAGATCAACTTCACCGTGCCCCCATCTTTTCCAATCCCGGTACAACCGCTTGTTACCTCTGATTCGATAAAAACCCGGATCCCAGATTTTTGTCGTCCGGGTCACGGTTCCTGTATCAAGGCCAGCCAGACCAACAATAGGCTTGATGGTAGAGCCGGGCGGATAGCCTCCCCGGATGGCTCGATTGAACAACGGGATATCAGGTGAATCACGAAGTTCCGAGTAGCTTTTCGCATCTATGCCGGTAACAAACAGGTTGGGGTTAAACGATGGCGTGCTGACCAGGGCAATCACCCCTCCCGTTTCCGGCTCAATGGCAACAACAGCACCACGCCTGCCTGCCAGCGCTTCCTCACCCGCTTTTTGCAACCGGCTGTCAACATGAAGCACAATGTCAGCACCGGGCACCGGGTCAAGTCGCTCCAAAACCCGCAGCACCCGCCCCCGGGCGTTGGTCTCGACATTTTGGTACCCTACGGTTCCATGCAAGATATCTTCATAAAACTTTTCAACGCCCAGTTTGCCAATATAATTGGTACCGGAATAATTGGCCGCATTTACTTTTTTCAGTTCTTCCTCGTTGATACGGGCAACATAACCGAGCAAATGTGCCATTGTTTCCGACATGGGATAATGACGAACCAGCTCTGCCTCCACCTCGACGCCAGGGAAACGATGGCGATCTACCGATAGCCTGGCGATTTCCTCTTCATTCAGCTTTACCTTGATGGCAACAGACTCATAAGGCTTGCGACGTTCATCCAGCCTTTGCCGAAAGCCTTCAATGTCTTCATCCGAAAGCGCGATAATCTGGCCCAACTCCTGGAGCAGCCCGTCAATATCCTTTGGTGCTCGCTCTTTAACCAGAGTGACGCTGTAAACAGGGCGATTATCGGCCATCAATACACCCCGGGAGTCGTAAATCAACCCCCTGGTAGGTGCGATGGATTGAAGCTGCATTCGGTTTTTGTCTGACAGGGTTTGATAAACGGCGTATTCGACTACCTGTAAATGATACAGTCGCGCAAAAAGTGCGGCAGCAAGTACAACCACAAATATTCCTGCGACAATCGCCCGATTCGTAAACAGCTGCTTCTCTTTTTGTGGATCTTTCAGCGTCCTGGCTTTAACCAATTAACTATGCTCTTCTCGTAATCAGGCCCGGTGATAAGGGTGATTGGCGTTGATGCTCCACGCTCTGTAAATCTGCTCTGCCAGCATAATCCGAACCAGCGGATGTGGCAACGTGAGGCTGGACAAGGACCATTTAAGATTTGCACGTGCCTTGCATTCGGGCGCATTACCATCAGGCCCGCCCACCAGAAGGCAAACATCCCGGCCTTCCATTTGCCAGTTTCCCAGGCGGTCGGCCAACTGTTCCGTCGTCATGGGTTTGCCATCCACTTCGAGTGCGACGACAAGGTCATCCGGCTTCACCTGCTCCATCATTGCCTTGCCTTCCTGACGAATTGCACGCTCTATATCCGGGTTTTTGCCCCGTTTGCCCAAAGCAATTTCTATCAGTTGCACCTTCAGCTCCGGCGGCATTCGCTTGCTGTATTCATCAAAACCATCGCAAACCCAGCGAGGCATCCTTCCGCCCACTGCAATAATTTTAAGTTTCATAATCGGCGAACCCAATCAAAAAGGCAACTCGCACACCGGTTGCAATAAAATGAAAACACGAGCAACGGTGGATATTGATTTTTCACACCTGTGCAGGATGACTGGTACAGCTGTTTTTTTGTTGCTCTGTTTTGTGACACCGTTTTTTGGTGGTGCTTTTTTTAGCAACACGGTTTTATTGATGCTGTATTCCAGTGCCGCTATTTTGCAGCAATCTGGTCAATACTGATGACATCGGCTTCCGGGGCGTCTCGCCAAAACCGCTCCAGGTCGTAAAATTCACGAGCCGCGGGCATCATCACATGCACAACAATATCCCCCAGATCAACCAGAATCCAGTCACTCCCGCCAGCCCCTTCCGAACCGGTGGGAGGAACTCCCTTCTCTTTCGCCTCCGTAATCACATTTTGCGCAAGTGAGGCAATATGCCGCTTTGACGTCCCGCTGGCGATAATCATATAGTCGGTAACACTGGTTTTATCTCTGACATCAATGACACTGATATCCTTCCCTTTCAGGTCATTCAGCGCATCAAGGATGACGGCTTTCAATTCTTCAGTTTGCATAATCAGGCATCTTCTTCCTTTTTGGCTTCATAGAGAATCCGTATGAAACCCGCAAGGATAGAAACAGTTTTCCCCCTTCAGTGGTTTGGTTGGACACGGATACAGGCGACAGTTTAAACCTTGTACACACAGATTTGTACTCTCTTTTTTGTCGTTCGAACAAAATCAACGCCACCCCGATAGCCAGGGGCAATCAGGCGGCGCCATAGAGAGATTGATCGAGAATAAATCGTATGACGACATCAGGCAACAAGTAGCGAGGTGAGCGACCCTGTGCGAATGCCTGCCGAATCTGGCTGCTTGAAATCGCCATTTGTGTGGTCTCAACAAAAATCACCGACCCGCTTGCCTGCACCCCGGAAATATCCGGGCCGAAAATCAATGGAATACCATGAAGTTCAAGCTGGTCAAATATCCGGGATGAGCGATCCAGTTTCCATCCGGGGCGATGAAACACTACAAGATTGGCCAAGGTCAGTACGGTTCGCCAATCCTTCCAGCGATCAAAACCGAGAAACGTATCGGCCCCCATCAGAAGCCCGACAGGAGATCGTTCTCCCGTTCCCTGCCCCATCAAATCCTGCCTCATGCCCTTCAGTGTATCGACCGTGTAGGAATCCCCTGCCCGATCAAGCTCACGACCATCCGCAATCAAACCGGTTTGACCGGCCAGCGCCAGCTCCAGCATTTCAAGACGTTGGTTGGCTGTTGCTCCCGGCACCTTGCCATGAACCGGGTCATGGCAAGGCATAAGATGAACATACTCGATTGCCAGCAGCTCTTTTACTTCAAGCGCAGTTCGCAAATGACCAAAATGAACGGGGTCAAAAGTCCCGCCCATAACAAGATGCCAGCCCAATTCAGGTTCGGATATGACCATCGCCAAATACAATATATTTTTGAGAGGTCAAACCATCCAGGCCAACCGGCCCGCGAGCATGTATTTTGTCTGTGGATATGCCGATTTCGGCACCCAGGCCATACTCAAAACCATCAGCAAAACGGGTCGATGCGTTGATCATAACCGAACTGGAGTCAACTTCGGTAAGAAAACGGCGTGCTCTGGTGTAATTTTCCGAAACAATAGTGTCAGTGTGATGAGAACCGTATCGATTGATATGTTCAATGGCCTGCTCCATCGTATCCACCATCCTGACAGACAGTATTGGTGCCAGATACTCCTCCGACCAGTCATCCTCGGTGGCAGGCAATACAGTCTCTTGCAACTGCTGCACACGCTCACAGCCGCGAATTTCAACCCCTTCCTGCTGATATCGGGCAAACAGTTCCGGCAACACCTGATCAGCCGCGTCCACATGAACAAGCAACGTTTCCATCGTATTGCAGGTGCCGTAGCGTTGGGTTTTCGAGTTGAACGCAACCTTGATGGCTTTTTGAGGATCCGCCTGACTGTCAATATACACGTGGCAAATGCCATCCAGATGTTTTATCACAGGCACTTTTGCTTCATTGCTGATACGCTCGATCAGCCCTTTGCCACCCCTGGGCACAATCACATCCACGAAATCGGGCATGGTAATCAACTGCCCCACAGCAGCACGGTCGGTGGTTTTTATTACCTGAACCGCGTTTGCGGGCAAACCGGCCTTTGCGAGCCCGACTGAAATACACTCTGCAACAGCCTGGTTAGACGAAATGGCCTCGGAACCACCCCTCAATATGGTTGCATTGCCGGATTTCAGGCAAAGACTGGCTGCCTCCACCGTGACATTGGGCCGCGACTCGTAAATGATACCGATTACTCCCAGGGGCACACGCATTTTACCTACCTGGATACCCGATGGCCGGTACGACATGTCGGTTATTTCACCCACCGGGTCAGGCAGGGCTGCCACTTGCCTGAGACCTTCTATCATGGTATCAATCCGGGCATCAGTCAGCTCCAGACGATCCAGCATGGCAGAATCGAGGCCGCTCTCTCTGCCTTTGGCCAGGTCCTGTTGATTTGCCTTGTGCAGACTTTGACGGGAGACCTCGATAGCATCTGCGATTGCCAGCATCGCGCTGTTTTTTTGAGCTGTCGTAGCCTTGACGATTTCGTTGGCCGCAGCTCGCGCATTCCGGCCAACTTCCAGCATATATTGTTCAAGTTCCATATTGTTCAGGCTCCACTACGGTTATTCAGATTCCACTATGGATATTCAGGGTCCACTATGGCTGTTCAGGTTGGAGCTTCCTTTCTGTTCCGTCCCCGATGGTCAGCCTTTCAGCAAGGCTGAAAAGACCGAGTATATCCGTTGTCAAGGGTGATCAAAAGCAAAGATATTGGGAAATACACAAATAAAGCTGGCCAACCCGGGGTATGTTCAGCTACATTTACCAATAATCTCAAGGAGATAGGGTTGGTATATACACACGAGCCCGGTTCGTTTCCTGTCTGAAACGGCCGAACACGACTTCCTGTCTTCATTTACAGCGAAGACCTGAAGCGGTTTTTACCAAAGGTCATGTTAGTATTATCAGCCAAACTGTTTTTTCTTAACTGCCTGTGTTCCTGACTGCTTATGCTTCAAACAGAAATTGACCAGGGCCTCCGCAGAAACATCTGTTTCGGCGCGGCTGTCTCCTCAGCGCTATTGGCCTTGACAGGGCTGGCCACTCATCATTACGAACCCGCGGTCATCGCCTTTCTGTTTTCCTTTTTCATTGTATTGATGGCCGGGCTCCAGAACAACCCGGCTCATGCGAGATACCTGAACATTTGTTCCCTCGCACTGATCGGGTTCCTGGCTGTCGTGACACTGTCCAGCCCATTTGTTCCCGGCGCACTGGCCGAACACTGGAGTTACATTTTTCCGGTTATTGTATTCTTCATGTTACCAGTCAAAGCGGCGCTTGTTGTGGCAGTGGTACACGCCCTGGCACTGACACTTCTGACGATCACTTACCATTCCGGCCCTGCCAGGCCGCAACTTTTGATTAATTATTTCTTTTGCCTCCTTCTTTCCTGTGCATTTGTTTATTTGAGAGAAGAAAGAGAAAAGCAGCTGAAACCGTTACGAAAAACCGACAATCTGACTCAGGCTTCCGTGCTTGAGCACCTGGATACCGACCTGACAAGGGAAATACAAAGAAGTGAACGGGAAGGCTCGGATCTGTGTGTCCTGGCCCTGGCCATTGACCAGAGCACCATCGCACTGAGGGAAGACGTAGATATCGCCAGCCTGTTGCGCCTGCTTGGAAGAATTCTGCACAAAAACCTTCGACTGTTTGATAACTACTATCGATACCAGGGCGAACAGTTCCTCATTGTTTTACCCCATACCAACACGCCTGATGCGATCAAAAAAGCTGAAAGCCTGCGTCTGAACTGCAAAAAAAACCTGAATTCGGGCAGTGAAAGCATTACCGTATCAATAGGCGTGGCCGGATTGAATGTTGGTGATGATTCAGACAGCTTGCAAACAAGAGCACTCAAAGCCTTGAGGCGGGCTCAAAGCCAGGGGACCAATCGAACCCAGTCATACCTGGACACCCCGACAACAGAAACCGGAACCGCCCCCGCAGACAACCAGGAACAAAGACCATGACCGAAAGCCAGATCAGAGCCAGAACCCGCTCTGCCATCTATGCTGGTGCCACTGTGCTCATGGTCGCACTCACGCTTTTAAATTATCGCTACGGCCTGTTCAACCTGTTCTACACTGCGGCGGTTTTCATACCCATTTTCGCGTTCGGTACCATTTTTTCCCTCATTCAGCTGAAATATCAACTGAAAGAGACCGGGCACGAAATCATTCTTACCCTGACTGTTGTCCTCATTGCCCTTCGTATTAACCAGGGTTACGCCGAGACCCAGCACTGGCTCTACCCGCTTGGTTTAATGAGCTTCATGGTATTGTCACTGCGATCTGCCTATCTGTTCAACGCGATAATCCTTGTCTTGATTTCCCTGCTGATAGTCATCGTTGAAGATACCTACTCCGGGATGCGATTCTTCACAAGCTACCTTCTGCTAACCAGTGTTTCCGGCATGTTTGCCTACCTGCACCATCACAAAACCCAGTCTCTGGTTGAACTCACCATTACCGATGCGCTCACCGGTGTCTACAATATGAAATACTTCGAAGACATGCTCGCCAAAGAGGTTTGTCGAGCCCAATCAACCGGGCACCCGTTGTCCATCATTTCACTGAAAGTTGATTTTCTCGAAGAGACCAAGTCCCTGCACGGGCAACTGGCATGTAACGAAGTGACAACCGAGTTGGGCCATGCATTGAAAACAATAATCCGGGCCGGCGACACGCCTTACTATAGCAACGAAGAGACGTTTTATTTACTGCTTCCCTTCACCCCGGCAGAGGGGGTTCTGGTTATAGCAGAGCGTATCAGGCGCAGCATTGAAGAAACGGTTTGGACAACCCTTGACTCCATCACCGTTTGTATTGGCTCGGCAACGCTAACTCCTGACAAAAACCACCCCGAACAACAGGAGAGCGCAGACTCTCTTTTGAGCAAGGCCGAAAAAGCACGAGAAGAAGCTCGCAAAAAAGGCCACAACCGCATACATCACAGTGACACATGAACGAATACCTGCCATCAATTCAGGCGTGGCTTGAATCAAACCCGGGCTGGCTCGGGGCCGCAATTTTTATTATTGCCCTGATGGAGTCCTTTGCTATCGCAGGCATTATAGTACCCGGCGTCGCTTTGCTTTTTGTCGCAGCAACACTTGCCGGCACGGGCGCGTTATCACTGCAAGGAGCTTTAACCCTCGCGTTCCTTGGCGCTGTTATCGGGGACGGAGCCAGTTACCTGATTGGTCATCATTTCAAGCAGCAAATCCGCTCTGTCTGGCCCTTTAACCGCTACCCGAAAGTTCTGGCCGCCGGCGAAGCTTTTTTCAACAGGCACGGGGGAAAGAGTATTGTGCTTGGCCGCTTTATCGGCCCGGTAAGACCGGTCATTCCCCTTATCGCCGGCACACTTGATATGGGGAAGGCAAAATACTTCACATTTAACCTGCTGTCCGCTTTGGCGTGGGCACCCTGCTATATTCTTCCCGGCTACATGGTTGGAGCCTCTTTGCAGAGCGACGCGAACCTCCCGCCACATTTTTGGTGGGTAACGGGCGGAGCCGCCACTTTTTTATGTTTCCTCTATTGGCTGTTTATCCAGACCCATAGTTACTTTAGTGAAGAGAGCCCCGCATATCTCGGAATAAAACGCGCAATGCGGAAATATCAACGATCTCAAGTCTGGCGACTTTTCAGCAATGGCCGACCTCTTCAGGAAACAGGAGAGTTTCCTCTGAATTCACTGGTTGCAACTGCGGGCGCACTGGCACTTTTTGCCATACTTGCCACCGTCTCGACCTCGGGGCTATTTGATACCTTCAACCACCAGACGGCCCGGTTTTTCAGCGAAACGCGATTGTCTCTTATCGACCCACTGTTTGTTTTTGTCACGCTTCTCGGAGACCCCGATATCTTCTATTTCGGATTCATCATCTTCGTAACGGTGCTTACTTTCAAAGGGCACTATGCTGCAGCGATACATGTCGCCTGCGCCGGGCTGGCGACTGTGCTTTTAACGCATGGCCTGAAGGATCTGTTCGGTGTACCCAGGCCAGACATTGTGGTTGACCCGCCAGGCTCATTCGCCTTCCCCAGCGGCCATACCAGTGGCGCTACCGTGTTTTTTTGCCTGATGGCGAGCTTCGTTGCCCAGGAACTCCCGACCAACAAAAGGGGAGCCATTTATCTGGTGTCCGGCCTGCCTGTTTTATTGATTGCTGTCAGCCGGCTTTATCTGGAGGTGCATTGGCTAACTGATATTTTCGGTGGTTTTCTGCTGGGGATATTCATCACCGGAGCCACCCGGTTTTCGTTCAGTCGATATGACCGTGAACCCGTCACGGTTGACCTCTCGGTCATCGGGGCGGCAGCCCTTTTTATCCTGCTTTCGGCAATTCATGTCAGCTCAAGCTTCGAACAGGCAATGGAAGACTACCGGGAAAAAGCTTCTGTTTCGGTTGCACTCCACGAAATGACCCGGCCTTTTCCGACATATGATGAATTGCCGACGATCGGGTCTCGGGGCGAATAAATTCATTGGCAACCTTTTTGGTGACAGCCTGTTTTTTACAAACCGGATAACGGCAGGTTCTTGCTGCCGCATGTTTGACCGGTTCAAACCCGATCAAACAAAGCCCTGAACGCAGGTGGAACAGGTGCGGGTTTGCGGGTGGCATAGTCAAAAAAAACAACTCCTGTTTTTGCGTCAGCGATACTTTCCTCACTTTCAGCATTCACTACCCGATAAAACATTTCCATATTCTTTCTGCCAAAATTGGCAACGGCGAGATCGACCCTGACCCGCTCACCGGCAAAGGCCTCACCGAGATAAGTGATTTCCAGATCCGCAATGACAATCCCCACTCCATCTATATCCAGTTCTTCATAGCCAAGGCTTTGAAAAAACCGGTTTCTTGCCTCGTGAATAAGGGAAATCAAACGATCATGTCCCAAATGCTGCCCATGATTCACATCATAAATTCGCACGTCCATAGTATGGCTGAACACAAACCTTTCAGGAAATTGAATGATAACTCTGGCCATACACCCCTGCTCATTAATCCAATGATTGTTCAACCTGACGATTATTTTTTAACCCAAAGAACGACAGCCGCCCTGCCAGCGCAGCTGCTATCCCGCTATACAGCTACCATCCCGTTATACGGCTATCCGGCCCCCAATAACGCCAGCACTTCATCTATCTTGCTCCGAGCCTCGACGAGCACTTTCAGGCTCTTTTGAGGAGTCAACCCTGCCCTTGACAGTTTTCTAAAGGGGGGAACCTCGACGAACTGAGGCAGCTCTTTCTGGCCCGGCTTACCAATATAATAGTGCATTTGGGAGACGATAATGAGGTCCGCATAGTTCGCTTTTTCTTCGCCGGATTCATAATGCCAGTTGTCAGCCTCATTCACGACCGTCATCAATTCGTCCTGAAAACCCCATTTTTCGAGAATCAACCTGCCGACTTCAGCTTTCAGTTCCTTGATGGCATCATTCAGGTTTTTTTGATCCGCCCATAAATCAATATAGCCCTCTGCATAAGTGATGACCGGAATTGCGCCAACGTCGTGAACCAACCCTGCCAGCAAGGCATAATCCTTATCCAGCCCGGGAGTAATATCGGCCAGCACGTACGCAATAGCGGCCACTTCTCTCGAATGAAGCCAGAGTTCATCCATCGCAGACTGAAGCTCTTTCCGTTTGCTTTTGAATAGCTCCCGCATTGAAAAGACCGTCACCAGTTGTCGTGTTGTCTCCATACCGAGACGCACGACAGCGTCTTTTGCCGAAGCTATTTCAGTAAAGCCGCGATACAGGGGGCTGTTACAGGCCTTGATTAACTTGACTGCAATCGCCGGGTCTGCCGATACCAGTTTCGCCACATCTCCCGCCGAGGCAGTATCCCTGTTAATGACCGTCTTGATACGAAATGCAATATCCGGAAGGCTTGGCAGCTTGAATCGATTGCTCTTCAGGTCTGCCTGAATATCCATCAATAACTGGTATCCGGTATCATTTTCTTCCCGGTAATCCAACCCGTTGCCTGATTGATGAACAGGGGCATCCTTAAGCAACCGGTTCAATACATCATCCGCGACAACCATAAGCTCGGCATCCGTTTTTGCCAAAACGCTATATTGCCTCGGCCTGAGGTGTGCAATCGCATTTTTCGATGCAGGGGCACTGCTGTCTATCGCACCACGCCGTCCATCAATGGCCTCCATAGTCAAAGTGCCCTCAAGCAGGAAGTAGGCAAATCCGTCATCAGACCCGACTTCAAGTACCAGGCTTTTTTTCCTGAATCGCTTGACCTGAGCCCGCGAGGCCAACAATATCAGCTGTTCTTCTGACAACTTGTCAAGAGGCCTGTATTGTCTCAGCTCACTTACGCATAACTTGTGATGAGGCTGCTTCATAAAAGTAAATTGATACCCCTGAGTATTCTGTTTTTACCGGCCGGTCGCCATTGAAACGGGAGAATGGCCTTTATTCATGCCATTATTGACCAATAATAGAAAAAAGTACCCTTTTCGTTCTGTTTTCTATAACGCAGAATCGAAAACACCTGACAAAACCCGAGCGATAACCTTTTGAAAAAAATAATATTTACACGAGCTGACGTTTCCACCAACAAACTGCCAACAATCAGTTTACTACACTGCTGATAAAGTGGTAAATCCATTGCCGACAACCGGCAGGTCTTTCTATATCATCAGAGGTAAAACAAAGAGCATCCAACAGCAGGGACTTGATTATTACCCGCACTTGTTGAACCTTTTTCAGGTTTAACCCTACAATTTATGCAGATTTAACCCAAAGAACCCTGTTCCCTCTAGCGATAAGCCCCCGGCTTTTGCTATCCTGTCGCCCAATTGGTTTTTCCTGGTGGTGCTCCCGGTTTTATTAGAGCGCCCGAACACTCGACCCCTGTTTATCAGTAACACATAGAGAACTGTCATGCCCGAATATCGCTCAAAAACCTCAACCCACGGCCGCAATATGGCTGGAGCCCGCGCTTTATGGCGGGCGACCGGCATGCAAACGGAAGATTTCAGCAAGCCAATCATTGCTGTGGTCAACTCATTCACACAATTTGTGCCGGGTCACGTCCACTTGAAAGATATGGGGCAACTGGTTGCCAGAGAAATTGAAAAACATGGCGGAGTGGCCAAAGAGTTCAACACAATCGCTGTCGATGATGGCATTGCCATGGGGCACGATGGAATGCTGTACAGCCTGCCTTCAAGAGAAATCATCGCAGATTCTACCGAATATATGGTGAACGCACACTGTGCTGATGCCATGGTCTGTATTTCCAACTGCGATAAAATCACTCCCGGCATGCTGATGGCCGCACTTCGCCTGAACATTCCCGCGATTTTTGTATCCGGTGGCCCGATGGAAGCCGGTAAAACCAGACTGGCCGAGCACAGCCTGGATCTTGTCGATGCCATGGTTATTGCTGCCGACCCGGATGCTTCTGATGAACTCGTTGAAGAGTATGAGCGTAGCGCCTGCCCGACATGCGGCTCTTGCTCCGGTATGTTTACTGCGAATTCGATGAACTGCCTTACCGAGGCGATAGGCTTGTCTCTACCCGGAAATGGCACCCTGCTGGCAACCCACAGTGATCGGGAAAAATTGTTCCTGACTGCGGCCCGCCGCATTGTCGAAATCACCAAAGACTACTATGAAAACGATAACGTCGAAATGCTTCCCCGCAATATTGCCTCACGAGATGCATTCAAGAATGCGATCACCCTTGACATTGCAATGGGCGGATCGACCAACACCATATTACACCTGCTGGCAGCGGCCCAGGAAGCGGAGGTGGACTTTACGCTAAAAGACATCGACACACTTTCAAGAGAGGTTCCCCAGCTATGCAAGGTCGCACCCAACATACAAACCTACCATATTGAAGATGTCCACAGAGCAGGCGGCATCATGGCTATTCTCGGTGAACTTGACCGGGCCGGCCTGCTGGAAAGCAATTTACCTACTGTTCACGCACCCACAATGAAACAGGCGTTGGCAAAATGGGACATCATGCAAAATGCCTCCCCGGAAGTCAGTGAGTTTTATAAGGCCGGGCCGGCAGGCATCCCCACGCAACAGGCCTTTTCACAATCTACCCGATGGCCAACTCTGGATGGTGATAGAAAAGAGGGCTGCATTCGCTCACTTGAACACGCCTACTCCCTGGAAGGTGGTCTGGCTGTTCTCTATGGCAATATTGCCGAAGATGGCTGTGTTGTAAAAACCGCAGGAGTCGATGACTCGAATCTTGATTTCACCGGCCGGGCACGCATTTTCGAAAGCCAGGATTCCGCTGTAACAGCAATTCTGGATGACCAGATTGTCGACGGAGATATTGTCATTATCCGCTATGAAGGCCCCAAAGGCGGCCCGGGCATGCAGGAAATGCTCTACCCGACCAGCTACCTCAAATCAAAAGGGTTGGGAAAAACCTGCGCATTGCTTACCGATGGACGTTTTTCCGGTGGCACATCGGGTTTGTCGATAGGTCACACCTCTCCCGAGGCAGCGGCCGGAGGAGCCATAGGTCTGATCGAGGAAAACGACACCATTAGAATAGATATCGCAGGTCGCGCCATTAATGTCGTTCTCAGCGATGATGAGCTGCGGGCCAGGCGAGACGCAATGGAGGCAAAGGGTAACCTGGCCTGGAAACCTGCTGAAAAACGTACCCGCAAGGTGTCACGAGCACTGAAAGCCTACGCCCTGCTGGCAACCAGTGCCGACAGGGGCGGTGTTCGCTGTGGTGAATTGCTGGACGACTGAGCAATCACCCTTGAACCAGGCAGGGAGGAGCGATTTGCTCACCCCTGTTTTGGTTCCAGCACGATAAAGCTGTAATCATAACTATTGGGCGGTTCGGCAGTAAAATCCTCCCTGGCCACTTCTTCCCATTCTGACCAATCCACCTCGTCAAAAAACGCGTCACCATCAATTTCTTCGTGCACTTTGGTCAGATAGACCCGGGTTGCCAATGGCATCGTCTGGCGATAAATCCGGGCACCGCCAATAATCATCACTTCGTCCTCACCCGTGATTTCCGCTGACGACTTTGCTTTTTCGATCGCAGATTCAATGGTATGACAAATCGTCACTCCCTCTGCCTGCCAGGCTTCATCGCGGGTAATCACCAGATTCATCCTTCCGGGTAACGGCCTGCCAATAGACTCAAAGGTTTTTCTGCCCATAATAACCGGCTTGCCCATAGTCACGCTCTTGAAGTACCTTAAATCATTGGGCAAGTACCAGGGCAACTTGTTATTGCGCCCAATCACCCTGTTTTCTGACATGGCAACAATGATTGAAATATGCATGGACAATCCTGTAATTTGAGTTAAACGCGAAACCGCAAATTGTAAGCGATTTCAACCGGGATAAGAACCACAACAGAGAATTCGCCATTTATAATTTGACATCTGCCACCCGTAAAAGGATAATTATCGGCCACTTGAAATATTGCTTTTAATCCCGAAATACAATGTTGAGATTAAAAGCAACAGTTGGCCACATGGTCACCGGGAACATCAGGTAGAACACTATCAAGGGGGCGACTTGGCTTCGACGCTGGTTACAAACCCTGAGGTGCATGCCGAGAGTGTAGTGGCTCTCGTACTCCAATCGCTACAAAAAATAGTCGCAAACGACGAAAACTACGCTCTAGCAGCCTAAACCCTGCTAGCGTCCCGACCAAGATGCTTGTATCGCGGCTCAGGATGTCACTTAGAACAAGCTAGCCCTGCGGTAGGCCTCATGCCGTAATGCGAAACTTTTAGAGGCTCGCCTTGAACACCCTGCCCCTCGGGTCGTGAAAGGTTAACACAATTGAGGGATTCTAAGCATGTAGAGCCGAAGGCAGAGGACTGACGGACGCGGGTTCAACTCCCGCCGCCTCCACCACTTTCTTACTTCTTTAAACAACTCAAACACCGCTAAATTCAAGGGCTTCAGCCCTTGGTGTTTTTCTGTCTGTTGTGTTGAGTTGTACTGAGTTGTGTGGAAATAGGCACGTTTTGGGCACGTTTTACAGCACAGTGTACGTAAACGAATCAATCTCTGTCGTACCGCCAGCAATCAGATTGGTATCTGCCAGTATCATCGATTCACCGCTTGTTCCAACTGTCCCTTGAAAAATTTCGGTAGTGCCGTCATCCTTGTACGCGCGA
>PDPE01000001.1 GCA_002747395.1 Pseudomonadota bacterium
CGTGATGCACGTCATGTGAAAATGGCTGATGAGGCATGGCGACTTGGCCCTGCTTTGGTGAGCGATAGTTATTTACGCGCCGATAAAATCATTGAAATTGCCAAAAATACGGGGGCGGAAGCGATTCACCCCGGTTATGGCTTTTTGTCTGAAAACCCTGAATTTGTTGAGGCTTGTCAGGCGGCGGGCATTGTATTTATCGGCCCTTCTGCGGAAGCGATTCGCGCGATGGGTCTGAAAGATGCAGCGAAAAAGTTGATGATTGAGGCCAATGTAGCCGTAGTACCCGGTTTTCATGGTGATGAGCAAGACCCTGATTTTCTGGCTGCTGAAGCTGAAAGGATTGGTTATCCGGTGTTGATCAAGGCGCGTGCCGGTGGCGGCGGTAAAGGTATGCGGATGGTTGAAAAGGCCGCTGACTTTGCCGGGATGCTGGATTCTGCACGGCGTGAGGGTGAAGCAGCGTTTGGTGATGGTCACGTACTGATTGAGAAATTCATTACTTCGCCACGCCACATTGAGGTGCAGGTGTTTGGTGATACTCACGGCAATACGGTACATTTGTTTGAGCGGGATTGTTCCTTGCAGCGTCGTCATCAGAAGGTGATTGAGGAAGCACCGGCACCGGGGATGACTGATGTGATGCGTACGGCGATGGGTGAAGCGGCGGTGCGTGCTGCGAAGGCGGTGGATTATGCCGGTGCGGGTACGGTGGAGTTCATTGTTGATGCCTCCGCAGGCTTGCAGCCAGATCGTTTCTATTTCATGGAAATGAATACCCGTTTGCAGGTTGAGCATCCCGTAACGGAAGGCATTACCGGACTGGATCTGGTGGAGTGGCAGTTGCGTGTTGCAGCGGGTGAAACCTTGCCATTAGCGCAGAGTGATCTGACTATTAATGGTCATTCCTTTGAGGCGCGTGTATATGCCGAAGACGCAGTGAAGGGTTTTGTGCCTGCGATTGGCAAGCTGAGCCATTTGTATCTGCCTGCGGATTTGGCGCGGATTGATTCGGCAGTGAATGATGGTGATGAGATCACGCCGTTTTATGACCCAATGATTGCCAAGGTGACAGTACATGCTGCGACCCGCACTGCGGCGCTGAATAAGCTGGTGAATGCCTTGCAGGCCAGCCGGATTGCGGGCTGTACGACCAATATTGATTTTCTAGCACGTTTGGCGAGTCATGAGGGTTTCCGCAACGGTGAGGTGGATACCGGGCTGATCGGCCGTGAGCTGGATTCGTTGGTCAGTGGTAACGAGCCGGATCATACGGTACTGGCGCTGGCGGCATTGGCTTTAAGTGGTCTGGCTGATAAGTCTGCTGAGTCTGACCCCTGGGATAAGCTGAGTGGCTGGAGTCACTGGGGTGATCGGGCGCAGCATATCGACTTATTGCTGGAAGATCAGTTATTTGAGTTGACGGCGACGCAGCAGGGGCAGGGTCATTTACTGATAGCGCATGACGGTCATACACAAGGCTTACAGTTATTGGAGCAGTTCGACGATCATGGTAGCCAGCGTTTGCGTGTGAGCCTGGATGGTCAGGTAGTGGTGGCGCATGTGTTGGTGGAGGACGCTGCGGTCACAGTGTTTCATGCCGGGCACACGGTGCGTTTTGATTTACCGGATTATTTAAACAGTACTGAGGATAGCGGCTCGGCGGCTAACCAGTTGCAGGCGCCTATGCCGGGTCAGGTAAAGATTATTTCTACTGCTGTGGGTGAAACGGTTGAGGAAGGTCAGTCGCTGATGGTGATGGAAGCCATGAAAATGGAATTGACGCTGGCTGCACCGCGTGATGGTGTGGTGGCTGAAATTACTGTGGAAGCGGGCGATCAGGTAACGGATGGCACGGTGCTGCTGACCCTGGAGGAGGATGCATGAGTGCTCCGGCGGGGAACACGGGTAAGTGGGTCACTATCTTTGAAGTTGGAGCGCGTGATGGCTTGCAGAATGAGAAGGTAATGATCCCTACCGCCGATAAGGTGGCGTTAGTGAACTTACTGTCTGAAACTGGTTTGAGCAAGATTGAAGCCGCCAGTTTTGTCTCACCCAAGTGGGTGCCGCAAATGGCTGATTCGGCAGAGGTCATGGCGGGTATTCATCGGGCTGCCGGTGTGTCTTACGCTGCGTTGACCCCGAATGTTAAGGGATATGAGCGGGCGCGTGACGCGGGTGTCGATGAGGTGGCGGTATTTGCCTCCGCCTCTGAAGGCTTCAGTCAACGTAATATCAATTGTTCAGTGGCGGAAAGTATCGAACGCTTTACGGAATTAATGGTGCTGGCTGGGCAGGATGGTATGCCGGTGCGTGGCTATGTATCGTGTGTGGTGGCTTGTCCCTATGATGGTGTCGTTGAGCCTTCCGCTGTGGCGGATGTGGTGAAGCAGTTGCTGGATGCCGGTTGTTATGAGGTATCGTTGGGTGACACCATCGGTGCCGGTGAACCGGATAGTATTGCGGCGATGCTGGATGCTGTACTACAGGTGACGACGGCAGATAAACTGGCGGGGCATTATCATGATACCGGTGAGAAGGCGTTGGCCAATATCCGTGTCAGTCTGGATAAGGGCTTGCGGACGTTTGATTCCGCTGTTGGTGGTTTGGGTGGCTGTCCTTATGCACCGGGTGCCAAGGGTAATGTGTCATCAAATGCTGTGGTGGCGATGCTGCATGAGTCCGGTTATGAAACTGGTATTGATGAAGCTAAATTAGCTGAGGCCAGTCGTTTTGTTGAGGCATTGAAAGGGCGTTTGTCGTGAGTGGGGTGCGACAGTTCTATTTACAGTTTTATAGACACCCTTGTACTATCTCGGCATCGTGAGCCAGCGACACAGCTAAAAGCAATACAATCAGCTAAGAATACAACCAGCAAGGGAAGCAGGATTAAAAGATGCCCCAACAATTTGCACCAGGCGCAAGAGTAGAGGTCCGAGATGCCGAATGGGTGGTTCGCCGCGTCGATTTAACCTCCGGCAACGGTTATCAGCTAACATGCGATGGTATATCAGAGCTGGTCAGAGGTAAAGAAGCGATATTTCTCACCCAGCTTGAAGACCAGGACAACGTAAAAATCCTCGATCCAGCCACCACCGCGCTGGTACAGGATAAATCAAATTCATTTGAACAAAGCCTGCTCTATATAGAAAGCCAGCTCCGCCAGGCAACCGCAAACGACGAACAAATCCACGTGGCTCATCAGGCGGCTATGGATCTGGTGCCTTATCAGCTCGAACCGGCGCTTCAGGCATTAAAGCAACCACGGCAACGCATTTTGATTGCCGATGCGGTTGGCCTGGGTAAAACCCTTGAAGCCGGCATATTAGTTACCGAACTGATACAGCGTGGCCGGGGAAAGCGTATTCTGGTGCTTACGCTTAAAAGCATGATGACCCAATTTCAAAAAGAACTCTGGAACCGGTTTACCATCCCGCTTACCCGTTTGGATTCTGCTGGCTTGCAGCGCGTAAGAAGCCGTATCCCCGGTAATCACAACCCGTTTTACTATTACGACAAATCGATTATTTCGATTGATACCCTAAAGCAGGATAACGAATTCAAAACCTACCTGGAACAAGCCTATTGGGACATTATTGTTATTGATGAAGCCCACAACGTGGCAGATCGGGGTACCAGTTCCCAGCGGGCGGCTTTGGCGCAGTTGTTGGCTAACCATTCAGATACGCTCATTATGCTATCGGCAACCCCCCATGATGGCCGGGCAAAAAGCTTTGCAAGCTTAATGAACATGCTAGATCCGACAGCCATATCAGATGCTGAAAACTACGTTAAGGAAGATTTTAATAACAAAGGCCTTGTGGTTCGACGCTTCAAAAAAGATATTCGTGATCAGGTTGATACTGAATTTAAAGAGCGCACGGTTTATAGCCTGAAACAACAGGCATCGGTGCAGGAAGAAGCCGCTTACCAGGCACTACTGAATATTCCATTTACCTACAAAGGCAAGTTTGATCCTGAAAAGCAGGGCCATTTAGTTCGGATTGGCTTACAAAAAGCATTGTTTTCTTCGCCAAGAGCCTGCCTTGTTTCGGTCGATCAACGGATTAGAAAGCTCACCTCTAACGATGAACTTTCAGCCGATGTTCAGGCAGAAATAAATGGTCTGGAATCCCTTAAATTAGCGCTAACAAACATCGGTACAGAGGTTTGGGCCAAGTATCAGCAATTTAAAAAACTCATAAAGAGCAAAGAGTTCAGCTGGAAGAAAACCAATACTGAAGATCGCCTGGTGATCTTCTCGGAGCGTATTGAAACACTCAAGTTTCTGGAAGAGCAACTGACAACTGACCTGAAGCTGAAAGCAAACCAGATTACCCAGCTACACGGTGGCCTGAGTGATATTGAACAACAGGAAATAGTAGAGGCTTTCGGTAAGCCGGAAACGCCATTAAGGGTTTTGCTGTGTTCAGATGTGGCCAGTGAAGGTATTAACCTGCATTACCTTTCTCACCGGCTGATTCATTTTGATCTTCCCTGGTCGCTGATGGTTTTCCAGCAGCGCAATGGCCGGGTGGATCGCTATGGTCAAACTCAAGAGCCCCATATTTATTATCTGATTACCGAAAGCGACAACGAAACCATACGCGGCGATACACGCATTCTTGAAATTCTTCAGCAAAAAGACGACCAAGCATACCAAAACATCGGCGATCCAGCCACCTTCATGAAAGTGCATGATGTGGAAGCCGAAGAAAAGCTGACGGAAGAAGCCATGATGAGTGGCCTGAGTGCCGCTGAATTCGATCAAAAATATCAGGCCGACGAAACCAACGAAGGTGATGAATTGATGGCGTTGTTCTTCAGCGGAGACGCCGAGCCAGCTAACGCAAAAGATAACCTTCCCATTGCTGAAACCTACTCTATCTATCAAGATGACTACAGCTTTGTAAAAGCCTGTTTTGAGTATTTAAATCGTGATCGGGCAAGGCCGGTTGCAGATGTCAGTTACACTAATGCCAAACAGAGCATATCGGTTATTGCGCCAGATGACTTGAAAGACCGCTTCCGGTATATGCCTTCCGAAATCTGGCCAAAAAATGGCGAGTTTCATCTTACGGCAGATGTAAGCGCCTATCAGCAGGAGTGCGCCCGCAGCCGCAATGATGAGCATGCATGGCCGAAACAGCACTATTTATGGAGAAAGCACCCGGTGATTGAATGGCTGCAAGAAAGAATGCTGTCGAACACCGGGCGGCACGAAGCCTTAGTGCTTGGCCTGAATACCGATATTGAAGCAAACCAGGCGATTTTTCTGGTTTCAGCGTTGATACCAAATCGCAAGGCAAGCCCCGTGATCTGGTCGTGGTATGCAGTGCATTGTCAGGATGATGCCGTGGTTAGCATTAGCCCGCTACAGGCATTACTTGAACAGCTGAACCTGGGTAAACGCCCCAGGCCCAACACCGCAAAGCCTGTTGATATAGAAAGGTTAAACCGCCTAAAACAATCTGTTGTTAATGCGGTAAAACAGCAGGTTCTTAAAGAACGGGATGCCTTTGAAGATAGAACCGCACCGCTATTGATTGAACAGCTTGATCAATTAGAAAAGCTGCGCGGCAAACAGAAACAGCAACTGGAACTTACGCTTACCCAATCGAAACAGGACGCGCATATTAAAGACGCGCGCAAAAATAAACGGATGAAGCAAATTGATGCTGTTTTCAGTCACTACCAGCAATGGATTGAAGATAGCTGGCAAACGGAACCCGCCCCTTATATTCAGTTAATCGCCGCGTTTGCCCCTGTACTTGAGCATCCGGCAGACAGCGCAAGCGCAGAGGATTAAAACCATGCCGGTATCCGATAACGCGGCCACTTTTCTTGGTATTAATAACGAGAACGAATTTTACAGTGCCCACTACCTGGCTGAAGTATTCAAGGGCGATATTAGCGAAGTGCTGAGCAAATGGAAGGCGCAAGAACAAAGCAAACAACACTATCAGGCCCCCTACAATCGCCTTAAATCTATCGCCCGAGAATATTTTGCAATGCGCGAACGCTCCCACAAAGAGCGTAATCACCAGAAAGCGATTGCCATGCAGCGCGAATTTTTCCGGCTGTTTTGTAGCGCGTTGGATCTTCCCTGGAACCCCCATAACCGCAGGGTTGAAATCGATAGCAAAAAAGAAGATCTGGAACTTCCAGTGCTTTCCGTGGTGCCCAATAACGAAGGCCCGCAACTTTGGGTACTGGGAGCGCTCGATAGCGATAAAGAGGGCCTTGACCCTTTATTACTGAAGCTGAAAAAAGATCAGTTCATTGGCCAAGGCCCACACACCGATAGCCTGCGAAATACCTCGTGGTACGATCTGATCAATGACGTGATTTTCAAGCAGGATGAACCGCCCCGTTGGATAATACTGCTCACTGATCGCCAGTGTATTCTGATTGATCGCTATAAATGGCTGCAAAATCGTATTCTGCGTTTTGATCTGGATGAAATCCTGGGCCGGAAAGACGATATTACCCTTAAAGCCACCGCTGCTTTATTGCATCAGCAAAGCCTTGTTCCCGAGCAAGGTAGCAGTATGCTCGATAACCTCGATGAAAACAGTCACAAACATGCCTTTGGCGTATCCGAAGATTTAAAATACGCACTGCGCGAAGCAATAGAACTGTTAGGCAATGAAGCGGCTGAACAACTGGTGCAGCGCAAGGATATTTCATTTACTGGAAAATCGGCGTTAAATGCCGATGAGCTAAGTCGGGAATGTGTGCGCTATATGTATCGCTTGTTGTTTCTGTTTTATATCGAAGCAAGGCCCGAGCTGAAATATGTTCCGCACAACAGCTTAGCGTATAGAAAAGGCTACAGCCTGGAATCGCTGAGGGATTTAGAGCTGGTAAAGCTCACCTCGGAAGAAAGTCGCAACGGGTATTATCTTCATCATTCTATTAGCCTGCTATTTAAACTGATACACGAAGGCTATCAGGGCGAGCGTGGTGGCGACCTGAGTGATGAGTGGCGCACCCCAAAAAATGGGAAAATTCATAACAGCTTTACCCTGGAAAAACTCGATAGCCATTTGTTTGATCCAAAGCGCACGCCGTATATCAACAAAGTTAAATTTACCAACCAGACCCTGCAAACCGTAATTCGCTTGATGTCGCTGACACGGGAAACCAGTGGACGGGGCCGAAAGCGCCGTGGGCGGGTAAGCTACGCACAGCTTGGAATTAACCAGTTGGGCTCGGTATACGAAGCGCTGTTAAGCTATCGCGGTTTTTTTGCATCAGAAGATCTATATGAAGTACAAAAGCCCGGAGAAAAACATAACGAATTAGAAACCGGTTACTTTGTACCAGCTCAAGAAATTGAAAACTACAACGAAAACGAAAAAGTTTACCAAAAAGATGAAAGGGGCCACAAAACATTAAAGCGGCACCCAAAGGGTAAGTTTATTTATCGTTTGGCGGGGCGGGATCGCCAAAAAAGCGCCAGTTATTACACGCCGGAAGTGCTTACCAAATGCCTGGTGAAATACACCCTTAAAGAACGCCTGAAGGGCCTGAAAGCGGATGATATTCTTGAACTTACCGTGTGTGAGCCTGCCATGGGCAGCGCGGCCTTCTTGAAGAAGCCGTCAATCAACTCAGCGAAGCGTATCTTACCCTGAAGCAGCAGGAACTCAATAAACGCATCCCCCACGAGGAATACCGCGAAGCGCTGCAACAGGTAAAAATGCATATTGCAGATCACAACGTATACGGCATAGATTTAAACCCCGTTGCGGTTGAGCTGGCCGAAGTATCGCTCTGGCTGAATGCACTGAGCAAAAACAACACAGTTCCCTGGTTTGGCTATCAGTTATTTAACGGCAACTCATTAATCGGTGCTAGGCGGCAGGTCTATCGCCCCAATCAGCTACTCACCAACAAAAAAGACGATAAATGGTATAAGCACGAACCCCAGCGCCTTGACCCTACCAACCCGGCAAGAAACCCCGAGCATATTTATCACTTTTTATTGCCCGATGAAGGCATGGCAGGGCTAAAAGATAAAGAGGCGAAAAAGCTCAAGCCCGAGGTATTTAAAAAGATTGCCGACTGGAAAAAGCAGTTTATTAAACCGCTGACTCGAGATGAGCTGGCACTGCTGCAACAGATGAGCACAGCTATTGATAAGTTGTGGCGTGAGCATACGGATATGCTGAGAACTCACAGAGCAGCAACCGAAGATCAATTCCCGATTTGGGGGAAATCAGTCGACGAGCGTTCCATCAGTACAGCGCAAAAAGACAAAATACGATCAGAGGGTATTTTTAATAAACAGGCCAAAATAGCGTCAGCCTATCGGCGCTTAAAACTGGTAATGGACTACTGGTGTGCCCTATGGTTTTGGCCGCTGGATCAAGTGGAATTGTTGCCTGATCGCAGCCAATGGTTGTTTGATTTAAACTTGATTCTTTGCGCTCAGGTATACAGTTTTCAGCCCGAGCAGGCCGACCTGAATTTTTCGCAACCAGCCACTGATAACGCTTCTGCCAATCCAACCCCCGATCTGTTTGCCGGGCAACCGCAGCAAATCGGCCCCACCGATAAGGAACAAAAAGCCCACCAGGTTAAAACCGCCACCGGCGAAATCCATTTGGAAAAACTGTTTAAACAATTTCCCCATTTAAATCTGGTGAATCAGCTTGCAGAGCAATACAAATTTTTCCATTGGGAGCTGGCCTTTGCGGATGTGTTTGCTGATAACGGCGGCTTCGATATTATGCTGGGGAACCCCCCGTGGTTAAAAGTGGAGTGGAACGAAGGCGGCGTGTTGGGTGATTACAACCCGCAGTTTGTTTTGCGTAAATTCAGTGCAACCAAGTTAAATGACCTCCGGCAAAGCCGGAGGCTTATTGGATGACGCCCTCTAAGGGCTAAAGTAAGCGCCCAAGGCGCAACCGTTCTTGCTGTTCATCT
>PDPE01000012.1 GCA_002747395.1 Pseudomonadota bacterium
CCTGTTAAAGATCCAGTCAAGCTACCGCTCAACCGAGGCGCGAATTATACAGCCGACACCCTCTTTGTCAATCCCTTTTTTTACTTCCCTTCCCTTTCTTTCTCCCTCTCAACTCCACCTACCCAAGCTTCCTCTCTGAAGGAGCCGCGCATTATATACCTCTCCTCTACATCGTCAAGCAGTTTGTTGAAAAAAAACTGAATTCAGTTCTGCACACTCACTTTTGCTATCTTTTTCTTGCCCGCCTGAATAATAAATACATCTTCTTTTTTCATCATAAAACTGCCTTCCACCGGCTCCTGATCCACGTAAACCGCCTTGCGCTTCAGGATATCTTTCGCGGCCGCACTGTTCTTGACCAGGCCGGCCAGCCGGAGAACACTCGCTATCGGCATTTGCTCTGCCTCACCAAACTCAACCACCACCTCGGGAATGTTATCCGGTATTTCGCCCAGCTGTATCCTGTTTCCAGCGGAACTTTTAGCCGTCCTGGCTGCCTCTGCACCATGAAAGCGCTCTATTATTTCCTCTGCAAAAAGAATTTTGACCTCCTGGGGATTGCGCCCAGCGGACACCTCTTTACGCAATGAGTCGATCTCATCCATTGATCTTGAACTTAACAATTCCAAATATCGCCAAATCAACTCATCGGGCACGGACAAAAGCCTGGTGTACATTTCTCCCGGCGCATCATTGATCCCGACGTAATTATCCAGAGACTTTGACATTTTCTGTACACCATCCAACCCTTCGAGGATCGGCATGGTGATAATAGTTTGAGGAGGCTGATTAAAGTGCTTCTGCAGTGTTCTGCCCATCAACAGATTAAACTTTTGATCCGTTCCACCCAATTCCACATCAGCGTTCAATGCAACAGAATCATAGCCTTGCACCAAGGGATAGAGAAACTCATGTATAGCAATAGACTGCTCGGATTTAAAACGCTTGCTGAAGTCGTCTCGCTCCAGCATTCTGGCAACAGTGTATTGACCTGCAAGCCTGATCATATCCTGAGCACTCAATTCTGACATCCACTCGGAATTAAACCGGACAAGGGTCTTTTCCGGATCGAGAATTTTGAACACCTGGGCTTTATAGGTTTCAGCGTTTGCCAGCACCTGATCCCGGGTTAATGGAGGCCGGGTAGCACTCTTGCCTGTAGGGTCACCTATCATGCCGGTAAAATCACCAATAAGAAACACAACCTGATGGCCCAGATCCTGAAATTGCTTCAGCTTGTTGATCAAAACAGTATGGCCGAGATGCAGATCCGGGGCTGTCGGGTCAAAGCCCGCCTTGACAACCAGTTTTTTACCTGCCTCCAACCTGGCTCGCAGTTCTTCTTCGACGATCACCTCGTCAGCCCCTCTTTTTATCAGAGCGAGAGACTCATTTACAGAGTGCATCCATACTTCCTCGAAATGATTGATAACATATGCCGGCATTCGCCTGGCCGCAGAGCAGGCCATTTAACAGGATTTCAACTGAAAATGACGCACCATACAGACCGGGGGCGGCATTATATCAGTTTTTCACCAATACCGGCGTGACTGATTATTTTTTTAACATTTAGAAAATGCTCAGGTATACTCTATACTTAATGCAAAACAGCAAGTTTTATACGTTAAAGGTTTAATTGTGTTGAATAAATTTCCAAAGCCACATCTATTTGCTGCCGTTGGCATTGCTCTCGTTGCCTCGGCCGGGTTTATCTTCAGTCCCGCCCGAAACGCAGAAGCAAACAAGGCTACCGCACTTCCCGAGCCTGCCAGCATCGCCCCCGATCTGGGCACGGTGACAGACCCCATTCAAGACCCCATTCAAGACCCCATTCAAGACCCCGGGGAATCCGCTATTTACCCGCCGGATTCAATCAGGCTTGAAAACAGCCAGACAAAGGATACAGTCAAGACGGCCAGCACGGTTAATACTACCAACTCCGAACAGGAAAGCGAAGAGAACCCTGAAAACTGGAACGCTGTCAGAGTGAAACGAGGCGATACCCTTACCCATGTATTTGCAAGGGCAGGTTACACCACCAAACAGCTTTTTCAGGTTATCGGAGACAACAAGAGCAATAAGGCACTGACAAGGCTGTATCCGGGTGAAACAGTCGAGTTTGTTGATGACGGAACGGGTGCTCCTCTAAAAATCCGAATCAAAAGAAACCGGCTTGAGACCTTCATCGTATATCGAAACGACGAAGGCCTGTATCAATCAAAGACAACGCGTATCACACCGGAAATCACCACCGCTTACGCCGAGGGAAATATCAGTTCGTCACTTTTCCTGGCAGGAAAGGCAGCCGGCCTGGATGAGTCGCTGATCATGAATCTCGCCAGCATTTTTGGCTGGGACATCGATTTTGTTCTGGATATCCGCAGCGGTGACCGTTTCAGCCTGGTGTATGAAGAGCTTTCAGTGAATGGTGAAAAAATAGGCAACGGGAAGATTCTTGCGGCAAGTTTTACCAACAGGAACAAGACTCACAAGGCCGTGCTGTATAAAAACCGGGACGGACGAGAGTCTTACTATGCACCAGACGGAGGCAGCATGAAAGGGGCCTTTTTACGCAGCCCGATCGAGTTTGCGCGCATTTCTTCCCACTTTTCACTCAAGCGCAAGCACCCTGTTTTACATAAAATCAGAGCGCACAAGGGAACCGACTATGCTGCGTCACGGGGCACACCTATTCGCGCAACCGGAGACGGCAAAATTATACTGGCAGGAAGAAAAAGCGGGTATGGTAAAACCGTAATACTGCAGCACGGACACAAATACACCACGCTATATGCTCATATGCATAAATACGGTAAGGGCATCAAAACAGGAAAACGCGTCAAGCAGGGGCAGATTATTGGTTACGTAGGTAGCACAGGTCTGGCCACAGGCCCGCACCTGCACTACGAGTTTCGAGTGAATGGCCGACACAAAAATCCTGTTACCGTCAGCCTGCCCAAGGCAAGATCAATTCCGAGAAGTGAGATAGCCGACTTCAGAAACCAGACAGCCGGATATCTGTCAAAACTGGATTCTCTGGCAAAATCTTCGCAGCTGGCCCTTAACCCCTAGCTGATGCTGGATACCCGGAACGTTGAACTCTATGTTGGCTTGATGTCCGGCACCAGCATGGACGCTGTTGATGCCGTTATTGTTGAACTCGCTCCAGACAGCTGCAAACTGGTTGCCGCCCACAGCCATGAGATTGAACCGGCCCTGAAAGCGGAAATTCTTTCACTTTGTTCACCCGGAGGAAACGAGCTGTTCAGAATGAAAACGCTGGACAGAAAGCTCGGGCAGCTGTTTGCAGAAGCGACCGGGGTTTTGCTTGATTTGTCTCGAGTCAGGCGCGAACACATCGTAGCAATCGGCAGCCATGGACAAACCATTCGTCATTCACCAGACTCAAGCCCCGGGTTTAGTGTTCAAATTGGCGATCCGCACACTATCGCCGAGCAGACAGGCATCCTGACCGTCGCAGATTTCAGGCAAAGAGATATTGCGGCTGGCGGACAGGGAGCCCCCTTGCTGCCGCTCTTCCACGAAGCTTACCTGTTAAAACAGGTTGACTCATCCTGTGTGATCAACATTGGAGGCATGGCCAATATCTCCGCTTTGATCAATAACGGAAAACAACTGGTGGGCTACGACACAGGCCCGGGCAATGTACTTTTGGATTACTGGATTAATCAGCACAAGAAAGTCGGTTACGATGAGAATGGAAACTGGGCAGCCTCGGGCGAGGTAATTCCACAATTACTGGCAAGCTTTTTGAGCGATGACTATTTTGACTCTCTCCCGCCAAAGAGCACCGGCAGAGAGCGGTTTAACGAGCGATGGCTAAGAAACCACATCGCCCTTTCAGACAAAAGTGTCAGTTTCGAAAAAAGCGGCCAGGCGAATAAAACAAGGCCGCAGGATATTCAATGCACCCTGGCCGAGCTGACTGCGCGATCAATCACAGACAGCGCACTGCAACACGCCGGGGCAAGCACATTGATCCTTTGCGGAGGTGGCGCCAAAAACGATTATCTTATGGAGCGAATAAAGGCATACGCCAAAGAAAAAAAACAAACAGCGGAAGTGAAATATTCCGATGATTTCGGGCTACCGGCAGACTGGGTAGAAGCCATGGGATTTGCGTGGTTTGCCCAACGCACACTCAACTCGTGTCATTCAAGCACACCCGGCGTGACCGGTGCATCGCATGACTGTATTTTGGGATCAATTCACGCAGGAAAAAACGGACTCAAGCCCCTTGTGTTTTCCCCGAACCAGGAATGAACAGACGAAAACCTGCCCTTTTACGTTTTATTTCAAGCCTGCTGACAATTCAAACAGAGTCAAATAGAGAAACTCGAACCGCATCCGCAGGTTGCGGTCGCATTCGGGTTTTTTACGACGAAACGGGAACCTTGAAGCCCCTCTTCGTAGTCAACTTCCGAGCCAACCAGGTAGGGGTAACTTAGTGAGTCGACAACCAACTTCACACCATCTCGCTCAACCTCGGTGTCATCCTCGGCCTTATGTTCATCGAAGCTGAACCCGTATTGAAAGCCGGAACATCCGCCGCCTGTGATAAACACCCGCAACCTTAGCTCCGAATTGCCTTCCTCTTCAACCAGCTGTTTCACTTTGGCAGCAGCACCATCAGAGAAGATCAAAGGGGTCGGGACGTGGGACTGAACCACAGACATACATGCTCTCCGTAAACTGAAACCGGCCGAAAATCCAAATCGGCAGTTATTATCCAATTAACCAGGCAATACAGTCAACTATCAATCGTCACCCCGATCATCACCCCGGAGAGCAGCCGGATATCCATTCCCGCCTGAAACAGCTATCTGTCCACAGGGTCAGATTTCTGTTTCACGAACTATTTTACCTGCTGCCCGGCATGCGTTTCTTCGCTGGTGTCTGTGTCTGCATCCGGCCGGGCTACCCCGGATGGTGATTCCTTTGCCTCCTGCATTTTTGTTTTCCCGGGATCGGTTCCGTTGACCACTTCTGACCGTTCTTCCTCCATTGTTTGACTTCTCTCTGACGGGTCACCCTCTTCGAAAACAGGAGCGGAAGAGTCCTTGTGGTGAACCAGCTTCCCGTTCACTTCGGCCCCCATTGCCATTTCAATCAGGTGATAGTAGACATTGCCGTTTATTGAAGCCTCTGATGCCAGCTCGATATGCTTTGTCGCATAAACATCACCATGAACCGTGCCATTAACAATAACATGCGGAGCAACGACATCCCCATCGACCTCCCCCACATCACTAATGCGAACGATAGCCTCCCCATTTTCCCCGGCGGCCTTTATTGCCCCCTTCACCTTTCCATCAATATGCAACCCACCGGAAAAACAAATATCACCCATTACATTGGTGGTATTGGAAATCAGGGTGTCATAGCGATTTGGCGAGATTTTCCCATTAGTCTTTCTTTTCCACATGCTTGACTTCTCCACTGCCTGTCCAAAGGAAGGTTTCTTCGACTCGCGATGCTCGCTTGCCTTTTGATTGAGCTACAATTTGTATTTTTTCAGGAATAAACCCGTCAGGCAGCGTCAGTTCACCCTCAATGTTTTGAAAATACCGAAACCGGTATTTGATCCCCAGATCAGTTACATCCGATATTTCTTTCAACGCAAAGATTTGCTTTTGCTCTCCCCTGTACCCGATAAAATTGACCGCAACCACGCCTTCAATATATTTTTTATTGGTGGCAACCTGGGCCAGAACCAGTTTGTAGCTGTATCGCCTCCCTTTGGGGCCGTTTGCCTGGACACTCAGCTTTTGCACGGTCAACCCCTTACTTGCCGTGGAGGGAGCCATCAGATTCTTGTAGAAAGCAACATCCTGCCTCAATTCGGTGATGGTCGATTCCAGCGATTGAATCATTTGGCTGATGTTCTTTTTGGTCTGGTCGTCAATATCCCTTTCACGCTGCAGTGCCGCAAGTTTTTTGGCGAGTCCGGAGGCTTCCTTCTCAACCCTGGCCAGATCCCCACGCAGTTCGATATTCTCCGCGTTGGCGGCAACATGACTTGCCTGAAACTGCCAGAAAGCCACACCAAAGCCAACAGCCAGACTCAAGCCCGAGAATAAAATCAGCACCAGCAACCGCCGGGCACGATAGGCCCGAACATACGGCACCAGAATCAGTTTGTCCGAATTACCTGTCCCCATAACCCCAGTATAGTATTGTTTTATAAAAGACGAATGAAAATCACGGCATAAATGCAGGAGCCGAAAGGCCGACTGTTTCGCTGAAACCGAGCATGATATTCATATTTTGAACAGCCTGCCCGGCTGCCCCCTTGACCAGATTGTCTATCACCGAGGAAATAACAATCACCCCGCTCTCGGGCTGCTGATGCAATGCCATTCTGCACATATTCGAACCTTTTACCGAGCGGGTTGTCGGGTGATCACGCATGTCAAGCACATCGACAAAGGGTTCATCCTTGTAGGCTTCCAGGTACAAAGCCTGAGCCTGCTCAAGACCAATGGAACAGTCAGCATAGAGCGTGGCCTCAATACCTCGAATCATCGGAACCAGATGAGGAACAAAGGTCAGCCCCACTCTGGCTCCGGCTGCGAGCGATAAACCCTGACTGATTTCGGGCAAGTGGCGGTGCCCGGAAGCTGCATAGGCCTTAAAGCTCTCACCCGCTTCCGAAAACAGTGACCCCACATTGGCCTGTCTGCCCGCTCCGCTCACCCCGGACTTGGCATCAGCGATCAGCCTGGCCGTATCAATCACTCCCGCTTTTATCAAGGGCAGAAAACCCAGTTGCACGGCCGTCGGGTAACACCCGGGATTCGCAACCAGGTCTGCTCTGGCAATTTCCTGTCTGAAAACTTCTGGCAACCCGTAGACCGCATCTTCCAGCAATTCAGGGCACGCATGTTCCATGCCGTACCATTTTTGCCAGACGGTGACATCCCTGATTCTGAAGTCCGCTGCCAGGTCGATCACTTTCACACCGGCTTCAAGCAGTGACGGCACGCTTTTCATCGCAACCCCGTTCGGCGTGGCAAAGAAAACCAGTTCACATTGCCTTAACAGCTCGACATCCGGCTCTTGAAATGCCTGATCAACGTAGCCGCGCAGATTGGGATACATGTCCGACACAATTGAACCTTTTTCAGAACGGGAGGTAACGGCAAATATTTCCACTCCGGGGTGAACAGCGAGCAAGCGAAGCAGCTCTACCCCCGTATAGCCCGTACCACCTACCACACCTACCTTTATTTTCGCCTGACTATTTGTCTGACTCTTTGCCTGATCACTCATTCTCGACATTCCCAAACCGGCCCTGCGGCTCAGCATCAGGGCATTAAATTCCACTACGATAATCAAAAGAAACAACAAGCCGGACACCAAAGAGTCGGGCTTGCCGGTTACAAGTGTACGACCTATTTAAAAATAATCAATAAATCATTGTGTTACAGCAAAATCTGAAAAGTGCGGTTGCGTGGAATTTGCAATAAGTGAAAAAAGTTATTGACTCTGCCACTCGCCACGATTACAAAGTTAACGATGCCGCTGTTTTTCACACTCACCTGGCCTTGACTGACCGAACTGCCATGCGTTTGTTTGATCTTTATGTCCGATTTATCCGCCGCCCCCTTGCCGGCTCGGATGCGTTACTGCAAATGTCACTGATCGGCCTGTTTGCGGGCACGATTACCGGTGCCATTATCGTCCTGTTCCGGCATGCGATTGAAATCCCGCTTTACTATCTGATTCCGGACCAGCATCCGGAACACTTCGAAACACTCTCCCGTTTCCAGCAGGCCACCTTGCCCATAGCCGGGGCGCTGGTGATTGGACTGTTTCTCTATGCCATGCACATCAGTATTCGCAAGGTTGGTGTTGTCCATGTACTGGACCGAGTCAACAATCACCAGGGATATATCAGTTTCAAAAGCCTGATGGTGCAGTTTGCTACCGGTGTACTTACTCTCGTATCCGGTCAATCAGCAGGCAGGGAAGGGCCGGTAGTTCATCTGGGCTCTGCTTGCGGCAGCCTGCTTGGCCAGTATATGAAACTGCCCAACAACAGTATTCGCACGTTAATCGCCTGTGGTACCGCGGCGGCCATTTCTGCCTCATTCAACACCCCCATAGCCGGGGTCATCTTCGCAATGGAGGTGGTAATGATGGACTTCGCCATAGCAAGCTTTACCCCGGTTATTGTCGCCTCTGTCTCTGCCGCCATTATCACACAAACCGTGTATGGCAGTGAGCCTGCCTTTATCGTTCCCCAGTTCGCACTCAATTCCCTGTCAGAAATTCCGTTTGTCATCCTGACCGGACTGGTTATCGGGATGGCCTCTGCATTATTTGTCTACCTGATCAAAGCCCACATGCGCTATTCGCACCGGAACATCATACTCCGCATCATGGTCGCCGGGCTGGTTACCGGTGCCGCTGCATTTTTTTATCCGCAAATCATGGGGATTGGCTATGATACGGTAAACCAGGTGATCACCAATGAAATTGCGTTGAGCGTCCTGGTCAGTGTGGCCGTCGTCAAGCTTCTGGTCACCGCCATTTCTATCGGACTTGGCATGCCAAGCGGCATTATCGGCCCGATTCTGTTTATCGGCGCCACCATCGGCGGCGCCTGTGGTATGGTGACTCATCTCATCTGGCCGGGAATTCCTTCCTCGATCGGTTTTTACGCCATGATAGGCATGGCATCGATGATGGGGGCATGCCTGCATGCCCCGTTATCGGCGCTGCTCACTTTGCTGGAATTAACCCAGAACCCCAATATAATATTGCCAGCCATGCTTACCATCGTTGTCTCCGGCATTATCAGCGAAGGCATATTCAGGCAAAAATCCGTTTTTCTTACCATGCTTGAAGCACAGGGGCTCAACTTTCGGAATGACCCGGTGATCAATGCCTTGCAGCGGGTCAGTGTGGGAGCTGTGATGGAACGAAACCAAAAACGTGCCAATAAGGTTATTTCTTTCTCTGATGCAGAAAAACTGCTGGCAGCCGAGCCGGAATGGATAGTCATCGAGGTTGATGGTACCCCGAAGTCCTTACTACCCGCGGCTGATCTGGTACGGTACATGCTGGAACCGGACAACGCAGACCCGGAACAGGAAATTGACTTGCTGGATATCCCTGCACAACGAAAGGAAATTCACTCCATATACTTCCAGGCCACACTGAAGGAGGCTCTTGACCGCTTCCACGAAACCGGCGCCGAAGCACTGTACGTTGAGAGAACCACCGCCCCCCTGATAACCACCGTACTTGGCATAATAACCCGGCAGGACATTGACAGGTATTACCATTACAAAAAGTAGGCTTGCACCAGAAAATGCAGTGATCAGTATTTGTGATGGCAAAAGCGGGTTTTCCGCCTTATTATATCCAACATTCATCCCCCACCCACCCTACCCGGTCAGGAAGCCTTATGTCACGATCAGAAGATTTGTTCGCCAGTGCACAAAACACCATTCCAGGCGGTGTCAACTCACCCGTACGCGCCTTTAGTGGTGTGGGGGGTACGCCGGTTTTTTTTAAAAGTGGCCAGGGCGCTTACCTGACGGATGAAGATGGCAAGCGCTATATTGACTATGTGGGTTCTTGGGGACCGATGATTCTGGGGCATGCCAACGAAAGGGTTTTGGCTGCAGTAGCAGACCAGTTAAAAAACGGCCTGGGGTTTGGTGCTCCCACTGAAATCGAAATCCACATGGCGGAAAAGGTCTGTGAACTGATGCCGTCCATTGAACTGGTGAGAATGGTCAGTTCAGGTACGGAAGCGACCATGAGTGCGATTCGTCTGGCACGTGGATACACGGGCCGGGATAAAATTATCAAGTTCGAAGGCTGTTATCACGGCCATTCGGATTCCCTGCTGGTAAAAGCCGGTTCGGGCGCATTGACACTGGGTGTGCCCAATTCTCCCGGTGTCCCCGAGTCCCTTGCCCGCCATACCCTGACCCTGACATTTAATGATGCTGACAACGTCAGGCAGGCGTTTGCCGAATTTGGCGACCAGATTGCAGCCATTATTGTCGAACCGGTAGCGGGCAATATGAACTGCATCCCCCCTGTTCCGGGCTTTTTGGAAACATTGCGGGAAGTCTGTGACCGGCATGGAAGCGTGCTGATTTTTGATGAGGTAATGACCGGTTTCAGAACCGCTTTGGGGGGGGCGCAAAGTGTTTACAATATCAGGCCGGATTTAACCACCCTGGGTAAAGTGATCGGTGCCGGTTTGCCCGTTGGCGCTTTCGGCGGTAAAAAAGAGATTATGCAGAAGATTGCACCACTGGGCCCGGTTTATCAGGCGGGCACGCTATCCGGGAATCCGCTGGCGATGAGAGCCGGGCTGACCATGCTGAATGAAATCAGCCAACCCGGTTTTTTTGACCACCTGACTCAAACCACAGAAAGACTGGTTACCGGATTGAAGGAGCGGGCGGCAGCGGCAGGCTGCCCGTTAACGACCAATCAGGTGGGTGGCATGTTCGGTTTTTTCTTTACTGAAGAGGAACAGGTCACCCGCTTCCGGCAAGTGACTCAATGTGATCAGGACAGGTTCCGACGGTTCTTCCACGGTATGCTGGAACAGGGTGTCTACCTGGCCCCTTCGGCCTACGAGGCGGGCTTTGTTTCGTCGGCGCATACCCTGGCTGATATTGAGAAAACACTGGACGCTGCCGGAAAGATATTCACCCGGCTTTAGCGGGTGCGCATGGTAGAGCGGGTACGTCTGGTAACGCAGTTGGCAACCTGGTGCGTCGAGCTGGTGAAGATGCCTTCACCACACTCTCACTGTTTACCCGCGTATTGTCTGACCAGAGCCACTTTCTTCCAAAGCTCTGACACCAACCCCCGGTTGCGACCAGCCAGGCTGATCGCCTTCCGATAAAACTGCTCGGCCTTGTGCCAGCTTTTCTGACTCTGCCAAATCTCGCCCAGAACCTGATATACCACAGGTGATTTGGGCGATAACCGTTGGGCACGTTCCGCCTTTATCAGTGCCGACTTCCCGTTGCCCGCCCGGTTTTCCCTGCGAGCCTGGTTCAACAGGCTGTCTGCAGCCGGAGACAAAGGTACCTCGTACTGTCTCGGCCTGGCAATCGTTTTCCCGTCCCTGTCCGGTTGCGCCTCACCCTGCCGACTTTTTTCCGGTTGCGGGTGGCCGCTGACAACCTCTTCTTGCTGCTGTTGCCGGTATTCCTGTTGGTGTTGCTGGTGTTCCTGGTGTTGTTGCTGGTGTTGTTGCTGCTGCGGATAACGGGTGGCACAGCCAGTCAAAATCAGGCTGCAAAACAGTGTCGCCCAAATCCATTGCTTACCCATCATGCTTGCTCTCTCCAGATTCATTACAGGCTTGATCACCTAATCAAAAATAGTCTCAAACCATTTGCCGATTTTACGGATACCTGACAGACAACCCTGTTTTCGGGTCGGTTCGGTACCCTGGATATAGGGCAGATAGCGTGCCCCTTCGCAACCTTCATCGGTGCGAACCGGCCTGCCGTCCAGTACCCATTCATACTCAACCCCGTCGGGCACCACCGGGGAAAAGGGGCGTTGTGGTAGCCGGCTCATTGTATTTGTCCACAGTTTCAATGCACCGGTGGCACCCGTCAGTCGGGTTGGCCCGTTATCATCCCGGCCTATCCAGGCGATTCCCAGGTAGTCGCCGGTCATGCCCGCGAACCAGCTGTCACGATGGTCATTGGTGGTGCCGGTTTTGCCCGCTACCGACAATTTGGCCGGTAACCTTGAATACGCGGATTTGCCGGTTCCTTCGCGCATGACCTCCTGCAACATATAATGCAACAGGTGCATGGTTTTCGGGTCTATCCTTTGCTCCACATCGATGGCATAGCGAGACAAAACATGGCCGCCCGGTGTGGCCACGGCGCGGATACTTCTAACGGGCAGATTAAAACCGGACGCGGCAATAGTCTGATACAATTTGGTGACCTGCCAGGGAGACATGGAAGTGGCTCCGAGAAACAGGGACGGATAACGAGTCAGCGCACTACTGTCTACCCCCAGATTATCGAGTGTTTCGATCACCTCGTCCACTCCCAGCGAAAGACCCAGCCTCGCCGTTGATATATTCAACGAGTGAGTTAATGCGTAGTGCAGGGTAACGTTACCAAAAGAGCGTTTCTCAAAGTTTTGGGGTGTCCAGACGGTTTTATTGTCCAGTTCGATGGTAATCGGCTGATCCGATATGGTGGTATTCAGATTATAACGCGATTCGTGCTGCAAGGCGGTTAAAAAGACGGCGGGTTTGATCAGTGAGCCAATGGGCCGCTCTGCATCCAGTGCCCGATTGAATCCTGCGTAACGGGGCTTGCGGTCTCCGATAATGGCCTTGACCTCAGCGCTTTCGGCACCGGTCACAAGCATGGCGGCTTGCAGGTGCTTCTTGCCCGAAGGGTCCAGTCTTTTCATGGTGCGCCTGACTGCATTTTCCGCCTGGTGCTGCACCTGGGGATCCAGCGTCGTAAAAATGCGCAACCCCTCTGATTCAAGGTCTTCCTGTTTGTACTCTGTGGCCAGCTGGCGCCTGATCAAGTCCATAAAAGCCGGATACAGATTTTCGGAAAAGGAGGGACGCTCTGCTACCCTCAGCCTTGTGTGTTGGATTTTTTTCGCTTCCCGAGGTTCAATCGCCCCTGCCCGGGCCATTTCCCCAAGCACCAGATTTCGTCGCTCGCGTGCCCGTTGCGGATTTCTGCGCGGGTTGTAAAAGCTGGGCCCCTTGACCATTGCAACCAGCAGGGCAAGCTCGCCCTGATTCAGACTCTGCAGCGGTTTGGCAAAGTAAAACTGGCTGCCCATGGCAAAGCCGTGAATGGCGCGGTTGCCACTTTGCCCCAGGTATATTTCGTTGATATAGGCTTCGAGAATTTGTTCCTTGCTATAGTGCAATTCCAGCAAAACAGACATCAGGGCTTCCTGCACCTTGCGAAACAGGGTGCGACGGCTGTCCAGATAAAAATTCTTGACCAGTTGCTGGGTCAGTGTGCTGCCTCCCTGTTTCACCTTGCCTGCTGAAAGATTGACCCAGAGCGCCCGAAGAATGGACAGCGGGGCAATGCCATGATGGTGCCAGAAATTTTTGTCCTCAATCGTGGTCAGCGCGGTCACCAGCGACTCGGGCACCTGATCCAGCCTGACCAGAATCCGGTCTTCCTTCTGGCGCGGGTAAATGCCGCCAATTTTCAGCGGCTCGAGCCGAACCAGATCCAAAGGTTGGCCAGTTGTCTGACGCAGGGTTTGAATGGTGTCACCCTGAATCTCCAACCGGACACTTCTGGCCGGCATCCACTCTTCGGCAAACCGGAACGGGCGGATAGCGATGGTAAACCTTGCCCCTTGCCGGGTGTATTGCCCGGTTTCAATACGGCCTGTCTTGTGACGATAGCCTAACGCTTTCAACTCAAAGTCCAGTAAATCGGGGTTCAGTGCTGCTCCCTGATATAATTCAAGGGGGCGGGCATACACCGAGGCGGGAATTGACCACATTTTTCCCTCAAACTTGTCACGCACAACGGCATCCAGATATACCAGCCAGCCGGCAAAAGCCACCACACCCAAAACACACAACTTGAACAGAAATGCGGACAGCTTGCGCCTGTTTTGTTTTCGGGGGGCGCCTCCGGCTGTCGATTTCGTCTTGCCATTCGCTCGCGATTTCGTCTTGTTGCCTGCACGTTTTGCCGGCTGCTTCCTGCCCTTACCGGCAGGTGTTGATGTCTTGCCGGCCGAACGGGCAGGTTTATCAGGCTTTCCCTGTCGAGCCATACTGCTGATCCTTTTTTCCTTTCATGTTTACTGTCTTGCAACCGGAGAAACCGTCTTCCGGGGTCACTCTGCAATAGACGACCCGGCCTTTCTATCAACCAAAATAATCGCTATGATTGCAACCACAATTGCCAAAAGGAGCCCGGGGTGAGCACAGAATTAATCACTGCGTTGCAGTCAGCCGAATTGTACGACCACGATGTAGAGAGTTTCCAGTTAATTGAAACTCACATTTCCCAGGTTATTCTAACCGGGGAGTATGCCTATAAAATAAAAAAACCGGTGGATTTCGGCTTTCTCGATTTCAGCACACTGGAAAAACGCCACCATTTTTGCAAAGAGGAGCTCAGGCTGAACCAGCGTCTGGCGCCAGACCTCTATCTTAACCTGATCACCATCACGGGTACACCCGAGGCCCCCGTTATTGACGGAGACGGCCCTGTTCTGGAATATGCCATCAAGATGAAGCAGTTCCCCCAGGAGGGTTTGTTCGACAAACTGCAGGCCGAGCAAAAAATCACCTCCTCGCATATCGCCGAGCTCGGCCAGCTTATTGCGCACTTTCACCTGAATATCGAGCCTGCACCCGCTGACAGCCGGTTTGGCACCCCCGACCAGGTCTATGCACCTGTGAACCAGAACTTTGAACAGATTCGGGAGATGATTGACCAGCCCGCCCTGCTCGGACAACTGGAAAACCTGGAAGCCTGGGCAAAGGCCACCTTTGACCGTTTGCAGCCACTTTTTGAAAAGCGCAAGGCCGAAGGCTTTATTCGGGAGTGCCACGGTGATATTCACCTGGGCAATATCACCCTGTATCAGGGCAAGGTCGTTTTATTTGACTGCATTGAATTTAATGATGATTTTCGCTGGACTGACACCATGTCCGACCTGGCCTTTATCCTGATGGATCTTCAGGAAAGGGGGCTGGACAGTTACGCTCGCACGCTGTTGAATCAATACCTTGCCATCACAGGCGACTATGACGGTTTGGCCCTGTTGCACTTTTACCAGGCCTACCGCGCCATGGTGCGGGCCAAAATTGCCCTGTTTACCCGTGCATCGCCGGGTATGGATGAAGCCATGCAGGCCAGGCTCCTTGCCAGCTATACCAAATATGCCGACCTGGCGGAGACCTGCTCCATGGTACCCGCTTGCGCCTGCCTGATTGGCCACGGAGTTTCCGGTTCAGGCAAGTCAACCATAGGCAAAACACTGATTGAAAATTTTGGTGCCATTCACATCCGTTCAGACGCAGAAAGAAAACGCCTGTTCGATCTGGCGGCAACCGAGTCAAGCCGGTCTGAACCGGATGGAGGCATCTACACCAAAGAGGCAACGCAACGCACTTATCAGCGCCTGCATGACCTGGCTCAAACAATTTTGCAGGCTGGCTATACGGTCTTTATCGATGCCACCAATCTGCTGGCATCACAGAGGGACGGTTTTCAGCAGGTCGCTGAAGAAAATGGCGTGCCCGGCGTGCTGATTTCCTGCCAAACGGATGAAAACATCGTCAGGCAGTGGATAACGCAGCGCCAGGGAAGGGGTCAGGACGCATCGGAAGCCACGTTGGAGGTGCTGGACAGACAACTTGCCACACAACAGCCTCTGACAGCGGAAGAAAAAGGCCACGCGCTGGTGGTGGATGCGGCCAGCACCGTATCGGTCAGTAATCTGGTGGAATGCCTGAAGAAAAGGCTTGATTCCGTATAGTAACGGATTCCGACCATACTTTTTCGCCCGACCTGTTTTTTCTCCCGATAAATGCCTCTGCTCGCAATATCGTAATGAAAGGCAGTCACATGGAGCAACCTGAATCTGTATGTACGACAAGAAAATGCGATCCGGTGACGATCTGAAAAGCAAACTGCTGTTCGGTTTTTTTGCCTTTGTTTGCGGTGCATTGGTGACAAGCCTGATTCAGGGCAAGCGGCCAGATTCAGAGAACAACGGGCGGTTATTCACTTTGTTCGAGAAAAGCTACAGTCTGAAAGAACTCCCGCAGGAGCTGGCCGAACAACTTGAAAAACACATTGATGAGACAGATGAAAAAACCCGCCGGCTGCTACATATTGCGGCCTGGCATGCGTTGTCTGCCGAAGCAGAAAGCAACAGTGAAAAATCCAGGGCGTTTCGTGATTTTTTAGCACCACAAGCGGCCACCCGGGAAGAAATAGGCCGCTTTTGGGAAAGGAACAAATCGCACATTAACAAGCCGTTCTACCAGGCCAGACCACAGATCCGCCACCATATCGAAAGGGAGAAAATACAGAGAAACCTGTCGAAAACCATCGAGGCACTGGTTAACTCGGGGGAGTTGGAGTTCAACGACTCTCTGTACCATGGTTCACCCGGGCATCAACTGCCCCAGGCGTATTGAAGTCATGCATATTGAAGTATTGACCATGACGTTCAGCCTTCCAGGCTGCCAAAGCCTGAAGGAAAAAAGGCAGCGTGTTAATGGAATCCGGGACAAATTTGGCAAACACACGCAAATCGCCCTGGTGGAAACCGGCCGTCAGGATGACCTCTTGTCTGCGGAATGGACTCTCATTTTTGCGGGCAACAATAAAAAAGCAGGTAACCGGCTATTACAAAAAACCCGACAGGAAATAATGGCTTATGTCGATGCTGAAATTGTTCGGGAGGAAAGGGTCATATTATGATTATGCAAAGCGATCAATCAAAGTCTGAAGTATGACTGGTTATCCGTCTGACATGAGTTTATACTGGCCGCCTTTTGTTGGGGGCAACACTGCACGCAGGGGCCGGGTAGTTATCGGGCGGTATAGGTAGATCATGGCAGAAATCGGTAAAACAGCTCACGCAAACCTGGAGTCCATGTACCGGGTTTTTACTGTTCCGGAAGCGCCAGACTCGACACTCGGGCAAATAGAGCATTTTATTTCGCAAAATCTTGCCGGCTTTTTGCAAGAACACATTGTGGCCGTCGAAAAAGACCTGACCGAAGTCGAAAAAGATTTTGCTGACTCCCGCATTCCGGAAAAGCCCATTTTCGTATCGGAACAGGCCCGGTTTTTGCTTGACAAGGTGGTTGCCCAATCGGTTCACACTTCTGCGCCAAGCTTTGTCGGCCATATGGCATCAGCCATCCCGCACTTTATGCTGCCCCTGTCAAAGATCATGATTGCCCTGAATCAAAATCTTGTAAAAACCGAGACGTCAAAAGCCTTTACGCCACTTGAACGACAAGTACTGGGGATGTTACACCGGCTTGTTTACCAGCAGGATAGCGACTTCTATCGCACCTGGATGCATGATTCTGTCAACGCGCTCGGGTGCATGAGCTCGGGCGGCACAATCGCAAATATTACTGCACTATGGGTTGCCCGCAACCTTGCCTTTCCGGCAGAAGCCAATTTCAAGGGTGTCAACCGTGAAGGCCTGTTCAGGGCCATGCAGTATTACGGGTATCAGGGTGCGGCTGTACTGATTTCAGAGCGAGGCCACTACTCCCTGAAAAAAGCCGCGGATGTTCTGGGCATTGGCCATGACTTTATCATTCCCGTTGCCACGACAGACAATAACAAAATGGATATCGATGCACTTCGCGACAAGTGCATCACCCTGAGAAAAAATCGGATCAAAGTGATGAGTATTGTCGGCATCGCTGGCACCACGGAGACGGGCAACGTTGACCCTCTCGAAGATATTGCCGACGTAGCCCGTGAGTTTAATGCGTTTTTTCATGTAGATGCCGCCTGGGGAGGGCCAACACTGTTTTCCCGCAAACACAGGCACCTGCTAAAGGGTATCGAACAGGCCGACTCGGTCACCATCGACGCACACAAGCAGCTTTATATTCCGATGGGGGCCGGTATGCTGCTTCTGAAAAACCCGGCCAGCGTAACCGCGATTGAGCACCACGCGCAATACATTATCAGGAAAGGCTCCAAAGACCTGGGCAGCACCACCCTGGAAGGTTCTCGCCCCGGCATGGCCATGCTTATCCAGTCCGGGCTGAAAGTGATCGGGCACGAAGGCTATGAAATATTGATCGACCGGGGCATCGAAAAAGCCAGATTTTACGCCGAGCTGATCAACGGCAAACCCGATTTTGAACTCATCAGCCCTCCTGAGCTGAACATCCTGACTTACCGCTACCGCCCGGATTACGCCGCCACCGCACTTGAGCATGCGGCTCCGGACATACGGAGAAAAATCAACCTGATTCTGGGTCGGGTCACCAAACTGATTCAAAAAACCCAGCGCGCGAGGGGCAAGGCATTTGTTTCCCGAACACGGCTGAACCCGGCAAAATACGGGGGTGACCCCTGTGTGGTATTTCGGGTGGTTCTGGCCAACCCCCTGACCACAGACGAAATACTCAGGGATATTCTGAATGAGCAGCATGCCATCTCCCGGGAAGCCCAAATTCAACTTGAACTGGCTGACCTAAAGGCAATTTGTGATCAAATCGATGATACCGGCCCTGCACTCGGCCGACAGCAGGCAATGTAATTCCGGGTCTGTTCGCGATCTTATATTTGATTAAATACTTCCGGCAAGGTAATTTGTCGCATTCTTTCAGGTCGTTGGTGCCCGGGAGCCCGGCACCTGAAAACTCAAAATCACACAGTATCAGCACAAAAAAGTACGAGAATCGATTATGCCAACCAGTACGACACCTCAGTTTCAATCCTTTAACCCGCCAAACCGGACACTGATGGGGCCGGGTCCAACAGACATACCACCCAGAGTGACAAGCGCTCTTGCACGCCCCACCATCGGCCACCTGGATCCATTTTTTATATCCATGATGGATGAGCTGAAAAGCCTGCTTCAGTACGCCTTTCAAACCGGAAACGAGCATACTCTGGCCATATCCGCACCCGGTTCAGCCGGTATGGAAGCCTGCTTTGTCAATCTGGTCGAACCCGGCGACAAGGTGATTGTCTGTATCAATGGTGTATTCGGTCAGCGTATGTTTGAAAATGCCAAACGCTCGGGTGCCGAAGTAGTGGTGGTTGAAGTACCCTGGGGTCGGGCAGTACCCGAAGCTCAACTGCGTGAGGCTCTGCAGGCCAACCCTGACACACGGATCGTCAGTTTTGTACATGCAGAAACCTCGACTGGTGCCATGACCGACGCACAGGCACTCTGCAAACTGGCCAAAGAGTACGACTGCCTGACCATTGTTGACGCAGTCACTTCGCTGGCCGGCATCCCGGTAAAGGTCGATGAGTGGCAAATCGATGCCATTTACTCCGGAAGCCAGAAATGCCTGTCCTGTGTTCCCGGTTTATCACCCGTCAGCTTCAGTGCGCGAGCGGTGGAAAAAATCAAATCCCGTAAAACTCAGGTACAAAGCTGGTTTCTGGATCAGACATTACTTATGTCTTACTGGAGTGGAGAGGGGAAACGCGCCTACCACCATACCGCCCCGGTAAATGCACTCTATGCCCTGCATGAAGCTCTGTTACTGATCCGGGAAGAAGGGCTTGAAAATGTCTGGCAGCGCCATGCGGATCAACACAACAAGTTGAAGGAAGGACTGGAAAAAATGGGTCTGAGCTTTATCGTGCCCGAAGCCGAGCGCCTGCCCCAACTCAACACCATACACATCCCGGAGGGTGTCGATGATGCCAGGGTACGAAGTTACCTGCTGAACAACTACAACCTGGAAATTGGTGCCGGTCTGGGAAAATTCGCAGGGCAAGCCTGGCGAATAGGACTTCTTGGCTACGGAGCCAGAAACGAAAACGTCGCCTTGTGTCTGAAGGCGCTTGAAGATGCAATCGAAATGGCTCGCGCCTGACATTCAGGGCAAGGGTGTGATAATCGCATCCTGCCTGAACCAGAACCTGCTACCTGTCAATAAAGCGCGGCTTCGTCGTCCAGCACTTCGAAAATTATTTCCAGAAACAGTCTGTCCGCCTCACTGAGGTTTTCAGGAATACGCACAATCGTTGTCGCACTGATTTCGGCGGCAATTTTGCTTTCGGCATCGGGTTCATCCTTTAGCCTTCTGGCAATGTCCATGCACTGGCTTGCCAGAGCGGGATCTGACAATACTTTTTTGATGAATGTTCTCAATTCACCAATCATCTTCATCTGGCGACCTTCCTGGATGCTACTCATAACGCGTTTATCTCCTTTCCTCTGGGCTGATTATCGGCAGAAACCGTTACCTTGTTTCCACTACTTTCCACTACGCTCTGTTGACTCATTGTAACAAATACAATGCGCCATCTGATAAGGCCGGACACTCTCTTTCGGGCGACCATGGCTATGGTTATAGGCCTTATGATGATTAACATCAATCATTTTTATAGTAAAAGGTGTTTTCTTCATCAAGAACGAAAGGCTTTTTGCGCCTTTGCAAGCGATTATCATCTGGTAGTTCACTCCCTGGGCTCAGATACCAAACCAACGGATTCTGCCTTATATCAAAACTGTATCGCAAGGTTTGAAAAAATGATAAAGTTCGGGCGTGTTGTTCACATGGCGTATATTTCCATAAGCTGACAGCCCGTTCCTACCCCGGAAAACAGGCCAGGAGTGCCGACATCCCAATGCGACAAAATAGAGCCACGGCTTCCACCCAAAAGTTAACGCATGACTCCTTCACAGGCATTTCCAGTTTCCGCGATCTGGGAGAGGATCAAGAAATTCTTCAGGTATTTCAGTGGATCAGCTTTGCCGGTGTACTTATTCTTCTGGCTATCGGAACCAAATCGATCTATTCCGGGCACCCGCAGCACGGGGTAACTCTCTACCTGTTTGGTTCCATTCTTCTGGCAAACTCAATTTACTACAAACTAACCGGAAAAGAGAGCCTGTTCCGCTGTATCAGTGTCGGATTCTCAATGGCACTGGGCATCTATTTATGTGCAACCGGAGGTGAAAACAATACAGGCCCGTTGTGGCTGTACGTTTTCCCGCCGCTAATATTCTATCTGACCGGGCCCCAAACGGGAGTGGCAATATTCGCGACCTGCTTCACTTCCATCACTCTGATTTTCCACTTTCCTGAACTCCCTTTTGTCACAGCCGAATACCCCCCTGATTTCCAACTTCGTTTTCTCACATCCTTTGCTTTCGTATCCATTTTCTCATATGTACTCGACTTATCCAGACGCAAGGTACGAAGCGACCTGATCAGGCTGGCCAAACAGTATGAAATCGCCTCCAAAACCGATGAACTGACCGGCCTTTCCAATCGACGGGAGATGATGACCCGTTTGGAAACCGAGCACCAACGCTATCAACGCTATTGCCACCATTTCTCGATTGTTCTGATCGACATTGATCACTTCAAACTGATTAATGATACCTGTGGACACGATGCAGGTGATGAAGTTTTAAGGGGGTTTAGCCGTTTGCTGAAGTCACATTCCAGACAAATGGATGTAGTTGCCAGGTGGGGCGGCGAGGAGTTCCTTATGATGCTGCCGGAAACAACACTGGTTCAGGCTCTGGCATTGGCCGAGCGGTTAAGAAGCAGTGTCGAAAAGGAAACCTTCTCGTTCAAGAATACACAAATGGATGTTCGTATCAGTGCCGGTGTTTGCTCCATCAGCCAGACAGAAAGCCTCGAAGGCCTGCTTCGCCAGGCCGACATAAACCTGTATGAAGCGAAAAGCAAGGGCCGAAACCTGATCATCCCGATGGTTAAATCATCCCATTACTATGCGGGCACAAGGTAACTGCTCACGCCCGCCCCGTTCCTCACTTGCACAGTCCGCCGAAACCGGTCATACAATTTCAAGCCAATTTATCCTGAATGAGCATTGCAGCAATGGGCAAAAACGTTTAACTTGCACGGATAGCGAAGCCGATTTTCGAACAGGCGTCACGGAATTTGGACTTCCACCATGGCAGAATGACGAGTGTGTGCACCTATAGACCATGATCTGGCTATCGGCGTGATTCTGCTGTCGCTGCTTGTGATTTCGTTTTGAATTTTTAATTTCGTCTTGAACTTTCATCTTCAGGTACAACAGGATGACAATGTCTGGCAACATAAGCTCTGCGCGCCCCCGGGCTGAAGATAACAATAGTGCCAGACTGTCAACAGCCTCCGATGCCGACAGGGGTTTCTTTTCATTGCGAAACCTTTACCGGTTACTGTTACTACTGAGCGTACCACTCGCTGTTTTGGTGACAAATCTTTTGCTGGCACCCGGCCTTGAACCCTGGCTTCTGATCGCCTCGGTGGCAATCGGCTTCCTGCTTTTATTGCTGCACACCAGTATCAGTCACAGTGAACAGGCACAATCCCGACATCGTTTTCAGGTAAGAAAAGATGTTACCGACTTTGTCAATCGGTCACAGCAAAAAATGCGCTATCTGGCCAGCCAGCTTAAAGAAGAAACCCGACTCAAAAATGAGCTTGAGCAGAAGTTGATCAAACTGGAATCCGAAACCCGCCTGCGTATCGAAGAACGTACTCGCGAGCTTTCCGAAACCAATGAATTGCTCAACCAGCAAATCAAGCTCCGGCAATCCATCAGTAACGCCCTGGGAAGAAGTCAGACCCGCCTGAGCCAGGCTATTTCCGCATCGAATCTGGGCTTGTGGGATTGGGATCTGACAAGCCAAACCCTCCACCAGTCTCCCTTTAACGGAGTTTTCAACGCCAAAGAGCATTCTTCTAAAGCCTATTTTCGGCTTTTACGCGCCAAGGTACACCCTGATGACTATGCCGGTTTGCAGGAAGCAATCGGCGACTACCTGGACAACAAATCAAGCCACTTCAAGGTCAGTTACCGGGTCTTCGACGCGGAACAGGACACCTGGCTATGGATAGAGGACCAGGGCAAGGCAGTCAGTCGTGACAAATCAGGACAGGTTCTTCGCATGCTCGGAACCCGTCGTGACATCACGCAACAACGGCGCCATGAAGAACAAATGCAACTGGCCCAGTCTGTTTTTGACCAGACCAATGAGGGAATATTCGTTTTAAATCACCGTTTCGAGATGGTTTCGGTGAATCAGGCATTCAGGAAAATCACCGGTTTTGAAGAGTCTGAACTGTTGGGGAAAAAGTGGCTTGATCTCAGCCACTCTCCGCAGAAAAACAAAGTGTTCAAACAGGCCCGTTTGCAACTTGCCCAATCGGGTTATTGGGACGCGGAACTGCTGGAGCAGAGAAAAAACGGCGAATACTTTCCCGTACGCGTTCAAGTCAATACGATTCGCGTCGCCTCTGCCGGAACCAGTTATTTTGCCGGATTGATTTCCGATCAGACCAATAACAAGGAGGCCGATGAAAAACTCCGCTATTTACTGAATTACGATGAACTTACCGGCCTGGCAAACCGAACCTTGTTCAAGGATCGAATGCACAATGCCCTGGTTCGCGCAAGAGAAAGCCTGGCCAGCTTTGCCCTGCTCTATGTAGACATCGACAGATTCAAACAAATCAACCAGAATTTTGGCCATGAACATGCGGACACCCTGCTGAAACACTTTGCCTCGCGACTTTCCGGGTCGATGAATCAGGCAGACACTATCGCTCGCCTGGGAGATGACGAGTTTGCCATTATCTTGCCCGGAAAGAATCGGGAAGACACTGGCGATTTCGCCAGGGAAATATTGCGTGAAATCACCAAACCCTATTATATAGGCAACCAGGAATTAATCATGTCATCCAGTATAGGCATTTCGACCTTTCCCGGAGATGGCAAAGAAATTCCGCAACTGATTCGTCAGGCAGGGGTGGCCGTTAGGCAGGCCAAATACCTTGGCGGAAACAACTTCCAGTTTTACACCAAAGAGCTGGTAGACAAGTCCAGGTTCATCGTCAGTATAGAAACCGACCTCAGAAACGCACTGAAAAAGGGTGAACTCGAGGTGTACTATCAACCCAAACTGAGTCTCCATAACCTGTGCATCGAGTCGGTAGAAGCTCTGGTCAGATGGAACCACCCCGGCCGGGGTATGATTTCTCCCACCGATTTTGTCAATGTTGCGGAAGAAAGCGGGTTAATTACGGAAATCGGTGCCAATGTCATGGAGACAGCCTGCAAACAGGCGCGAACATGGTATGACCAGGGCATCGGCACCATCAATGTTGCCATCAATCTGTCCGCCTATCAATTACGGCAGAAAAACATTACCGAGCGTGTCAAATCCATGCTGACTGTGACCCACCTGCCGCCCAATCAGGTGGAACTTGAGTTGACTGAAAGCTCGATCATCGAAAATATGAAAGCTTCAGTGAGTTTGCTGGAAGAATTCAGTAAAATGGGCATGAATCTTTCCGTTGACGACTTCGGCACCGGTTATTCATCTTTCAGCTATTTGCGAAACCTGCCGGTAAACAGCCTGAAAATTGACCGTTCCTTTATCAGGAATGTCGATACCAGCGCCCGGGATGCAGCCATTTGCAAAGCCATTATCGCCCTTGCCCAGACCCTTAAATTGAAAGTGGTCGCCGAGGGTGTTGAAAACAAGGCCCAGTTTGATTTTCTAAAGACTGCAAACTGTGACGTGATACAGGGCTATTATTTATCGAAACCATTAAGCGCACCGGAAATGACGACGCTACTGCAGCAACAGGCAGCAACTGTTTCAACCTTGTGACACTGCCGCAGCGATTCACCCCCTCACCTCGTTGAAAGAGCCCAAAATGTCGATACACTGGTACCCGGGACACATGCACAAGGCCAGCAAGGAAATGGCCAAAGTGCTCCCACAGGTTGATATCATCATTGAATTGCTGGATGCGCGCCTGCCCTACAGCAGTTCCAATCCCTTCATCAAAAAACTGGCCAGCGACAAGCCTGGCATCAAACTGATGAGCAAAAGCGATCTTGCCGACCCGGAAATCACCCGGTTGTGGCAGGAGTATTTTGAACAGAGCACCAACACCAGAACCCTTGCAATCAATACCCGGCAGCCGGATCGCAGCCAGCGCATTTTCGACCTCTGCTTCAGGCTGGCTCCGCACAAGGCTGACAGGGAAAAAAATATTGTCGCCATGATCACAGGCATTCCCAATGTCGGCAAATCAACACTGATTAACAGTCTTGCCGGGAAAAGTATCGCCAAAACAGGTAACGAGCCGGCCATTACCAAAGGCCAGCAACGTATCAGGCTCGAAAACGGCATCACACTGCTGGATACTCCGGGAATTCTCTGGCCAAAAGTGGAAAACGAACATGGCAGCTACCGGCTTGGTGTGACAGGAGCGATCAGAGATACGGTTGTCAACTATGATGATGTTGCGTTCTACGCTGCGGAATACCTGATGGAGCACTATCCGGCTTTGCTGGCCGAGCGCTATCACCTTGAATCGCCGCCTGCCGAACCACTGGCTCTTCTTGAGCGCATAGGTGAACAGCGGGGTTGCCTGAGGGCCGGTGGACAGGTAGACCTTGAACGTGTTTCAACCATTTTTATCAATGAACTGCGCTCGGGCATGATAGGCGCCGTCAGCCTTGAAACACCTGCGATGATTGAGCAAGAGCTGGTTGCCGTTGCCCAACTTCAAGCAGAAAAAGAAGCAAGGAAAAAGGCAGCCATACGCAGGAAAAAACCACAGAGGCAATCTCGACAGGCTGCCTGTGATAAAAACTGCCCACCACAATAATCAATCAATGACAGGAAGTTGGCGTTTGCTATAATGCGAAATTGTGCGTCAGGTTACTACCCAATCGTTACCCTGTAATCGTCACTATTTCATCAAACAACAAAACCGGCAGGGCTCATCTTTCCGAGGTATATCATGCTTGTTACGAATCGTTTCCTTTTTACTTTATTGGTACTTTTTTCTTGTGCCAGCCCCCACCTGATGGCTTCTCCCCACTCCGCTCTTACCGATCGGGTGTTCGAAAAGTCGGGGCTGTCTACCCTGGTGAAGGAGTTCCCGGCAATGATTAAAGAGGGAATGAAAGCCAGCCTTCAACAGCATGGTGAGCATTCAATTACCGATATTAACCGGTTGGAATCCATCATAGATTCATCGGTTGATACCGAAAAAATGAGTACAGATATACGCAGCCACCTGGCAAAGGGCCTAAATGATCAGGAGTTGACCCGTGTGCTGCAATGGTTTGAATCACCGCTGGGCAGCAAGGTGGTCAAACTGGAAGCAGCGGCCTCCTCGGCAGACAGTTTTCAGAAAATGAGCGAGCAGGCACTGTCCTTACAGAAAAAATTCAGGGGAACACCCAGGGAGAAACTGTTCAACAAATTTGACAGGGCCACAAGAGCCACAGAGGCCGGCCTGGAAACGGCAATGGCTGTTCAGCGGGCTTTGGTGGCTGAATTTACCCGGGGTACCAATATCGACGGTGACTATAATCAATTGCTCGAACTGGTAGAAGCCAACCGGTTTATGACTCGAGGAGTGGTCGGACAACAGGTGTTTACCGGCTATTTATATACCTATCAGACACTTGGAGTAGAAGAAATCAATGATTATATCCGGTTTGCAGAGACGCCGTCCGGCTCAAGGTTTTTTCGGGTAGCGAATACCGCCATTCAGAAAGCCTTGTTGGCACCCTCCCGGGCCATTGGCAAAAAACTGTTTGATGTTATTGGCAAAAAACCTGATTAACCTGCCCTGGCAATAGCATTGGCTGCATTGACAACAGCGGTTGAAGCAAGACAAGAGCAACAATACCACACAAAAAGAGTACCCAACCTTATGCATCAATTTGATGATTTTGCATTTCTGGATCCTGACGCACTGCAGTTTGGCAGTGCCCGAAAGGCCGGACGAAAGGCGCTGGATCTGGCCTCCATTTTTGCCAGTGACTACCATATCGAAACATCTGACACTATTTCATACCAGGCCACTGTGCTGGACGCATTTGGCATGCCAGCCTATCAATCAGGACATTTGCTGTTAACGCTTTCTGTCAATAACCACGCTCACCTTTTGGCTCTGTCAGAGGAGAAAATATCAGGCTTTCTTCCCGTGTCGACTGCCGAACCGGGGTTTTATCAGGAACTGAACCCTTCAGCCGAGTCCGGCTTTCAGGCAAAGGACGTGGTCGATTTGATCAGGCAGACCTGCGATCTTTGGAAACTTCAAAGCAGATTGCAGCTCGCCATAACCAACCGGCAATACCGGTTTCTCAATAAAAAAGGCAAGACGCTGGTTATTGTTAACATTGATCGTTGCCAGTGGCCGACTGTTAACGGCTCTGCAGAGGAGGTTGCGTTTGTTTCCGTGGCTCCCCTGGTTGGCTTCGATAGCCATGCCGACAAGGTCAGAAAGGCGCTTGCCGGGCACCCGGCAGCAATAGAGAAAAGTTTTTTTGATAAAGTCAACATTCAGTTCGATGCCCTTCTGGCCCAGGAGAGCCTGACAGACTGCACCATCAGGCCCGAACTGCCGGCCCTTTCTGCCATCAAAATGCTTTTGGCACAGTCTACACAGGGTATGATCCTGCATACCAGGGGCATAATAGAGGATATTGACACCGAGTTTCTCCACCAATACCGGGTCAACCTGAGAAAATGCCGTTCCTTGATGAAGGAGTTCAAAAAACTTGTTCCTGAAGCCATCCTGCTTGAATTTAACGGCTTTTTCAAAACCCTGGGCAAATTGACTGCCAATGTCAGGGATCTGGATGTGTATGAGCTGATGCTGGAAGACTGGCTGCGCCAAGCAAACGATGCAGACAGAAAAAGCCTGATGCCCTTTGTCAACTTCATTCACAAAAGGCGGGAAGAAGCCCTTGCCGACTTGCTGGACTACATAAAAAACCCGGAATACGGCAGGCTGATTGCGGCCTGGCAGCTTTTTCTGGCTGAAACCGAAGTGGCAAGCGAGAATCAGCCAACTTTGACGATTGACAAAGTGGCAGCAAAAAGAATTAAAAAGTGTTTCGACAAACTGCTTCGCGATGGCAATGAATTGCATGCCGATTCCCCTGATGAGGAGTTTCATACATTGAGGCTGGATTTCAAACGATTGCGCTATTTACTCGAATACTTTACCGATATCTTCGCCAGCAAGGACTACCTGAAACTCATCAAAATGATTAAAAAATTGCAGACCATATTGGGTGATTTTCAGGACATCACTGTGCAGAAGGAAAAAATGCATCACTTTGCAGAAGAGCTTGCCAAAGACAAGAAAGTCGGTTACGACACCTTTATGCTGCTTGGCCAGATGAGTGAGAAAATCAGCGGGAGTCATGACGACCTGAAAAACCGGTTTATCGAGTTGTTCCCGGCACTCGAGGCTCCCGAGGTTATGCAAGTGACCAACACCCTGTCAGAAATAAAGGTGGGCCGCTGATATGACGAAAATTGTAGCTGTATTTAATATCAAAGGCGGCGTTGGCAAAACAACCAGCTCGGTAAACCTGGCTGCCATGGCGGCTTCCCGCGGTTTCAAAACACTGCTTTGGGATATGGATCCTCAGGGGGCGACCTCGTTTTATTTGCGGGTGAAAAACAAGATAAAAGGTGGGGTGTCCGGTTTGACCAGCGGAAAACACCCGGTGACCCGACAGATAAAAGCATCGGATTATCGCGACCTTCATGTGTTACCTGCTGACATCAGCTACCGTCTGATGGACGAGCAGATACGAAAGGCCGGACAAAAATCATCCAGATATATCAGAGAGATTCTCAAGCCTGTTCTCGACGATTATGACATGGTGATCGTAGACTGTCCTCCCCAGCTCAGTGAAACCATCGCCGGCCTGCTCCGGGTGGTAGACCTGTTACTGGTACCATCCATCCCTACCATACTGTCATTGAGGACAGTAAAGCAGATGCAAGGATTTATAAAAAAAGACCTGAATAGTCCGGTTAAAATGAGGGTGTTTTTCAGTCAGGTAGATATGAGAAAAGCGATGCATCGTAATATTGTTGAAAAATTCCTGTTAAAAAACAACCGGGTTTCACTTCAGACCATAATTCCTTCGAGCAGTGATGTAGAAAAAATGGGGATCGAGCTGGCACCGTTTATTCACTTTGAACCTGACCACAAGGTGACGAACCTGTACGGCCAACTCTGGGATGAAATACAGGAAATACTCATGCTTGAGATCAGGCCCGGATTAAAGCTCAGATAGGGCCTTCCGCAAGCCCTGGCCATTGCTTCGCCCGGGGTTCGGCAGTTTTGGGCCCGGTCTGCCAAATACAGGCCTATCTTTCCCGATAAGGCGGCCAGCCAAGCGGCTTGCCCGCCAACAAGTGCAAGTGTATGTGGTACACTTCCTGCCCACCGTGGCCGTTACAGTTCATCACCACCCGGTAACCATCTTCATCAAACCCCTGATCTTTGGCGATTTTCCCGGCAACAATAAACAATTGACCAATGACCTCACGATCTGATTCTTCAATATCATTGATGGTGGCAATCGCTTTTTTGGGAATAATCAGCAGGTGTACAGGCGCTTGCGGGTTAATGTCTTTAAATGCGAGGCATTGCTCGTCTTCATAGACGATATCGGCAGGAATTTCACGATTGATAATTTTGGTGAAAAGAGTGTCAGACATAGAATTCCATCCATTGTATGTATTCAACATGTGGTAATGAAAACGTGACGAAGAAAGCAGCTGTTTTCCCGATCAATTTCACCACCGGCTAACGAAACAACAGTTTGGGTGGTTGCTTTATGCCCGTGGCATATTGCAACACTTGCTGTTTGGCAAAAGGCAGTTTATCCGCCAGATTCAGCCCCAGATTACGGAGCAGCCTGAGTGGCGCATGGGTATTGCTGAAAGCGTGGTAAAACAGATCCATCGCCAACATCATCTGGCTGTTTAACGGACGCCGCTCGGACTCATAGTTTTCAAGCGAGCTTTTATCCCCCGGATCTGTGAGCGGCACCCCCTTTCGGGAAAGAATTTGCACCAGTGCGACTACATCCTGAAAGCCCAGATTGACTCCCTGACCTGCCAGGGGGTTAATCGTATGAGCCGCATCTCCAACCAGTACCGCCCGCTTGTTATGGTAGGTTTGGGCATGTCGTTTTATTAACGGGAAACAGCCTTTATCAACAATATGCGTGACCGCAGGGAGAGTGCCAGGATAGTTCCGCCCGATTTCATCAATCAGTTGCTGTTCACCCAGTTTCATTAGTCGATTGATGTTGTCCGCAGTGTTGTACCAGACCAGAGACCCATAGTGCCTGCCGGCCACATCCGGCAGCGGCAAAAATGCCAACGGGCCTGTGGGTGTAAATTCCTGCCAGGTGATATCCTCCTGGTGACCGTTATACTCCACTGTAATCACCATCGCCTGTTGATCATACTGGTTCGAGGTGAGCCCGATGTCTGCCCATTCGCGCACTTTGGACAAGGCTCCGTCGGCACCTGTGACCAGCTTCACCTCGACGGGTGGCTGCTCTTTGATGCTGATCGTGACTTTATCGGGTGAAAAAGCCAGCCCCTCCAGGATAGCCGGGCACATCAGGGTAATAGTGGGCAGTGATGCCATCGCCTGGTGAAGAGCAAGCCAGGTCACATTGTTTTCCACAATGGCTCCGAGCTCCGGCTCATTAATCTCCTTGCAATCAAACAGCGTTCCCTGACGACGACCCTGTTTGAGAAAAGGCAAATCGGGCGGTTGTTTTTCCCACACCGCAAGTCGACGATAAGGGCACCTGCGCATGCTTTCAATATATTGCCAGGCACCATAGTCAGCCAGCATCTTTTCACTGGCAAGGCTCAGGGCGGAAACACGAATGCCAGGGGTGGACAGGGGGTCGAAGGGCGGCGGCAACTGTCGGTCAAACACCACAACCCGGTAACCGACCCGGGCCAATCCGCAGGCAAGCGCCGAGCCAACCATGCCAGCGCCTACAATACCAATATCAAACTGACTGCCTGGCTGGTTATTTTCGTGTGCTGGTAAATTCATCAGGTCACTGCTCCCGCTTTACTTTTGTCTGACTAATCATATAGTAATACCATGCACAGTAAAAGGCGCAGCAAAGAAGAGGATAATTCAGGGCCAGGACGAGCTTGTACGCCGACTTTGCTGCTTTTCAGCCAGATTCATCTCGAACAAGGAATACGAATGAACACTGTTATTGGCCGCTCTGTCATTTTCGCACTCGCTTGCCTGCTGGTTTGCCTGGCAAGCCTGTCACGGGCCGGTGTGCCTGTTTCCCTTTTCGGTACCAATGCCGATGGCCTGCCTTCGTTGTCGCCAATGCTTCGGAAGGTTACACCCGCTGTCGTAAATATTGCCACCTATACCCATGTCCGCCGCAGCAACCCGTTACTCCAGGATCCCTTTTTTCGACGCTTCTTTGCCATTCCCGAAAGACCATCCCTGCGCCAGGGCACACCGAAACGCCGTACACAAAGCGCAGGCTCCGGCGTCATTGTGAATGCCGCAGAGGGATTGATTCTGACCAATCACCATGTCATTGACGGGGCAGATGAAATTGAAGTCACCCTGCAAGACGGGCGCACGCTGGCGGCCAGATTATTAGGCTCTGACAAACAGGTGGATATAGCCCTGCTGCAGATAAAGGCAGAACGGTTGAGTGAGGTAAAATGGGTTGATTCGAGCTCCTTGTCTGTAGGCGATTTTGTCGTGGCAATCGGCAATCCGTTCGGCCTTGGACAAACAGTAACTTCAGGCATTGTCAGCGCCCTGGGACGAAGCGGCCTGGGCATCTATGGCTATGAAGATTTCATTCAGACCGATGCATCTATCAATCCGGGCAACTCCGGGGGGGCACTGGTTAACCTCAAGGGAGAGTTGATTGGAATCAACTCGGCCATCATTGCCCCGGCAGGCGGCAATGTAGGTATCGGTTTCGCGATTCCCGCTGAAATTGCCCATAACGTCATGCTTCAATTGCAGAAATTCGGGGCAGTAAGGCGGGGACAGTTGGGCGTGATCTTTCAGGATCTCACTGCCGACTTGTCAGATGCATTGGGCTTACCCATAAAGGACGGCGCCCTGGTTGTCAAAGTCGCCCCGGGGACACCGGCTGCAGAAGCAGGTATTCACCAGGGGGATGTGGTGGTGTCTGTTGATGGCAGGAAAATTCGACATTCCATCGACTTTCATAATCGAATTGGCCTGACGCCCGTTGGATCGAAAATGGAGTTGACAGTATTTCGCTCCGGAAAATTCATCCGGATCAGCGCCGTGGTGGGCGAGCGTGGCTCTTATTCCCGCAAGGGCGACGAGTTTCATGCTCTGTTAACCGGTGTGATCTTCAAAAATTACTATGGAAACCGGCAAGATGACCAGCCCATGGCCGTAGTCGTTGTCGATCTTGAAGATGGCCCGGCCAAATCAGCCGGCCTGCGAAGGGGCGATATCATTGTTTCCAGCAATCGATACCGGGTGAGAAATATGAGAGAGCTGAAAAAAGTGGTTGCACTGTCAGACCAGGTTCTTTTCCGAATAGAGCGAGATGGCAGGTCTTACTATCTGGTAATCAGATAACTGACCGGACAGGGCGCCTGTAAACCCTGATACCGAACCGACCAGACAAATATGACAAGGTGCCGGTCACCACGGGCGTTGCCTAATCCAGCAGGTATTCCCGCACCTTCACCTTGTTCTCCATCCAGGACAGCCTTTTCCTTTTTGCCTCCGGCTTTACGAAGCCTTCCGACATTTTCACCGGATTGACCAGCTCGGCAAAATCACTGTATTGCATTTTGATGATTTCACTATGAGTACCTGCGCTGAACGCTATTTCAGGATTATTTGAGAGTGTGTCGCACATATACACATTCATGCCGAACAGATTGCCAAATGGTGGCATGGCCCCTACTTCGCAATCCGGAAACGCATCCTTGAACTCTTCTTCGTCAGCCAGTTCGATAAAATCTGTACCCATGGCACGCATAAAGTGATCCCAACGGATTCTATAGGAGGCGGGCAAAACAACCATGGCCATATGGCCATCGATATCGATAATCACGGTTTTGGCCAGCCTGTCTCCGCAGATATGCGCTTTCTTGGCAATTTCCTGGGCGGTGTAGGCCCGCGAGTGCTTTATAGAAACAAATTGAATATTATTCGCATTCAAAAATTCTTTTAGTTGCTCGGCCGGCATAAACGGAATCCCCTGAGAAATATCAACATTTAATGCTAAGACTAGCCTGGTTGGCAGAAAACGAACAGATCAATTTGTTATCAGAACGTGAACAATTTGTTAAAAAAACTGCCTTTTGTGAAAGAAGTCACGCGATTGTAAAAGAAGTCAGGCGATGCCCGTGCGGCACAGATAAGGTATGCCGCACGGTCATCTCGACTCCATTCCCTGTCGCGAATCAGGACACCTTGTGCATATATACATCCTGTTGCGGGAACGGGATAGAAATGCCTTCAGCATCAAACGCTTTTTTGACGTTTTCAGTCATATCAAAATAAATTCCCCAGTAATCACTGGCGTTTGCCCAAAGCCGTACTGTGAAGTTGACAGAGCTGTCGGCCAGTTCCGCAACGACAATCTGGCGAGCAGGTGTTTGCAGAATACGCTTGTCTTCATCCGCCAGCCGATTAAGAATGGCTTTCGCCTTGTCAATGTCATCGTTGTAGCCAATGCCGAAGGACAAATCTATCCGGCGGGTCGATTCTGCACTGATATTAATCAGGCTGCCATTCGACAATGCACCGTTTGGAATGATGACTCTTCTGTTATCCCCGGTGGTCAGGATAGTATTGAATATCTGGATTTCACGTACTGTGCCCACAAAACCCTGAGCATCAATGACATCACCTACCTTGAAAGGCTTGAACAGTAATATCAATGCTCCGCCTGCAAAGTTCGCCAGGCTGCCCTGGAGTGCCAGGCCTACCGCCAAACCGGCCGCACCCAGCACTGCGATAAATGAGGTGGTTTGTATACCAACCATGGATGCCACCGAAATGATGAGCATCACCTTCAGGCCCACTGATATCAGGCTGCGCAAAAAGCTTAACAAGGTAGCTTCAACCTTTGATGACAGCCCTTTTTCCACCGCTTTGACCAAACGGTTAATGATCCACAACCCGATAACAAGCGTAAAAATTGCCATCAAAAGATTTGGACCATAGGTCTTTGCCATGGTGGTCAGCCAGTTGAGAATTTCGGCAAGTTTATCCTGCCCCGTGGTAACGATATCTTCCATTAACAGCTCCTTAATAGCTTCTTGAAAGTGGTAATTAATACAATGTATGAGGTTTGTCTATCCCGATTCTTCAACTAATTGAAGTAAAGGATTATTATGTTCGCAGCTCATAGCATGTATGACTGGAATCGGGACGAAAGGATACAAGATAACGTCAAATGAGAACAGTACTTATTACTCAGACCCGGTAAAACAATGGCATTGAAGTGAAAACCAGATGAATATAGATCGACTGTCAAACAACCTGAAAAAAACCTTGCCTGACAGCAACCTGAAAGCGACAGTTTTGCCTGGCTGCCCGGAAATCAGTTTATTTCTGTTTGATCCTGAGCGACTGCAAGGGCCACTTGACCATGACGTCGCCCAGGCCGTCGTGGCCGAGCCTGCCTACTGGTCGTTCTGTTGGGCCAGCGGACAGGCAATGGCAAGTTACCTGCTCCAAAATCCGCACCTTGTTCAGGACAAAGAGGTACTGGATTTTGGTTCAGGCTCCGGGGTTGTTGCCATTGCAGCTGCAATGGCCGGTGCAAAATCGGTGACGGCACTTGATATTGACCGGCAGGCCCTGGATGCCTGCGAAGCTAACGCGCAACTTAACGGCGTATCACTCTCTGTGTTGTCCGATTTTGACTCCTGCCAGGGCAAAATTGATGTTGTTTCCGCTGCCGATGTTCTGTATGACAGAGACAATATGCACTGGCTCGACACACTGTTGACCCGTGCAGACAAGGTACTGCTGGCTGACTCGCGCGTCAAGAACCTGAATCACCCGCATTATACCCTTCACCAGGCATACCGCTGCCGAACCTGGCCAGACCTGAACGAATTCGAGGAATTTAATACGGTGCGTATCTATCAGGGAGAGAAAACCGAATCCGATTCGGTTCAGAACCGTTGGTAACCGTATTGGTATACAATGCCAGAAACCATATCGGGATACGATCGCGCGACACAATCCCGGAGTACAGTCGCAGTTTCGAATACAACTGGAGGGGCCTGTCGTGAATTCATATTTGGATATTTTCTGGCGATTTCTTATGCTGGGCTGTGTCAGTTTTGGTGGCCCTGCAGCCCATATCGGTTATTTTCAGCGCACCTTTGTCAGCAGGCTTGGCTGGGTAAGCGAAGCCGAGTACGCGCAACTGGTTTCCCTGAGTCAGTTCCTGCCCGGGCCGGGGTCGAGTCAGGTCGGCTTTGCCATTGGTTTGCAGCGAGCGGGAATTCCCGGCGGCATCGCCGCCTTTATGGGATTTACCCTTCCCTCATTTGCGTTGATGTATTGGCTCGCGGTATGGGGAATGCAAGGTCAGGCCGGGTTTTCAGGGGTTATCGCCGGATTAAAGCTGCTCGCTGTTGTCGTTGTCGCTGATGCAACGCTGACCATGTCCCGTTCGTTTTGCAAAGAGACGAGCAGTGTAGCTATCGCAGTTGGCGTTGCCTGCATCATGTGGCTGTTCCAGGGAGCCTGGGTGCAACTTTTCACCCTGGTGCTGGTAGCCCTGCTGGGCATGGCAGTGCGTGGCAAACCGAGGGAAGCGGTGACTACGGAACAGAATGCCAGTAGTGGCAGATTTGCCCTTGTGCCCCTGATTTCCTTTGCGGCTTTATTGCTGTTTTTACCTGTTGTGGCACATTTTACGGCAGACAACAGCATGTTTTCGATATTCAACGATTTTTATCAGTCAGGCAGTCTGGTATTTGGTGGCGGCCATGTCGTGTTACCCTTGCTTCAGCAAAACCTGGCAGGGGCAATGTCAGTGGATCAGTTTCTTACCGGCTACGCAGCTGCCCAGGGAATGCCCGGCCCCATGTTCAGCATTGCTACCTTTCTGGGTGCCGCCATAGTGCCCGAAACTCCCCTGGCAGGGGCATTGATTGCAACTTCAGCCATCTTTTTGCCCGGATTCCTGCTGTTGGTCGGCTTGAGTGGAAAATGGCGACAACTGGCAGCCCAGCCACGAGTATCCGGCGCCATTTGGGCAATCAATGCTGCTGTTGTCGGGCTATTGCTGTCCGCCCTGTATCAACCGGTTTTTGTCAATGCCGTCACCTCTACGCCGGCCATAGCACTGGTTGTAACCGGTTTCTTTGCCTTGAACCGACTCAGGATCCCTATTGTTGTTCTGGTGATAGCCTTTGCCATCATCGGCCCGGTTTTGCTCTAGCCATCGGGCACTGTTGCTATACTCTGCTCTATCCCGGAAATAACCCCTGGAGAGAAAAAAATGGTGACAATTCAAGCATGGGCAATGTATTTGACATTCGTTCTTGAACATTGTGATGAATTGCGTGAAAAAAGCATTTCTTCTCGAAAGCTGTTTTTTCAGGCTTTTTTAGTGGCAGCCAGCAACCCGAAAGCGTTTGTTTTCCTTACGGCTTTGCTTCCCCGATTCATAACCCGTGAAAGCTCATTGTATCTGCAGGTCGCTTCAAGGGACGGAAGGAGGCTCGCGGTGTTTTCAATGCCCTTACCTGTACCAGACACAGGAGTAAATTGCAGTTCATTGCTGCACCATCCCGGCTCTCCTGGAATCAGCGCCATATATTGAAAAATATCCTTACAACCTGAAATGAGCCAAAAGAAATCGTTATGAAAATTTCGTATAAAGTTCCACTACTGGCATCCACTATCATCCTTGTCGGTTTTTCAATATTAACCTTTGTTCTCTATACCGTAGAGCGCGATTCCCTATATGAAACAGTTACAAAATCCGCCCTGGAAAGTTCGCAAGCGGTCAGCAATCAGGTCGCGGGCTGGCTGGAGAAAAAACTCGCTTTGATTGATATGATGAGTGGTTATATTGCGGAGGATTATAGTGTCGAGAAGATACAGGAGGTGATGGCTAATCCCTTGCTTAAAAATGAATTTTCGTTGATTTTTGGTTGTCTGGAGAAAGATGGCAAACCACTCTCAAATTCATCCAGCTGGTTTCCCGGAGAAACCTGGGATGGTAGAAAACGCTCGTGGTATCAGCAAGGACAAAAGAGTGCACACGCCGTATTCACTCCACCCTATGCAGATTCGGCAACAGGAAGGCTGCTGTTATCGGCGGTGGGTCGTATCGAAGACAAGACTGCTTTCAAGGGGGTTTTTGGCGGGGATATAGAATTGTCAACCATTGCCAGGGTTGTCAACAGTATCAATTTCAATAAAAAAGGGTACGCATTTTTACTGAATAAAAACGGTGCTGTTATCAGCCACCCAACAGAATCCTTTAACGGTAAAAATATTACCACCATTTTCCCGAATATCACCAAACCGGCAGTAGAGAAAAAGTTTATTGATTCCACTTTTCAGGGAAAGAACATGTTAGTGAAATTCATTCCCGTCAAGCTTCAAAAACGGGATACAGACTGGTTAATTGCTGTTGTATTAAACGAAGGAAAAATACTGAAAGAGGCGAATCAGGTAAAAAGCATTGCTATTGTTACAACCATTTTAAGCACATTGACCGCTTCTCTTGTTCTCTACCTTACCATGGCAAATCTGTTGCTTAATCCACTCAAGGAATTTGCAGAAGCAACAGAGCAGATCAGTCTCGGAAAACTGTCAACCAAAATCAGGAATACGGAGCGTAACGATGAAGTTGGTTTGCTCTCTAAAAACTTCAATGGCTTTATAGAGAAACTGCAAACAATCATTAGCGAGGTAAAAAATGGTACGGTCTCTCTTGCCTCTTCGTCCTCTCACCTTACAGAAGTCTCGGACAGCTTGTCAGAAGTAGCAGGACAAGCCGCAGAACAGGCGACATCTGTTGCCTCCGCCACCAGAGAGGTGAGCCAGAGTTTTCAAAACATTGCGGCAGCAATGGAACAATCCTCAACCGGCGTAGCTACCGTTGCCACCGCTTCCGAAGAAATGACTTCAACAATTGACGAGATTTCTGTCCAAACCTCCAGAGCAAGGGAAATTTCAGGCAAGGCGGTTGACCGCTTTTCCAAAACAAAGGAAAAAATGGATATACTTGAGCAAGCAGCATCCGAGATCAGCACCGTAACCGAAGTCATCACTCAGATTTCCGGGCAAACTGACCTGCTTGCCCTGAATGCCACCATCGAGGCCGCACGGGCGGGGGAAACAGGTAAAGGCTTTGCCGTTGTTGCAAGCGAAATCAAAGAACTTGCCAGGCAGACCGCAGAGGCGACTATCGACATTAAAAACAAAATTGGCGAGGTGCAATCGACTACCGAAAGCACCATAGTCGATATCAGTGATATTCGCAGTGTGGTACAGGAGGTTAACGGAATCATTTTAACCATTGCCTCTGCCATCGAACAACAGACCGGGGCGGCATTGGAAATTTCGATCAACAGTGCACAAATGGCGACAGGTATTACCGAAATCAACGGCAATATCTCGCAAAGCTCCGAGATGGTGAACGAGATTGCCGGCGATGCCAATAAAATGAGTACCGCCGCCAGTGATGTACATAATAACGGACGTACTGTTGCGACAAGCGCCAGAGAGTTACAAGAGCTTGCCGGACGCCTGCAAAAACTGGTGAGTCGTTTTACCGTTTAGGTCTGAAAATCACAGGCATAGAGATTCAAAGGGTAAGGGATCGGATTTTGTGGCGTTACTCACCACGTTGAGGCAATGGCGAGAATTTTAGAAAATCGGGATCTCGTATCATCGCAAGTTTTGACTCGGATCAGTTTCCAAGCCACGTGTGTGGCTAAAGGCGCTAGGCATATTCACGAGGAACGGCATCACAATTTCTAAGCCACGTGTGTGGCTAAAGGCAAGAGCCGCAATGGAATGGTGTATTAGCATTTTTTCTAAGCCACGTGTGTGGCTAAAGGCGTTCGGATGGCGGTACACCTGGTTATGTAAATTTTCTAAGCCACGTGTGTGGCTAAAGGCTCGAAGCCCCAACCCGATCAGGAAAAGGTGTATTTCTAAGCCACGTGTGTGGCTAAAGGCGTGACGCGCTCACAGCGAATGTGAACGCGCGATTTCTAAGCCACGTGTGTGGCTAAAGGCTATCTGAGATAGCCAGGGGTAGGGAGAGTTATTTTCTAAGCCACGTGTGTGGCTAAAGGCGGTGGTGACGATGGTGTAATTATCCAGTTTATTTTCTAAGCCACGTGTGTGGCTAAAGGCTCCGCTTGACGCGGATAATGTCGGGTTCTTTCTTTCTAAGCCACGTGTGTGGCTAAAGGCTAGGGGCTGTTGACGTTTCACATTGGTAACCACTGAATTGCGCACGCCATAGCCACCATCGATTCAAAATTTCTTTTCAATTTGTCATACCGAGTGG
>PDPE01000013.1 GCA_002747395.1 Pseudomonadota bacterium
TGAAAATTCGGCTTTCTTTGCGTTTCAACGAAATAATTTTTTAAAAGTTCGTCGTTGAACTTAAAGCTGAAGATTTAATGGGATCATGCAAAGCTCTCATACCTATAAATATGGCTACTGTCATCTGCCTGTCGAGGTGAGCTTTCTCTAACGTTTTTTTTGTATAGGTGAACAGACTATTCTTGTTGAAGAGTCCGGTCTGACTGTCGTATTGACTTAAATACTGAACCTCTTTTTCTATGCGCTTCTGCCCGGACAGATCCACATCGACACAAAACATTTCCGGATTTTCTGTGCACCGATTCAGCATTACATGGCTGGAGAATACGGGGACGCGTTTGCGTTCCTTATCAATCAGTTCAAGTTCTGCAGCAGGAATTTCAACGCCATCGCGTAACCAGGCGCCATGCGCTTCTATAATATCTTCACGCATGGAGTCCGGAATGATGAGATCCTCAAGAAGATTGCCCATTGCTTCTTCTTCCGAGTATCCGTAAAGCAGTTCACTCGACTTGTTCCAGTATACGACCCGGCGATCCTTGTCATATCCCTGAACCGATACATTGGGCAAGGCCGTCAGCAATTTTCTGAAATGATAATCATTTCGTAAAACCAAATCATCTTTTTCTGCTTGACCTGACATGTCAGTCAACGATCTCCAAAGATACTCTGTGAAAGATACTCTATAAAAGACAGCCCATAATGAAAATAGAATAGAAGCTATTGACGACCTTATCAACCTGACTGCCTTGACTGCTCATCTTCCACCATGTAAATGGCCGGCTTTGTTAAACGGAATGCGCATTACGTCACAATTCGCTCCAAACAGGTGATGGATTGACGACAATCTTGCCAACATGCCGGTTTGACTCCAGCAGGCGAAATGCCTCGGAATACTCGACAAGAGGAAATGTTCTGGCGATGCAGGGTGTCAGCCTGCCCTCCGTCAACCCTGACCTGATACAGTCCAGAGCGCGCTCAAGACAGGGTTTGTCTTCAATAACCTTGTCCAGGGTAAATCCTTTCATGGTCAACAGCCTTTTCATCAACACACCGGCATGAACCTCCATAGGCCTGCGATCCAGCATACCTTGTATCACGATACAGCCACCCCGTTTTGAACCCTGAACCAGATCCCGCATACCCGGCCCGGCTACGGCATCGAATACCAGATCCGTCCCCGTTCCACCTGTAATGGATTTCACCTGATCCACATAATCACCGGATCTTGAGTTTATGACATGATCCGCTCCGTGAGAAAGCAGTTCCGGCAGTTTTTCGTCACTGGTAGAAGTGGCGATAACAGTCGCGCCCAGCATTTTTGCCAATTGAATGGAGGCCACCCCCACCGAACTGGAGGCGGCAGTGATTGTCACCACCTGCCCTGCCTGCAGATTGCCGTCTGCCACCATTCCTCCCCAGGCGGTCAAATACTTCATCCATATCGCACCGGAAATGCCGTCATCAATCGAGTCCGGCACCTGAATCAGGTGCTCCACATTGTAGACACCGTATTCTGACAGGGTTCCCTGGTTTATCGGGTCTACGGTCAGGGGAAGAAGCGCGACACGCTGGCCGACGGGCAAAGCGACACCATCGCCTGCCTTGTCAATTATCCCGGCACCTTCAAAGCCGATTCTGCAGTATTTTTGCTCTGTGGCAGATTGCCCGTTCATCTCGCCCGACACACTGAAGGTCGGCTTGATGAAATACCTGTTCTCCCGAAAAAGCGCATCTGCCCGATTAAGCCCGACCGATGTCAGCCTGATTCTTACCTGCCCCGGCCCTGGCTCGGGCAGCGGGAGGCTGACCAGTTTGAGGACTTCAAGAGGGCCTGTTTCTGTAAATACAACCGATTGCATAATGGGGTTCCCGAGGCAGATTTCCTGCCTGATGTAGATTTATTAAAAGTGCTGGTTTATCCTTCTGTTCGCTCCTGGCAATAGAAACTGCAAATATAAACATTAGGACACAAATATGAAAGGCATTCTCTCTGGTATGCGCGTTGTTGAAGCATCTGCTTTTGTTGCTGCTCCTTCAGGTGGTATGACCCTGGCACAGTTGGGTGCCGAAGTGATTCGAATCGATGCCATCGGTGGCGGACTCGATTACAAAAGATGGCCCGTAACGGAAAAAAATGAAAGCCTGTTCTGGGCCGGACTCAACAAATCGAAAAAGTCTGTCGCCATCAACTTTCGTGAGCCCGAAGGGTCTGAACTGGCGAAAGAGATTATCACCGCACCGGGCCCCGACTCAGGCATGTTGCTGACCAACTTCCCTCCCAAAGGATGGCTGTCTTTCGAAGAGCTGAAGGAAAAACGACCGGATTTGATTCAACTGACCATCCAGGGGGATCGACACGGCGGTTCGGCGGTTGACTATACAGTGAATCCTGCCATTGGCCTGCCTTTTCTGACTGGCCCGGAAGAAAGCAAAGACCCCAGCAACCACGTTTTACCCGCCTGGGATCTGGTCACCGGGCAAATGGCTGCACTTGGCCTGTTGGCGGCAGAACGACACCGAACACGTACTGGCGAAGGTCAGCATATCAAACTGGCACTGGCAGACGCCGCCATGGCCGTGCTCAGCCATCTGGGTTTTATTGCCGAAGCCACCCTGGGTGCTGAACGGCCACGCTATGGCAACTACCTGTACGGCGCATTCGGGCGGGACTTTTTGACTGCCGACGGTGAACGCGTCATGGTCATCGGCCTCACCGGCAGGCAGTGGAAATCCCTCTGTGAAGCGACCGAAACCACTCAGGCCATGAAAGACCTGGCCATCGAACTCAATACCGACCTGTCTAAAGAAGGGAATCGCTTTGAAGCCAGAGAAGCTATCTCCGGGCTGATTGGCAACTGGATAAGCCGGAAAACCTACCAGGATGTTCAAGCCATATTTAACGCAAAGGGGGTTTGCTGGAGCCGCTATCAAACCGTGAAACAACTGGTTGATTCGGACCCGGAATGCTCCGCAGCAAATCCCATGTTCAATCCGATCGAACAACCTGCCATCGGCAGCTATCTTGCGGCGGGTGCGCCCTGGAATTTCTCTGCATTTGAACGGTCACCCGCACAACCTGCACCACAGCTGGGGGAACATACGGATGAAGTGCTGGCGGAAGTCATCGGACTGGATTCTGCCCAAATTGGCAAACTGCACGACCGGGGTATCATCGCGGGTGCCTGACCGATACAGAAACGGCTGACAGCCAAACAGCCGGCACCTCGCTGTGCCGGCAAAACCGGATAACTGTTAAAAAGCCGAATAACTGAAAAAAACCGAATAACCGAAAGAGGAACAAACCCATGCCAGAAATCGACCTGGATCATTTGAAAACCTGGGAAGGCAATCAGGAAACACAGGAAGACGATATCACCCTGTTCCCGGCTCGTGCGCTGGCCGCGGCCCTGGATCACGACAGACTTCCCGAAAAAGGCGATGAACTCCCCACCTTCTGGGAATGGCTTTACTTTTTGCCCACACCCAAAGCATCCGCAACCGGGGCAGACGGTCACCCGTCAAAAGGCGGCTTTTTACCCCCTGTTCCCCTGCCCAGAAGAATGTGGGCGGCAGGAGAGGCGGAGATTCACAAGCCGTTGATTATCGGAGAACCTGCATCACGCACATCCACCATTCTTTCGGTTGATCTGAAACAGGGAAGCACGGGCACCCTGGTTTTTGTCAACGTAAAACATGACATTTCCCAGAAGGGCAGCCTGTGCATAAGCCAGATACAGAATATTGTTTATCGGGAACAACCCGCTGAAGCGGCGCCGCTGCCCAGGGGAAAGGAACCATCTGTTTCGCCTCTGTGGAGCAAAACCATCAAGGCAGACCCGGTACTGTTATTCCGTTTTTCCGCACTCACCTACAACGGGCACCGTATCCACTATGATCGCCCCTACTCCACCGACGAGGAGCTGTACCCGGCCCTGGTGGTGCATGGCCCCTTGCTGGTAACCCTTTTGCTCGATCTGAAACAGTCCCGGGCACCAGACCAGACCATAAGGAAATTTACATTCAGGGCACTCAGACCCACCTTCGATGTCAACCCCTTTCAGGTGCAGGGCGTGCTGGAAGGAAAAAATCTGCAACTCTGGTCTGTGGATAACGAAAATGCACTCTGCATGAAACTGGATGCTGAAATTGCGTAGAGATCGAAAACAGACATTGAAAATTGCATAACAGTTGAGAACAAGCCATGACAAACACCAACGCATACCCCGGATGGCGATCTCTTTTGTTCATTCCGGTACATATCGACAAATTCGTTGACAAGGCGCACACACGCGGTGCTGATGCCTATATTCTTGACCTGGAAGACAGCGTTCCTCTTGCGGAAAAGGAGATTGGCAGACAAAAGGTCAAAGAAGCGGCAAAAAAGGTATCCGTGGACGGAGCTTCGGCACTGGTCAGAATCAACCTGGAACTGGAAATGGCACTGCTGGATATCGAGGCTTCGATTGACCCGAACGTCGCCGCGATTGTCGTACCCAAAGTAGAAAACACCGGGCAAATCAGTGCCATTGCCGGTGCGATAGACCGTCAGGAACAAAAACTCGGGATGGAGACAGGGCACACCAAACTGATCGCCATGATCGAGTCGGTGGAAGCACTGCCTCACCTGGACAACATTGCCCTGTCCCACCCCAGGGTCATCGCAATGACCCTGGGTTCGGAAGATTTCTCTGCCTCTGCCGGCATGTCACCCATCCCCGCCACCCTTCAGCAACCGAACCAGATGGTTGTTTTTGCCTGCAGGCGAGCCGGAATCGAGCCTCTTGGATTTCCAGGTTCCATTGCCGACTACAGCGATTTGAACCGGTTTGAGGCGACGATCGAGTTGGCAAAACAGATGGGTTTCACAGGCGCACTCTGCATCCACCCGGTTCAGGCCAGGGTACTCAATGAAAAACTGACACCATCCGAACAGGAAGTCAGCCATGCCCGGGGGCTGATTGAAGCCTTCGACCAGGGCATGGCAGAGGGTAGGGGAGCCGTTGAATATGGCGGGAAAATGATTGATTTGCCCGTGGTGATCAGTGCCAGAAAACTGGTCGCACGCTATGAGCATCTGCAAAAAAATGCCAAATAGCAACCCGAATCAGGGTGACGGCAACAAGCCCATCCCGGCACATTACCAATCCCGCTTTCTCAGAGAGATGTTTTCTGTCTCGATGACTGAAACAGAGTCAGGAATAGTTGCCCGGGTCAGGTTTGATACCCGCCATGAAGGCCCGCCGGGACACGCGCATGGCGGCAGCATTGCAACTGTACTGGATGAAACAATGGGAACACTCGCCTTTATACACGGCCACAAGGTGCTGGCTGCCCGTCTGGAAGTAAAGTATCGAAAGCCGGTTCCGCTCAATGAACCGCTGCTTGCCGTATGCACCATTACTTCCAGGAACAGACGGAAAATCACCGCCCATGCCGAGCTGAAAAGGGCAAGCGGACTGGTTCTGGTAGAATCATCGGGGCTTTTTATTGATATTGAAGGTCGTTTCGATACCCTGGCCAACGAGATATCCCGGGCCTGACCTGTCCGGCCTGATATGGCTTTCACAGTTTAAAACCAAAAAGCCCGATCAGGCACAACGCCCGGTCAAACATAACAGGAATGCAATACGGGCCTGCAGGATTGATATTTGATACACTGAAACCGGTCAATACACAAAAACTTTCCTTTACACACCCGGGATGATGCCCCAATGGGAAAACACATAAAGAGCAGCAAGTTCAGTCAGAACGACTATATCGCATTTTCAAAAAAAGTGAGGGACGAACTGGACGTTCTGCGACAGGTAATCGCACTGCCCGGTTTTGGTGAAAGCCCGACAAGCATCGGGGCTGAACTGGAATTTTATATTGTTGATCAACAGGGACATACCCTGCGTATCAACGATACGCTGTGCAAGGAAATCAACCACCCCCAACTGCAGCCGGAATTGAACAGGTTCAACATTGAATACAACCTGGCCCCCCAACCCATTGCAGGAAAACCCCTTACAGCAATGGAAAATGAAATTTCCCGGATATGGAAAACACTCAACATCGAGGCAGGCAAACACGGCGGCGAGGTGGTTCCGATCGGTATACTGCCCACCCTGAAACGAACCGACTTCGGAACGGAGTCAATGACCGACATTCCAAGGTATCACGCATTGTCCGACGGGCTTCGGGCCATGCGAGGCTCCCCCTTTGAAATTGCCATACAGGGCGAAGACACTTTAAGCCTGACTGCCGAAGACGTGACTCTGGAGGGAGCCAATACGTCGTTTCAGTTTCACTGGAAAATGCCTCCCGAACAGTTTGTCGATGCCTTTAACGCCACTCAGTTAATTACACCCGTAGTCACTGCCATCAGCGCCAATTCTCCCTTTTTACTACACCATTCACTGTGGGAGGAAACCCGTATCGCACTGTTCAAGCAGTCTATTGATGTAAGGGTCTTTGATCTGAACAGCTCGGCACCTTGTTTCTGGAGAGAGCCGGCCCGCGTAGACTATGGTCAGGGCTGGCTGAGAAAGTCACCCATCGAGCTGTTCGAGCACGCAGTGTTACTTCACCCGCCCCTGCTTCCCATTGTCGAGGAAGAGGACTCCAGGCAGCTGGTCACCCAGGGCATAGTTCCTGAACTGAAAAACCTCAGACTTCACCACGGCACCACCTGGGCCTGGAACCGGGCAGTTTACGACCATAGCGGAAGCGGCCACTTGCGCATTGAACTCCGCTTCCTTCCTGCCGGCCCGACACTGCAGGATATGCTGGCATCTGCCACATTCGCCATAGGCTGCGCCATGGCCGTCATGCCGGATATCGAGCCTGTGATATCCGGTTTGCCATTTAAATACGCCAAACGCAATTTTTACGAAGCCGCCCGATATGGCAATGCAGCCAATTTGGTATGGCCCACACACAATCAGACAATGCTCACCCAACAACCCGTCATCGATATTGCCAAAGCGCTGCTTCCGAGAGCGACCGAAGCCTTGATCAAGGCCGGAATTGACCATGACGAAGTTGTCACGCGTATGGAAAATATCAAGAACCGACTGGAAGCCGATATCACCGGAGCCAGTTGGCAACGAACGCTGGTTCGCAAACTGCAGGCAAACTGCAATCGACAAGAGGCGTGCCAGGAAATGTTTAACCTGTACCGAAAAAACCAAAGAACAAAAGCCGGTATTGCTGACTGGAGTACACAGATATGAAACTGGAAAATCGACACATTCGCCTGTGGGAACACCCAAAACCATCTGAACTCGGCAATTCGGTTGAAGCGTTTTTAAAGGAATTGGGTCAACCTGCCCTGATCACCATTCCGGGCAGGAACCCGAACGTCACTCGCGCAATTTCAACACTATTACACGGGAATGAACCCTCCGGGCTGAAAGCGGTCTATCGCTGGCTGAAGCAGGGCAGCCAGCCCGCTGTCAATATCATTTGCTTTATCTGCTCGATAAAAACAGCACAACGACCACCCGGCTTCTTCTATCGACATTTGCCCGACATGAGCGACCCGAACCGATGCTTCTCACCCGCTCGCCTGACACAGGCGGACAAGGATGAAGCGGGACTGGTTGCTGCCGAATTTGTTGACATACTGGACTTCTACAAACCTGAATGTGTCATTGATATTCACAACACCTCCGGCAAAGGCCCTGATTTTGCGGTCAGCATTACCGCCGATCGGGCCAATATGGAAATTGGAGCACTGTTTACCAGCAGAATGATTATTACCGATCTGCGATTGGGTGCGCTGATGGAGTTAAGCTCGGTTCGCATGCCGGTCGTGACCATCGAATGTGGCGGTTCGGAACAGGAAGAATCGACAGAAATGGCATTCCGCGGGCTGGAAAGATATGTTGGAATGGAGTCATTTTTGTCAGACTCTTCGTCTGCCGACCATGACAATGATCGCCCTCTTTACCACTCAAAATTCGAGACGCTGCATAACCCCATAAGAGTGGAACTGACCCCGGAAGCCACGATTGAATACCACGATCAAAATCACCCTGAAGTTGACGTCACTCTGTTATCGACGATTGAAAATGACAACTTTGGCATTATCAAACCCGATGACTCTCTCGGCTGGTTGAATGGTGAACTGAAACAGACGCTAAAAGCCGTAAACAGTCGAGGCGACAATATTATCGAGCATGTTCTCACTGTAAAAGACGGACAACTTTACCCCGCCAGGCCGATCAAAATGTTCATGGCAACCACCAACCCGGCCATCGCAAAATCGGATTGTCTGTTCTATATCGTCAATAATGATGGCAAGGAGTTTTTGCGCGACTAGCTCTGACACCAACCGTAACAAAAATGGCAGTAATGCCAACCGCCAAGACAGTAACCACACTGTCTATGGGGTTTTTAAAACTCTAGAATCTACCCGTCCAAACTGACTATACCGATAAACGGCCTGCTGGCCGTTATTGATAGAACACGTCGATAAAAATTCGATAAGGGAAAAAACCATGAACGTAGCCAACAACTATTTTCCAAACATGCTCAAGCCGCTGGATCTGGGTTTCACTACATTGAGAAATCGGGTTCTTATGGGGTCGATGCACACCGGGCTGGAAGATCGCTTTTACCACATAGACAAACTGGCAGCCTATTTTGCTGAACGTGCCAGAGGCGGGGTTGGGCTGATGGTTACAGGCGGTTATTCACCGAATCGTCGAGGCGAGCTGTTACCCCTCGGCTCCCGAATGGACAACAAGATAACCGCACTGTTGCATCGTCGTGTTACCAGCCAGGTACACAATGAGGGGGGGAAAATCTGTTTACAGGTGCTTCACTCCGGGCGTTACGGCTATACACCGTACAGTGTTTCACCATCCGGTATCAAGTCGCCCATTACCCCTTTCAGACCATCCAAAATGAGCTCCAGGCAAATTACAGCCACTATCGACGACTTTGCCCGATCCGCAGAGCTGGCACAATATGCACGCTACGACGGCATTGAAATCATGGGCTCGGAAGGCTACCTGATCAACCAGTTTTTGTGTGAGCGAACGAACAAACGAGCAGACAAATGGGGAGGCAGCCCGGAAAACCGGATGCGATTTGCAATCGAAACAGTTAAAAAGGCACGCGAAGCCGTCGGCAAAAACTTTATCATTGTGTACCGCATGTCACTGATGGATCTGGTTGAAGGTGGTCAGGAGTGGGAAGATATCGCTGCACTCGCCAAACAGATCGAGTCCGCCGGTGCCACCATTATCAACACAGGTATTGGCTGGCACGAAGCCAGAATCCCGACCATCGTCACCTCTGTTCCCCGCGCTGCATTTTCCTTTGCAACGGCAAAACTCAAGCAGCTCGTGTCCATTCCTGTTTGTGCAAGTAACCGGATCAACACGCCCGAGGTGGCAGAGAATATCATCAGCAGCGGCGAGGCTGATATGGTTTCCCTGGCTCGCCCCCTGCTCGCTGACCCGTTTTTCGTTGAAAAGGCCGAAAACGGCAAGGCCGACGAGATCAACACCTGTATTGCCTGCAACCAGGCCTGTCTTGATCACACCTTCAGGGCAAAACGCGCAACCTGTCTGGTCAACCCGAGGGCCTGTTTCGAAACAGAGCTCCGTTATCTGCCCACCCAAAACAAGAAGCGCATCGCCGTTATCGGTGCCGGGCCTTCCGGAATGGCGGCCTCGACTGTCGCAGCAGAGCGCGGACATGATGTCACCCTGTTTGATGCCAGTGACAAAATTGGCGGCCAGTTCAATATTGCCAAACAAATACCAGGCAAGGAAGACTTTAACGAAACCATGCGCTACTTTGGCAAAATGATCGACAAGCGAGGTGTTACTCTCAAGCTGAACCATATGGTGACCGCGCAGGAACTGCTGGATGGCAATTTCGATGAAATTATCGTGGCAACCGGCATTGCTCCTCGCACACCAGCAATTCCGGGCATTGAAAACAAGAAGGTACTTTCCTATCTTGATGTGCTTGACAAGAAAATGCCTGTGGGTCAAAAGGTCGCCGTTATTGGTGCCGGTGGTATCGGCTTTGATGTCAGCGAATACCTGGTTCACACTCACTCGGAAGATGAAAAAAGCCAGTGGTACAAAGAATGGGGTATCGATACCAGCCTGGAAAAACGCTCAGCCCTGACCGAAGCCCGGATTCTGCCTGCGCAGAGGGAAGTATTCCTGCTACAGCGCAAAACCAGCACCGTAGGTGGTGGCCTCGGTAAAACCAGTGGCTGGGTACACCGTTCAGTTCTGAAAATGAAAAATGTGCAAATGATGGCCGGAGTCAGCTACGATAAAATTGACGATCAAGGGCTACATATCACCGTAGATGGCAAATCCAGATTACTGGATGTTGACAACATCATTATCTGTGCGGGCCAGACACCAAGACGGGATCTCTCGGATGAGCTGGAAAAACTGGGCGCAAGGGACAAAGGCATTAACGTGCACCTGATCGGTGGTGCAGACGTGGCTTCCGAGCTGGATGCCAAACGAGCCATCGGACAGGGCTCACGACTAGCAGCCAGACTGTAGGGTACGAGTGGCGACGAGACACCGATAACCGCAAGACATCAAAACGGATTCCATCCGCCAAACCCCGGGCACCAAACAGATACACCTTCTGTGCTCGGGTATCAACAACAATAATTACAATCAACACAACAGGGTGACCAGAAAACACAAAGCGCGGAATGATACCACCCGGTGATTACCAAACGCGTGGTACCATCCCCCTTTTGCAACTGACCATTTGCCTGATACACCCCCTGTCCCTCTGTTGACATGCGAACACTTAATTGACCGGATGATATTTCCCCTGGTGCAAAGTCACATTACCAAACTTCATATTATCGGAAATACGTCGGTACTCACCGTCCTTTATCTTCTCAAAGCTGCTGCAAGAGTAAGGTCGGCCATAGACTGAAGCACACAGTTTATCGCCATCCAGCTTCCAACTGCCGACATAGTGCGTGTAATTCCCTGCCTGTTCCAGTTTGGTTTCCCAGCCAAGAATCTTGCCATCTTCTGTGTAGTATTCAAAGAAGCCGTGACGACCGGATTCACCCGCATTATGATAGGTTGCTTCCACAGTGTTACCAACAAGAAGACTGATCACTTCATCCCCGTGCAACACCTCACCCGCTTGAACCTGACCGGCGGCAAGCGCTAACACCAAACCGCTCACTGTTAACCTGTTCATCTCGATCTCCTTCCAACCAATTTGATAGTTTGTCTTCCCTGACGCCTGCCTTCCCTACTACCTATCTTACCTGTTGCAGACAATTAGCGAAGTGCAAGTATGGACAACAATTGGTCATATCCGGCCAAACTGGTTTTCGTACGGGTTTCCTGGTATGCTTGGTGGTAAAAACAGGCAGCTCTGAATTGACCATCATTTGATATCATCTTCTTGATATTCAAGCTCTTTTTTATTCTCAGAGGAAGCTGCAAAATCAAGGCAGAAAACAATGATCAGACATTTATTTAACGCATACGATCCAGTACTGCCAGTTTTCTTCCCCGGGGTTCTGTTTCGCATGATGCAGGCTGAAGGTGTGCAAATAGATGAGTTACTGGTCAATACCGGGCTGACCCCCGAATCATTTGCAGATGAAAGCCTGAGAATCAGTTTTAAAGAGTACGAGCAATTCATCCGTAACGCCATAGAGGCAACGGGCGACACTCACCTGGGTTGGCGTTTCGGTGAACATATCAATGTCACCTCACTGGGCATATTAGGCTACGCGGCATTAAGCAGCAGCACTTATCAATCTGCCATTGAAGCCGTCATACAATACCTGAAAATCCGCTCTCCCCTGTTTGAGCTCAGCCTGGCGCTGGATACGCACAAACCGGGCGAAGCCGCCTTACTAATTGACGAATCTCTGGACTTTGGTGATCTGCGCTACTTTTTGCTGTCAAGTATCCTGAGCGGCTCCACACATTTGCTCATTCAGCTCGCCTTTCCCGAAAACGCGATCAAAGGCGCGGAACTCGGCTGCCCAAAGCCTGAAGACTGGGATCGTTCGAGAAGCAACCCGCACAACTCAACCAACAGAATCCGTTGCCCGGTGGAATTTGATGCCCCTTTCAATCGTCTGCGCTTCGATTCCGGCGTGCTGGATGCAACCTTGCCAACCGCTGACCCTTTGACAGAAAAATCAGTCAAGGAAATCTGCCAGCAAATGCTCTCTCGTATCGAAGGTCAATCCGGCCTGGTGCAACAGGTTCGGACTTACATACTGGCTCACACCAATGACTTTCCGGGTCTGGATTCCGCTGCAGCGTATTTTTGCGTTTCACCCAGAACATTGAGACGGGAGTTGAGCAAGTCAGGTACCACTTACCAGGGGATTCTGGACAAGGTTCGGGAAACCATTGCCATAGAACTTCTCAGGACGACAAGAAAAACCATCGGTGATATCGGATTGGAGCTGGGGTTCGAGGATCAGTCAAATTTCGGTCGGGCATTCAAGCGATGGACAGGCAAGGCCCCCAGTGAATTTCGTCGCCACTGATAACCGCCGGGCAGTCTGCCCTGGTGAACGACAGTCTTTTGTGAACGACAGCCTTTGTGAGCAAAATTCTCTGTGAACGACAGCTTCTGTGAACAATAGCAGTCGGGCTATCGGTGTGTTGAACCATCAGCGCATCGAGTCAACGGGTGATCAACCTGCTTCGCAAGACCTTGCCATTTGCGGTACGCGGAAAGGCTGACAAAAAGGAAACCTTTCTGGGCATTTTATAGGTCGCCAGATGTTCCCGGCAAAATTCAATCAGCCTGTCTTCATTCAAAGACATACTGTCGTGCAATATAACATAGGCGCTGACAATAATTTTGTCTTTGGCCACTTCTTCACCGACAACGGCACAATCAGAAACCGCATCATGCGTTTTAATCACTCTTTCAACTTCTACCGGAGAAACCCGAAAGCCAAACGAATTGATCATGTCGTCTTTACGGCCCAAAAACCAGATATAGCCCTCTTCATCCTGCCTGGCATAGTCCCCGGTAAGAAAGAATCCACCCTTTCGGCTCTTTTTTGTTTCCTCTTCCAAATTCCAATAGCGGATAAACAGGGCCGGATCAGTCTCGGGAATACACAACATTCCCTCTTCGCCCGCAGGTACTTCGTTCAGATTTTTATCAAGCAGAACGACATCATGGCCCGGCTGCGGGAAACCGGCGGAACCGGGACGAATCGGCATTTTATTATGTTGAGAAAGGTAGTAGGAGCATTCCGACATACCTACCGCCTCATACACATCAAGCCCAAACCGCTGCTTCCACTGGGCCAATACTTCGTCAGACAAGTGCTCTCCGGCGCTCATACAATGAATCAGACAGGGAACATCTGACGAAGAGCAGGTGGTTTTCTGAAGAATCTGCCTAAACAGAGTAGGCACACCAATAAAGATGGAGCAACGGTGTTTGGCAATCAGTTTGGGCCAGGTATCCGCATGCTGTTCACCTTCGTGGACAATAACGGTTTTGCCTTGAAACAGAGGGTCCATCAGGGCGGTACCCAGCACATAAGTCCAGTTAAACTTGCCCGAGTGTAATATCCGGTCATTTTTACCACACTTTTTTTCCTGCTCTTCCCTTGCTTCAAAGGGAAACCAGTACTGACTGGCAGGCATTCGACCCGGCAATGCACGGTGCGCGTGAAGTACACCCTTGGGATAGCCTGTCGTTCCCGAAGTATAAACAAGATATGCAGGATCATCTGCCAGTGTTTTCACCGGCTCAAAACGGTCAGGGGAACCCGCCAGCAAGGCATCCCAACAATGCAGTTGTACCTTGCCGGATACCTCATCCGAAAGCCTGGAAAGGGAGGCTGAATCAGCACCGCCAACCCATACAATATGCTGCAGCGACGGACAACCATCAGCTATTTCACGCAACTGGTCAGTCACCCTCGCATCCACGACAATCACGTTCGCCTGTGAATCATTGATCAGATAAACCAGTTCTTCTGCCGTTAACATCATTGATGCCGGTACCGCGATAGCGCCGTATCTGAGCGCCCCCAGGAAGGCTACGGGGTACTGGAGACAGTTGGGCAGGCGAATCAATACCCGGTTTTGGGCCGGCAAACCAAAACCCGACAAACAATTGGCGAACCGGGCCGTTTCCTTCTCGAGGTTTGCGTAGCTGATTGAGGAAACACCGGAGGATTCATCATCAACAATGATGGCATCCTGCCCGGATCGCTCATCATCCAGCCCCATTCGGGTACAGGCTTCCCCGATATTGAAATAACGAGGAATATTCCAGTGCCATTGTTCTGATTGGTACAACTCAATTCTCCAGTTTGCCGGTGAACAGCGATGGTGAAATATGACAGTGAACCATCTCGGCTACCCATGTCAACTAACTACGTCAGTTAACTGCGAAAGCTCAACACGGCGGTTACATACAAAGGTTGCATACAAAGGTTAAAAAAAACAGTTATATGCCACCCATAGTGAGTACAATTTTACCTATGTGACTGCTCGACTCCATCAAACGGTGTGCCTCAGCGGCATTTCCCAGGGTAAATACCCCTGCAATAACCGGCCTGATTTTACCTGATTCAAGAAGGGGCCAGATTCGGCTTTTCAGATTTTCTGCAATTAACGCCTTTGTCTGTTCCGATTGAGGACGTAGCGTCGAACCTGTCAACGTCAGACGTTTCAGCATCACATGCATAAAGTTCACCTCTGCCACAGAACCGTTCAAATACGCAATATTTGCGATTCTGCCGTCCATCGCAGCAATTTTGATGTTGCGGGCAATATAGTCACCACCCACCATATCCAGGGTAACATCAATGCCGCGTTTGCCGAGAATCGCCTTTAGCTCGGCAACGAAGTCCTGATCACGATAGTTGATGGCTTTTTCTGCCCCCAATGACTCACAGACAGCGCATTTTTCATCAGAGCCGGCTGTTGTGAAGACTCTGGCACCCATGGCTGAAGCCATTTGAATGGCCGATGTTCCAATACCACTGGAGCCACCATGCACAAGAAAGGTATCTCCGCTTTTCAAGCCGCAACGGTCGAATACATTGCTCCAGACGGTAAAAAAGGTTTCCGGCAAAGCGGCCGCCTCCACCATTGAAAAACCTAGTGGAACGGGTAAACACTGACTGGCTGGCACCACTACCCGTTGCGCATAACCACCACCGTTAGTCAATGCACAGACCCTGTCGCCGACTTTCCAGCCTGCAACTCCCTCTTTTGCAACCCCCTCGCCCAGTTGGGAAATTTCTCCGGCCACTTCCAGCCCGGGTATCGGAGAGGCACCGGGGGGCGCGGGGTAATGCCCCTGACGTTGCACCACGTCGGGCCGATTTACCCCGGCGGCAACTACATCAACAAGCACTTCACCCTTTCCGGGTTCGGGAGAATCTCCGCTGGCAAGCGTCAACACATCCGGCCCGCCAAATTCCACTATATCAATATACTTCATTGTCACCTTTGCCCTGTCAATTGCTATACTTGATCTGTTACTGTTGCTGACCAGTGAGAAATGGCAAGCCTGAACGCATGATCAAAGCCTGCCATGCGTGATAAAGCTTCTCATTCCAACCCGGAGTTGTGATAGTAATACGAACTTCAGACTAACTCAATCCGCAACCGGATTATTCAAAATTTGACAGATCAAATACATCCTGAAACCACTCTTACAACGAGCAAACATGACCAGACAAGAACTTACTCACCTGCTGCAGTCAGAAATACCACTTTGTGCATTTATGCAGTTGGCAGTGGCAGAATCAAGTGACAACGCAATCGTCACCAATGCCCCTCTGTCGCCAAATAGAAATGTTCACCAGACCGGCTTCGCGGGCAGTCTGTATGCGCTCGCAGTGGCAACGGGATGGGCGCTGGTTTATAACAAAATGCAGGCTGAAAAGGCTGAGGGATCACTCGTTGTCAAAACGGCAAAAATACACTACAAAAGACCCGTGAAATCGGACATTCGATTGACAGCCGAATTAAATGAACAACAAAAAGAACAAGGGCTTACGGAACGACTGAAACAGAATGGAAGGGCCGAATGCACGCTGAAAGTCTGGATTGAATCCGAAAACAGGCGCTGCGGATACTTGGAGGCAAACTACATCATCATTGCCTGACAACGATGACAACCGGTGCTTCCACCCACCAATGATGTCTGGTCACGTCCCCGTGGGCAGTTTGCGCACGAACACCCCGACCACCGGGTGAACAGCCACCGCCGATATCTCTGTCATTAAACAGGATCGCATCGGCCCCGCCGGCGACCGGGAAAACCGGGGAACCTGGCGTGTTCAAACAAAACAGGCACCCCGAACTTCAAGCGAACCGGAAAACCGTAACGGCTGTAGCCTGATTACGCTCTATGGGTTACTACGCCCCCCCTTATCTGCCGGGAGGAATGCCGTAACCGCCACCACCGACCAGCTCGTAAATATCAAAGTCTTCCTGAATCGGGTCGCCCGAGGTACGAATTTTATCAATCACATTTTCCAGCTCGTCAGTCATATACTGGAAAAAGTCACGTGAAGATACGATTCCTACATGAGCATTGTCCTCGTTCACTACGGGCAGATGACGGAAACCCTCATTTTTCAATATCAGTGCGCAGTCTTTGATATGGGCATTTTCCCTGACAACAATCGGGTCTTTGGTGGCAACCTCGGATACTTTGGTGCTGGCAGGATCCTTACCCTCTGCAACCACGCGATTAAGCAGGTCTCTCTCGGTAAAAATACCAAAAAGGCCGTCATTATCAACCAGCAATATTGCCCCCAGCTTATACTCTTTCATTTTCTCAGCGACTTCCGATACTGTGTTATCGGGACTCGTTGTGACCAAATTTGTTTGCATTACACTTTTTACGATGGACATGGTGTTTCCCTTTTTGTTTTGCCTGATTCATTTGTACAGAATGGGGCCGAATCATACCTTTCCGCGCAGCACTTTTCCATTCGGCGGCTCTCCACTCCTAAAAGTCTACCCTGCAAGGTTAAATCCGTGATCCTGTAATATAGTACACAAAGGAAAGAAAAATAGTACATAAAGGGTGAAAAAAGGTATATCGCGTCCAGTATACGTCTTTCCGCCATGGTAATATTGGCCTGTGTCAACCGTTCACGCGTTTTTCCGAAAACACAACGCCACCAGCCTGCGCAATATGCAGTACGCAATATATTTTCATGTTTTACCGGCAAATTAACACAATCGACCACGCTCCTGTTTTGGTTATTCCCGTTTTTGACATAGAATAGGGAAAAAACTGTGCAAAGGGTTGAATTATAAATATGCGTAGAGTCGTCGTCACCGGTATCGGTATCATTTCCTGCCTTGGAAACAATAAAGATGAAGTGCTGGACAGCCTTGTAAAAGGCAAATCGGGCATTGCCTTTAACGAGTCTTTCCAGGAAAGAGGTCTTCGCAGTCTGGTGTCGGGTAAAACCATTGTTGACTATGAGGATAAAATTGACCGGAAAGCCCTGCGCTTTATGGGTGACTCTGCCATTTTTGCCTGTCTGTCCATGCAACAGGCCATTGAAGATGCCAACCTCACGAAAGACCTGATTTCCAATGAGCGCACCGGAATCATTGCCGGTTCGGGAGGCGCTTCCTCGGCAAATCTGGTTCAATCCGCAGAAATCCTGAAAGAAAAGGGTGTTCGTCGAATTGGCGCCTTTATGGTGCCAAGAATTATGGGCAGCACTGTTTCCGCCTGCCTGTCGACCACGTTCAGGATTCGCGGTCTTAACTATTCCATTTCATCCGCCTGCGCAACCAGCTCACATTGTATCGGCAATGCCATGGAACAGATACAGGCAGGAAAACAGGATATTATTTTTGCCGGTGGTGGCGAAGAAGATAACTGGACACAAGCCATGCTGTTTGATGCGATGGGAGCATTATCAACAAAATATAATGATACCCCCGAAAAGGCATCCCGCCCTTTTGATGTAAACAGAGACGGATTTGTTATCGCCGGCGGCGCTGGCATTATCGTGCTGGAAGAAAAAGAACATGCCGAAAAACGTGGCGCTCACATTTACGCCGAACTGGTTGGTTACGGTGCCACTTCTGACGGCTTCGACATGGTTGTGCCTTCGGGTGAGGGCGCTCAACGCTGTATGCGCCAGGCACTGTCTACGGTTAGCGCTCCCGTCGACTACATCAATGCCCACGGAACCAGCACTCCTGTCGGGGATATTGCCGAGCTAAAGGCTGTTGAGGCCGTTTTTGGCGACAAATTACCCATTATTTCGTCAACCAAATCGCTATCGGGCCACGCTCTTGGCGCAGCAGGCGTGCATGAGGCAATCTACAGCCTGCTTATGATGAAACACAACTTCATTGCGGGGACGGCAAACCTGGAAGAAATCGACCCGGAAGCCGGTCACGTCAATGTACTCGCAGGCGGAAACAGAGAAGCAGAGTTACAGGTGGTTATGTCCAACAGTTTTGGCTTTGGCGGAACCAATGCGACACTGGTATTTCAAAGATAGATTCGCCCGGTTTTTTTGCCCATTTTTCAAATACCCGCTTTTCAAATAAACGTCACTTTTTTTAACCAGGCAGCTTGAAGTTTAAGAGGCTTTCAGGCAAAAAAGTGATGTTTTTTCCAGGCTCTGTCACCACTGTTCCCTTTCCTGCCTCCATTTCCGCCACAAGCTGACCAAAAAATATTCTCTTGATACAAGTCAACCCCAATAATTTATCCAGGAGGTAGACTTTAGCCTCTTAATAATTAACTAAAAATACCAGGTTCACATGAGTGCTGCTGTTCCTGACAAAGAAAGAATTCATTTTCTTCCTGTTGGCAAAGGCAGTGTTGAGCACATCTCCCAAAGTCCGCCCATGACATCACCGGTAACCGCAACAACAGATTGGATTTATTGCCTCAACAAGTTCCGCTTTTTCCCTCTGGGCAAGCAAAACCGGTTCGTGCCAGACCGGGACTTTACTCTCAAGTCTTATATTGATGCGATCCAGAACAATATAAAAACCTGTTCCGATACAGCACTCAGCATATCAATGCCATTGAAGCACACGCTGTGCGAGCATTATGGTGTAACCAAAAATACCCACCCCATCCGAAACTATCTGGATAACCTGTTGCAGGAGGCCCGCCTGATCTCCGAGCTCGTTCCCAGGCGCTGCACAATCAGCTACCTCCATTGGAACAAAAACATACACCAGCTGCTTGATGACGCCGAGATGACCGAGCTTATGTTCCATTTGAACAAGCATTTTTCATTGCTGCCGGAGGGCAAGGGCCGGTATGTCATCGAATTGCGGTTCGAGCATATTACCGATAACACCATTCCGCTGATAAAGGGGCTGGGCTTTACCCACATTTGCCTGGAAACCCCCACCTTTACCACAGAACCTCAGGCTCGACAGTTTGTCAGACAAATGGCCATGATGAGGAACTACGGGTTCGAGACGATCAGTGCGTCTCTCGCTCTTGACGACGATATTGATATCGCTGACAAGAAGAGACAAATCGATGTGCTGACCGAATCCCGCCCCGATTCCATTTGCCTTCTTGATTCCATCGACCGGTATCGGGATACAACCGCGAAAGATCAGTCGGCGTCAAGTCCTGACTCTGATCTGATTCGCCAGTTGATTTCAGCGGGCTATACGAAGAAAGGGTTTTGCAAATACAGCAACTGCGACAAAACAGACAAGTGGTATATCCATGACCTGATCGCCATGGGTTTGTCAGCAAACAGCATAATTGACAACATACTCACTCGTAATGCTGATCAGCTTGATCAATATATCAAGTGTATCCGTGAAAAACAGTTACCTTTCCAGTACGGTGGATATTTAATCCCCCAAAACGGATAACACTTGTCAGAACACACAAACCTGGCCAGGTTTGTGCTTTTATCGTCTGAAACCCGCGAAACTGCAATTGACTTCTACAGCCAATTGGTTATCCTTAGCGAACTGTCTTTTGCTCCAGATCAAAAAACGACAACGGTGATTCATGCCCACTAAATCGGCGAATATTCCTTCTTCAACAAAAGGCGCTGTCAACTCATCTTGCAATCTTTGCAGCCTGGGTCATTTGTGTTTGCCCATTGCGGTAAACCAGGCTGAAATTGGTAAACTGGACAGCATTATCAAACAGGGCAAGGTGGTTGATCGTGGCGACCACATTTTCCATGAACACGGGGCGTTCAAATCCTGTTTTGCCGTCCGCAGTGGTTCTATCAAAACATACACAGTCACCGAAGAGGGCGAAGAACAGGTAACCGGGTTCTATTTGCCAGGCGAAATTATCGGCCTCGACAGCATGACCACTGACCTGTATTCCTGCTCGGCAAAGGCACTTGAAAAGTCATCAGTTTGTGAAATTCCGTTTGATCAGTTTGAAGAATTAGCCGTCAAAATTCCCACCCTGCAACACTATTTTTTTCAACTCATGAGCAGGGAAATTCAGGAAAGCCGCAAGCTCACCATGTTACTCAGCAAAAACACGGCGGAAGAGCGCATCGCCTCGCTCATTCTGAGCCTGTCTGAAAGGTTTAAACGCAGAAAGCTTTCGCCCACCCAATTCAGGCTGCCAATGCCCAGAAATGATATTGGTAACTACCTGGGGTTGGCCGTGGAAACCGTCAGTCGCGCCTTTACGAGATTCCAGAAAACCGGACTGATTTCTGTCCAGGGAAGAGAGCTGAGAATCAACGATATTGAAGGGCTTAGAAATATCGTCAAAAGTCACTCTGCCTGCAAGTCCGACGAAGACTGATTTCAAGGGCGCAAGCAAAATCAGACTCTTTACCCCTTCCTTCTGCCCTCCTGTTAACGAATATTCAGGGTGTTAATGGATATTCAGGGTGTTAATGGATAGTTAATCAGGGCACCGGCAAGTTACCGAATGATTGACAAATCCGGGTAGATTTTAGGCACTCTCCGCGTAATCGATGTCATAAGTTCATACGCGATCGTCTCACAGTGATTCGCCACCAGATCAACCGACAGATTTTCACCCCATAATTCAACCCTGTCTGCCACTTTTGCCTCCGGAACATCCGTAAGATCCACTGTAATCATATCCATAGACACCCTGCCGACCATCGGCGCGATCACACCATTCAGCCAGACAGGAGTTCCGTCCGGTGCATGCCGTGGATAGCCATCCGCATAACCGACCGCAACCACACCTACTTTCGACTCCCTGGTTGAAACCCATCGCCCCCCATACCCTACAGACTCTCCGGCACCAATGGTTCTGATGGCGATGATTTCCGACCTGAAACTCATTACAGCCCGAAGCCCCAACTCTACCCCGGTTTTATTCACATCACAGGAACCACCATAAAGCATAATTCCCGGACGAACCAGGTTATGCAAGTTATCAGGGTAATTCATCAAGACCGCCGAGTTGGCGAGACTGACTGCAGGCCATGAATAAGGCGCAAGCACCTTCTCTTCAAACAGTAGCATCTGCTGGCCGGTTTTCCGATTTGCGATATCATCGGCACAGGCCATATGAGTCAATGCACCGCAGAGCTTGACCCTGTCAAGCCGCTTGACCGCAAGCAGCGCCGCACCGGCCTGATCACAGGGGAACCCCAGTCGATGCATACCGGTATCGAACTTGATCCATACTGACAAATGACCAGTATTGGAGACACTCTCACAAAACCTTGCCAAATCGTCTATCTGATGTTGTGAGTGAACAACGGTTTCTATGTTATTTGCTGCACACCAATTCAGCTCATCCGCAGAAAAGCACCCTTCCAGCAGCAGTACGGTGTTTTTTATTCCCTGCCCCCGAACGATGCAGGCTTCATCAATCGATGTCAGCGCGATAGTGTCGCCTTCCGGAACCCAGCGACACAACTCCGCCAGACCGTGGCCATAGGCATCTGCCTTCAGTACGGGCATCAAGCCGGCACCATCTGCTTTTTCCCGCGCCAGTGACAGATTATGCATGAACGCGCCTTTGTTTATCTCGACTTTTACGGGGCGCGCCATCAAAAACCCTCATAATCAATATGAGCAAGATCATCAAAGCGGGTATATTGCCCCTGAAACGCTAGTTTTATTGTTCCTGTTGGCCCATTCCGCTGCTTGCCAATGATGATCTCGGCCAACCCCTTGTCATTACTTTCCTCGTCATAGTATTCGTCCCGATAGATAAACATAATCACATCCGCGTCCTGCTCTATCGCACCCGATTCTCTCAAGTCGGAGTTAACAGGGCGCTTGTTCGGCCTCTGCTCCAGACTGCGATTAAGCTGAGACAGGGCAACCACTGGGCATTCCAACTCCTTGGCAAGGGCTTTCATGGATCGTGAAATTTCTGATATCTCTGCTGTTCTGCCTTCAGTATTACCCGGAACCCGCATGAGCTGTAAATAATCGACGAGGATCAACCCGATCTCACCATTGTTTTCCCTGGCCACACGTCGCGCTCTCGATCGAACTTCCGTCGGGCTCAGTGCGGCAGAGTCGTCAATATAGAGAGGCTTGTCACGCAACATGCTGACTGCCGATGTCAAACGCGGCCAATCATCCTCTTCCAACTGACCACTTCGAACCTTTGTCTGGTTTATTCTGCCAATGGAAGACAGCATTCGCATTACAATGGCATCGGCTGGCATTTCCATACTGAATACCAATACCGATTTCCCCCCGGATAACAGAGCATTTTCCGCCAGGTTCATGGCAAATGCGGTTTTTCCCATGGAAGGTCGGGCTGCAACAATAATCAAATCAGATTTCTGCATACCACCGGTTTTATCGTCCAGATCACGAAACCCTGTGGTAATTCCAGTGAGTGTTTCGTCGTTTTCAAACAGTTCATCAATCCGATCCAGGGTTTTTTGCAGAACCTGATTAATACCGACCGGCCCTCCCTCTTTCGCCCGAGACTCTGAAATCAGAAAAACCTTTCGCTCGGATTCATCAAGAATTTCAGTGCTGGAGCGCCCTCTGGGATTAAAGGAGTCATCCGCTATTTCACCCGAGACCTGGATAAGACTGCGCAAAACGGCTCGCTCACGCACAATATCCGCATACGAGCGAATGTTCGACGCACTCGGCGTTTTATTGGCCAGTTCACCGAGATAAGCAAAACCACCCGCTTCCTCCAGCCTGCCCAACCGCTCCAGTTCTTCCGAGAGTGTTACAACATCCAGAGGTTTTGCTTCTCCCAAAAGACGGTAAATAGAATGGAATATCAGCTTGTGATCGGCTCGGTAAAAGTCCTCTTCGGTTATCCCGTCGGACACCAAATCCCATTTGGTATTGTCGAGCATCAATCCTCCCAGAATAGACTGCTCGGCTTCAATGGAGTGGGGAGGAATCTTGACTCGCAAATTTTCCGGATCGGCACCTTCAGATAACATAGAACTCTCATTCATAACGGAAACGGGTTTCAAATCACCTTTCTGATCAAGCCGCTCACCAGAGCCAAAAACAGGCACCGGGCAAAGAAAAACCAGGTCATCCGGCGATCTGCGGCAGGGACGTAATAGTACAACAAAGAAAGGGAATATCAACGGGAAACAGAATCTAAAAAGCCCGTATCAGTCTGGACTCGGAATAATGACACCCCCGGCCTGAAAAAAAAGCCGGAGGTTTGGCCAAATCAGGACATACACTGCAAAAGAATGGAGACCATGCGCAAGGCCTCCGCCCCCCAAACAGCCTGATCCTGAAATAATTTCAAAACTGACCCAACTGAACCAATGTATTGCTCTCTACCCTGAATTTTCTCTCGAACATACGATCCAGCACCACTCGTGGCGAATCATAGTAAGAGGTTTTTATCATATCCAGGCCGGCAGAATGGGGCATCAGCTGATAAAAGGTCACATTTGCTCCCTTGCTATCCACTTCCATCACTCCAATTCCATGCTCACCTGTTCTGCCCAGCTTCACTCTTGCATCACTTTCCTGCATTATGTGATCAGCCATGCTCAACAGGGAATCGACGTTCCCCTGCAAGTCTTCCGCACCCAGGGCCGGATCCGCAGCAGCCACCGCTTTGACCAGTCCCGCGGCCTGGGTTTCCAGCAACTCATGAAATGTGGCAGAGGAGACAGAAGAAGTGGTAAAGCACATCCTGCCATCTGCATGATCAGAGACCCAGGTCGAATGAATATCTCCTGCTATAGCAAGCACCCCGTTTTCAGACCGGTCGGTCGCCCTCAGCGCAGACAGAAGCTCACCGTCCCTGAACTTTTGAAACCCGTCCCACTGATCGACATTCAGATAAAAATCGTTCTGCAAACTGGCAGGCAACCTTGACTTGACCGAGTCAGGCAAAACACTGTCCAGACCAAGCACCATGGGAGTCAGAGAAACCGAGGAGCCCAATACTCGCCAGGTTGCGTCCGAACCGGACAGACCGCTCTGCAACCAGGCGAACTGGTCTTCTCCAAATGCATTTTGCGCCGAGCCGGGAACGATGGAATTGGTTAAGGCATCGTAGGCACTTTTTACAACGAAGTAGCGACTTCCCAAATCACCATACAAGGCCGTCTTTCCAAGAGAGTAATAAGACAATGCATCAGTGGGCTGCAGATTGGCGGTAATATCGGCCTTGATGGCTCCTCCGGTCTGCTCATCCAACTGACCGGCAGCAACGGCTCCATCGATAACAGCAAAAATATAACCGGTTGAAAGTGTCCCGCCTGACAATTCTGCAGCTTTTGATGCTGCGTTCACGGACGTATCTTCAACGGATTGCCCCAGAGTCTCATAAAACCGGATGTACATACCCGTTAAAATCTGAGTCAGGGCACCCCGGGCAACGGGGGTTAAATCATCGACACTGAAATGACTCAGGGCAGGATTCGCTGCCGGGCCAACAGGGGCGATCACCGAACCGGGGAAAGCGTCTTCAGGAATTAAATGATCAGGGCGATGAGTACGGAAGTCAGTTAAAAATAACTCAAGATTTTTGCCAAACCGCAAATTCCGATAAATAGGCACCCCCTGAGACAGACTGCCCACACCATTTTCTGCGACATTTCCTTGAGACAGCTTGCCGGTATCAACATCTATCCTGCCTTCAGTACCAAGGGTACTTCCCGCTACCGAGTCCTGATCAATCGGCATATACTCGAAATACACCTGCTCGGAATTGGTTTTTCGTATCAGGCTTCCCTCACCCGTCGTCACCCCGTGGTAGGTGGCGTTGTTCTGCCAGCTATCGTCCGAAAATTCATGGTCATCCCAAATCGCAACCAAAGGAAATTTCTCGTGAACTTTCCTTAGCACCGGATCCGAGCGATAGGTTTTATATAGTTGCCGATAATTGTCAACACTTTGTGCTCCATAGAAAACACTTCCATCCGGGGAGCGAACCGGAACCGCACCATCCACATCTTCAAATACGATCGCCCTTTCATCACTCGCATCCTGGAAACTCGGATCCCCGGCAGTTTCATAAATATAATCACCCAGATGAACGACAAAATCGACATCGGACATATCCTCTTCCAGCAAACGCAAATAGGCATTGTAATAACGTCCGATATAGTCCTGGCAGCTAACAAACGCGTATTTGACTTTTCGATCATCATCAGCGGCGGCAGCCGTTTTGGTTCTGCCTGTGGGCGACATCTCGTTGTTGTATATGAAACGATAATAATAGGTCGTGTAGGGAGACAGTGAAGTTACCCGTACTTTCAGGCAATGATCATTGATTGCAAGAGCGTCAAGCGATGTTTCCACAATGACTGCAGAGAAGTTCTCTTTGGTTGAAACCTGCAAGGTAACACTGACATCACCACTGGCTGCCTCATCCTCTACCCTTGTCCACAGAATAACGCTATCGGAGCGGGGGTCGCCGGACATCACGGACTGAGGAAAAAAGGCAGAATCCCGTTTCGGGGGCTTTGCTGCATATTTTTCATCGTAGTCATTGCAGCCGGATAATACTGGCAATGTTGCAGCACCAGCGGCAACCGCTATCGCCTGAATAAACTTTCTTCGCGTTACACTCATCGAGTCAATACCTCTTGTTGTTATTTGCTATTTGCTATTTGTTATTTATAGAATTTCGATTGAACTGTTCCAGTCCGAAGTAAAGCACATTTATACCATTTTTTTCTGCAAACCCGGCAAATAACCATAAAAAAAATCGGGCAATAGCCCGATTTCAGTTTTTATTCCGGCTTCGCTCTTGTATTCAAGCCTATACACGCCCCTTCCGGGCTGCGATTCTCAATCTGAGTGCGTTCAGTTTGATAAAGCCTTCTGCATCTTTCTGATCATAGGCGCCCGCATCATCTTCAAAGGTTGCTATATCTTCATCAAATAAAGAATCATCTGACTTTCTGCCCGCTACAATCACGTTACCCTTGTACAGTTTCAACCGCACAACGCCATTTACCACCCGTTGAGACTCATCTATCATGGTTTGCAGCATGGTGCGTTCCGGGCTCCACCAGTATCCGTTATAAACAAGCTCTGCATACCTTGGCATCAAGCTGTCCTTCAGATGAGCGGCTTCCCGATCCAGCGTAATAGACTCTATCGCCCGGTGGGCTTTCAGCATGATGGTGCCGCCAGGTGTCTCATAACAGCCACGAGACTTCATGCCGACAAAACGATTTTCAACCAGGTCAAGACGCCCGATACCATTATCTCCGCCCACCCTGTTCAAATACGCCAAAACCGCGTGAGGCTTCATTGCTTCCCCGTCAATCGCAACAATATCACCCGCTTTATAGGTCAGTTCAATATAGGTTGGATTATCCGGCGCTTTTTCGGGGCTGACACTCCAACGCCACATATCCTCTTCAGCTTCCACCCAGGGATCTTCCAGAATGTCGCCCTCGTATGAAATGTGCAGCAGGTTCGCATCCATGGAGTAAGGCGACTTTTTGCCGGCTTTGGCAAAATCAACCGGAATATCATGCTCCTTCGCATAGGCCATCAATTTTTCCCGAGACAGCAAATCCCATTCTCTCCACGGAGCAATGATCTTGACTCCGGGTTTCAGTGCATAGGCACCCAATTCAAAGCGAACCTGATCATTACCCTTACCTGTTGCACCATGAGAAATGGCATCAGCTCCCGTTTCGGTTGCGATTTCTACCAGACGTTTGGCAATCAATGGCCGGGCAATGGAAGTGCCCAACAGATATTCACCTTCATAGATCGCATTCGCCCGAAACATGGGAAACACATAGTCCCGAACAAATTCTTCCTTCAGGTCTTCGATATAGATTTCCTTCACGCCCATGGCTTCTGCCTTGGCACGCGCCGGTTCCAGCTCTTCACCTTGACCGATATCAGCAGTAAAGGTAACTATTTCACAACCATATTCATCTTCCAGCCAACGTAAAATAATAGAAGTATCCAGACCACCAGAATACGCTAAAACCACTTTTTTAATGTTCGATTCCATCTCTTACACAACCCTTGTGACGCTAAACCATGTTAATAGACAACTACTGTTCCTGAATGTGGCGGTACTTTAAGACTTTTTGCGCTGTTTTTACAGTTTTAGACCGCAACTTTCGACACATTCTACCGGAAAGTCACCCAACGAGAGGGTTTCGTGCGTGATTTGATGCTTGTCAGTCCGGGTTTTCGCTCTCCGGCAATGAATTCCGCATACCTCTTTGCAAGCGAACAGTTGCACGCCGATTGCGTGCCCGATCAGATTTGGTTTTATTGCTCGCCGCCGGATAGCGCTCACCATGATAGCGGGTGGTGATCAAATCTGGAGAAATGCCGTGCTCGACCAGGTAGGCTGTCACTGCCTCCGCCCGACTTCTGGACAGTCGTCTGTTCGCAATACGACGACCACTGGCATCCGCATGACCGTCGACAAAAACAGTCGATACGGTTTTATCCGCGTTGACATAGAGGATAACTTTGTCCAGCGCCTTTTTATGGCGGCTGGTCAATGCAAACTTGTCAGACTTGAACAACAGCGAGGTTCGCTCTACCTGCCTGAAGTTGACCGGTAGCAATGTACCAACGCAGGCCAGATAGTCATTATAAAACTGCGAAAAGTTAACCGGGTTAATCCGAACTCGAATACGATCTTCCGAATACCACGCCTTTCTGGTCAGTGTTGGCATCAAACCATCCAGCAGGCCGGCCATCATGTTACTGGATTCGCGCTGGCCTACCGTGACAGGCCGTGCAGATTTGACAACCTTGACAAAGCCCAGATCCCGCACCTGGCGACCAGGCGACCAGTCCGGTGCTTCCAATACCAACGCAGCTTTCCCCGCCTGCATCGGGCTTTTGGTTGTTTCCAGATAAAATTTTAGCGTTTCTCCCGCTTCGTGATAAAAAACCCCTTTGCCAAACCTGGGAATGGTGTGGGTAAGGCTGCATTCAAATATGGAGGCAGAGTGATACCATTGGCTGTCCTCGATACCGGCAGCATAGGTGAGTATGCCGGCCCGGGATACCATTGATGGCAAGATCAACCAAACAAGCAGTAAAAACCTGCAGCAGACAGACCGGGTTACCATTTGGACATTTCCGTATTGAATCGACATGACAAGCGCTATAACTAACCAAAAGATTTACGTTGAGCAACAAAAACACCTTGCAACAGTAACGCGAGCATAAATCATGCCGGGAATTATGTTGCCGGTTTTGAGATGCGACATCACATTTGTTCCGGGTAAATGATACAATTGCTCTCTTTACCACCTTTCATTTAACAATACCTTTTGAATTTCATTGAATAATACCCTTTGAATTGCTGAATGAACCCGACAAATCAGGAGCTACCCTATGTCTACATTGGTTATTGACCGACCAGACGACTGGCACTTGCACCTTAGAGACGGCCCGGCGCTGAAAGATACTGTCGCCGCCAGTGCACGCTATTTCGGCAGAGCCGTAGTGATGCCAAACCTTACTCCACCGGTGGCCTCGGCGGCGGATGCGCTGGTCTATTATCATCGCATTGTTCAATGCCGTCCTGATACAAGTCGATTTGCTCCGCTTATGACACTCTATTTGACCGACAATACCACCCCGGAAGAAATTGACCTCGCTGCAAATGACGAAAAAATTGTCGCCTGCAAACTCTACCCCGCAGGTGCGACCACCAATTCAGACTCGGGCGTAACCAACATAGAGAAAGTATTCCCGATTCTTGAGAGAATGGCTGAAAAGGGCCTGCTGCTTCTTGTTCATGGTGAGGTGACAACCAATGAAGTGGATATTTTTGACAGGGAAAAACAGTTTATCGCCGGAACCCTGAGTAAAATTGTCAGCCAGATTCCTGATCTGAAAGTAGTGCTGGAACATATTACCACCAAAGAGGCAGTAGAGTTTGTTCAAAGCTCGGGACAAAACCTGGCCGCTACAATTACCCCTCATCATTTACTGTTTAACAGAAACCATATGCTGGTTGGCGGTATTCGTCCCCATTTCTACTGCCTCCCGATATTGAAACGAAACACACACCAGCAGGCACTGCAGGAAGCCGCAACCAGTGGCAATCCAAAATTCTTTCTGGGCACAGATTCCGCCCCTCATGTGGTGGGGAAAAAAGAAAGTGTCTGCGGTTGTGCGGGCTGCTTTTCAGCATACTCCGCCATCGAGCTCTACGCTGAAGTATTCGATTCTCTGGGCGCGTTAGACAAACTCGAAGCATTCGCCAGCCACTATGGCCCTGATTTTTATGGCATGCCGAGAAACCGGGACAAAATTACGCTGGTGAAAGAACCCTGGGTAGTTCCGAACGACTTCTCTCTGGGAGCTGACAGGGTTATCCCGGTCAAGGCAGGTGAAACACTCCAATGGCAAGTTAAATTATGAGTCACATAGATATGGATTTGGACTCAAAACACCCGATGTCTCATCGTTTTCGCGGTTTTTTGCCTATTGTGGTCGATGTCGAAACAGCAGGGTTTAACTGCAGAACAGATGCCTTGCTTGAATTGGCAGCTATTATCATCCACATGGATGAATCTGGCAAAATCTATCCGGGAGAGGAAATATATTGCCATATCAAGCCTTTTGAAGGAGCAAATATTGAACAGTCTGCCCTGGACTTTACCGGCATAGACCCATATAACCCGCTTCGTATGGCACAAACCGAAACCGAGGCGCTACAAGAAATGTTCAAACCCGTGCGCAAGGCGGTCAAGGACATGGACTGCTCTCGCGCCATACTGGTTGGCCACAATTCATTTTTTGATCACGGTTTCATCAATGCCGCTGCAGAGCGCAACAAAATAAAACGCAACCCGTTCCATCCTTTTTCAACCTTCGATACCGCAACACTGGCGGGCCTGGCGTACGGCCAGACCGTCCTGGCCAGGGCCTGTTCAGAAGCCGGCATTGAATTTGACAACAAAGAAGCTCACAACGCACTTTACGATGCACAAAAAACCGCTGAACTCTTTTGCACTATCGTCAACAAATGGCGAGCGATGGGGGGGTTGCAAGAATGTTTTTAAAAGCAAGACCGCTCTCGGTAAGAGCGGTTTTACAATCAAGGCCGATCATACATCAAGCAGAAGGCTGAATTACTTCAGCCACCTGCTCACACTACCGGGCATACAGTTCCGTACCACGGAGGTTTATGTTACCAATTCAGGCCAGGGAGCATTGATTGGCGAAAAGCCTCGATTACAGGCCTTCCGCTTCTTCAGCCAGGTAAGATGCAACGCCATCTGGTGAAGCATCCATACCCTTATCACCTTTTTTCCAGCCAGCCGGACACACTTCGCCGTGCTCTTCATGGAACTGTAACGCATCAACCAGACGAATCAGCTCATCCATGTTACGACCAAGTGGCAAGTCATTGACGATTTGTGAGCGAACATTACCTTCCATATCAATAAGGAAAGCACCACGGAATGCCACGCCACCTTCAGACTCAACATCATAGGCCTTGCAAATGTCGTGATTGAGGTCAGCAGCCAACGTATAGTTGACCGGCCCGATGCCACCCTGGCCAACAGGCGTGTTTCTCCAGGCATTATGGGTGAAATGAGAATCAATCGATACCCCGACCACTTCCACATTTCTTTCTTTAAAGGCTTCAATTCGGTGATCCAGGGCAATCAGCTCGGATGGGCATACAAAAGTAAAATCCAGAGGATAGAAAAAGACAAGACCGTATTTACCCTTGATTGCTGCGGACAACGTATATTCATCCACAATCTGTCCATCAGCCAAAACGGCAGGAACGGTAAAATCCGGTGCAGGCTTTCCAACAAGTACACTCATTCTTTAATTTCTCCAATGTTTTTTTAAAATCAGCACGCTCAGGTCAAACAGGAAGGCCAGTCAACCCGGGTGATCAAGAGGCTGGAACAAACCAACGATGCAGTTCATCCAATCTGGATGAACAATCATAGCGCCGAAACAGGCAATTGAATAGCAAAAAACCGATAGATTCTGTCAATACCTCACATAGCCCACAGCTATAAAGCAGTTTCTGATAACGATTCACATTTGACAGAATCAATACTGAACAAGCGAAGACTCACCTGCAGGAAACAACAAGAACCTGCAGGTAAAACAGGGAGAGCCGAAGAAGCCGACTCTCGCCCGAAAGCCTAGTACATATGCTGGCCACCATTGATGGCCAAATTGGAGCCTGTGATAAAACCGGCACCCTCACCAGCCAGAAATGCAACAGCATCGGCAATCTCGGCGGGCTCTGCCAATCGACCAACGGGAATCTGTGCAATAATCTGATTACGAATGGACTCTTCAATTTTCATTACCATTGGAGTCCCCACATAACCGGGAGAAACCGTATTTACGGTAATACCCTTACGGGCTACCTCCTGGGCCAGTGCTTTGGTAAAACCGTGCACACCTGCCTTGGCTGCAGAATAGTTAACCTGGCCAAACTGGCCTTTTTGTCCGTTGATAGACGAAATGTTGATAATACGACCGTACTGCTTTTCAAGCATTCCATCAAGAAACTGTTTGGTGACATAGAAGATGCTGTTCATATTGGTGGACATAACTGCATCCCACTTATCAACCCCCATTTTCTTCATCACGGCATCCCGGGTAATGCCTGCGTTGTTAACGACCACGTCAACGGTACCAAACTTTTCTTTAATTTCGGCTGCGGCAGCTTCACAGGATTCATAGTCGCCCACATTCATGCAGACCACTTCTATGTCATAGCCTTTTTCTTTCTCTGCGGCTTGCCACGCTTCTGCCACGTCCTTTTTACCCGGTGAGCTATAGGTGGCAATTACCTTGTAGCCATCACTTGCCAGCTTCTGACAAATTGCTGATCCTATGCCACCCGTACCACCTGTTACCAATGCTAAATGGTTGCTCATCAATTATTCTCCTTAATCTGGTTTTTTGGATATAACGATTTAAAAAACTCCACTAACAGAGTCACTACACTATGGTAAGGCCTCGATACCAAAGCCTCAACAATAAACCTGCTCATCCTGCTCATAATATCGGCCGGTAACCACTCACAACCTGCTGGTAACCAGCCCAAAAAACTTAAGAATCTTTAATTTCTTTATACCAATGGCATTGTGATAATTTTATGACCCATATCAACAACAATGAACGATTCAACCATTCCAGGCAAACGCTTATACTTGTTAAACGCTGTGCGACCTCTGTCTACCTCATACTGAACCAATTACCCGGACACATCATATGATATTTTTCGCAAAAAGGCCTGTTTTCTCCCTGTGCATTGTTTTAGGCACCCTGTTTTTTGGTTCTGCTGCTACCTCTTCATCACATTCTTTTTCCGTTCACAAGAGTCCAAACGACAAGCGAACCTATGAGGCTTTCGAACTGCCAAACCAAATGAAAGTCGTGATCATTTCCGACCCTGATACAGACAAATCCGCAGCAGCTTTGGACATAGCTGCAGGAAGTGGAAACGACCCCGATAACCGGCTTGGCTTTGCACACTTTCTCGAACACATGCTTTTCCTGGGAACAGAAAAATACCCGGAGGCCGGGGAATACCAGGAATATATTGCCCGACACGGCGGCAATCACAACGCATACACCTCGTTTCAGCACACAAACTATTTTTTCGATATTGACGCCAGGTTTTTTGAACAGGGTCTGGATCGGTTTTCACAACAATTTGTTTCTCCTTTATTCAATGAAACCTACGTGAATCGTGAACGAAACGCCGTACACTCGGAATTTACCGCGAAAATCAAGGATGACTACCGCCGGAACCACGCGGCGTTCCGGGCCGCAATCAACCCCGAACACGCCTACAGCCGGTTTACCGTGGGTGACGCCAATACCCTTTCGAGCGATGATAATGCCCGGTTACGCGAGGATCTTGTCAAGTTCTACGAATCCAATTACTCAGCCAATCTGATGACATTGGCAGTTTACGGAAAAGAGGATATCAATACACTGAAACAATGGGTTACCAGCAGGTTTGGCGATGTAAAAAACCGGCACCTGCCAATGAAATCCCACCCGCAACCTCTTTTCAGACAGAATACACTGCCACAGCTTCTGCAAATAACTCCCAATATGGACAAGATGTCCATGCAGTTATCTTTCTCGCTCCCCAGCCAGATGGAATATTTTCGAAACAAGCCGGACTACTACATTTCCAACCTGATCGGGCATGAGGGCGCTGGCAGTTTGTTGTCAGTGCTGAAAGAAAAAGGCTATGCCAACTCTCTGAGCTCGGGAACGAGCATGGATACAGGCAATGAAGCGTTGTTTTCAATCAACTACCAGCTCACCCCGAAAGGACTGAAACACTGGCGTCATTGCATTGAACTGACGATGACCTGGATAGACCTGATTCGAACCGCTGGCAAGAAAAAATTCTACTTTGAAGAGCAAAAACAAATGCTCGACCTGGCCTTCAAGTTCCAGGAAAGGTCGACACCGTTCCATTTTGCAAGCCGGATAGCCAATGAAATGCATCAAAAGCCGATTAGTGAGGTGATCAGAGGAAGCTACCTGATGGAGCAATACAGCCCGGATCTTTATGACGATGTCCTGGCACACCTCACCCCTGAAAATGCTTTTGTTACATTAAGTGCGAAGGGACTCAAAACGGAAAGTAAAACAGAAAGATACGATACTGAATATAGCTTATCCTCTTTACCTCCAGAGATTTTTACTCCGAAAAAGGAATCGTATGCTCTGTTCAAACTGCCGGAAGAGAACGCATTCATCCCTTGGGATATCAGCATGACTGATAACAAGAGTATGTCAGTTCCAAAATTACTGGAAAAACAGAAAGGGTTCGAGTCCTGGTTCAGCTCTGATACCGATTTCAACACCCCAAAAAGCATCTACTATGTAAACCTGAGATCACCAATCGCTAACAACACACCACTGAATTCTGTCAAAACATCTCTCCTGGTAGAGCTATTGAAAGATGAGCTCACCGAATTCAGTTACCCGGCTTACCTCGCCGGTTTGAATTTTCAAGTCTATGGCCATGTAAGAGGCATTACAATTCGTATTGAAGGTTACCCGCAGAAACAATTTGTTTTGCTGAATAAAATACTGGGCACATTGACAAACCTGACTGTCAGACAAGAACGCTTGACCATCTATGCAGAAAAACTGAAGCGCTCCCTTGAAAATTCAGACAAAGGAAAACCTTACGAGCAAACAATCACAGAGGCAAGATTGCTCCTTACTTCACCACTATGGAGTGACCGGCAAAAGCTGGATGTGATAGACAAGGTCAATAAACGAAATCTCCAACAGTTCGCTTCCGAGTTGTTCGATGAAACAGAAATTGTCACCCTGAACCACGGTAACACAGGAAGGGCAAACGCACTGAACCTCAATCAGCTGGTGAAAGCCTATATTTATAACCAGGCCAGACATGTCATCGTTCCCTCCGGAAAGGTCAGCCAATTAGGCGACAACGAACGAGCGATAAAACACATGGAGATTGATCATCCGGACACCAGCTATGTACTTCTTGTTCAGGGGCGTGATACCAGTTGGGATGAGAAGGCAAAGTTTGCCATTGCATCGCAGATTGCCGCAACCCGGTACTACCGGGAAATGCGAACCGAAAAACAGCTGGGTTATGTGGTGTTTGCAATGCCATTCTCCATGTTTGAGGTTCCGGGCACAGGCTTTGTCGTGCAATCGCCAAAAGCGTCTCCACAGCTGATCCATCAGGAAACAAGAAACTTTCTTGCTCGATTTATCTCGCTTGTTGCCGCTATGGACGAATCGAAATTTGAACAAAACAAACAGGCAATCATAAGCAACCTGCTGCAAAAAGACACAAGATTAACGCAACGAAGCAATCGTTACTGGACAGAAATCGACCGTTCTATCAAAGATTTTAATAGCCGGGAACTCCTTGCTGAAGCCATTCAAAGAACGAGCAAGGAATCATTCATGCAATTCATTGAAGAAGTACTTGAGCATCCAGGCAGAAACCTGCTGGTTATCAGCACGGGGAAAAACAAACAGGTTGCAGAAACCATAAGTGGTCAGGATCAGTTTGAGGGTTTTGAGGTCATAACAGATAAAGCACGGTTTATAAAAAACAAAACGTTTTTCTAAACCATTTTTCAGGCTGAATCCGGCTCGGACAAATGATCCGGGCCTTGCATCCTTACCCGAATAAAAGCAGATTAATAAGGAAAAATCGATTCGGCATAGTATTTCAGCTCTTCAAGTATATGCCTGTCATTTTCCTTCATTTGCGACTGGACTGCCAGGCCTTCAAGCGTGGAAAAAAACGCATCAAAGCCCAACAGGCCGTCTTGTGTGCCAGTGCCAGAAAAAAGCCGATTTCTTTTATGTCGCTCCCAGCGTTCATACTCGTCCTCTTCAAGCAGATCGGGGAAGTTTCTGGCCTTGAGCCTGAACACCAACTCTGCCAACCTGGAATCATGGAAGTTGATTCCGACCGGGCTGTTACCATTCACCAGCAACGCTCTCACCTGCGACATCATTCTTTTATCGTGATCATCAAAAAAACCACCAGAATAAAGCATAAACTCGGGATCAGACTCCTTAAACCGGTCAGCCAGTGCCGGGTCATTAAATACTTCCTGAATTTTTTCCTCAAGCGAGGGATTAGACCTCAAAGTGTGAATATGCTCTCGTAACACACTGCCATTGAGGTTCAGTGCTGACAAGTGGTCAGAAGACAGTTTTGCCATCATGGAGGTCGGCGCTAACACCGGACACTTGTTAATATGGACTGTTTTTAACCCGATACGTTCGACACCTTCTGGCAAATCTTCCCGGGCTGTAAAAACAGCGAGCCTGATTTCTTCTACCGTTTTGGTATACAGCAGTTCCGGGCTTTGCCTCAAATCAAAAACGACCACTCCATTATTATTTACCGGATGTCTGGCCAATGGATAGACTACAGCACAAGACCCGACGGACGCCGGATATCGGGAAGAAACGTGTAACAAGGGCTTGTTTGCATTGTCGTGTAGCAACTGCTGTACTTTTCTTTTGAGTCTGTGCTGGAAGACAAAGTCATAAAGCTCAGGGCACCGCTGTTTTATCAGACGGGCAAGTTCGATCGTGGCATACACATCTGACATGGCATCATGGGCCTGTGTGTGCCCGATACCATTCTCGGCAGTCAACTCTTCCAATCGAAAACTCGGGGCTCCGTCCTCTTTTCGAGGCCAGATTATTGCTTCCGGCTGAAGCACATAAACCAGTCTGACCAGATCAATCACATCCCAGCGTGAATTCCCGTTTTGCCATTCCCGAGCATAAGGATCAAAAAGATTTCGATAAAGGGCGTATCGGGTAACCTCGTCGTCAAACCGGATGCTGTTATAACCCGCCACGCAAGTGCCCGGCTGACTGAAAATTTCGTTTATTGTGCTGATAAACTCGAATTCCGAGACCCCGTTTCGCGCCGCGAATTGTGGCGTGATACCTGTAATCAGGCAGGCCTCGGGGTTGGGAAGATAATCATCTGATGGCTGACAATAAATAGTAACCGGTTCACTGACGATGTTGAGGTCAAAATCAGTACGAACACCGGCGAATTGAGCGGGCCTGTCAACCTTGGGGTTGGCACCGAATGTTTCGTAGTCATGCCAAAAGATAGAGTCATTCATTGACGTTGAACTTCCTGAAAAGAAAAGTGTGGCCGAGTGCCTAGAAGACGCCGACTCCTCTATCAATGTACTCGGTTCTGACTCTGTTTACGCCGGATGTTAACTGAGTCATATCGAGGGTCATAGAGGTAGGAATATTCAGATACACACCCGGGTTTGCGGTCACGGTGCCGGTGCCGGTACCGTCATTGACCTGCCAGTCAGTTGCCTGGTTCTGGAATGAAAAAAACAGGTCGCGCGTATAACCGACAGTTCCATTCCCGTTATCAGTACCCACGTCCAACGTTTTTATGTTGGTCAAAGGTGCACATTTATTCAAGGTGGCGCAATCCGTTGTCGCAGACTCAAGACCGATATGGGTAGCTCTTTGGGAATTGGCCACACCTGCGCTCGTTAACAGCTGAGCATCACTAATCACACCGCCATCGTCCAGCTTTAAACCAATATTACCGGACAAACTCCCGATGTTCCCGGACATGGTGCCTCTCGCCCGACCAAAGCCCACTCTAAACCCTGTCAGTTCACCCGTGGAGTCCTGGGAAATTTCAAAATAAGGATCGATAGTCTCGAAAGGGACGATGTCATCGAGTGCATAAGTGTTACCATCAAGTTGAACTTTGCTCGCATCCGTTGAAATATGGCCAAAAGACAACCGGGAAATATCAACATCAGAAGAAGGCGTCGCTCCCGCCAGAGCATACTCACCAAGAACAACCGAATCCGTATTGATCTGAAATTCACTGGTGAGACCCACAGTAGCCCTGGTATATGTATTTCCGCCAGCCACCTCAACGGCGTCGAATGCGATCATGGCCTGACCAGTCATCTCACTCATTTCTTCGTCTGCCAGGGGCGTAAGCTCGGCCAACGCATTGGAAGACACGAATACCAGGCCCAATGCCAGGGAACCAACCCCGGGAATAGATTGTCTGAAGTTACTTTCCACATTTCTCATAGGCGTCTTGTTTCTTTTTTCTTTTTTCTTTGGAGTCGTTATTCTCAAGAACCGATCAGGAATAACCCTGTTCCTGATTTGTTGTTATCAAGTCCGTTTTTATTATCTCATTACATCAACAATTCTTATACTACACAATGCCCTCTCAGCATTAAAACAGGATTGGGATACGAATACACGGCATTTGTTCACAGAACTGTCAATATTTTCGTCAGGTAGCGCATAGTTGCTGATAGAGGCTGCTTTTATTGAAGTGGTGAAAGGGGTATTGAAGTAGTGAAAGATGGCCTGATACACAAAACTGCGCCCAAAAAAACCCGCACGGACAAGTCTGTGCGGGTTTTTGAATAGAAGCCTGACGACGACTTACTCTCGCATGGGGAGGCCCCACACTACCATCAGCGCAGA